>JBPPMS010000137.1:0-77035 GCA_051306175.1 Mycobacterium sp. | reverse complement strand
GTCGCCGCGATGGACCGGTTCACCAAGCTGATCGCGGCCGAGCCGGACATCAGCCGCGTCCCGGTGATGATCGACTCCTCGAAGTGGGAGGTCATCGAGGCGGGCCTGAAGAACGTGCAGGGCAAGCCGATCGTCCACTCGATCTCCATGAAGGAGGGCGAGGAGAAGTTCATCCGCGAGGCACGGCTGTGCCGCAAGTACGGCGCCGCCGTTGTCGTGATGGCCTTTGACGAGCAGGGCCAGGCCGACAACCTGGAGCGCCGCATCCAGATCTGCGGGCGGGCCTACCGGATCCTGACCGAAGAGGTCGGCTTTCCGGCCGAGGACATCATCTTCGACCCGAACTGCTTTGCGCTGGCGACAGGTATCGAGGAGCACGCAAGCTACGGGATCGACTTCATCGAGGCCTGCGCCTGGATCAAGGAGAACCTGCCCGGGGTCCACATCTCCGGCGGCATCTCCAATGTGTCGTTCTCGTTCCGGGGCAACAACCCCGTCCGCGAGGCGATCCACGCGGTGTTCCTGTTCCACGCCATCAAGGCCGGCCTGGACATGGGCATCGTCAACGCCGGTGCGCTGGTGCCCTACGACTCGATCGACCCCGAGCTGCGGGACCGGATCACCGACGTCGTGCTGAACCGTCGCGAGGACGCGGCGGAAAGGCTGCTGGAGGTCGCGGAGCGGTTCAACAGCACGGAGGACAGGGCCGGCGATCGAGCGGCGGCCGAGTGGCGCAGCCTCCCGATCCGCGAG
Source organism: Mycobacterium sp. (assembly GCA_051306175.1). Taxonomy (GTDB): domain Bacteria; phylum Actinomycetota; class Actinomycetes; order Mycobacteriales; family Mycobacteriaceae; genus Mycobacterium. The sequence goes on along the minus strand of JBPPMS010000137.1, from coordinate 76,282 downwards.
CGGATCACGCACGCCCTGGTCAAGGGCATCGACGCCAACGTCGATGCCGACACCGAGGAATTGCGGGCCGAGATCGAGGCCGCGGGCGGTCGCCCGATCGAGGTGATCGAGGGCCCGCTGATGGACGGCATGAACGTGGTCGGTGACCTCTTCGGTTCGGGCAAGATGTTCCTGCCTCAGGTCGTGAAGTCGGCGCGGGTGATGAAGAAGGCGGTTGCGTACCTGCTGCCCTACATCGAGGCGGAGAAGGCGCAGTCCGACACCGGGTCGAGCGCAGCGACGGGGGATGGTCGAGCGGCAAACAAGGAGACCAACGGCACGATCATCATGGCGACGGTCAAGGGCGACGTCCACGACATCGGCAAGAACATCGTCGGGGTCGTCCTGCAGTGCAACAACTTTGAGGTGATCGACCTCGGTGTGATGGTGCCTGCCCAGAAGATCCTGGACGCGGCGAAGGAGCACGACGCCGACATCATCGGACTGTCCGGTCTGATCACCCCATCGCTGGACGAGATGGTCAACTTCGCCGTCGAGATGGAGCGTCAGGGGCTGGAGATCCCGCTGCTGATCGGTGGCGCCACCACCTCGCGCGCCCACACGGCGGTGAAGGTGTCGCCGCGCCGGAGCGGTCCGGTGGTCTGGGTCAAGGACGCTTCCCGCTCGGTGCCGGTCGCTGCTGCGCTTCTCGACGACAAGCAGCGCCCAGCGCTGCTGGAGGGCATCGAGAAGGATTACGCATCCCTTCGCGAACGGCACGCCCAGAAGAGCGAACGGCCGATGCTGACGCTGGAGAAGGCGCGTGCGAACCGGACGCCGATCCAGTGGGACGGCTACACGCCGCCGGTGCCCGCGCAAGGGACGGGAGTACGAGAATTTCTTGACTACGACTTGGCCGAGTTGCGCGAGTACATCGACTGGCAGCCGTTCTTCAACGCCTGGGAGATGAAGGGCCGCTTCCCCGACATCCTCAACAATCCGGTCTCTGGCGAGACTGCCCGAAAGCTGTACGACGACGCCCAGGAGATGCTCGACACCCTGATCAAGGAGAAGTGGCTGACTGCCAACGGGGTGATCGGCTTTTTCCCGGCCAACGCCAGCCCTGACGGCGACGACATCGAGGTCTACACCGACGAGACCCGTACCGAGGTGCAGACCAGGTTGCACAACCTGCGCCAGCAGGGAGAGCACCGGGCCGGCATCCCGAACCGGAGCCTCGGCGACTTCGTCGCCCCCAAAGAAACGGGTCTCCGGGACTACGTCGGCGCTTTCGCCGTCACCACGGGGCTCGGCAGCGGAGAAAAGATCGTCGAGTTCAAGGCGGCCAACGACGACTACAACGCGATTCTGCTGGAGTCGCTCGCCGACCGGCTGGCAGAGGCGTTCGCCGAACGGATGCACCAACGGGTCCGCACGGAGTTCTGGGGATTCCAGCCCGACGAGCAGCTGGACAACGAGGCCCTCATCGGGGAGAAGTACGTGGGAATCCGCCCGGCGCCGGGCTACCCGGCCTGCCCGGAGCACACCGAGAAGGCGACGCTCTGGGAGTTGATGGACGTCAAGGAGCGCACCGGCATCGAGTTGACCGAGTCGATGGCGATGTGGCCCGGTGCTGCCGTCAGCGGCTGGTACTTCTCGCACCCGCAGTCGCAGTACTTCGTCGTCGGCCGGATGGCTCAGGACCAGGTCGCCGACTACGCGAAACGCAAGGGCTGGACCCTGGCCGAAGCCGAGCGCTGGCTCGGCCCCAACCTCGGCTACAACCCGGAGGATTGAACTACAGCTCTTCTGTGCGTGGAGCCCGTCACGACGACGCGCGTGGGCGCAGGTCGCGAAAGCGGTCTGACACAATCATCGGCATGAAAGCGGTCCTCTGGGACATGGACGGCACCTTGGTGGACTCCGAAAAGCTCTGGGATATCGCGATGCACGCGCTCTACGAGCGCCTTGGCGGAGTCCTGACCCCTGAAGTCAGGGCGGCCACCGTCGGAGGGTCAGCAGGTTCGGTGATCTGGATGGTCTACGACGACATCGGCCTTGATCCAGACCCGGCGGCGATGGCGCAGTCAGCTGACTGGCTTCACGACTACACCGGCGACCTGTTCGATATGGGGTTGCCGTGGTGTGCGGGAGCCAAGGAGATGCTCGACGCACTACTGGCCGCGGACGTTCCGATGGCGCTGGTGACCAACACTCGCCGCGTCCTGACGGAACGCGCTCTCAACAGCATTGGCCGCCAATACTTTTCAGTCAGCGTGTGCGGTGATGAAGTTAAGCACGCCAAACCGGCACCCGACCCCTATCGCCGTGCTGCAGCGCTACTCGGGTTCGCGCCGGGGGAGTGTCTTGCCGTCGAGGACTCGGTGACCGGCGCGGCGTCTGCCGAAGGTGCAGGATGCCCGCTGCTGGTGGTGCCCAACGACGTGCCGGTGCCCGCCAGTGCGCGTCGTCGTCGGATCGGTTCGCTCAGCGAATTGACAGTCGACACATTGCGCGACGTGTACAACGCTCTGGAGTCCGACGCCGGCGTCTAATCGTCACAATTGTCCCATCGATACCGCCCAGATCGGTGGCCCGACTGTGCAATCGTGGGGAGGTAATTCTCGCAACGCTGCGGAAGGACGCCCCATGGCAGGCCAGGGCCCCATCGATGACTCCACGCCATCGGCCATCACCGACGAGGACTTCTCCTCCGGTGGCACGGCAATCAGAATCGCGTCGGTAGCTGCCCTCGGCGGTCTGCTGTTCGGCTATGACAGCGCCGTCATCAACGGCGCGGTGGCCTCCATCCAGGAGGAATTCGCGATCGGCAACGCCCAACTCGGCTTCGCCGTCGCATCTGCACTGCTGGGTGCCGCGGTTGGCGCCATGACCGCCGGTCGGATCGCCGACAAGATCGGCCGGATCTCGGTGATGAAGATCGCGGCTGTGCTCTTCTTCATCAGCGCGATCGGCACTGCCGTGGCGCCCGAAGTCGTCACTTTGGTGATCTTCCGCATCGTCGGCGGTGTCGGTGTCGGCGTCGCCTCGGTGATCGCGCCCGCCTACATCGCCGAGACGTCGCCGCCACGTATTCGTGGCAGGCTCGGCTCGTTGCAGCAGCTGGCGATCGTGTCCGGCATCTTCCTGTCGTTCGCCGTCAACTGGGTGCTGCAGTGGATTGCGGGCGGGCCGAACGAGCCGCTGTGGTTCGGGATGGACGCGTGGCGCTGGATGTTCCTGGTGATGGCCGTGCCCGCTATCCTCTACGGCACCCTGGCCTTCACGATCCCGGAGTCGCCGCGCTATCTCGTTGCCAGCCACAAGATTCCAGAAGCCCGGCGGGTGCTGAACATGCTGCTCGGTGAGAAGAACCTCGAGATCACGATCGACCGGATCCGCGAAACCCTGGAGCGCGAAGACAAGCCGTCGTGGAAGGACATGCGCAAGCCCACCGGCGGTATCTACGGCATCGTGTGGGTCGGCCTCGGGCTGTCGGTGTTTCAGCAGTTCGTGGGTATCAACGTGATCTTCTACTACTCGAACGTGCTCTGGCAGGCGGTCGGATACAGCGCTGACGATTCGGCGAAGTTCACGGTGATCACCTCAGTGGTCAACGTGGCGACGACGCTCATCGCGATCGCCCTGATCGACAAGATCGGCCGTAAACCGCTGCTGCTCATCGGATCGGCGGGTATGGCCGTCACGCTGGCCACGATGGCGGTTATCTTCGCCAACGCGACCTTGATCCAGAACGACGCGGGCGAGTTGGAACCCAGCCTGCCAGGCGTGTCGGGATACGTCGCGCTGATCGCCGCGAACCTGTTCGTCGTCGCGTTCGGCATGTCGTGGGGGCCTGTGGTTTGGGTGCTGCTCGGCGAGATGTTCCCCAATCGCATCCGGGCCGCGGCGCTGGGCCTGGCCGCGGCCGGTCAGTGGGTGGCCAACTGGTTGATCACCGTCACGTTCCCCGAACTCCGCGAACACCTCGGCCTGGCGTACGGCTTCTACGCCATGTGCGCCGTGGCGTCAGGCCTGTTCGTCTGGAAGTGGGTCATGGAGACCAAGGGTGTTTCCCTGGAGGACATGCACGGCGAGATCCTCAAGCACGCCGAACAGAACAAGGCCTCGGCCTAAGGAGACGGAGACCCGCGCCGGAGGGCAGGAGCGAAGCGACCCGGGAAATGTCGTGGGCAATCACGTTCGCGCGGGGGAGGGCCGCGTGGAACAATCGCAGCCCGTGAAGACCTTCGAGGAGTTGTTCGCCGAACTCGGCGAACGCGCGTGCACCCGGCCCGCAGGTAGCGGCACAGTCGCCGCACTGGACTCCGGCGTGCACACCCTCGGCAAGAAGCTCCTGGAAGAGGCAGGTGAAGTCTGGCTCGCCGCCGAACACGAGTCCGACGAGGCCCTCGCCGAGGAGATCAGCCAGCTGTTCTATTGGGCGCAGGTGCTGATGATCTCGCGGGGCCTCACCCTCGACGACGTGTACCGGAAGCTGTGACATGACCGTGCCACCATTGCGCGTTGCCGTGCCCAACAAAGGCGCGCTGAGCGAGTCCGCGGCAGAGATCCTGTCGGAGGCTGGCTACCGTCGCCGCACCGACCCGAAGGACCTCACGGTCGTCGACCCGGTCAACAACGTCGAGTTCTTCTTCCTGCGGCCCAAGGACATCGCCATCTATGTCGGTTCGGGTGAACTCGATCTCGGCATCACCGGACGCGACCTCGCGCAGGAGTCGGACGCGCCGATCCGAGAGCGGCTGGCACTCGGATTCGGGTCCTCCAGTTTCCGCTATGCTGCGCCCGCGGGCCGTGAATGGAGCACCGCGGATCTCGGCGGGATGCGGATCGCGACCGCCTACCCCAACCTAGTGCGAAAAGACTTGGCAGGCAAAGGAATCGACGCAACAGTCATCCGGCTCGACGGAGCGGTGGAGATATCCATCCAGCTCGGGGTGGCCGACGCCATCGCCGACGTGGTCGGCTCGGGTCGCACCCTGAGCCTGCACAACTTGGTGGCATTCGGCGAACCGCTGTGCGACTCGGAGGCGGTGCTGATCGAGCGGGACGACGCAGGCACCGGCGGGGCCGAGCGGGGCGACTGGGGCAACGGTGGCACCGGCAGCACCGCCCGCGAACAGCTCGCGGCGCGCGTGCAGGGCGTGGTGTTCGGGCAGCAGTACTTGATGCTCGACTACGACTGCCCGCGGACGGTGCTGAACCAGGCGACCGGCATCACGCCAGGATTGGAATCGCCCACCATCGCCCCATTGGCCGACCCGGCCTGGGTGGCGGTGCGGGCATTGGTGCCGCGCAAGGGAGTCAACGACATCATGGATGAGTTGGCCGCGATCGGCGCCAAAGCCATCCTGGCGTCCGACATCCGATTCTGCCGGTTCTAGGCCTGCGTAGACCTTTCTGCCACAAGATGTTTCACCGGACGGTTCGAGCCGGGTGGAAACATCTGACGGTCGGGCACGCGGATGCTACGTTTCTGCTGCAAGTTCCGCGCAGCGTTCTCACATGTCGGAGGTCGAAGTGCCGTTGGTCATCCCTGCCTTGATATTGGCGCTAATGATCGGCTTCGTTGCGGGACTTCGAGCGATGATGCCGTTGGCTGCTGTGTCGTGGGGTGCCGCATTGGACTGGATCGCCCTCGACAACACCGCGTTGTCATGGGTCGGCAGCTGGATCACCGTCGCGATCCTGACGGTGCTTGCCATCGGTGAGCTGGTCACCGATCAGCTGCCAAGTACCCCGAGCCGCAAGGTCCCCGCGCAGTTCGGCGCGCGGCTGGTGACCGGCGGGCTGGCGGGCGCGGTCATCGGCTTCGCCTACGGCCACTGGGTCAGCGCCCTCGGCGCCGGCGTCATCGGCGCGGTCCTCGGCACCCTCGCCGGTGCGGAGGTCCGGTCGCGCCTCGTCAAGGCCAACGGCGGCACGGACTTGCCCGTCGCCCTGGCTGAGGACGCGCTCGCCATCGTGCTCGGATTTCTCGCGGCCTACCTCGTGCGCGGGTGGGGATAGCGGGTGACTCACAACTTCGATGCGATCATCGTCGGCGCAGGCCAGGCCGGGCCACCCCTGGCGGGCCGGCTCACCGACGCGGGCCAGAAGGTAGCCGTCATCGAGCGCAAGCTGGTCGGCGGAACCTGTGTCAACTACGGCTGCATCCCGACCAAGACCCTGGTGGCCAGCGCGCACAGCGCGCACGTGGCCCGGCGAGGCGCCGAGTTCGGCATCGGCACCGGCGAGATCACCGTCGACATGGCGAAGGTCAAGGCGCGCAAGGACAAAATCGTGTCCGGTGACCGCGACGGTGTCGAGTCGTGGATTCAGGGCATGGACGGCGCCACGCTGTACCGCGGGCACGCACGCTTCGAGAGCCCGCACACGATCCGCGTCGGCGACCATGTGCTCGTGGCCGACAGGATCTTCCTGAACGTCGGCGGTCGCGCGATTGTGCCCGACCTGCCTGGGCTGTCGGACATCGATTACCTGACCAACGTCGGAATCCTCGACCTCGATTCGGTCCCCGAACACCTCGTCGTCGTCGGCGGAAGCTACATCGCACTGGAGTTCGCGCAGATGTATCGCCGGTTCGGTGCGCAGGTCACCGTGATCGAGCGCGGATCGCGCCTGACCTCGCGCGAGGATGAGGACGTCTCCGCCGCGATCCGTGAGATTCTGGAGAACGAGGGCATCACCGTCATCGTCGGTGCCGACGACATTCGATTCACCAAGCGGGACAACGGATTCGAGGTCTCGCCAAGTGTCGGCGCCCAACCTGTCGTCGCGACGCACGCCTTGGTGGCGGTCGGCCGGGTGCCCAACACCGACGACCTCGGACTGGAGAACGCGGGCGTCGACACCGACAAGCGCGGCTACGTCCTGGTGGACGACCAGTTGCGCACCACCGCCGAGCACATCTGGGCGATGGGAGACTGCAACGGCAAGGGCGCGTTCACCCACACGTCCTACAACGATTTCGAGATCGTCGCGGCGACTCTGCTCGACGACGACCCTCGTCGGGTGAGCGATCGCGTCAGCACCTACGCGTTGTACATCGACCCGCCGCTGGGGCGCGCCGGGATGACGGTGGACCAGGTGCGGGCCTCCGGCCGCAAAGCTCTGGTGGGCAAACGTCCCATGACACGCGTCGGGCGGGCGGTCGAGAAGGGCGAGACGCAGGGTTTCATGAAGGTCGTCGTCGACGCCGAGACCCAGGAGATCCTCGGGGCGGCGATCCTCGGGGTGGGTGGCGACGAGGTCATTCATTGCATTCTCGACGTGATGACCGCGAAACTGCCCTACACGGCGATGTCGCGGACGATGCACATCCATCCGACCGTCAGCGAACTGGTGCCCACCATGTTGCAGGACCTCAAACCGCTCGACTGAGCGGCATCGGAAACACACCATTTACCGCTGACACAGCGTAGCAACATGGACGTTGCGCAACCCTCACGTGTATTCGCGAGTGTATACATACCGGTACACCGGGTCGTATGCCACTCCAATGACAGGTCCACATGAGTAATTCTCCTGATCTCAGTTGTCGACGCCGTCGCGTAATCCGCGCGGTGCTCGCCTTTTTCGTCGCCGCCTTGATGCTGTCGGGATGTTCCAGCATCGACTCCACCTTCACGCCCAGCGCCGACGGCGGCTCGGGCGATCACGTGGTCCGCGTCGGGACCCTTCGCGGACAGCCGCACTTGTTCGCCCCGTTCTTCTACAACGACTTCCTACCTGACGGGACGACGGCCGAGGTCGTCGTCTTCGACTCCTCCCCGGACGTCAAGAACGCCCTCGTGTCCGGGCAGATCGACGTCGCGGTGATGGGGGTGCCCGCGATGCTTGCCGGTGTTGCCGCACAACAGGATGTGCGGTTGATCGCGTCGGCCGCCGATGGTGGATCGGCCATCGTGGGCCGACCGGAGATCGCCGATGTGAGCGACCTCCGTGGTATGCGGGTGGGTTACCCGGTCGGATCCTCGCAGGAGGTATTGCTGCGATACACCTTGAGCCAGAACGGAATCGACCCGGACCGGCAGGTGACGCTGGTGAACCTGGCCTTCTCGGACATGGCGAATGCCTACCTGAGCGGCCAGATCGACGCGTTCTCGTCGGCGGAACTGGGCCCGTCGGTGGCCAAGCAGAACGGAGCGCACGACATCGTCTCGCCGTATGACACCCCGGTCGGCAAGGTCAACATCGGGCTGGCCACCACGCAACGGGTCATCGACAGCGATCCGCAGTTGGTACAAACCCTGGTGGGCGCGCACTGCGCCGCGGTGGCGTTCATGGACGGCAACCGAGACGCGTGGCAGCAACGTGTGGTCGACGAATTCAGCCTGGACCCCGTGGTGGCGACGTCCGCCATCGCCAATACCTGGCCGCGGGCTGATCTTTCGGCAGAGTACGTCGGCCAGCTCGCTGCACTCTCCGATGCGATGCGGGAGCTGGGGCAGTTGCCCACCCAACCTGATATCGACACATTCGTCGACGACACATTCAGCACCACCGCCCTGACCTCTCAGGCCGCCGAAGGGAGCACCAAATGACCGCCACCACAGCCGAAGAGGCCACTGCGCCAGCGGCAACCCCGCCCACTCCTGACAAGCCTGCGCGACAGATCAAGATCGGTAAACAGCTGGCAAAGCTGGCGTTCGTCTTCGCCTTGCCCGCGCTTCTGGTTTGTGTGTGGGCGATCGCCGTGAAGGTCCAGTGGAACCTGCCGCTCGGGATCGACATGCGGTTCGTCCCGTCGCCCGTGGCGGTGCTGGAACGCACCTGGGATCTGGCGGTGGGAACAGACGGCGAGGCGACGTCGGGCTCGTTGTGGCGCCACACCGCGGCCAGCACGTTGCGGGTCCTCAACGGGTTCGTCATCGCCGCCGTCATCGCGGTACCGCTGGGCCTGCTCATGGGCCGAATCCCGTTCATCAGCAGGATGTTCGACTCGACCATCAGCCTCCTGCGCCCGATACCCGTCACCGCGTGGGCGCCGCTGGCATTGCTACTGATCGGCTTTGGTGACCGTTCGACCATCTTCCTCATTCTGATCGCGGCGTTCTTCCCGATCCTGATCAATACCATCGCGGGCGCCTCAACGGTGTCACCGCGTCTGCTGGAGGCCGCTGCGATGCTGGGCACCCCGACCTGGAAGAGCTTCTTCACGGTGGTGCTGCCGAGTTCGATGCACTCGATCACCTCTGGGCTGCGCATCGGTCTCGGCCTGTCTTGGGTGGTTCTGGTGGTTGGTGAAACAGTCGGTATCCGAACAGGTTTGGGCGCTCTGATCACCCAGGCCAGAGATATGAGCCGCACCGACATCATCATCGCAGGGATGATCGTGATCGGTCTGGCCGGACTGCTGAGCGACCGGTTGCTCACCCTGTGTTTGCGACTGGTCACACGCTCGCGTCCCGGCCTCGTCTGACCATCCCCCCACCTAGAAAGGTCCACCTATGACCACCAGCACCGCACTGGGCGCCCCGATCACCATCGCCCGGCTCACCAAACAGTTCCCGTCCGAGCAAGGTCCGGTGACAGCACTCGCCGATCTCGAACTTGACATCGCCGCAGGCGAATTTATCGCGATCGTCGGAGCCAGCGGCTGTGGCAAGTCGACGTTGCTGCGCATGTTGGCCGGCTTCGAGACGCCGACCTCCGGTGTGCTCGAGGTAGGCGGCAAACCCGTGACCAGGCCCGGCCCGGATCGCGGGGTCGTGTTCCAGGACTACGGCCTGTTCCCGTGGTTGACGGTCAAAGAGAATGTGGCATACGGGCCTCGTCAGAACGGCGCTTCCAAAGCAGACGCAGCCAACCGCGCCGAGCGCTTCATCGAGCTCGTCGGGCTATCTCTGGTGGCGCAACGATTTCCGAACCAGCTCTCGGGTGGCATGCAGCAGCGCGTCGCGATCGCACGGGTGCTGTGTAACGAGCCCGCCGTGATGCTGATGGACGAGCCGTTCGGTGCGCTGGATGCGCTGACGCGCGGCACCATGCAGCGGGAGCTGGAGCGGATCCACCACGAGATGGGGACCACCACCGTGTTCGTGACCCACAGTGTCGAGGAGGCTGTCTACCTCGCCGACCGTGTGATCGTGATGAGCGGCGGAATCTCGCACGGCATAGCAGGATTCATCGACGAGATCGTGGCGATCGAGTTGGACCGGGAGCGCGATGTGAACTCAGCACAGTTCACCGACTACCGGCGTCGGATCAGCGGGCTGATCGAGCACTGAGGGCCGGCGGCGCCGCGGGGTTGACCCCGGAAGAGGTCAACCCCGCAGCGCCAGCACGATATTCGCCATGGACAGCGCTTCACTGGAGCGCTGGATGGCGACCTTGCGTGAGCCGTCGATATGCACCAACAACGCTTCTCGCGCCTGTGACAGCCGTCCCTCCAACACGTGCTCGGCGACCTCGATGTGCTCGGTGATGGTGGCCGACATACGGTCTTCGGTGAGATAGTCGAACATCCGAATCGGCCTGATCCGCGCGTTGACCATCTCCAGAGCGCTGACCAACGCTGAATTCCCCGATGCGCTCAACAACGTATTGTGGAACCGCTCATCGTCGGCCACGAAACCGGCGTCTGGGCCCGGGGAGTTGGTGCGGAACGCGGTCCATCTCTGCAACTCAGGCTCGAGGATGGTTGCGTCGTGCTGCTTTTCAGGGTCTTCCTGGATGCGGACGATGCCACGCAGCTCCAACGTGATGCGGAGCTCGTAGAGGCCGTCGAGATCTTCCAGGCGGGGTCGGTAGGGATACAGTCCGCGTTCGCGGCGTTCGATCAGTCCGTCGGCCAGCAGCCTGGCCAGCGCCTCGCGCACCGGAGTGCGCGAAACGTCGTACCTGTCGGCCAGGGAGTTCTCCGCCAGGCGTTCGGTGGGAGCTATCTTCCCCGACATCAGATCGCCACGGAGCGCGACGAACACGCGATCGGCGAGGTTCGCGGGTTCGCTCATCGTCCTCCGTCATGACAAGGGAAAAGCGCAGCTGTATCCCCGAGTGTATACCCGGGAGTATTCATTGCCTGGGTGACGAGCGACTGGCCCGCAGCAGGCGCAGTTGTCCGATCTCCGCGACATTCTTCGTGAGCTCGAAATTCACCCATGCCACTGTGTCGGCGAACGATCGACCGGCGTTGACTCCCCACGGATAGGCGCAGATCTGGTCTAGATTGCAGCCTCCGGTGAGGACCCCTCGCCACTGCCAGCGCATCTGGTGAAGTTGAGCGACGGCCGAGGAGGCCCTACCCGCCCAGAAGACCTGTTCGCGCTCCCGCGGCGTCGCTCCGTGCGCGTGGTCGAGGGCTACCGTCCACCACCAGCTGATATGCCAGGTGAGCCAGGCGATGGTCGGTACGGGGATGGGGTCGGGCTCAACATCGGCCCAGTCCGGACGCCAGCGGCCGTCGTGGCCACGACGGACTGTCCACACCGTGTCGCTGGGCTCGAACCACAGGTCGTCCTCGGTGAGGTCGTTCAGATGGATCTCGGCAAGCGACCACACGAGGTCGAACTGTCGCAACAGCACGGCGTTCGCGTCGTTGCTCGCTGTTGGATTGCTCGCCGTTGTTGGATTGCTCACTGTCGTTGCACCAGGAGGGTCTGCGCGGTGGTGCCGACGAAGCCGACGCGGTCGAAGATCTCGCCGTTGGTCACCCCGACGCCGTCGGGTCCGATCGATGCGCGCGCCCGCACGCCGATGTCGCGGCCAGTGGGTAACCGGTGCAGGTGCACCACCGTGTCGGTGTTCATGAACACGAAGCTGTCGGTGTCGAGCATCGCGCCGATCCCGTTGGCTGAGTCGACGACCATGGTCAGATTCTGCAACAACGTCGGCGTTTCCCCTTCGACGAGTTGCACCTGTGGTGTCACCCAGGACACCGCTGCGTCCGTCGACGGCGGCTGTGGTCGCCAGTCCATGGCGTCCAGGTAACCCGGGCCGTCCCACCAGTGCGCGGGTGGCGGCGTGGGCGGCCCTTCGACCAGCGGCGGATACCGGTCGTTGGCGACGTCGTGCGTGTCGCTGGTGGCCAGTGCCCATGCCGTGACCCTCGCGACCGGACGGTCAGTGGCCATCTCGGCTGCCAGCAGGCTGATCCTCTTCCCGGGGCGTTCGACCCAGCTGCGGACCGTCACCGGCGCCACCGGGACGGCGCCGAGGATGTCTATGTTCAGCCGCCCGATGCGCAGGGGAGTGCCCGCCAGTTGCTGCTCGATGGCCCTGGTGAGCAACGCCAGCGGCGGCGACCCGTGCTGGATGTCGGAACTCCAGGTGCTGCAGGTGGCGCCAGTGGATTCGAAGTGCTCGTAGCCGCCGGTGCCCTCGCCTGCGGGGAGCTTGCGGTAGAAGGCTGCCGTCATGCGGCGGGCTCCACGTGTCTGTGTGCCGCGGCCTCGGGGTCGTCGGAGGGCACCTCAGGCCAGCCCGGGTAGGGCGGCGGTGTGCCTCCGAACGCCGGGCAACGTTCCCGATGTGCGCACCACCGGCACAGTCGAGACGGATTGGCCCGGAAATCCCCTGTGGCTCCAGCTTTCTGAATCGCCTGCCAGATGGCGACCAGCGTGCGTTCAAAGCGCATCAACTCGTCGATGTCAGGCCCATAGTCCAATAACTGACCGTCCGCGAGATACACCAGGCGCAGCCGCGTGGGCAGGATCCCGCGAGAGCGCAACAGAGCCACAGCGTAGAACTTCATCTGGAACATCGCCTTGAACTCGGCCAATGCTCGAGTTTCCGGCGGCGCCCTACCCGTCTTGTAGTCCACGACACGAAGCTCGCCGGTGGGGGCGACGTCGATCCGGTCGACGAATCCGCGCAACAGCGTGCCATCGGCGAGTTCGACCTCCACACGCTGCTCGCAGCTTTGGGGTTCGAACCGCGTCGGGTCCTCCAGCCGGTAATACCCCGACAGCAGCGCCGCCGATTCGGCCAGCAGCTGGTCGCGCTCCTCGGTGGCCACCTGGTCGGCCAGCTCGGGCGCGGCGGCGACCACCTGGTCCCACGCGGGATGTAGCAGGGCCAGCGCGGTGGCCGGCCCCCGATGACCTGCGGGTAGGCGGTACAACTGCTCCAGTGCCGCGTGCACCACCGATCCACGCAGCTGCGCCGTCGACAGCGGCTCGGGCAGCCTGTCGATCGCGCGGAACCGGTACAGCAGCGGGCACTGTTTGAAATCTGCCGCCCGCGACGGCGAGAGGGCAGGGCGGGACCGTGCCATTCGCGCCCCGGAATCGGGCACCGCGTCGTCCGCCATACTGGAAAGCTTAAATTCACGCGCCGACAAGACCCGAGCAGGGCTACCGGCGCGGCGGCTGGCAGGCTGCATACCCGTGGCACTGGCCCGGCGGGCAGGAGCGCAGCGACGTGGGGAGTAAGGACCGGCGGGCAGGAGCGCAGCGACGTGGGGAGTAGGACGGGTCCGTTCTGCATCGGCGACCGGGTGCAACTCACCGACGCGAAGGGCAGGCACTACACGATGGTGCTCAGCGCTGGTGCCGAGTTCCACACCCATCGCGGCGCGATCCCGCACGACGCCGTCATCGGCGCGCCCGAGGGCAGCGTCGTCAAATCCGCCAGTGGCGACCCGTTCCTGGTGCTGCGCCCGCTGCTGATCGACTACGTCCTGTCGATGCCGCGGGGTGCCCAGGTCATCTACCCGAAGGACGCCGCCCAGATCATCCACGAGGGCGACGTCTTCCCCGGCGCGGTGGTGCTGGAGGCAGGCGCGGGTTCAGGCGCGCTGACGTGCTCGCTGCTGCGGGCGGTTGGAGCGGAGGGGCGCGTCGTGTCCTACGAGGTGCGCGCCGATCACGCCGAACACGCCGTCCGCAACGTGACGACCTTCTTCGGTCAGCGGCCGGAGAACTGGGAGTTGGTGCTGGCCGATCTCAACGATCACGACGGCCAGCCGGTCGATCGCGCCGTACTGGACATGCTGGCGCCGTGGGAGGTGCTGGACACCGTCGCCCGCGCACTTGTGCCGGGCGGCGTGCTGATGATCTATGTCGCCACCGTGACGCAGCTGTCCAAGACGGTTGAAGCCCTGCGGGAGCAGCGGTGCTGGACCGAACCGAGATCGTGGGAGACGATGCAGCGCGGCTGGGATGTCGTCGGCCTTGCGGTACGTCCTCAGCACAACATGCGCGGCCACACGGCGTTCCTGATCTCGGCGCGGCGGCTGGCGCCGGACACCGTCACGCCGACTCCGTTGCGCCGCAAGCGCCTGACGTAACGGGCTGTGGCGGCGTCAGTCGTCGTCGCTGCGGCGAAGACCGCGGCGTGCTGAGCGCAACTCGACTTCCGGCCTGGCTGCGACCAGTCGCTCAGCTGCGTCGAGCACATCGACGAGGTGCGCGCGAGTCGCGGCCACGGCACCGATGCCCACCTGGGCTTGCCGGTGCAGGTCGTGCGACCCGGTCTCGGCGGCCGACACCGCGAATCGGCGAGGCAGTTCGGCCACGATCGGTCTGACGACCGACCGCTTCTGCTTGAGGGAGTGCACGTCGCCGAGCAGCACATCGAATTCGAGCCAGCCAATACACATGGTCAGGGCGTCTGGCTGGGCTCGGCCGGCGTGGGCGCGGGACTGGTTGCGGTGGTGTCGGTGTCGGCTGCACCGAAGGTGAGCAGCAGTTCGGCTGTGCCGCCCGACAGCTGCCAAACTCCGTCGACGGGGTGGAAATCCATCGGGAAGGTGAATACGCCGACGTCCGCGCTGGGTGTGACGTCGATCGTGGTGGTGACGTCACCGGCGACGCGGTCGGACCAGCCCAGCGCTGTGGCTGCGAAAGTCAACGGCGCGAAACCGTTGTCGCGCAAGGCATTGGCGAACGTGTCGAGCACCGCCGCGTCATCCGGCGTGGCGCCCTCGATCAAGGTGAGCTTGTCGGCCCCTGGCACTGCGGGATCGGCCAGGCGGTACAGGACATCGGTCAATGCCGCGGGCTCGGGCAGGGTCGGAGCCGAAGGTGACGGGGGGACTCCGGGCAGGGGATTCGAGGAACTGGCAGCGGGCTCAGAGGCCGCGGGCTCGGGCGCAGAACTGCACCCGGCCGCCCCGAGTGTCGCGCCGATGGCGACGACCCCCAGCACGGCCGTGGTTGCTAGTCGGTGCGTGATCAGTACCCGGCAGAAGAGACCAGCGTCTCGACCGAGGACCGGGACAGCTTCCAGCCGCCCTGGTCCACGAAGGTGACTTCCTGGGTGATCGGACCGAAGGCGGTACCGGTGACTGTAACGGTGGAGGTGGCAAGGCCGGGGACCACGGTGCTGGGCGGCCCGACGACGAAGGTCAGCGGGTACTTGTCCTCGAAATAGCGGTCGGCGAGGGCGCCGTAGGTGATGCCGATGCCGCCCTCGACATACTGGCCCTTACTGCGGAACGGCACGCCGGGCGCACCGAGTCCGTTGAGCACCGCTTGCAGCTGCTCCACGGTGGGCACGTCCGCGACAGGCTGCATCGGCAGCAGGACGTCGTTATTCACGAGCGCCAGCGCAGGGTTGGGGCCCTGCGCGACAGGAGATGCAATCGACGTCACACCTGCTGCTGCGGCGCCGACGAGAGCTGCGGCCGCCACGCCTGCGGCGAGGTATTTGAGGGTCAAGGCTGTCCTTTCGATTGGCCAACTCATCGTGTGAGGCTAACAGTGTTGCTGGTGCGTCGAATTCGTACACCGCACACAAAGCCTGAATCGCCGGTAGCGTTGAAGTTGTTACTGCACCAACTTTCGGTGCGGGAGAGGAGCGCAGTATGAGTGAGTCCGAGCGTTCTGAAGCCTATCCAGACGGCTACAGCACCCCTATGTCCAGCGACGATGCCGCCGAACTCGAACTACTTCGCCGCGAAGCGGCAGTCCTGCGGGAACGACTCGACCATGCCGTCGGGGTGCAGGGCGGGATGCGGACTGCGCGCGACGTCCATCAGCTCGAAACACGGATCGACTCGCTGGCGGCGCGTAACTCCAAGCTGATGGAAACACTCAAAGAGGCACGTCAGCAGCTGTTGGCGCTGCGGGAGGAAGTGGACCGGCTGGGTCAACCGCCCAGTGGTTACGGGGTATTGCTGAGCATTCACGAGGACGACACGGTCGACGTGTTCACCTCGGGCCGGAAGATGCGATTGACCTGCTCGCCGAACATCGATGTGAGCGTGCTCAAGCAGGGTCAGACCGTGCGTCTCAACGAGGCCCTGACGGTCGTGGAAGCCGGAAGCTTCGAATCGGTGGGAGAAATATCCACCCTGCGCGAAATTCTGGCCGACGGTCACCGCGCGCTCGTGGTGGGTCATGCGGACGAGGAGCGCATCGTCTGGCTGGCCGAGCCGTTGGTGGCCATCGAGGATCTCCCCGTCGACGTCGCCGAGCTGATGGACGAGGACGACCGGCCCCGCAAGCTGCGCCCCGGCGATTCGCTGCTGGTCGACACCAAGGCCGGTTACGCGTTCGAGCGCGTCCCCAAGGCCGAAGTCGAAGACCTTGTGCTCGAAGAGGTTCCTGACGTCTCGTACCACGACATCGGCGGGCTGACCCGGCAGATCGAGCAGATCCGCGACGCCGTCGAGCTGCCGTTCCTGCATAAGGACCTCTACCGCGAGTACTCACTGCGCCCGCCGAAGGGTGTTTTGCTCTACGGGCCTCCCGGGTGCGGCAAGACGCTCATCGCCAAGGCGGTGGCCAACTCGCTCGCCAAGAAGATGGCCGAGGTTCGCGGCGAGGATGCCCGCGAGGCGAAGTCCTACTTCCTCAACATCAAAGGTCCCGAACTGCTCAACAAGTTCGTGGGCGAGACCGAGCGGCACATCCGGCTGATCTTCCAACGGGCCCGCGAGAAGGCGTCCGAAGGCACCCCGGTGATCGTCTTCTTCGACGAGATGGATTCGATCTTCCGTACCCGCGGCACTGGCGTCAGCTCCGATGTGGAGACCACCGTCGTGCCGCAGTTGCTTTCGGAGATCGACGGCGTCGAGGGCCTGGAGAACGTCATCGTGATCGGTGCCTCCAACCGCGAGGACATGATCGACCCCGCGATCCTGCGGCCGGGCCGCCTGGACGTCAAGATCAAGATCGAGCGCCCGGATGCCGAAGCAGCACAGGACATCTTCTCCAAATATCTGACGGAGAACCTGCCGGTGAACGCCGACGACCTCGAAGAGTTCGACGGCGACCGGGGGTTGACGATCAAGACGATGATCGAGAAGGTCGTCGACCGGATGTACGCCGAGATCGACGACAACCGGTTCCTGGAGGTCACCTACGCCAACGGTGACAAGGAAGTCATGTACTTCAAGGACTTCAACTCCGGCGCCATGATCCAGAACGTCGTTGACCGCGCCAAGAAGTACGCGATCAAGTCGGTGCTGGAGTCCGGCACGCGGGGCCTTCGGATCCAGCATCTGCTCGACTCGATCGTCGACGAGTTCGCCGAGAACGAGGACCTGCCCAACACCACCAATCCTGATGACTGGGCCAGGATCTCGGGCAAGAAGGGCGAGCGGATCGTCTACATCCGCACGCTGGTCACCGGCAAGAGCAGCAGCGCTAGCCGGGCCATTGATACCGAGTCGAACCTGGGGCAATACCTGTAAGTCTGAGTGCGGCAGGGGGCGTGCCCGCGACGGGGCCCGCCCCTTGTTTGTGCGGTCAGTCGACGGTGAACGTGCGGTAGCGGTCGCGGGCCACCAGGGTGAGTCGCAGGTCGTCGATGATCGGATCGAGGAACCGCCGCTCGGCCTCGGTCACAGCACGTGCGCTGAGATACATGAACGTCAGGGCGGCGAGGAACATGCTGATCTGAATCAGCGCCTGCGGCACGGGCAGCGTCATGCCCAGGACCTGGCCGTCGGCGGGCGAGTCGCGAGTCCACTCAGCGAGCAATTCCGGACTCAGCAGGATCAGCCCCAACGTGAAGAAGATCGCTGCGGTACCTATCGAGACCGTCAGCACCTGGATGATCTGGGACAGTGCGACCACGAAGAAGACATTTGCGGTCTCGCTGCGCGACAGGGCAACTCGTCGCGGCCGGTCGGGCATGTCCGCGAACGGCGTGCCCGCGAGCCGCGCGTCGTCGTCGACGGTCTTCGCATCGGGGGACAGGATGGGCAGCACCTTGTCCAGCGTGCTGGACACGAGGAACGCCGCAGCGATGGCGGCCAGGAACAGCAAGGCCGTCCACAGCCGGGTGCGGCTGACGATCGCCGCCATCAGCCAGACATAGCTGTTGAAGAACACCAGCACTGTCAGCAGTACTACCGGTAGTGCCCGAACGAAGAGGCTGCCGGTGGCCGCGAGGTTCGACGCGGTGATACGGGCGCCCCACCCCAGCACTGCGCCCGCACCGGTTGCGGTGCACACCAGGATGACTGCGACGAAGGTCAGGTTCGCCAATGCATTGGCGAACACATAAGGGCTGAGGCCTCCCAGTAGCGATCCGCCGATCGAGATCAGAAAGGCGATCCCGGACGTCAGGGTCCGCGCCCGGTGCGACGAGATTCGCGACGCCAGCCAACCGATCGCCGCCGCCAGCGGCAGAACGAGGAGCAGCAGCGCCAAAACGAACCACTCGGTGCGCGTCGGCGCCCCGTTGATGTCGATGGTGTGCTTGCCCGTGATGGCCACCACCACCGCCGAATTGGCCTCTACCACGGCGAGTGCCGCCAGAGCGGGCGCGGATCGTGACCAGACCCGTCGCAACAACACACCTGGACGCAGTACCGCGGGCAGTCCCTCCCGGAGGAACCACCTTTCGGCGGCGATCGGAGAAGGATCGGTCACGTCTGCCGTACTCCGACTTCGTTGCGATACCTGTTGCGCGCCACCGGGGTCAGCCGAAATGCCCAGCGCACCACTTCGACGATGTCGGTCGGCTGCTGTGCGCTGCTCAACATCCTCACGGCAAAGGTGACCAAGGTGGCTGCCGCGGATCGCGCGACCAGTCGTCGCCAGCGCGCCCGCCGCGGCAGAACCGCGGCTAGACCCCATATTTCGGCCGCGACACGATTAGCCGTTTGACTCTGGCCGTTCGGTGCGCCCGCCACGGCTGAACCTTAGTCACTCGTCGTGCGATGGGCGACGTCACCTAGGGTGGACGAATGCAGAGGATCATCGGTACCGAGGTCGAGTACGGTATCTCGTCGCCGTCTGACCCGACTGCCAATCCCATTTTGACGTCCACCCAGGCGGTGCTGGCCTACGCCGCTGCCACAGGCATCCAACGTGCCAAGCGCACCAGGTGGGACTACGAGGTCGAGTCGCCGCTGCGCGACGCGCGGGGATTCGACCTGAGCCGCTCAGCCGGCCCGCCCCCGGTGGTGGACGCCGATGAGGTCGGTGCCGCCAACATGATCCTCACCAACGGGGCGCGCCTGTACGTCGACCACGCGCACCCCGAGTACTCGGCACCCGAGGTCACCGACCCGATGGATGCTGTCATTTGGGACAAGGCGGGCGAGCGGGTCATGGAGGCTGCCGCGCGTCATGTCGCCAGCGTTCCCGGTGCAGCCAAACTGCAGCTGTACAAGAACAATGTCGACGGCAAGGGCGCCTCCTATGGCACCCACGAGAACTATCTGATGAGCCGCCAGACGCCGTTCTCGGCCGTCATCTCAGGATTCACGCCGTTCCTGGTGTCGCGGCAGGTGATCACGGGTTCCGGTCGCGTCGGCATCGGACCTTCGGGCGACGAGCCCGGATTTCAGCTTTCGCAGCGCGCGGACTACATCGAGGTCGAAGTCGGCCTCGAGACCACCCTCAAACGCGGCATCATCAACACCCGCGACGAACCCCACGCCGACGCCGACAAGTACCGGCGCCTGCATGTCATCATCGGCGACGCGAACCTCGCGGAAACGGCGACATATCTCAAGGTCGGCGCGGCTTCACTCGTGCTCGACCTGATCGAAGCAGGGGTCGACCTCTCGGACCTTGCGCTGGCGCGCCCCGTGCATGCGGTGCATGTCGTCAGCCGCGACCCAACGCTGCGCGCCACGGTGGCGATGGCCGACGGCCGTGAACTGACGGCCCTCGCGATGCAACGGATCTACCTCGACCGCGTCGCTAAGCTGGTCGACGGCCGCGACCCGGATCCGCGTGCCTCGCACGTCGTGGAGACCTGGGCGCACATCCTGGATCTTCTGGAACGCGATCCGATGGATTGCGCCGATCTGCTCGACTGGCCTGCCAAGCTGCGGCTGCTCGAGGGGTTCCGGCAGCGCGAGAACCTGGGGTGGTCGGCACCTCGACTCCACCTGGTCGATCTGCAGTACTCCGACGTACGCCTAGACAAGGGCCTCTACAACCGGCTCGTGGCGCGCGGATCGATGAAGCGCCTGGTGACCGAGCAGGAGGTGCTCGACGCCGTCGGCAGCCCGCCGACCGATACGCGCGCCTACTTCCGTGGCGAGTGCCTGCGCCGGTTCGGTGCCGATATCGCCGCCGCGAGCTGGGATTCGGTGATCTTCGATCTCGGCGGCGACTCGCTGGTTCGGATACCGACTCTGGAGCCGTTGCGCGGCAGTAGAGCGCACGTCGGAGCGTTGCTCGACAGCGTCAACAGCGCCTCCGAACTCGTTGAGCACCTCACCACCTGACCCGGGCGAGGGGGAGTTGCGCCGGGCAATCCAGGCGCTGACCGGTACTGTGGGGAGACCGGCGGGCCCGCAAGTGACACAACTACAGCCGCCGATGACTAGCAGGAGGCAGCGATGGCTCAGGAGCAGACCAAGCGTGGTGGCGGCGGCGGCGAGGATGACGACCTCTCCGGCAACGCGGCCGCCGGGCAGGAGCGTCGCGAGAAGCTGGCCGAGGACACCGACGACCTGTTGGACGAGATCGATGACGTCCTGGAAGAAAATGCCGAAGACTTCGTGCGGGCGTATGTCCAAAAGGGCGGACAGTGACCTGGCCGTCCAACGACCACCCGGCCACTAACTCACCTCTGAACGTATCGCTGCAACAGTCGTCGTTCTCGGATCTGCTTCGACGCCAAGCTCCCGATTTGCTCCCTGCTGGGGGCGCGGTTGCCGCCACAGCGGGCGCTCACCTTCCGCACGGTACGACGATCGTCGCGCTCAAGTACCCCGGCGGCGTGCTGATCGCCGGAGACAGGCGAGCGACGCAGGGCAACATGATCGCCAGCCGTGACGTGCAGAAGGTGTACATCGCCGACGATTACACGGCCACCGGCATTGCGGGCACCGCGGCCATCGCGGTCGAGTTCGCCCGGTTGTACGCCGTGGAACTGGAGCACTACGAGAAGCTCGAAGGCGTTGCGCTGACGTTTCGCGGCAAGGTCAATCGCCTGGCCATCATGGTGCGCGGCAACCTCGGTGCCGCTCTGCAGGGGTTCGTCGCCTTGCCCCTGCTGGTGGGCTTCGACCTCGACGACCCGGATCCGACGGCCGCGGGACGCATCGTATCGTTCGACGCAGCGGGTGGCTGGAACATCGAAGAAGAGGGCTATCAATCGGTGGGTTCGGGGTCCATTTTCGCGAAGTCGTCCATCAAGAAGCTGTACTCGCGCGTCACCGGCTCCGATTCGGCGTTGCGCGTCGCGATCGAGGCGCTCTATGACGCGGCCGACGATGACTCCGCCACCGGCGGACCGGATCTGGTCCGCGGCATCTATCCCACCGCGGTGACCATCGACATCGACGGCGCAATCGACGTTTCGGAGGCTGCCGTCGCTGCGTTGGCACGCGAGGTCATCCAAAGCCGCACGCGTAACGACACCTTCGGCCCCGATGCGGGCGATGCCCCCGATCTCGACGGGGGACCGAAGTCATGAGCTTTCCTTATTTCATCTCGCCCGAGCAGGCGATGCGCGAGCGCAGCGAGCTTGCGCGCAAAGGCATTTCCCGCGGCCGCAGCGTCGTAGCTCTGGCGTACTCGGGTGGCGTCCTGTTCGTCGCGGAGAATCCGTCGCGCTCGCTGCAGAAGGTCAGCGAGCTCTACGATCGCGTTGGGTTCGCGGCAGTCGGTCGGTTCAATGAATTCGACAATCTGCGTCGGGCAG
This sequence comes from Mycobacterium sp., assembly GCA_051306175.1. Classification (GTDB taxonomy): domain Bacteria; phylum Actinomycetota; class Actinomycetes; order Mycobacteriales; family Mycobacteriaceae; genus Mycobacterium. The sequence goes on along the minus strand of JBPPMS010000137.1, from coordinate 54,274 downwards.
GTATCCAGCTCGCCGATACCCAGGGCTACGCCTATTCGCGGCGCGACGTGACCGGTCGTCAGCTGGCCAACCGATTCGCCCAGGCGCTCGGCAGCATCTTCACCGAGCAGGCAAAGCCCTACGAGGTGGAGCTTTGCGTCGCCGAGGTCGCCCACTACGGCGAGTCCAAAGCGCCGGAGCTGTACCGGATCACCTACGACGGGTCGATCGCCGATGAGCCGCACTTCGTCGTGATGGGCGGCACCACAGAACCGATCGCCACCGCGCTGAAGGACTCCTACACCGAGAACGCGAGTCTGGAAGAAGCGGTTGCCATCGCCGTGGGGGCCCTGCGCGCCGGGATCGCAGGCAATGGCACCGAGACCCGCACGCTGGCCGTCTCGACGCTCGAGGTGGCGATCCTCGACGCCAACCGGCCGCGCCGGGCGTTCCGCCGGATCACGGGCTCAGCACTGGAGAACTTGCTACCGCAGGCCGAGGCCGACACCACCGCCGAGTGAGGTGGCGGCAGATCCTGGTTAGCGCGGCCAGATGGCGGGCAACCAGCCCGACTCGAAGGGGCTGGTCCACAGTCGCCACGGTTCGAGAAGTGGATTCGATGACACCGCGTCCGGCGGCGTGTAGGTGGTGACGGGTTCCCCGGCGATCACCGCAAGCATGTTGTCCCACGCCCCGGAGGGCTCGTTGACGATGTCGCTGTGGGCGTCCCAACCCTGCAACGGCGTGCCATCGGCGTAATCGCCTGTCTCCAGCCGAACTACGCCTGAAAGGTCGTCCACATCCGCGCCGTGGGGGCCCTGCCCCAACGCCACACCCTGCACGTACTCGATCCAGTCACCTGGCGCTGTCATCGCGTACCGAACCACGTCGGGATTGCGGTTGTGCCAATCCGACGGATCGTCGACGCCAACGCCGGCGCCCGCTGCCGCGATGTACAGCGTGCGGTCTGCGGTCAGGCCCATGCTCTCGGCGGTCCCGAGGATCGACCCCCCGTACGAGTGGCCGATGACGGTGACGGACACCTCCCGGCCAAGGGAATCGGCCATGCGGTTGACGTCCTCGCTGAATGCGACGAGGCGAGGCGCCATCTCGGTGGCGTAGTGGGGGTCGGCGGCGTTCGCGTACTCGTCCCAGGTGTCGGCGTCGGGAAAGGGGCCTCCGAGGTAGGTCAGCATCGCGATGTCGCCTTCACCCGCTTCGACGATGCGTCGAGTGGTCTCCAGGTTGCTCGCCGAACCCATCACCGTGGTGTTGACCCCCGGTACGAAGACGCCGATGTGGTCGGCGGTGGCGAGATCGCCGGTCAGTTCGATGAACGACGAGCGGGGCGGATCGAAGGCCAGGATCTGGCGGTCCACCGCTGTCGTGGACTGGCCGGTGGGGTCGGGCACCGTCCCCAGCAGGCCCGTGTAGTGCTCGATCCGCCGGTTGACGGCGTCGTCGTAGCGAGTCACCGCTTGTCGACGCATCGTCGGGTTGACCAGCAGGTTGGTGAGCAACAACGCTGCTGCTCCGTGGGCCGATCCGGGCGACCAGTCGGGAAACGCCTCCCGGACCAGAGCCAGCAGTTTGTCGTCCTCCGACTGCTCCAGCAGGCGGCGTTGCTCGACGATCGCGTCGGCGATGTTGAGCCGATTAGCCTCGGTCCGCATGTCCCATGGGACGCCGTCGGTGTTGCCGACCTCGTGGGGGAACTCGGTGACGAGCTGGTGCCGCTGCGCCGGCGTCAGCGCGGCGATCTGGGCGGCGATTCGATCCTGGCTCAGCGCGGCCCATCCGGCGACGACGTCGGCAGGGGGGATCGACCAGCCCGTCGCGGTCGTGACCGTCCTGGCGCCGGGGGACGCGAACGCCGCATCGATGCGCTGGGCCACGTCGGTGTCAGTGTCACCCAACGTCTGAAGCGCAGCGGCGATGGCGAGCGACCGGTGGGCGCACCACCCGTCCATGAAACGTCGCGCAAGCTCAAGGTCTCCGCCGACGCGCACCACGGCCTCGGCGGGCGGTATCGCAGGTGGCGAGACGGTGCCGTTGTCGGCGACCATGCAGCCCATGCGGTAGGCCCTGTCGACCAACGTCGTCACCGCCGTTCCGGCTACCTCGATGCGCTCGGCACCCTGGCGCGCTTCGACGGCGGCCGTCAGCATCGCCTCGGTCAGCTGCATGCCTGCACCGGTCACGGTGTGGATCCGGTCGCGCATGTTGTCCGCCGCGGACCCGGTCCAGAAATCCTGGGTCGAATCGACTCCGCTCACCACGCCGTCGACCTCGTTCTGCAGGTCGGTGGCCGCCTGCTCCCAGCCCTCGGCGGCCCGCAGTAGCGAATCCGCCGACCACGCCGTGGCTGCGGTGACGGTGGGCGCGGTGCTCACGGCAGTGCCAATCGCGCTGCGTTTACGAGCTCGACGTCGTGAAACTGCGTTGTCGCGGTGCGGATCTCACTCGCGAACGCGACCAGTGCGGCGGTCAGTTGCGCGAGTTGGGCGCGCACGTGCGTGGTGGCGTCGACCACCGATGTGCTGCTTGCGAAGCGATCGACCGCACCCGCGGGCTCGGTCGGTGTCGTGATCGCTGATGCCGCCGCGTCGATCCGGTCGGCGATCCGCAGGACGGCGGGGGAGTCGAAGTGCAACGGTGTACCTGACATCGGCACATGCTGGCAGGATCACCCCTTGCGCGTCTTCAGTTATCCACAGGTCCGTACGTTACACACGTACCGTGCGGTGACGTCGGCGCGTCAGACGGGCTCGCTCACCCGCGTTCGCTATGCACCCCGTAAGCTCGATGAGGTGCAGCGACGAATCATGGGCATCGAGACTGAATTCGGTGTCACCTGCACGTTCCACGGCCATCGGCGCCTGAGCCCGGACGAAGTCGCCCGGTATCTGTTCCGCCGGGTGGTGTCCTGGGGCCGCAGCTCCAATGTCTTCCTCCGCAACGGCGCCCGGCTGTATCTCGACGTGGGCAGCCACCCCGAGTACGCCACCGCGGAATGCGACAACCTGGTGCAGCTGGTCACCCACGACCGGGCTGGGGAACGGGTACTCGAAGATCTCCTGATCGATGCCGAGCAGCGCTTGGCCGACGAGGGTATCGGTGGCGACATCTACCTGTTCAAGAACAACACCGACTCGGCGGGCAACTCCTACGGCTGCCACGAGAACTACCTGATCGTGCGGGCCGGTGAGTTCTCCCGGATCTCCGATGTGTTGTTGCCGTTCCTGGTGACCCGCCAACTCATCTGCGGGGCAGGCAAGGTGCTGCAGACGCCGAAGGCGGCCACCTTCTGCCTGAGCCAGCGTGCCGAGCACATCTGGGAGGGCGTATCCAGCGCGACCACACGGTCACGTCCCATCATCAACACCCGCGACGAGCCACACGCCGATGCCGAGAAGTACCGCAGGCTGCACGTGATCGTGGGCGACTCCAACATGTGTGAGTCCACCACCATGCTCAAGGTGGGCACCGCGGCCCTCGTGCTGGAGATGATCGAATCGGGCATCCCGTTCCGGGATTTCTCGCTGGACAACCCGATTCGCGCGATTCGCGAGGTCAGCCACGACTTGACCGGGCGTCGTCCCGTCCGGCTGGCAGGCGGCAGGCAGGCCAGTGCGCTGGACATTCAGCGGGAGTACTACGGCCGTGCCGTCGAACATCTGCAGACCCGCGAGCCCAACGCCCAGATCGAACAGGTCGTCGATCTGTGGGGCCGCCAGCTCGACGCCGTCGAGAGCCAGGACTTCGCCAAGGTCGACACCGAGATCGACTGGGTGATCAAGCGCAAGCTGTTCGAGCGCTACCAGGACCGGTACAACATGGACCTGTCCGACCCCAAGATCTCCCAGCTGGACCTCGCCTATCACGATATCAAGCGTGGCCGCGGGGTGTTCGACATCCTGCAACGCAAGGGTCTGGCCGCGCGGATCACCACCGACGAGGAGATCGACGAAGCTGTCGACACTCCGCCGCAGACCACCAGGGCCAAGCTGCGCGGCGAGTTCATCGCCGCCGCACAAGAGGCCGGTCGAGACTTTACCGTCGACTGGGTGCATCTCAAACTGAACGACCAGGCCCAACGAACGGTGCTGTGCAAGGACCCGTTCCGTTCCGTCGACGAGCGCGTCAAGAGGCTGATCGCGAGTATGTAGTCCGACGGAGACCCCTTATGGTCTAAGGGGTGGGGATCTCCAAAGTCGAGCGGCTGATGAACCTTGTTATCTGTCTGCTGTCGACCAGTCGGTTCATCACTGCCGAACGAATCCGCTCGATTGTCGCCGGTTACGACGACACCGCCAGTGACGAAGCGTTCTCGCGAATGTTCGAACGGGATAAGAACGAATTGCGTGATCTGGGAATCCCACTGGAGACCGGCAGGGTGTCGTCGATGGATCCCACGGAGGGATACCGGATCAACCGCGACGCGTATGCCCTTGCGGAGATCACCCTCACCGCGGATGAGGCAGCGGCGGTGGCAGTGGCGACGCAAATGTGGCAATCCCCTGAATTGGTGACGGCGACCCAGGGTGCGCTGCTCAAGCTGCGTGCTGCCGGCGTCGACGTGGACGCGTCGGACTCCGCCGTCGCGATCATGTCTCCCGCCGCACTGCCTGGCGTCAGAGGTTCGGAGAGGGTACTGGGAATTCTGTTGTCCGCCATCGACTCCGGGCGAGCTGTGCAGTTCGATCACCGACCGTCTCGTGCCGACCCGGTCACCAGTCGTACGGTCGAGCCGTGGGGTGTGGTCACGTACCGGGGCCGTTGGTATCTGGTGGGCCACGATCGGAACCGCGAGGCGCCCCGGACATTTCGGCTGTCGCGCATCCTCGGCGAAGTGACGCCGATCGGGCCGGAAGGCGCAGTGCAGATACCCGCCGATGTCGACCTGCGGGCGATGGTAGCTCGCGTGGTCGACGAGATTCCGACCGGAACGCAGGCGACGGTGTGGGTGGCGGAAGGACGGGCCACGGCATTACGGCGGGCGGCAAGCGTCGTGGCTTTTCGCGAAATGGGTGGCCGTGCAGGCGATATCATCGCCGTGGAGCTCGGGACGTTCGATCAACTGGCCCGCGACATCGCGGGCTACGGTGCCGACGCCCTTGTGCTGGAACCGGATTCGCTGCGCCAAGAGGTGATCTCGCGGTTGCGGGCGAAGGTTGTGGGAGCATGAGTCCCGTTTCGACCCGGTTGGTGCGCCTGCTCAACATGGTGCCGTATTTCCAGGCCAATCCCGGCATCACGCACGCCGAGGCGGCCGCCGAGCTGGGGGTCACACCCAAACAGCTGATGGACGACCTGAACCAACTGTGGTTGTGCGGGCTCCCGGGCTACGGCCCCGGCGACCTCATCGACCTCGAGTTCTCGGGTGACACCATCGACGTCACCTATTCGGCGGGCATCGACAAGCCGCTGCGGCTGACGTCGCCCGAGGCGACCGTCGTGATGGTGGCCCTACGGGCCTTGGTGGACGTCCCCGGTGTGGTTGATCCGGAAGCGGCGCGCAGCGCGATCGCCAAGATCGAGTCGGCGGCAGGCGCCGTCGCGCACGGGCACGGCAGCGCAGTGGCCGCCGTCGACGAACCTGCGCCCGCGGAGAGCCGCGCGGCCGCCACGGTGCGGGCAGCGGTGCGGCGCGGGCGGGCGCTGTCCATCGAGTACTACTCGGCATCGCACGACACGTTGTCGGCGCGGGTGGTGGATCCGATCCGCGTGGTCCTGGTGGGCGATCACAGCTATCTGGAGGCCTGGAGTCGCGAAGCGGAGGGCGTGCGCCTCTTCCGCTTCGATCGCATCGTCGACGCCCATGCCCTCGACCAGCCGTCGGTCCCGCCAGAACCCGCGGTCCTGGCCCCACCCGATACGTCGTTGTTCGATGCCGACCCCTCGCTGCCGTACGCGACGCTGCGGGTGGCTCCGGAAGCGTCGTGGGTGTTCGAGTACTTTCCGCTGCGGGTCCTGCGCGAACTCGCTGACGGGTCGTGTGAGGCGGCGATGACGTATGCGTCGGAAGCCTGGATGACGCGTTTCGTGCTGGGGTTCGGAGCGGCTGTTCGCGTGCTCGAGCCGCGATCGCTGGTCGATCGCGTGCAGTCCGCCGCGCAAGCCGCGCTCGCCGCATATGAGGCTGTGCCCGCACAGGGGTAACATCGGACCGGACGTCTGGAGGTAACCAAATTGGGTGCGCTACAACCGTGGCACTGGCTGATTGTCATTCTCGTGTTCGTCCTGCTCTTCGGGGCCAAGCGCCTGCCCGACGCCGCTCGTTCGCTGGGCAAGTCGTTGCGGATCTTCAAGTCCGAGGTCAAGGAGTTGAACAACGACGGCAAGACGGACCATGCCGCTGATTCCCCTGCCGCCACTCCGGTGCAGTCGGAGCGCGTCGAGGCTCCGGCGCCGCAACCGAATCCCACCGACGCGCGACCGGCCTGAGGCCGCTCGTCTACTGCAGCCGCACACCCCAATGGCGGGGTGCGGCGAGGTTGATCTCTGTACGTGAAGATTCCAGGGGTTTTCAAGCGGCTCGACCCGCGTAAACGTCGAAGTCGGGTCAATCCCGACGGAACGATGTCCCTCGTCGACCACATCCGTGAACTGCGCACCCGGTTGCTGATCTCCGTTGCGGCCGTCGTCCTCACCACCGTCGTCGGGTTCTTCTGGTACACCCACGGTGTCTTAGGCCTGCCCAGTCTCGGCGAGTGGTTGCGCGGGCCGTACTGCGCACTCCCGGCGTCGGCGCGTGCCGACATCACTCCGGACGGCGGCTGCCGGCTCTTGGCGACGGCACCGTTCGACCAGTTCATGCTGCGCCTCAAGGTCGCGTTGGTCTCGGGGGTGGTGCTGGCCTGCCCGGTATGGCTGTATCAGTTGTGGGCGTTCATCACTCCTGGCCTCTACCACAAGGAGCGCCGCTTCGCGGTGGTTTTCGTCTCCGCGGCGGTCGTGCTGTTCGTGGGCGGTGCGGTGCTGGCCTACGTGGTGCTGGCCAAGGCCCTGTCATTCCTGTTGACCGTCGGCAGCGATGTCCAGGTGACGGCGCTCTCCGGTGACAAGTACTTCGGGTTCCTGATCAACCTGCTCTTGGTGTTCGGTGTCAGCTTCGAGTTGCCGTTGCTTATCGTGATGCTCAACGTCGTGGGGGTGCTGTCCTACGAGAGGCTGACGTCCTGGCGTCGTGGCCTCATCTTCGGCGTCTTCGTGTTCGCTGCCTTGTTCACACCGGGTTCCGACCCCTTTTCGATGCTCGCACTGGGAGTCGCGCTGAGCCTGATGATGGAGGTCGCGATCCAAATCGCGGGGTTCCACGACAGGCGAAAAGCCAAGCGTGAGGCCCGGACTGAGCTCGCTGACGACGAAGCCTCGACCATCGAGGCGCCCACCGCGGTCCCAGCGGCATCAAGCCTTTCCAATGACGACGTCACCTGAGCTGCAGCGGTTCACCGACGAGCTGCCGTTCGCACTGGACGAATTCCAGCGTAGGGCGTGTGTGGCACTGGAGAATGGTTACGGCGTGCTGGTGTGCGCTCCGACCGGAGCGGGCAAGACGGTGGTCGGGGAGTTCGCCGTGCACCTCGCGCTGGCGGCGGGTCGCAAGTGCTTCTACACCACGCCGATCAAGGCGCTGAGCAATCAGAAGCACAACGACCTGGTGCGCCGGTATGGCCCCGACCGCATTGGACTGCTCACCGGCGACATGTCGGTGAACTCCGACGCGCCGATCGTGGTGATGACGACCGAGGTGCTGCGCAACATGCTCTACGCGGGTTCGCCCGCGCTGCAAGGATTGTCGCACGTAGTGATGGACGAGGTGCATTTCCTGGCCGACCGGATGCGCGGTGCCGTGTGGGAGGAGGTGATCCTGCATCTGTCCGAGGACGTCCGCCTCGTCAGCCTGTCGGCCACCGTCAGCAACGCCGAGGAATTCGGCGGTTGGATCCAGACCGTGCGCGGCGACACCACGGTCGTCGTCGACGAGCACCGGCCGGTTCCGCTGTGGCAACACGTCCTGGTGGGCAAACGCCTCTTCGACCTGTTCGACTACCGGGCAGAGCGAAGTGACGGGGGGGTTGCGGCCCGCTCGACCTCGCCCAGGGAACCAGGGCGTGAGCTACTCGTCGACCCCGAACTGCTGCGTCACATCGCCACCCGTCGCGAAGCGGACAGGCTGTCCGATTGGCAACCACGGGGGCGGGCGCGCCAACGACCGGGAGCCGTGGGTGGCCGACCGAGCATTTTCCGTCCACCCCCGCGGCCCGACGTGATCGCCATCCTGGACCGCGAGGCGCTGCTGCCCGCCATCACCTTCGTGTTCTCCCGCGCCGGCTGCGACGCTGCCGTCGCGCAATGCCTGCGCTCGCCGTTGCGACTGACCTCCGAGGATGAGCGCACCCTGATCGCCGAGGTGATCGATCGGCGCTGCGGCGATCTCGCCGATGCCGACCTCACCGTGCTGGGCTACCACGAATGGCGCGAGGGACTGCTGAGAGGCCTGGCCGCACACCATGCCGGGCTGCTGCCCGTTTTTCGCCACACGGTCGAAGAGTTGTTCACCGCAGGCCTGGTCAAGGCCGTTTTCGCGACCGAGACCCTGGCGCTGGGGATCAATATGCCCGCCCGCACGGTCGTTCTCGAACGGCTGGTGAAGTTCAACGGTGAGCAGCACGCATCGTTGACCCCGGGGGAGTACACCCAGCTCACGGGCCGGGCAGGTCGGCGCGGGATCGACATCGAGGGCCACGCCGTCGTGCTGTGGCACCCCGGGGAGGAGACCGCCGAACCGGCCCGAATCGCCGGGTTGGCGTCGACGCGCACATTCCCGCTGCGCAGCTCGTTCGCACCGTCGTACAACATGACGATCAACCTGGTGAACCAGATGGGACCCCGCGAGGCACACCGGCTGCTGGAGCGGTCGTTCGCGCAGTATCAGGCCGACCGCTCGGTGGTCGGCCTGGTTCGTGGCGTCGAACGCGGCGAGAAGATGCTGGATCAGATCGCGGGAGACCTGGACTGGAACCGCAGGACCGACCCCGATGCAGAGCCGGCCGTCATCGACTACGCGCGGCTGCGCGCCACCATCTCGGAACGCGAAAGTGCCCAGTCGCGGGCTTCGAGACTGCAGCGACGGAGTGCGGCCAACGTGGCGTTGGCATCGTTGCGCCGCGGCGACATCATCACGATCACCCATGGCAGGCGTGGCGGGCTAGCCGTCGTCATCGAACCGGACAGCGACGAGCTCGATCCGCGCCCGCTGGTGCTCACCGAACACCGTTGGGCGGGCCGGATCTCGTCAGCCGACTACTCCGGCGCTTCGGCGCCGATGGGATCGATGACGCTGCCCAAGCGCGTCGAACACCGCCAGCCGCGGGTGCGGCGCGACGTCGCGTCAGCCTTGCGCTCTGCTGCCGCTGATCTCGCGGTGCCGTCCAGGACAGCCAAAGGTACTCAGGAAAAAGACGTCGACCCCGAGCTCGCGACGTTGCGCGACCGGATGCGGCGGCACTCGGTCCATCGCGCTGGCGACCGCGAGGAGCGGGTTCGTGTCGCGGAGCGTTATCTGCGGGTCGAACGGGACAACGCCCAGCTGCGCCAGAAAGTGGCTGCTGCCACGAACTCGTTGGCCCGCACATTCGATCGCATCGTCGGTCTGCTGAACGAACGGGGCTACATCGAGCAGGGTGCCGATATTCCCGACGTCACCGCCGACGGACGGCTGCTGGCCCGGATCTACAGTGAGAGTGACCTTCTGGTGGCGGAGTGCCTGCGCGGCGGCACCTGGAATGGGCTCGGGTCCGCCGAGTTGGCCGCGGTGCTCTCAGCGGTGCTCTTCGAATCGCGTGGATCTGACGGCCCCGGTGTTGCGCAGGCGGACGAGGTCCCCACCGCGAAACTGCGAAAGGCGCTGGCGCAGACCAGGCGGATCAGCGAGGAGTTGCGATCCGAGGAGCGAAGACATCGCATCAACCCTAGTCGCGAACCCGATGAGGGATTTGTCGCCGCGGTGTACCGCTGGGCGTCCTCCGGCGACCTCGCCGCGTCGCTGGCCGCCTCAGATGCCGCGGGCACGGGATCGCCGTTGTCCGCGGGCGATTTCGTGAGATGGTGCCGACAGGTCCTCGACCTGCTCGATCAGGTGCGGAATGCGGCCCCCGACCGGGCCACGAGAGCGGCCGCGAGACGCGCGATCGACGAGATTCGGCGCGGCGTGGTGGCAGTTGATGGCGGGTAAGGTAGAGCAAACGCTACGGTTACACCCGGCGACAGCTTTCGGGGCAAGGAGAAACTAATGACCGGACCGCAGAACCCTGACCATACGCAGCCGTGGGGCGGTCAGACTCAGGATCCGACCAAGACGGATAACGACGCTGGTCAGAGCCCATGGGGTCAGCCGCAGTCGCCGGCGCCGGACCAGCCGACCGCGATGGCACCCACATGGGGGCAGCAGCCGCCTGCATACACCCAGCAGGCACCTGCCACCCAGTACGCCGGGCAGCCCACGTCTCAGTACGGGGAGCCGCCACAGCAGCAAGCGCCCGCCACGCAGTACGCGGAACAGCCGCCGCAGGCCACGCAGTACGCCGAGAATCAGCAGTTCCCCAGCGCGGACACGCCGTATTCCAGCGCAGCGCCCACGTCTTACTCCCCCACGCCGCAGTACGGCGCATCGCCAACCCCTGACTATGGGTCGCCTGCCCCCGAGTACGGTTCGCCCAGTTCGAATTACGGCTCGCAGACGTCTGATTATGGAACGCCTGGCTACCCCGGCACCGACCAGTACTCACAGGGCAATCAGTACGGCCAGTACGGTGCGCAGCCGGGTCAGTACGGCCAGAGTCAGCCCGGTCAGGGCCAACCCGGGCCATACGGATCGAACCAGTACGGCCCGTATGGAGGCGAACCCGAGGCTCCCAAGAAGGGCGGCAAGGCGGTTATTGCGGTGGTCGGCGTGCTCGCCGCCGTGATCCTGGCAGCCGTCGCGGTCACCGGTTTCTTCAAGCCCGGGTTTTTCGTCACCACCCAGCTCGACATCGCGAAGGCCCAGGAGGGCGTTCAGTCGATCCTCGAGGACGAGACCAACGGCTACGGGGCCAAGAACGTCGCTGACGTCAATTGCAACGACGGCGTCAACCCCGAGGTCAAGGCGGGTGACACGTTCACCTGTGAGGTGACGATCGATGGCACCCACCGCGAAGTCACGGTCACCTTCCTGGACAACGCCGGCAAGTACGAGGTCGGACGCCCCAAGTAAAGAGTGTCAGCCCGGTAGTGCGTCGAGGGCCTTCTGCAGACGGCCGATCGACGACCCGACCCCGAGTTCCGTTGCGAGTTTCGCCACGGCAGCGGGATCGGCGGCTGATAGTGCGAGCTTGTCGGAGTCGGTGGAGAACTCGACAGGAGCGTCGAGTGCCACCTTGACCACCGGCAATGCCGCTTCGATGTAGTCGCCTGCTGCCGACAGCTTCGCCCGAAGTCCTTTAGCCATCCGTGATTTCGGGTCGGCGGCGGCGTCGAGGATGCCCTGCAGCGAGTCGTAGGACGCCAGCAGGCTGGCCGCCGTCTTCTCCCCCACTCCGGGCACTCCCGGCAGCCCGTCGGAGGGATCACCGCGCAGCAGCGCCAGCTCCGCGTACGCGGCACCGGCGCGGTGGGCGGGCACCCCATAGCGCTGCGCTACCTCGGCGGGCCCGAACTTGGTGGCATTGCTCAATCCGCCGCCGAGGTAGAGCACCCGAACGGCCACCGGGTCGTCCGTGACGACCTGCAGCAGATCGCGGTCGCCGGTGACCACCACCACCGGATCCGTCCGCTCCCTCGCGGCAAGCGTTGCGAGCACGTCGTCGGCTTCGTACCCGACTGCGCCCGCGGCCGGGATGCCGAAGGCGCTCAGGATCGCCATGATCATGTCGACCTGCGGGGTGAGTTCGTCGGGGACCTCCTCCACGTCGGGTTCACCGGTCGGTTTGGGCTGCTCGACGCGGTGCGCCTTGTACGACGGGATGCGATCGACGCGGAACTGTGGTCTCCAGTCGTAGTCCAGGCAAACAACGAGCCGACCGGGACGCTCCCGCGTGACCAGGGTGGCCACGGCGTCGAAGAAGCCCCGGACAGCGTTGACGGGTCGCCCGTCCGGGGCTGTGATCGAGGACGGCACACCGAAGAACGAACGGAACCACATGCTGGCGCCGTCGAGGAGCAGCAGGGGAGAGTCGCCGGTCGCCATGCGGTCATCCTGCCAGGCTGATCCCGACTAACGTGGCTATCCATGAGCTCCAACCGATTCAGCAGCGACGTCTATGCACAGCGGTTGCGCGCCGCAGCGTCGGCAGCGTCCGAGGCCGGTCTGGCCGGACTCGTCGTCACTCCGGGTCACGACCTGCGGTACCTGGTCGGCTCCGGCGCCCAGACCTTCGAGCGGCTGACCGCGCTGGTGCTGCCCTCCTCGGGCACGGCCAGCGTGGTGGTGCCGAGACTGGAGCTGGCCTCCATCCGTGGATCGGTGGTCGACGAGCTGGGACTATCGGTGCTGGACTGGGTGGACGGGGAGAATCCCTACCACCTGGTACTGGCGGCGCTGGGCGCGGCTGCTCCGGTGCCCACGGCCGTCACGGACTCGATGCCTGCCCTGCATCTGCTGCCGCTGGCCGATGCCCTCGGTTCGGTTCCGGTGCTCGCCACCGACGTGCTGCGTGGGCTAAGGATGATCAAGGACCCGGCGGAGATCGACGCGTTACGCAAGGCGGGCGCCGCCATCGACCGGGTGCACGCTCGGATACCCGAGTTCCTCGCGCCAGGACGGACCGAAGCCGACGTCGCAGCTGACATCTCGGAAGCAATTGTGGCCGAAGGGCATTCGGCTGTGGCGTTTATCATCGTTGGCTCAGGACCCAACGGGGCCGACCCGCATCACGAGTGTTCGGACCGCGTGTTGCAGGACGGTGACGTCGTCGTCGTCGATATCGGCGGACCTTACGCACCCGGCTACAACTCCGACAGCACGAGGACCTACAGCATCGGTGCTCCGAAGGCCGAAGTCGCCGTACAGTATTCGATTCTGCAGCGGGCGCAGCTTGCGGCGGTGGAAGCCGTCCGACCCGGAGTGACGGCCGAACAGGTCGACGCCGCCGCCCGCGACGTGCTCGCCGATGCCGGGCTGGCCGAATACTTCGTACACCGAACCGGGCACGGGATCGGGCTCTCGGTGCACGAGGAGCCCTACATCGTCGCGGGCAACGACCTACCCCTGAGTGAAGGCATGGCGTTCAGCGTCGAGCCGGGGATCTATTTCGCAGGCCAGTGGGGCGCTCGCATCGAGGACATCGTCATCGTCACCGCCGACGGGGCCGAATCGGTGAACAAGCGTCCCCACGATCTGGTCGTGGTCCCGTCTAAACTAGACGGGCCCCAGCCGCGCGGGAAGCGCCAACGTTGGCGAAACCGCGCGTATCATCGCTCATCACTTTAGGGTGGGCAACTGTCCGGGCTATGGCTTTGAGGTGGGGGTGCAGTGGAGGAAGGGACCCAATTCGGTCGCTACCGGTTGGAGTCGAAGCTGGGCGCAGGCGCTATGGGCGAGGTGTACCGGGCGTACGACACTGAAACCGACCGCGTCGTGGCCGTCAAAGTCTTGGTCCCACACCTGGCCGAGGACGAGAAGTTCCAGGCGCGATTCCGCCAGGAAGCCAGGACCGCTGCGGGTCTGAACGACCCACATGTGGTTCCCATCCACAATTTCGGTGAGATCGACGGCTGCCTCTACGTCGACATGCGCCTGATCGAGGGGCGTGACCTCGGAGCGGTGATCGCCGCCGCGCCGATGGCACCCGACATGGCTGTTGCAGTGGTCGAGCAGATCGCTTCAGCGCTGGACGCCGCGCACCGGGCGGGTCTGGTGCATCGGGACGTCAAACCGTCCAACATCCTCGTCACCGACCGTAACTTCGCGTACCTGATCGACTTCGGCATCGCCAGAGGTGCCGAGAGCAGCGGCATGACCAGCGTGGGACACACCATCGGGACGCTGGCCTACATGGCGCCGGAACGTTTCGAGACCGGCAATGCCGATCCGCGAGCCGATATCTACGCGCTCGCCTGTGTACTGCACGAAAGCCTCACCGGACGTAGGCCGTTCGACGCCGAGAGCCTGGAACAGCAGATCGCGGCGCACATGATGGCGCCGCCGCCCCGCCCCTCGGTTATGCAGCTGGGTGTACCTAACGCGCTGGACTCCGTCATCGCCAAGGGGCTGGCCAAGAACCCCAATCAGCGTTACCGCACCGCACCTGAGCTCGCGGCAGCAGCCCGTGACGCGATCATCGGCGGCCGGTGGGACGCCCCATCTGCGCAAGCCTCCGCACCTACCCAACAGCAGCGCCCACCCGCCTCATACTCGCATCCCAGACTGGCCAAGCCGGGAACGCAACCGCAGCCTCAATCGCAGCCGAGGCCCGGCGGTTCGTATACGCCCGCGCCCTACGGGGTGGTGTCGAGACCGGGAACCGCGCCGGTGCAGCGAGCGGGTACCGGTCCGACACCGCAGCATCCGGGTACCGGTCCGACACCGCAGCACCCGGGAACCGGACCGCAGCCGCCGGGCCACTACCCCCAGCGGGGTTCGTGGTGGCAGCGCAACATCGTTGCGCTGGTCGCGGCAATCGCGGCGGTGGTGACCATTGTGTCCGTCGCGGCGATGGTGGCGACCAGTGGTGGCGACGCCGCGGCTGAGGCGCCTGACCTCGGCGCCATGCTGTTGACCACGGACGAGATGAACGAGGTGATGGGCGTCGACGGTATGACGCCGATCTACCGCTATTTCACGCTGCCGGAAGACCAGAGCACCATCACCCCGTCGACGTGTTACCACATCACCTACTCGGCGGGAATCAAATCCTATGAGAACAGCGGATACCTCGCGATGCGCGAGGAGCTGGCCCAGGCCGTCGACGGTAGTGTCCAGCTGCCCATCATCGATCAGGCGATCTTCCAGTTCCCGTCGGCGACCGACGCGCGGACCTTTCTCGACAGCATGTCTCAGTCGTGGCAGACCTGTTTGGATCAGACCGTGATCAGCAACTCCCCGGACATCGACGTCAAGGACCGCAGCGAGTTCACGGACTTCGTCGAATCGGACAACATGATCACCGTGAACACCATCGCGGAGAACGAAACCGACCCCTACTGCAAGCGCTCTCTTGCGGTGCAGGGCGCCTACATCGTCGACGTGAGAGCCTGCAAAGAAGGAGTCGGCGACGAGACCGAAGAGGCCGCGACGATGATCTTCGAGAAGGTGCCCGCGTGAACCCCGAGTCGCCGTGGTCGAAACGCAACCTCCTCGCGATGGGCGCGATCGTTCTCATCGCAGTCGTCGTCATCGTCATCACAGGGATCGCTACGTCGTCTGGCGCGTCCACCGACGTGCCGGCGACGGCTACCCAGCAGAGCCACCCCGATTTCGACGAGATGCTGGTCGACGACGGGGAAATATCGTCGATCATGGATGTAGCTATGAACCCGACCGAAGAGTTCGACGGCTTATACCCGCCGTGGGAGCAACCCTATGAGCCGGCGGAATGCAACATCGTCGGCTCCGTCGCCGATTCCAGCGAATACCTCGACGCGCCATGGCGATTCGCCCGCACCGAAGCATTCGAGGAGGATGGCGGACAAGGACAGTTCGTAGGCCAGGCGGCCGTGCTGTTCGACACCGTCGACAGCGCCCAGGGCTACTTCGATGGCGCACAGGAGAAGTGGGACTCCTGCGACGGTCAGTACTACGAGTTCCCGGGTACCGACGGCCGGTGGAAGATGGAGGAATACTCGGCGAACGGCGACATCCTCTACACGGTGTCGGTGGTCGAGGACGAGACCGGTGACTGGGCGTGCCAGCGGGCCTTGGGGTTCCGGTCGGCTTACGTTGCGGACGTGCTGGTGTGCGGCGTCGGTCGCGATCAGGCGAACACGATCGTCGAGGAGATCCTCGCAGGCGTCGAAGCGTAACGGCGCCGCCGGGCGGTGCTCACATGGTTCCGCGTTCCAGCAGCTGCGAGGACCCTAGGACGCGCTCGATCCGCACCTCGATCACGACGCGCCGGGGATTGGCCCGTGGAGTGCGATACCGCTGGGCATAGCGCACTTCGGCGTCGCGGACCGCGTCCGCCTCGGAGTTGACCTTGGCCCGGCCTTCGAGTGAGAGCCACCGCGCGCCGTCGACCTGGCTCAGCACCGCGATACCCCCCCGGTCGGCGTTTACGGCCTTCTGTGAGCCCCCCGATGTAATGACCCGCGCGATGTGTGTTTTGGGGTCGAAAGTGAAACCCACCGCCACCACATGCGGAGTGTTGTCGGCCCGCAACGTGGTCAGCATCGCGAGGTGACGTTCGGTCAGGAAGGCCAGCGCCTCGTTGGTCAGTCGGGTAGTCGCGTTCGCCATCGACAGCCACGCTAGCGCAGGCCTTAATCTGGGGCCGTGGAAGACCCCGATTCGCTGGTGGTGATCTTCGGTGGCCGCAGTGAAATAGGCATCGAGTTCGCCGCTCTGGTTGGTGCCGACGCTCGGGTGGTTCTCGCGGCGCGCCGCGCTGACGACCTCGACGCGCAGGTGGCCGCCGTGGGCCGGGCCGGCGCAACCTCGGTGCACACCGTGGAGTTCGATGCCGATGACCTCGCCTCGCACGGCCGGTCGGTGGCGTCGATCGTGGCCGAGCACGGTCCGATCACGCTCGCCGTTCTGGCGTTCGGCATTCTCGGCGACCAGGCGCGCGCGGAGGCCGACGCGAACCATGCCGTCGCGATCGTGCACACCGACTACGTCGCGCAGGTCAGCCTCCTCACCCACCTCGCCACCACGATGCGAGCCGCCGGCTGCGGCACGCTTGTCGTCTTCTCTTCGGTGGCAGGCGCGCGGGTGCGCCGTGCCAACTACGTCTACGGCTCGGCCAAGGCAGGCTTGGACGGTTTCGCGTCCGGTTTGAGCGACGCGTTGCATGGGTCCGGCGCGCGACTGCTGATCGTGCGCCCTGGTTTCGTCGTCGGGCGGATGACCGAGGGCATGGCGCCCGCGCCGTTGTCGAGCACACCTCGGCAGGTGGCCGCTGCGACGGCGGACGCGTTGTCGAAGGGGAAGCGGTCGGTGTGGATTCCGCGGCGGCTCGCCGTGCTGGTGTTCGGCATGCGGTTGGCGCCGCAGTTCGTCTGGCGCAGAATGCCGCGATGAGCCTCGATCGGCCTACGGCGTGAGTGGTCCGGACGCTACAGAGCTGTCAGAGCTGTCGGTTTCGGGGCGAACCTGAAGCCATGGCGAGTCTGCGTCGAACACCAGACCGAGCGGTGCCAGGATGCGTAAGACTACGTCGGCGGCGTCCTCGTCTAGGTCGCACACCACAATCGACCGCCACGGGGTGACCACTAGAGGCCGGTCGATCGCCGCCAGATAGCGCGCAGGCACGACGCTGAGGAGGCCGAGCGGCACCGCGGCGCCGAGGGCGATCTTGCCGTCGTCCTGTTCGATCCAGCCGATCGGTGGCCCGTGGTCGGCACCTGCAGGCCCTCCGAGCGCGGCGGCGTCGAACAGGGCAGCAGGGTCGGCTAATTCGGCCACCCGGGCGGCATCGCCCCGGATGTCGACGAATCGTGCCGCCGCGCCGATCAGCGCATCGACGACCTCATCGAGCCCGACAACGAGTCCGCTGTCACATCCACTGACCAGCAGCCGGGCGGCGTCGCCTTCGAGTGTGGCACCCACATCGATGCCCAGACCCCCGACATCGCCCCGGCCGTCGTCGAGACCCAACACGAAATCTGGAGGTAGCCGCGCCAGTTCCGGGGCGGCCCGTACTGCCGCTGCGAGTTCGCGGACCAGGCCGCGGATGTCGTAGAAGGCTCCCACGCGACCCGACAGCGGTGAGGCCACGATGCTGCAGAACCCGCGGAGTCCGGGCTCCGGCAGTAGTTCGTCCATCGACGAGTCATACCCGGCAGCGTCGCTGATGCCGTGGATCTGGATGCCGCCTTGTGCGGTGAGTTCCATTGTGGCGGAACCATGTTCGGCTGCAATGGTGGCGATGGCGTCGAACTGATCGGGTGTGATCATTCCGCCGGGGAGGGTTATCTCTGCCCGCATGTTTCTCACCGTACGGTGCGGTCTCTCGCGCCCGGGCTACCAGTAAGGCTGAGTTATGCAGCGAAGGACGCTAGGTTGGTACCGTGGCATTGACATTCGCCGAGATCTCCAAGGCCAAGTACATATCGCTGACCACCTTCACCAAGGACGGGCGTCCCAAGCCGACGGCGATCTGGGCCGCCCCCGACGGTGATCGACTGCTCGTCATCACCGACGGCCACTCCTGGAAGGTCAAGCGGATCCGCAACACACCGCGCGTGACGGTCGCCGTGTGCGATAGGCGCGGCAACGTCAAGAGTGAGGAAGTCGAAGCGCGGGCCACCGTCCTGGCCTCGTCGGAGAACGCGAAGGTCTATGACGCGATCGGTAAGCGCTACGGACTGGTCGGCACGGCGTTCAACCTCTTCAGCAAGCTGCGCGGCGGCATGACGAAAAACGTCGGGCTGGAACTTCGGGCGCCGGGCACCGGCGAGATCTGATCCTGAGTTCACCGACGTCTACGACAAGATGCGCGCCGCCGTCGCGGTCACGGCGGTCGCGAGCGAATCGGCTCGCGACCTGGGCGGAACCTCAGGGCGGGGTCGCGCGTTGGTCAGGACATGGCTCTACGGCTCTTTGCCCTGTACGTGCTGCTGGAACTCGCGGCGGTAGTCGCCCTGGTCTACACGGTCGGCTTTGGCTGGGCCGTGCTGACAGTGGTCGCGACGTTCGCGCTCGGCGTGCTGCTCGCGGGGTCGCAGGCACGCAGTCAGCTGCGCAAACTGCAGAACGGACTGACCGCCCCGCAGGGCGCCATCGCCGATAGCGCGCTGGTGGCACTCGGCACGCTGCTCGTGCTGACGCCCGGGTTGGTCACCACCGTCGCGGGTCTGCTAATTATGCTGCCGCCGACGCGTGCCATCGCCCGCCCCGCGATCGGGGCGGCCGCCGCCCGCAGTCTCGGTAAGCGCACCACCTTCATCGGTACGTTTCCCACCGATCCGCGACCGCGCGGTGACTACATCGACGGCGAAGTGATCGACGTCGTCGACGTCGACCAACCGGCGATTCCGCCCGCCGTACGGCGCAAGACCGATTCGCCGTTGGGTGGCGGCACACCGTAGTTTTCCCGCTGTGACAACGCTGCTGTTCAACGGCCGGATCCACAGCCCATTCGCCCCCTCTGCCACTGCGCTGGCGGTCCGCGACGGAGTCGTGGTGTGGCTCGGCAGCGACGCCGTTGGCCGCGACGATTTTCCGGACGCGCACTTGCTGGACCTCGACGGCGGGTTCGTGGCACCCGCGTTTGTCGACAGCCACATCCATGTCACAGCGACAGGACTCATGCTGACGGGCCTGGATCTGCGGTCCGCCACGTCGCTGCGGCACTGTCTCGACCTGGTGACGGCCTACGCCGACGCGCACCGCGGTGGCCCGATCTGGGGCCACGGCTGGGACGAGTCCGGATGGGGGGGCGACGGGCCACCGACGACCGCTGACGTCGACCTGGCAGCGCCGGGCAGGCCGGTCTATCTCGCCCGCGTCGACGTCCACTCTGCGGTGGCGTCGAGCGCACTGCGGGTGATGGTGGCCGACCTCGACACCGCATCCGGTTTCGAGCCTCATGATCCGCTGACCGCAGACGCGCATCACCGGATTCGCGCCGCCGCGAGAACACTGCTCACCGGCGAACAGCGAGCCAGGGCTCGAACGGCGGCGCTCGACGTGGCCGCAGCGCACGGCATCGTGGCCGTCCACGAATGCGCTGGACCCGATATCGGCGGTCTCGACGACTGGTTGGAGCTGCGGGACACCTCGCACCGGGTCGACGTCGTCGGCTACTGGGGCGAGGCGGTCGACGGACCGCAGCGGGCACGCGAGCTGATGGAGACCACAGGAGCACGGGGCCTGGCAGGCGATCTGTTCGTCGACGGGGCCATCGGATCACGCACCGCGTGGCTGCATCAGCCCTATCTGGACGCGCCGCACACCTGTGGCAATCGCTACCTTGACCGCGATTCGGTCACCGCCCACGTTCTGGCCTGCACCGAAGTGGGAGTGCCGGCGGGATTCCATGTTATCGGTGACGCGGCGGTCACCCTGGTCGTCGCGGCGTTGGAGGAAGCCGTGAAAAGATTCGGTGCCGGTGCCGTGGCGCGTTGTGGTCACCGGCTGGAACATCTGGAGATGGTGACCGCCGAGCAGGCGTCCCAGTTGGGCTCGTGGGGTGTGATCGCCAGTGTGCAGCCCAGCTTCGACGCGCTGTGGGGCGGCGAAAGCGGAATGTACGCCCGCCGCCTCGGCAGGGAGCGCGCCCGCGAGCTCAATCCACTGGCGCTGTTAGCATCCCAAGGCGTGCCCCTGGCTTTCGGTTCGGACAGCCCGGTGACCACGCTCAACCCGTGGGCAACGGTTCGCGCAGCGACCAGTCATCGCAGCGCAGGCAGCGCGATCTCGGCCAGGGCGGCGTTCGCCGCGGCCACCAGGGGAGCGTGGCGGGCAGGCGGGGTGCGCGACGGTGTCGCAGGCACACTGGTGCCTGGCGCGCCCGCCTCCTACGCGGTGTGGGACGTCGACGACATGTCCGTCAGCGCACCCGCCGACGCCGTACAGAGATGGTCGACCGACCCCGGGTCACGGGTGCCCCAACTGCCCGCGCTCGGCGCGGACGACGCGTTGCCACGCTGCAGGCAGACGGTGCACCGCGGCATGGTGCTCCATGGTTGACGGCCCCGCGACCGAGGCGGACCCCACCGAATCCACGGACTCCATCCGCGTTGTCGACGACGACAGCGCGTCGTCGATTCCCGTGGCCACCAGCGAATCGCGTGCACAGATTTGGCCGCGTGCCGCTGAGGGGTGCGCCGGCCGGGCGTGGGTGGCGCTGCTACCGCGGCTGGTCCGGATCACCGCATCGATCGCCGGTGGTGTGCTGCTGTGCGTGAGCTTTCCGCCGTTCGGCTGGTGGTACACCGCCGTGTTCGCGTTCGCGCTGCTGGCGTGGGTGCTGACCGGGGACGAGACCACCAGAGCGGGCGGACTCGGCTTCGGGTTCCTGTTCGGTTTGGCGTTCAACGTTCCGCTGCTGCCGTGGACTAGCGAGCTGGTGGGCGCGGGGCCCTGGTTGGCGTTGGCCACTATGTCTGCGCTGTTCCCGGCATTGTTCGGGCTGGTGGCGGTTGCCGTCCGAAATCTGTGGGGCTGGCCAATCTGGTTCGCGGCGCTGTGGGTGGCGACGGAATGGGCAAAGGGAACCGTGCCGTTCGGAGGCTTCCCGTGGGGTGTGGCGGCGTTCGGACAGACCACCGGCCCCTTCCTGGTGATCGCCCACCTCGGCGGCGCGCCGCTGCTGTCCTTCGCGATCACGTTGAGCGGATTCAGCATCGCCGCGCTCGCCATGGAGATCGTGCGATGGTGGCGCGCTGGTGAGCGGGCCAGCGGCGACGTCGCCTCAGCGCCTCCCGCGGTGGTGCTGCCGGGAATCTGCATCTGTGTGGTGCTGCTCGCCACCGCTGTCGTGTGGCCTTCGGTGCACAAGTCGGGCGCAGGCTCGGGTGAGGACCCGAACGTAGTGGTCGCCGCTGTGCAGGGCAACGTGCCCCGGCTCGGACTGGAATTCAACGCCCAGCGCCGAGCGGTGCTCGACTACCACGTGAACGAAACGCTGCGGCTGGCCGAGGATGTGCGCAGGGGCGCGCAAGCGCAGCCGGTGTTCGTGGTGTGGCCGGAGAACTCCTCCGATATCGATCCCCTGGCCAACGCCGACGCCGCGGCGCAGATCACCGTCGCCGCCGACGCGATCGGAGTGCCGATCCTGGTTGGTGGAGTGGTCGCGGGCGCGGGCTACACGCGGGAATTACCGGTGTCGACCAACACCGTGATCGTCTGGGACCCCGTCACCGGTCCCGGTGAGCGGCACGACAAACAGATCGTCCAACCGTTCGGCGAATACCTGCCGTGGCGCGGATTCTTCCGGCATTTCTCCGAATACGCCGATCGCGCGGGCTATTTCGTGCCTGGTGACGGCACCGGGGTGGTGCACGCCAACGGGATACCGATCGGCGTCGCCACCTGTTGGGAGGTGATCTTCGATCGCGCTCTTCGCGAGTCGGTCAACAACGGTGCCCAGATACTCACGGTGCCCACCAACAACGCGCTCTTCGGCGAAGCCATGAGCGAGCAGCAGTTGGCGTTCTCGGCGCTGCGGGCGGTCGAGCACGATCGCTACGTCATCGTCGCGGGCACCACCGGCATCAGTGCGATCGTCGCTCCGGACGGACACGTCATCTCACGTACCGGCTTCTTCGAGCCCGCCTTCCTCGACGAGCACGTCCGACTCAAGACGTCGATAACCCCGGCCACGCGGTGGGGTCCGCTGGTGCAATGGGTGCTCGTCGCAGTCGGGGTTGGGGCTGTCGCGGCGGCCATGCTGCACAATGGAGTGTTCATGCGTCGTCGCAGGCCGACCGAGGATCCGGGTACGGCCCCGGAGCCGGACCCCGACCTCGACGACGAGCACAACCCGCCCCATGGGGAGAGCGCAGACGTCGCCACCCCCGCCTCGGGCGCCCAGACAGAGGAGCCCGATGGCCAGCGGTAACGGCGACCGCCCGAGTAAGCGCACCCTGGTGATCATTCCCACCTTCAACGAGCGGGAGAACCTGCCGTTGATCGTCACCCGGGTGCACCAGAGCTGCCCCGAGGTGCACGTACTGATCGTCGACGACGGTAGCCCCGACGGCACCGGCGACGTCGCCGACGAGCTGGCACTGGAGGATCCTGACCGCGTCCACGTGATGCACCGCACCACGAAGGACGGCCTCGGTGCGGCCTATCTCGCCGGTTTCGGATGGGGCCTGCACCGGCAGTACTCGGTGCTGGTCGAGATGGACGCCGACGGCAGCCACGCTCCCGAGCAGCTGGGTCGGCTGCTTGCCAAGATCGACTCAGGCGCCGACGTCTCGATCGGCTCGCGCTACGTCGACGGTGGCACCGTCCGCAACTGGCCATGGCGACGGCTGGCGCTGTCCAAGACCGCCAACACCTACTCGCGGCTGCTCCTCGGTGTCGACATCAAGGACATCACCGCCGGCTACCGCGCCTACCGGCGTGAGGTGCTCGAGAAGATCGACCTCGCCGCGGTGGACTCGAAGGGGTACTGCTTCCAGATCGATCTCACCTGGCGTGCCATCAACTACGGCTTCGTCGTCGCCGAGGTGCCGATCACCTTCACCGAGCGCGAACTCGGTGAATCGAAGATGAGCGGATCCAATATCCGAGAGGCGATCGTGAAAGTGGCTCGCTGGGGGATCAAGGGTCGGCTGGACCGCGCTCGCGGCGTCGTCAGCTGAGCTGACGGCGCGACGTCAGCGCCAGCCGTCCGCTGCCTTCGCCGCGCGCATCAACGCGTCGCAGAGTTCGCGCAGTTCGCCGGGCTGGGCGCCCTCGTCCACCGCCGTCGCGACATCCTCGGCGGCGCATCTCACCTGGAAGACGCGGTCCGACAATTCTGCGGCCTCCTCGGCGGTCAGCACCACCGCGTCGGCAGGCAGCGACGTGCCCCTCACCACCGAACGCTGCTCGTAGGCGCGCTGTCGGCACGACTGGCGGCAGTACTGCCTGCGCCTGCCCATCCCGCGGTCGCCGACATCGCGGCCGCACCAACGGCACGGCTGGGGTTTAGTGCGTCGACTCACGACTTGAGACTGTAGACGCGCGGTCAGCCGCTGTCGCTCGCTCGGCGAGTCACGCTGCCGCTATCATGGGAGGTTGCGTCGGGAACTACGAACCCGCAGATTGCGTTGGATTCCCGGACCACAACGCGTAAGAGGAGTGATGACGATGGCTGATCGCGTCCTGAGGGGCAGTCGCCTCGGTGCAGTGAGCTACGAGACTGACCGTAACCACGATCTCGCTCCGCGCCAGGTGGCGCGTTACCGCACCGACAACGGCGAAGAGTTCGATGTCCCCTTCGCCGACGATGCCGAGATCCCCGGCACCTGGTTGTGCCGCAACGGGCTGGAGGGCACCCTGATCGAGGGCGACCTGCCCGAGCCCAAGAAGGTGAAGCCCCCGCGCACCCACTGGGACATGCTGCTGGAGCGTCGTTCCGTCGAAGAGCTCGACGAGCTGCTCAAGGAGCGGATGGACCTGATCAAGTCACGCCGCAGGGGTAGCTGATCCTTCTTCACTATCAGTAGCCTGCGCGGGAGCGCAGGGCCCGTGCCGCCGTACGCGCGTCGGCGGCCAGCATCGAGACGTCAGCGGTGCGCAACTCGCCGTCGCTGACCACGGTCGATCCACCGACCAGCAGCAGCTTCAGCGGTGTGGGCGGACCGAACACCAACGCGCACACCTTGTCGTCAATATCGGCGTGGCCCAACCCGTCCATCCGCCACAGCGCTAGGTCGGCGATCTTGCCGGCCTCGATGGACCCCACCTCGGTGTCGCGTCCGAGGCACCGAGCTCCACCCATGGTGGCCGCCCACAGCGACTGGCGTGCGGTGAGGGCCTGCGGTCCGAGCCGGAATCTGGCTGCC
The DNA here is from genome assembly GCA_051306175.1 of Mycobacterium sp. Lineage (GTDB taxonomy): Bacteria > Actinomycetota > Actinomycetes > Mycobacteriales > Mycobacteriaceae > Mycobacterium. The sequence continues at coordinate 29,650 of JBPPMS010000137.1, read as the reverse complement.
AGCACGGCTTCGCGCAGTTCGGTGGCCAGGCCACCGTTCTCGTTGGATGCCACCCCGTCGACGCCGAGTCCTACCGGCACACCGGCGGCGAGCAGTTCAGGGATGCGGGCGATTCCCGACCCCAGTCGACCGTTGCTGCTCGGGCAGTGCGCCACCCCGGTGCCGGTGCGCGCGAATTTCGCGATGTCGCTGTCAGACAGGTGCACGCAGTGCGCCAGCCACACGTCGTCGCCGAGCCACCCGAGTGATTCGACGTAGTCGACCGGCCGGGCGCCGAACTTCTCCAGGCAGAACTCCTCCTCGTCGATCGTTTCTGCCAGGTGGGTGTGCATCCGCACGCCGAGATCTCTTGCCAGTAACGCCGATTGGCGCATCAGTTCGCCGGTGACCGAGAAAGGTGAGCACGGTGCCAAGGCGATCCGCACCATCGAGCCGGGTGCCGGATCGTGGTGAGCCGTCACCGCGTCCCGGCAGGCGGTCAGGATCGCGTCGATGTCCTCCACGACGTTGTCGGGCGGCAGGCCACCTGAGGACTCGCCGAGGTCCATCGATCCGCGGGTCGGATGGAACCGGAGGCCGATCCGGGTCGCTGCGGCGACCTCGGCTGCCAGCACGTCGCCACCGTCGTGGGGGAAGACGTAGTGGTGGTCCATCGTGGTGGTACACCCGGTGAGCGCCAGCATTCCCAAAGCCGCGCTGGCAGCGGCAAATTCGAGCTCAGCGTCGAGCCTTCCCCACAGCGGGTACAGCGTCGTCAGCCACTCGAACAGTGTGCCGTCCTGGGCGTAACCCCGGGTGATCCACTGATAAAGGTGGTGGTGGACGTTGACCAGGCCCGGCGTCAGCAGACAACCCGTACCGTCCACGCGGGTGGCTCCCACGATCTCAGGTGCCGGTCCGTCACCGACCGCGGTGATGATTTCGTCGGTGAGCACCACATGCCCACTTCGGAATTCGGTTCCGCTGGAATTCACGGTGGCGATGGCGGCGCCGTCGATCACGAGGATGGGCATGGTTCATCCTGCCTTGTGGCGGCCAGGGCGGCATCTCAGCCCTTACGATGACTCCACGGCGCGAACCCACAGCGCCGGACTTGGAGACGACAATGTCTGTGACGAGTCCGGGAACTCCGGATTCGGCCATGCCGGCCGGTATCGGTGTGTGGCGATTCGAGGACTTCGTCCTCGACGTGCAGCGCTACGAACTGCGCAGCGGCGCAGAGGTGATCAAGGTCGAGCCCCAGGTCTTCGACGTACTGACGCAGTTGGTGTGCAATCACCACCGGGTCGTCACCAAGGACGAGTTGTTCGAGAAGGTGTGGGGCGGAAAGTTCGTCGGCGAGGCAGCGTTGACCAGCCGGATCAAGGCGGCGCGGCGTGCCCTGGGCGACGACGGCGAATCGCAGCGCTTCATCAGGACGGCGCGCGGCCGCGGCTACCAGTTCGTCTCGAAGGTGGAGCGGCTCGCCGACGCACCGGGACCGGGACCGCGTCCTGAGACCGTCGCGCCGCCACCGCGGCAGCACATCGCGTTCACGCGAGCGGCTGACGGGGTGCGACTCGCCTACGCGGTCGTCGGCGACGGGCCACCTTTGGTGCGCGCTGCCAACTGGATGACGCATCTCGGTTACGACATTGAGAGCCCGGTCTGGCGGCACTGGGTGGCCGATCTGTCCAGGCGGCAGAAGTTCATTCGGTACGACGAACGTGGGTGTGGGCTATCCGATTGGGGAGCAACCGACTTCACGTTCGACGATTGGGTCAGCGATCTGGAGTCGGTTGTGGATGCCGTTGGTCTGCAACGCTTTCCGCTGCTCGGCGTCTCTCAGGGCGGGGCCGTGGCGGTGGCGTTCACAGCGCGTCATCCCGAGATGGTCTCGCATCTGGTGCTGTGCAGCGCATATGCCCGCGGTCGGGCGGTGCGTGCCGTCAGCGCCGACGAACAACGTGCCGCCGCACTCGATCTCGACCTGGCGCGGGTCGGCTGGGGCCGCGACGACCCCGCATTTCGGCAGGTGTTCGCCGCGCAGTTCCTTCCCGACGGTACCCGGGCCGAGTGGGCAGCATTCGACCAACTGCAGCGCCGCACCACCTCGCCGGCGAACGCGGTGCGCTTTCTGGAGGAGTTCGCCATCATCGACGTGCGCGAACAGGCCCGTCAGGTGCGGTGTCCGACGCTGATCATGCATGCCCGCGAAGATCACCGGGTGCCGATGCAGTCGGGCCAGGAATTGGCAGGCCTGATCCCCGATTCGCGTCTCGTCGCATTGGACAGCAAGAACCACCTGTTGACGGGCGCAGAACCCGCATGGCAGGTGTTTCTCGACGAATTGGAGGTGTTTCTCGGGCTTGATCCGCGGAATCCGTAGTTCTGGCGGCCGATCTCCACGGAATCTCCACGGAATCTTCATGCAACCGGGCTTGGCGCCGACCATGCTTGCCACCATGAACAACAGCACCCGCGCCCTTGTCCTCGGTGCCAGCGCGATCTTCGCGCTGAGCACCCTCACCGCCTGCTCCGGCAGCGACTCCGAAGCCCCGAGCGAAACCGCCGCAGCCACTTCGGCCGTCGTCTTCCCGGACTCGGCAAAGTACATCGCCGACATGCCGTTGCCCGACGGCGGGATGATGACGATCGGTATCGCCGTCGACGGCGACCACGTGGCCGCCTACGCCTGCGACGGCAGCAGCGACGAAGCCTGGTTCTTCGGCAGCACCGCCGCCGACGGCACCGCCATCGACATCACGAGCAAGTACCTCGACGAACTGGATGCCACGTTCGACGGCACCGATGTCGAAGGCACCCTGGTGATGAACGACGAGACCCTCGAGTTCACTGCCGCCCCGGTGGCGGCTCCGGCCGGCATGTACACCGCGGTGGTCGACGGCGTCCGTGCCTCGTGGGTGGTTCGCCCCGATGACACCCAGACCGGCGTGATCTTCCTGAACTCCGACGAGGCCTCGGTGCTCCAGAACGATTCGAGCGCCCAGGTGCGCGAGCGCCGCCTGGCCCGCCTGCTCGGTCAGGCCGACCCGCTGGCCGTGCCCGCAGGCAACACCACCATCAACGGCAGGCCCGTGACCGCCCAGATCGTCGACGGCGACACCCGCCTCGGCTGAACACCCATCCACCTGGCCCCGTCCGGCCGGCAATCATGCCGGCCAGGCGGGGCCACTTCGTTTTCCAACTCAGCAGCGGAACGCCTCGCCGCCCGTCTCCGGCTCGACGGGCTGCAGGCACCCGAACGGCACCACGCCCGCATCGCTGATCCTCATCCCGCTGCGGTGGGCGTAGTTGACGCAGTACACGCCGCTCTCATCCATTCGGCAACGGTAATCACCAAACTTCAGCGACAGCCCGTACCCGAGTTGCGCCCCGTCGCCGAGGGCGAAGATTCCCGGGTCGCCGTGGACCGAGCCCAATGTCAATTCAGCGCCGGGGAAATCCATCCATCCGCTGACCCAGTTTCCGTCGACGACCGGGGGAGCGGGCGGTGGGTCCGCAAGTGTGGTCAGGCATATCAACACCCCCTCGTCGTAACTGGTCTCGCCTGTGGCGCAGCGGGTCTTGCCTGACGGCGTGGTGAACGCGATGCCGTCGAGTTCGGTCACCTCGCCATCGCGCACAGCTGCGTCGAAATCGTCTTTGTCTGCCGATTCCCCGGCCTCCACCCACGCGATCACGTCGGCGATCGGCGCACCGTCGCCGGGCGGGGTGGCCGGGGCCGACGCCCGCGACGTCGTCGTGGTGGGGGGCGCGGACGTGGTGGTCGCCGGGGAAGCGGTGCCGGACGGCGTCAACGTCGGCATGGTCTCGCGTGCCTGTTCGCCTGCCGTCGAGGAGCACCCGGCGACCAACACCGCCGATGCACACACAACCAGGATTCGCATGCCTGTCACGGTAGCCGGACATGGCGGGTCGGGGCGCGCGCCTTCGCGGTGAAGTACGCCGGATTCGGTGGTGACCGGTCGAGGGTCACGATCTTCGGGGAAAGCGCGGACGCGCACGCCGTGCGACCTTGCTCATGGTGCCGCCGGGCGCTGGGCTGTTCGCCTAGGTCATCGCCGCCCTCCGGCAATCGGCGCAGGGCGTGGAGGGATTCTCGCTGTTTGATGCCGTCCTGAGCGGCGCCGAGCGGTGTGAGTGGCGCCGAAGTGCTGCGCGTGTTCGGCTGAATGTGGTTCCGTACACGTGCCACTACGGAACCCATTGGTGAAGAAGGTCGTGATGAGCCAAACCGTCAGTTCAAGTCCTACTCACCCACTCGATCCGCTGTCGGCGGATGAGTTCACCGCGGTAGCCACCATCTTGACCAGCGGATCGGTGTACCAGCAGGACGGGTGGCGAATCGCCGCCGTCGAGCTTGCCGAGCCGTCGAAAGCGGAACTCGCGTCCTACGAATCAGGTGGCGGCATGCCGCCGCGGCGCGCACTGGTGCTGTGTTTCGACCGCTCCGGCAACGCGACCTATCGGGCGTTCGTGTCGCTGTCGGGCGGCAGCGTCGAATCCTTCGACCACGTGCCAGGGGTGCAGGCCAACTTCACCGTCGACGAGTACCTCGAATGTGACGCGATGCTGCGCACCCACCCGGATGTGCTGGCAGCACTGGCAAACCGCGGGATCACCGACCTGGACCTGGTATTCATGGACACCTGGACCTACGGCGAACCCGTGATGCCACCGGAGTACCGCGACCGCCGCATCGGATGGTCGGACACCTGGGTCAAAGCCACGCCGGGTGCCAACCCCTACGCCCACCCCGTCAGCGGGCTGCACTGCGTCGTCGACCTCAACAGCATGGAGCTGCTGCGGATCGAGGACGACGGCGGAGTGGAGGCGCCGACGGTGATGGGCGAGTATGTGCCGCACCATATCCCGGAGAACATCCGGTCGGCATCGACCCGCGAGCCCCTCAAACCGCTGGAGATCGTGCAACCCGAAGGGCCGTCGTTCACTCTCGACGGCAACCTGGTGCGGTGGCAGAACTGGTCGTTGCGGGTCGGCTTCAACCACCGCGAAGGGATGACGCTGCACACGGTGACCTACCGAGACGGTAGCCGGAAGAGGTCGGTGGCCCACCGCATGTCCTTCGCCGAGATGATGGTGCCCTACCGCGATCCGTCGGTCGACCACTACCGCCGCACCGCATTCGACATCGGCGAATGGGGACTCGGGTTCATGACGACGTCGCTCGCGCTCGGCTGCGACTGCCTGGGTGAAATCCGGTACCTGGATGCCGTGCTGCACAACAGCAAGGGCGAGCCGTACACCATCAGCAACGCTATCTGCATCCACGAGGAAGACAGCGCGGTGCTGTGGAAACACGTCGACCACGACGCCGGGGCAGAAATGCGACGGGCCCGCCGGATGACGCTGTCGTTCCACGTCACCGTCGCCAACTACGAATACCTGGTCTACTGGCGGCTTTACGAGGACGGCAACATCGAATGCGAGGTGCGGGCTACCGGCATCATGGTGACCACTCCGGTCGCGCAGGGGCGGCCGCATCCGAACGGCACCCTCGTCGACGAGCGCACCTATGCGCCGTACCATCAGCATTTCCTGGTTGCGCGGCTCGACCTCGACGTGGACGGCGCCGAAAACACGGTCTACATGACGGAGTCGCACCTCGAGCCGATGGGGCCGGACAATCCGCTCGGATTGTCCCTTGTGACGCGAAACGTCCCGTTGCGCACTGAATCTCATGGCAAGCAGAAGGTGAATTTCCACACCCAGCGTGCGTGGAAGGTAGTCAATACCAACGTCGTCAACGGGTTGGGTACGCACCCGTCGTACAAGCTGGTGCCGGGTGGGGCCATCCCGGCGATGTTCGACGAGGACTCCCCGGTGTTCCAACGGGCAACCATGATCGGCCATACTCTCTGGGTTACTCCCAACCGTCCCGATGAGCGTTGGCCCGCAGGCGAATTCGTCAACCAGTCAGCCGTCGACACGGGGCTGGGGGAGTGGACCAGGGCCAACCGGTCGATCGACAACACCGATGTGGTGCTGTGGTACGTCTTCGGGATCCACCACATCACGCGTCCCGAGGACTGGCCGGTGATGCCCGTCGACATCGTGTCGTTCTGGCTCAAGCCGTACGGCTTCTTCGACCGCAACCCGGCGTTGGACGTGGCACCGTCGCCGGGGCACTGCGAATCGGGTGGGCAGCGATAGACTCGTTAGCCGTCTCGCTAATTCCGAACAGATCACCCGCTCGTGGGGGGGCAACAGCATGGCCGCGCAACCACGACCTTGTCGGCACCCAATCGAGGCGTCGAATGCGGTGCGAGTGGCACCGCAGCCGGCCGCGGCGCGCAGACAAGGTGATCGTCGTACCGCCGAACTGCTCGGCAGTTTGTCGGCGGACCGCTACCTCGCTGTACTGCGAACCCTCGCCGGTCTTGGCACCCGCAACTCCCTGCATCCCGGATTCGACGAAGCGTTGACGCTCGCCGACGGCGTACTGAGCGGATTCGGCTACTCCACCGAGCACGTCGACGTGTCGATCCCGGGTGGAATCACCAACAACCTGATCGCTTTTCGGGAAGGCCTCAACCCTGCCGCGAGCGATATCTTGGTGGTCGCGCACCTGGACTCGGTGAATGTGCTCGACGATGACATCGACGCACCCGCCCCCGGAGCGGACGACAACGCCAGCGGATCGGCAGGCGCCCTCGAACTCGCCGGTGTGCTCTGCTCGACGAACTGGCGGAACAATCTGCGGATCATCCTGTTCGGCGGTGAAGAACAGGGCCTTTTCGGCAGCAGGCAGTACGTCGACTCACTGGACGTGGCTGCACGCGACAGAGTCGATGTGGTCATCAACATGGATATGATCGGGCGCCGAAACGGGACCGAACCCGGCGTTCTCATCGAAGGCGCGGCCGTGTCGGAGCAGCTCATGCGCTCGCTTGCCGACTGTGCGGCGGCGTGGACGGATCTGGCAATCTGGACATCGCTCGACGCCAACAACAGCGATCACGTGCCGTTCATCGAGGCGGGAATTCCGGCGGTCCTGACCATCGAGGCGGATGACCGCGCGAATACCGCGGTCCATACTCCCGATGACGGGAGGCAACTGATCGACGTGAACCTCGCCCTGGAGATTCTTCGGATGAATCTCGCTGCGCTGACGCAGGCGCTCGTATTCGCAGACTGAGGGAGGGCAATGAAGGAGTCGCACAACATCATCGGATCGTGGATCCACTCGAAGGAGGAGGACTCGGACGACACCTTGGTGTACCGCCCGAATACCCATGACTTCCCGCCGAGTCGGCGCGCGAGGGAACGAATAGAGCTGTCAGCAGACGGCTCCGCAGCGCATTCGGACACTCTCGGAGCCGACGACCGCCCGGAATATGCGGACGGGTCCTGGTCTCTGAACGAAGACACCTTGACGGTGGACATTCCGTCTATCCACAAGAACCTGCACTTTCAGATACGTGCGGTGGACGACGACCGTCTGGTGTTAGCGCCCGCTGCCGAAGAGAAGGAGACAGATGATGGCTGACGCGCCGACCCGTCGCCGGTGCGCGACGATGGAAGTCAACGAAGAACTCCTGCGGTCCGAGCCCGCGTACCGCGAAGCGCGACTGCGCAGCGAAAATCGCTATTGGCAGGTCAAGCAGTTGCCTTTCACGGCACCACGAGCGGGCGTCACAGTGATCCCCGTCGTCGTCCACGTGGTGTTTAAGAACAATCAGCAGAACATTTCCGACGACCAGATCTACAGCCAGATAGACGTTCTGAATCGCGACTTCCGCGGACAGAACGCGGACGTCGCCAACGTACCGTCCGGCTTCTCCGACCTCGTTGCCGACGCCAAGATCGAATTCCAAATGGCGCAGCACGACCCGGAAGGCAACGAGTCCTCGGGAATCACCCGAACCCGGACTACGAAGTCGTCGTTCAACCATAGAGACGACGACGTGAAGAAGTCGGCGCGAGGCGGCGCCGATCCATGGCCGTCACATACTTACCTGAACATCTGGGTGTGCGCCTTGGAAGGCGGGCTGCTGGGCTACGCCACCTTTCCCGGATATCCGGACATGAACGTCGACGGCGTCGTCATCGGGCACAACTCGTTCGGGACCACGGGAACCGCGGCGGCCCCGTTCAACGGGGGACGAACCGCGACACACGAAGTCGGGCACTGGCTGAACCTCCGCCACATCTGGGGCGACGACGACGGCGGCTGCAACGGCGACGACTATGTCACCGACACACCCAATTGCGCTGGGCCGAACTACGACAAACCGACCTATCCCAGCATCACGTGCAACAACGCCCCGCATGGCGACCTGTTCATGAATTTCATGGACTACGTCGACGACGACACGATGGTGATGTTCACCCGGGGCCAGGTGCTGAGGATGCTGACATCGTTGGAGAACGACAGGCCGACAATCGGACGATTCAAGCCCGATCACGCTGCCGGAATCGCTGCGCGGGTGGCAGGCGTGGGAACGTCGACAGGGTCTCTCGCCAGCGCAGCAGCCGACCGACTCGGCGACGACTCGCGTGCCGCAGCATTTACCCGGGCGATGAGCGATGCACATTCGCGTCTGAACAGATACCGCTCGGTTCTGGACACCTTCCGCAACGCTGACGCCGCTGGCGCTTTGAGTGCCGAAGAACATCGATGTGCCGAATTACTTTACGAAGAATACACCGCACGTTCAGATGAGTTTCAGCGGTGGTACGTCGACAGAATGGCGTATCCTGCGCGGTAGGCGCGCGACGTCGTCGTCGAAATCCGGATCCGTCGGTGGCACTGCGACGAAACTCAGGAACAGCTGGGCAAACGTGTCAGCCACCCATCGGATTTCGCGCGACAGAGATCAGGCCGACCGGTGTTGACACGCCCGGTGGATTAACTTCGCCATGGCAGCCAAACCGGACGGCGGGCCGGGCGAACCGGACTGGCTGTCCTACCAGCTCTCCGATCGCGCGTCCCCGATGATCGACAAGGACGACGCCGTCATCAACGACGCCGACGGAGCGGCCGGGCGAGGGCAGGCGTAGTTGTCGAGTTACACTCACGCCGGAGATGTCAACGTGGCCGCGATCGGGGCGGCTCGCGCCGTTGCCGGCCGTTATGGTCGCCACCGTGGACACCGTCTTCGACCAACCCGTCGACCCCGCTCTGATCGATCGCGCACTCGGCCGCAGTGACCTCGGTTCGATGTGGCTGGACATCCCACGCCCAAACTATCCGCGGCTGTCGGCGCCTATCGACTGCCATCTGCTCGTCGTCGGTGGCGGCTATGCCGGGCTGTGGGCGGCTCTGCACGCAGCCCAGCGCGACCCCGGCGCACGCGTGGTGCTCGTCGAGATGGAGCGCATCGGCTGGGCTGCCTCCGGACGCAACGGTGGGTTCGTCGACGCCAGCCTCACGCACGGCACCGGGAACGGAAAATCCCGCTGGGCCGGCGAACTCGACCAGTTGACCGCGTTGGGGCTGGAGAATCTCGACGGGCTGCAGTCCGAGATCGAGCAATTGGGCCTAGATGTCGACTGGCAGCGCACCGGAATGCTCGCGGTGGCCACCGAATCACACCAGGTGCAGTGGTTGCGGGAGGCGGCCGCAGAGGGCGAAGGGGTCTTTCTCGACGAAAGCGCCGTGCAGGCCGAAGTGGCATCCCCGACCTACCGGGCCGCATTGTTCAGTTCGGACGACTGCGCCATCGTCAACCCCGCCAAGTTGGCGCTCGAACTCGCCCGGGCTTGCGCCGAGGCCGGTGTGCAGATCTTCGAATCCACCCCCGCGCAGTCACTGGAGAGCGGCCATGCGTCGGTGACGGTGACGACGCCGGGAGGTCCGATCACCGCGCAACGGGTGGTGTTGGCCACCAACGTGTTTCCCTCGCTGGTACGGCGCAACCGGCTCTACACCGTTCCGGTGTATGACTACGTGCTGGCCACCGAGCCGCTCACCGCCGAACAATTGGACCGTATCGGCTGGCGGAACCGCCAGGGGATCGGCGATTCCGCGAACCAATTCCACTATTACCGGCTGACGGTCGACAACCGGATCGTGTGGGGCGGCTACGACGCGCTGTACTTCTTCGGTCGGCGCGTGTCGGCCTCCTTTGAGAATCGGCCGCAGACCTACCGCAGGTTGGCGGCGCACTTCTTCGTCACCTTTCCCCAACTCGACGATGTCCGTTTCACCCACCGGTGGGCGGGCGCCATCGACACCAACACACGCTTCTGTGCGCACTGGGGGCTCGCCCGCGAAGGACGGGTGGCGTACGTCAACGGATTCACCGGCCTTGGGGTCGGTGCGGCACGTTTCGCCGCCGACGTGTGCCTGGACCCGGTCGAGGGGAGGCCGACGTCGCGCACGGCACTGGAGATGGTGCGTCGCAAGCCACTTCCCTTTCCCCCTGAGCCGCTGGCCAGTGTCGGAATCCAGGCCACCCGGTGGTCGCTGGACCGCGCCGACCACCGCGCAGGCAAGCGAAACCTGTTGTTACGTGCGCTCGACGCTGCCGGGCTCGGGTTCGATTCCTGAGTTCGCGCGGTCGACACTCTCCGTTCGCTCGGACGTTCCGTCTGGGGTGATCTGAACCTGCCCTCTGCAAACCCGCTACTTGTAAGCTGGCCGATGGCTATGCGTCGTGGGTCGAGACTCGGCCGGGATGCGCCCGAAGAAAGGGGTCAGAAGTGGGAGACACACTCACCGAAGGACAGACGTTGGAGAAGGGGGGCTCGCTCACGTCGAAGAACGGCGCGTACATGCTGACGCTGCAGGACGACGGAAACCTCGTTCTTGCGGCCGGCGGCGAGCCGGTGTGGGCCACCGCGACGGAGAATCAGGATGTGGTTCGCGCCGAGGTCCAGAAAGACGGGAACTTTGTTCTTTACACCAAGGACCAGCCGGTGTGGCACACCGACACACAGGGCAAGAAGGATGTAAGGCTGGTCCTGCAGGACGACCGAAACCTGGTGCTGTACACGGCGAACGGAGCCGCATGGTCCTCGAACACCGAGACCGCCGCACCGCCGCCCGCGCCCCCGTCGCCGCCCGTCGCTGCGGAGGTCGTTCCCGCCGCGGCCGAGGAGCCGATTCCAGCGCCAGGGCCCGAGCCGGAGCCCGTGGCACCCGCGCCGCCACCGCCGTCGGCACCCGAACCTGCCAAGCGCACCTACACGGTAGTGTCCGGTGACACCCTCTGGGCCATCTCCGAACGTTTCTACGGTGACGGCAGCAAATACCAGGTGATCGCGACTGCCAGTGCCATCGCCAACCCCGACCTGATCTTCCCGGGTCAGGTGCTCACCATTCCGTAGTGCAATCACGCCACGACGCCGGTCCGTCAGCAACGACGGACCGGCTTCGTCGTCGGTAGCGCGAAAGTTTGCTGTGGTGGGAGGGCGCCAAGCGCGGTCGGACCAGCGCCGTGATATCCGGCTCCGGGGATGTCGAGCGGCATCGGTCGTCGGGCGGCGTCCGCGTCGGTCTCGGCAACCTGCTGAGTAACACCTACGCGGCCCGTGCCGAATACTGAGCAAGTCTGCTGTGCGCAATGTAGCCTTCGCGAACCCGTGGTGCGGCGAGGCAAAGATCATGCTGGTGACCAACTGGAGGTGTGGGTGCGGCTGACCTGTTTGCGGGTGTTGTTGGGCGTCGCGGCGCTCGGCGTGTCCTCGCTTGTGGCGGGGCCGCCACACGCGGTCGCGCTCCCCGTGCTGGCATTCCCCGGTATGGAGATCCGTCAGGGCACCAGCGTCTGCACGCTGGGATTCGTCGACCCCGCCGCGCGCGTCGCCTTCACGGCGGGCCACTGCCACAGCGACGGTCCGGTGACCGACCGCAACGGCAATCTGGTCGGCGTAATGGTGGCCTACCGGCACAACACGCCCGACGGAGCCACGATCGACATCGACCACCACATCGCCGACTACGAGGCGATCTCGCTGGTCAACGGCATCGCGGTCAACAACATCCTGCCCGGTGGACGCGCCTTGGTCGCCGATTCCTCGATCGTGGCCCAGGACGGCCATCCGGTGTGCCATTTCGGCATCATCACCGGGGAGAGTTGCGGCACGGTCGAGTCGATCAACAATGGATGGTTCACGATGACCAATGGAATCGTCAGTCAAAAGGGCGATTCCGGTGGTCCGGTGTATGTCGTCGACCCCGCGGGGCGCGCCGTGATCGTCGGCCTGTTCAACAGCACCTGGGGCCAGTATCCCGCCGCGGTGTCATGGACGGCCACCAACGATCAACTGCGCGAAGACACCAACGCCGCGTACGGCGGCGACTTCTCCGCTCCGCCTTAGCGCACCAACGCGAACACGGGGATCAGCGGCGCTGCCGCGCGTAGCTCGTCGGGGCTTGAAGCGGGGGTGAGTCCCGCGACGTGGCCTTTCACCTCCCAGAACCACCGCTTGAGATACAGCCGCAGCAGATCGGGCTTCTGTTCGTCGGCGACCTCACGAATGGTGATTGGGGCGTGTCGCCAGCGCGGACCGAGCTCGATCCACCCTGCCGCGCGGGCGTTTCGCGCCCAATGGGTGTTGCCGCGCGGCGACACGATGTAGTCGGTGCCATCGACCGTCATCAGATTGACGACGACATGTCGCATTTCGCCCGACTTGCGACCGCGCACGCGCAGTGCGTGCGAGCCGGCGATGCTGATCCCGACCCCGGCCATCGAGAGGATGATGCTGTTCATCGCGCGAGCGGCGGCGTCGGGTTCCTGGTAGTGGCTAGTTGTCATGCTGGTCTCCTCACCAATTCGAGAGCACTGCTCTTAATTGCTTTCACCTTGTCACGATTGGCTGTGGAATTCAAGAGCAGTGATCTCATTCGTGACACACTGGCTCGGTGGGTAAACGCGAGGAAACACGCGCGCGCATCGAAGCGCAGATCGTCGAGATCGGCCGCAGGCATCTCGTCACCGAGGGTGCCGCCGGCCTGTCGTTGCGGGCGGTGGCGCGCGATCTGGGGATGGTGTCCTCGGCGGTCTACCGGTACGTCGCCAGTCGCGACGAGTTGCTGACCCTGCTCGTGGTCGACGCGTACAACGAACTGGCGGCAACGGCGGATGAGGCCCGTCGCTCGGCGCCTGGCTGGCGCGACGACATCGCTGCCGTCGCTTCCGCCGCCAGGCGGTGGGCCGTAGGCAATCCGGCGAGTTGGGCGCTGCTGTACGGAAGCCCGGTGCCCGATTACCAGGCTCCACCCGCGCGGACCGTCGGCCCGGGTACCCGGGTGGTTGCAGCGCTGTTCGACGCGGTCGCGGCGGGCATCGCGGCTGGGGAGGTGCCGAACCCGGATAGTGTTGCGGCACAGCCGCTATCGTGCGACTACGGTCGGATCCGGGCCAAGTTCGACTTCATCGGTGGCGACGACACGGTCACCAAGTGCTTCCTGCTGTGGGCCGCGATCATCGGGGCGATCAGCATGGAGGTGTTCGGCCAGTACGGGTCGGACACGCTCACCCAGCCGGAGTCCGTGTTCAGTGCTCAGGTCAGGCTGCTGGTCGACATGTTGACGCGCTGACGCGGTGGGCAAGTCCAGCTATCAATGGAGAACTATCACGGGAGAAGTGGTGACGGATATGAAGTAAGGCTTCACCATTAGGTTAGGTGAGCGTCTTCTCCAGCGTCGGCCTGCCATCGTCTTCGCCGAGCGGGCCCAGGCGCCACGGACCGGCACCCAGCAGTTCCAGCACTTTGGTGTGGTGTTGCTCAACGGCCTTGCGGTGGCTGACACTCACCAGGATGGTTTCCGGGAGCTGCTGTCGCACGAGTTGATACAGCGTGAACTCCATGCCCTCGTCCAGCGCCGAGGTGGCCTCGTCGAGGAATGCCGCCTTGGGCTTGGTGAGCAGGACGCGGGCGAACGCGATGCGTTGCTGCTCGCCGGGGGAGAGCACCTTGGCCCAGTCCTGCACCTCGTCGAGCCTGGAACTGAGATGACCGAGCACCACGGTGTCCAGCATCGACTCCAGGCGGTCGTCCGGGATGTCGCCAGCCGCGGCCGGATACGACACCACCGCGCGTAAGTCGCCCAGGGGTACGTAGGGCAGCTGCGACAGGAACATCGTCGCGTTCTCGGGGCCAGGGCGCCGCAGCACGCCCGTGGTGTATGGCCACAGTTCTGCGAGACTGCGAAGGAGGGTGGTCTTTCCCGAGCCCGACGTGCCGACGATCACGAGGGCGTCACCGGTTTCGAGTTCGACATTGAGTGCTTCGATCAGTGATGAGCCGTCGGGTGTGCGGACCTCGATGTCCTCGAACGACACGACGTCGTCCTTGCTGTCCGCGACGGTCAGGGTCGGCAGTTCGCGACCCCGTTCGTTCGCGGTGACCAGCCCGTGCAGACGGATGATGGCGGCGCGGTAACCTGCGAACATGTCATAGGAGTTGCGGAAGAACGACAGGCCAGCCTGCATCTCAGAGAACGCGTTCGACGTCTGGGCGACATCGCCGTACTTGATCTCGCCAGCGAACAGGCGCGGCGCCTGGAGGATGTAGGGCAGCGGGACGATGAGCTGACCCATCGACCAGTTCCAGCCGTTGAACTTCAGGCTGCGGTTGATGTAACGCTTGTAGTTGGCGACTATCGGATCAAACCGCTTGCGCAGTTGCACACGTTCTGCGCGCTCGCCCCGATAGAACGCCACCGACTCTGCCGATTCACGTAGTCGCACAAGCGAATAGCGGAACGCGGCGTTGAACTTCTCGTTGTCGAACGTCAGCCTGACGATCGGGCGGCCGATCCAGAACGCCACAACGGTGGCGGCCAGTACGTAGACGATGCCTATCCAGAACAGCGCGCGTGGGAAGTCGATATCGGTGAACGGGATCGTTAACGTTCCCGACAGGTTCCACAGGATCGCCGTGAACGAGACGATCGACAGAATGGCGTTGATCGCCCCGAACAGCAGCGTGTACTCAGACCAGTAGACCGGCAGATTCGTCTGCGGGCCCTGACCTGTGGTGAACACGTCGATATCGGCCTGAATGCGCTGGTCGGGGTTGTCGATGGTGTCGTCGATGAATCGCGTCCGGTAGTAGGCGCGGCGGTCCAGCCAGTCGGTGGTCAGCTTGTCGGTGAGCCAGGCGCGCCAGGCCACCTGGAACCGCTGCAGCATAAAGAGGTCGAGGAGGAGGCGAGCGATGAATAAGCCTGCGATAGCGGCGAAATGGATCATCGTGGTCCAGAAGCCGTCAATCCCGGACTGACGTACCTGCTCGTTGCCCGCGGCGACCCCCTGAAAGGCTGTCTGCAGCGATGAGCCAAGGTCGTTGTAGTAGTAGCTCAGCAGCACCTGGATACGGACCGATGCGACAACCGACAGCAGGATCGCGGCGAGCCACAGCCACTGCTTCCACGCTCCGGGCCCGGTGAAGTAGTCGCCTGTGATCTGCCAGAATTGACTGCCCCAGACCGTAAACTTCCCGATCAGATACAGGATTACCAGCGTCACCAGCGCCGAGATCACCCAAGCGATGGCGATCCACGACAGCGACTCCAGCGGCGCCCGTCCCCAGTCGATCACATACTCGAACGGCTCGAGATCCAACGAACGCGCCTCCTGCTTACTAGCTAGCTAGCGGGTCCGGGTTGACGCCGCCGAAATCGAGAACGTGCGGCGAAAGCTACCGCAGCTTGCTGCCAATTGCTTGGCAGGCCCGCTCACCTACCGGAATGTGCCCCTGAGCCACTTCACCACTTCTGTCGGCTCACAGACCGGTCGAAGCGAAACCGAGGTAGTCGTCCGGGTGCACGATGTAGCCGGTCGACGCAGACCACGCTCGATCGTCGCGCCCCCGACGTTCGAATTTCTCGCGCAGCACACCTTCGGTGGCGTACTGGGGGAATCAGATTGAACTGGACGGCACGTCTGGGGGCAACACCAGGTCGATGCGCCGGACCTGCTGTCCGTCGCGATAGACGATCTGGCCGAGCATAGGAACCGACGCATCGCACATCTGGCGCACGATCCCCATTCTCAGATCTCCGGCGTACGAGGTAGCACACCAACGGCTTTCGCGTACTGTCGAGGATCGAGCAGGGGGTTGATTCGCACAGCACCGCGACCCGCGCCAACCCAGTTCGATCGCGTGGTCAAGCCGACGGGCCCGCTTCGGCGATGAGAACGTCGGTGTCGGCCATCGGCCCCCGATTTGTTCGGCCCCCTTCGCCATAGATTATGTAACACGCCGCGTACGGTATTGCTGTGTCAAAGAAGAGCAGCGGCAAACCCGGCCGCCTGAGCGGCCGATTCTGGCGTCTGTTGGGCGCAAGTACCGAAAAGAACCAATCGCGTTCGCTCGCCAGGGTGAAGGAGTCGGCCGACTTCGACGAGAAGGCCGCCGATCTGGACGATGACGAGCTACGCAAAGCAGCCAAGTTGCTCGAGATGGCCGACCTGGCCGAGTCCGCCGACGTACCGCAGTTCCTAGCCATCGCGCGCGAGGCCGCTGAGCGGGCCTCCGATCTGCGCCCGTTCGACGTGCAGTTGCTCGGCGCGTTGCGCATGCTCGCAGGCGACGTCGTCGAGATGGCCACCGGTGAAGGCAAGACGCTCACAGGCGCCATCGCCGCGGCCGGTTACGCCCTGGGCGGGCGCAGTGTGCACGTCATCTCCGTCAACGACTATCTGGCCCGCCGCGATGCCGAGTGGATGGGCCCTGTGATCGAGGCGATGGGACTGACCGTCGGCTGGATCACCGCCGAGTCGACGCCCGACGAGCGACGTGCCGCCTACCTCTGCGACGTCACCTACGCCTCGGTCAACGAGATTGGGTTCGACGTGCTGCGCGACCAGCTGGTCATCGACGTCGACGGCCTGGTGTCCCCAGATCCCGACGTGGCGTTGATCGACGAGGCCGACTCCGTCCTCGTCGACGAGGCGCTGGTGCCGCTGGTGCTCGCGGGCACCACGCACCGCGAAACCCCCCGCGTCGAGATCATCGACATGGTCGGTCGCCTCACGGCGGGCGTCGACTACGACACCGACGCCGAACGCCGCAACATCCATCTCACCGAGCAGGGTGCCGTCAAGATCGAGAAACTCCTCGGCATCGACTTGTACTCCGAAGAGCACGTGTCGACGACGCTGACGGAGGTCAACGTCGCGCTGCACGCGCACGTGCTGCTTCAGCGTGACGTGCACTACATCGTCCGCGAGGGCGCCGTCCAGCTGATCAACGCCTCCCGCGGCCGCATCGCGCAGCTGCAGCGCTGGCCCGACGGTTTGCAGGCCGCCGTCGAAGCGAAGGAGGGCATCGAGACCACCGAGACCGGCGAGGTGCTCGACACCATCACGGTGCAGGCGCTGATCAACCGCTATCCGACCGTGTGCGGCATGACGGGCACCGCGTTGGCCGCCGGTGAACAGCTGCGCCAGTTCTATTCGCTCGGTGTCTCGCCGATCGAGCCGAACACCCCCAACATCCGTGAAGACGAGGAAGACCGTGTCTACATCACAGCGGCCTCCAAGTTCGACGCCGTCGTCGAGCACGTCACCGAGATGCACGAGGAGGGACGCCCGATCCTGATCGGCACCCGTGACGTCGCCGAATCCGAGGAACTGCACGAGCGTCTGGTCAAGGCCGGGGTGCCCGCGGTGGTCCTCAACGCCAAGAACGACGAGGAGGAGGCGGCCGTCATCGCCGAGGCGGGCAAACTCGGTGCAGTCACCGTGTCTACGCAGATGGCCGGTCGCGGTACTGACATCCGGCTCGGCGGCACCGACGAAGAGAACCACGACAAGATCGTCGAACTCGGAGGCCTGCACGTCGTCGGAACCGGCAGGCACCGTACCGAACGCCTGGACAACCAGCTCCGCGGCCGGTCAGGACGGCAGGGCGACCCGGGTTCGTCGGTGTTCTTCTCCAGCTGGGAGGACGACATCGTGGTCGCCTACCTTGAGCCCGACAAGTTGTCCGACGACACCGACGACGACGGCAAGATCGTCAATCCTCGGGCCGCGTCGTTGCTGGACCATGCCCAGCGCATCGCCGAAGGCGCCATGCTGGACGTGCACGCTAACACGTGGCGCTACAACCAGCTGATCGCTCAGCAGCGCGCGATCATCGTCGACCGGCGCAGCACGCTGCTGTCCACGCCGACGGCGCGCGAGGAGCTGGCGAAGCGTACGCCCGAGCGCTATGAACATCTTTCCGAGGATCTGTCGGAGGATCAGCTCGAACGGATCTGCAGGTTGATCATGCTGTACCACCTCGACCGCGGCTGGGCCGACCACCAGGCCTACCTGGCTGACATCAGGGAGAGCATCCATCTGCGGGCCCTCGGCAGACAGAACCCCCTCGACGAGTTCCACCGGATGGCCGTCGACGCGTTCGCGTCGCTGGCCGCCGATGCGGTTGAAGCAGCGCAACAGACCTTTGAGACCGCCAATGTCGCCGAGGACGAGCAAGGCCTCGATTTGTCGAAGCTTGCGCGGCCGACGTCGACGTGGACCTACATGGTTCACGACAACCCGCTGGCGGACGACTTGATGACGGCGCTGAGCCTGCCGGGAGTCTTCCGCTAGGTTAGCAACATGGTGCCGGGGGCAACGGCGGATTCGAACTCCGCGCCCAACCGCGTTTTCACGGTGCCGAACGTGCTCAGTGCGGTCCGGCTGCTGCTCATCCCGGTATTCATCTACCTGCTACTGGTCGCGCACGCCACCGAGTGGGCCATCGCGATCCTGATGTTCAGCGGGTTCTCCGACTGGGCCGACGGCAAGCTCGCGCGGGTGTTGAACCAGTATTCGAAGCTGGGCGAGTTGCTGGATCCAGCCGTGGACCGGCTTTACCTGGTGGTGGTGCCGATCACGCTGGCGGTGGCCGGGATCGTGCCGTGGTGGTTCATCGTTGCGCTCATCGTCCGCGACGGCCTGCTGGCGGCGGCCCTTCCCGTGTTGCGCAGCCGCGGACTGACCGCCCTCCCGGTCCTCTACATAGGAAAGGCGGCCACCTTCGCCCTGATGTCAGGTCTGCCGCTGGTGATGTTCGGTGAGTTCGACGCGAGCTGGAGCCGGGTGATCTTCGCGGTCGGCTGGGCGTTCCTCATCTGGGGTCTCTACATGTATCTGTGGTCGTTTCTGCTCTACGTCCTGCAGCTGATCGCGGTGGTGCGACAGATGCCCAAAGTCCATGACTGACGCGCACCACGGGCTCGGTGGCTACGACCCCGAAGCAGGCCTGCTGCACTACGAGGCGGACAAGCCGCGCCGGTTGCCGGTGCCGTCGTTGCTGCGGTCGTTGCTCTCGGAGCACCTCGATCCGGGCTACGCGGCGGCCGCCGAGGAGCGTCGGCAGCGTGCCCTGTCCGGCAGCAGCCACCCGAGCGGAATCGGGCACCGGGGATGGCAGATCGCGGCGGCACTGACTGTCGCCGTGGTGTTCGCCGCGGCAGTCGCGCAAACGCAGTCCTTGGCCCCTGGGGTGCGTGAGGCGCAGGAGGTGTTGGCGGGCAGCGTGCGGGCTGCACAGGCCGCCGTCGCCGAAGCGACGGCGCAGCGCGACGCACTCGGCGCGCAGGTCGACGAGTTGCAGCGACAGCAGCTGGCCGGTGACGCCGCAGGACAGCGATTGCTGGCCGACCTCGACACAGCCGAGGCCGCCGCCGCACTGACGCCGGTGCACGGCCCGGGCCTGACGGTGACCGTCACCGACCCCGGCGCGTCGCCGGACCTCAGCGACGTCTCCAAGGAGCGGGTCCCAGGCAGTCGGATGGTCATTCTCGATCGCGATCTGCAGCTGGTGGTCAATTCGCTGTGGGCAAGCGGTGCCGAGGCGGTATCGGTGGGCGGGGTGCGGATCGGACCCAACGCCACCATCCGGCAGGCCGGCGGGGCGATCCTGGTCGACATGAATGCCATCACCAGCCCGTACGTCATCGCGGCGGTCGGCCCGCCCGGCAGAGTCCCTGACGACTTCGACAGGAGTCCCGGACTGCTGAGGCTCCGGCTGCTTGAGGTGTCCTACGACGTCGGCCTCAGCGTGAGCCGCGGCGACGATCTGCAGCTGCCCGCGGCGGAAAGCCGAGAAGTCACGTTCGCCGCCGAGATCGGCTAGGGGTGGGAGTCCGATGATCGGGATCGCGGCGCTCGTCGTCGGCATCGTGCTGGGGCTGGTGTTTCGGCCCAATGTCCCTGAGATCGTCGAACCGTACCTGCCGATCGCGGTCGTCGCCGCGCTGGACGCCGTGTTCGGCGGGCTGCGGGCCTACCTCGAGCAGATCTTCGATTCGAAAGTGTTCGTGGTGTCGTTCGTCTTCAACGTGCTCGTGGCTGCGCTGATCGTCTACCTCGGCGATCAGCTGGGCGTCGGCACTCAGTTGTCGACGGCGATCATCGTCGTCCTGGGCATCCGCATCTTCGGCAACGCCGCGGCGTTGCGGCGGCGACTGTTCGGAGCGTGAGTTGGACGGCAACAGCGACCCTGACGACGACTCCGGCGCCGACGATCCGGCCGACGACGCTTCGGCGTCGGAACCGCCGGCACAGCCGGAATCGGCGCCACGGCGCGGTCGCAGTCAGTCGCTGTTCGGCGTCCTCGCCGTCGTGCTGTGTTTGCTGCTTGGCGTCGCGATCGTGACGCAGGTGCGTCAGAACGATTCCGGTAACTCGCTGGAGTCGGCGCGCCCCGCCGAGCTGCTGGTCCTGTTGGACTCGTTGCAACAACGCGAGGCGAAGCTGAGGCTGGAGGTCGCAGAACTGCAACGCGCCCTCGACTCCCTGACCGCCTCCGGCAGCGACGATCAGGCCGCGATCGACAACGCCCGCAACCGGTTGGCGGCGTTGGCGATACTGCTCGGCACGGTGGCGGCCGGCGGACCCGGCGTGACGATCACCATCTCCGATCCCGGGCCCGGGGTGGCGCCCGAGACCATGCTTGACGTCATCAACGAACTGCGCGCCGCGGGAGCAGAGGCGATCGAGATCCGCGGCGCGGCCACTGTACGTGTCGGTGTCGACACCTGGGTGGTGGGTGCGCCCGGCGCGTTGTCGATGGACGGGCAGACCCTGACAGCACCGTATACCGTTGTGGCCATTGGCGATCCCGCGACGCTGGCCGGCGCGATGAACATCCCCGGCGGCGCTGTCGATAGCGTCGAACGGGTGGGTGGCACGATGACAGTGCAGCAGGCCGAACGCGTCGACGTCACCGCCTTGCGACAACCGAAACCGCACCAATACGCTCAGCCAGACAAGTGAGCAGTGGTTTTCGCCCGTCGCTGCGCTCGGCCCGCCCACCACGAACAGGATGTCAGTGAGCGAAATCCCCGCAGACCTGCACTACACCGAGGAACACGAGTGGATTCGCCGCACCGGCGAGGACACCGTGCGGGTAGGCATCACCGACTTCGCCCAATCCGCACTGGGAGATGTGGTCTTCGTGCAGCTGCCCGCCGTCGACGCCGAAGTGACTGCAGGCGAGTCGTTCGGCGAGGTCGAATCGACGAAGTCGGTGTCGGATCTGTTCGCCCCGCTGACCGCCAAAGTCGTTGCGGTCAATGGTGATCTGGAGAGCAGCCCAGAGCTGGTCAACTCCGATCCGTATGGTGAGGGTTGGCTGGTGGATCTCCAGGGTGAACCGGCGACACTGGACGAGGCGTTCGCGGCCCTGCTGGCGGCAGAGGGCTACCGCGCAGTGGTCGAAGAATGACGATTGCTAGGGTGCCTGCGATAGTTAATGCCTTCGGTTGAAGCACATGTGTTGGCCCGATCCGACGGTGGTGGACACGCACGAGTTCACCGCGCGGTACGGTCGGAACTGCACAAATCGGCTGGGCAGACATTTAAGCTAGCGAGGGCAGCAGGGGCATTGCCCCTATATCGCCACGGCGGCCAGTGAGGAGCAGCGGGTGACGAACAAGGACATCAACTCTGGGGCTGACCAGACGTCTGACGAGCTCACTGTGGAGACGACATCTGTCTTCCGGGCGGACTTCCTCAACGAACTGGACGCTCCGGCCACGTCGGGCACTGAGGGCACGGTATCGGGCGTCGAAGGCCTGCCGGCAGGCTCGGCGTTGCTCGTGGTGAAGCGCGGGCCCAATGCGGGCTCCCGGTTCCTCCTCGACCAACCCACCACCTCAGCGGGTCGGCACCCGGACAGCGACATATTCCTCGATGACGTCACCGTCAGTCGACGGCACGCCGAGTTCCGGCTGGAGACCGCCGAGTTCCAGGTGGTCGACGTCGGCAGCCTCAACGGCACCTACGTCAACCGCGAGCCCGTCGACTCAGCGGTGCTGGCCAACGGCGACGAGGTGCAGATCGGGAAGTTCCGCCTCGTGTTCCTGACCGGCCCGCGTACCGACGACGACGGCGGCCCGAGTAGCTAGTGTCCGCCCCCGATACTCCTGCGTTCGCCGGGATGTCGATCGGAGCGGTGCTCGAGGAGTTGCGCCCCGATTTCCCGGACGTGACCGTGAGCAAGATCCGCTTCCTGGAGGCGGAAGGACTCGTCACGCCGCAGCGCACACCGTCGGGGTATCGGCGCTTCACGGCGTACGACTGCGCGCGCCTTCGGTTCGTTCTGACAGCTCAACGCGATCAGTACCTGCCACTCAAGGTGATTAAAGCTCAGCTCGACGGCCAGCCCGACGGTGAGCTGCCGTCCAGCGGTTCGAGTTACGGCGTGCCGAAGCTCGTGGTCTCCGGTGCGGCAGGCGCTGCCGTCTCGCCCACCCGGGTGCGGTTGTCGCGCGAGGACGTTCTCGAGCTTTCAGGTGTTGGCGAGCAGTTGCTCGCGGCACTGCTGAAAGCCGGCGTCATCAGTACCGGCAGGGGTGGGTTCTTCGACGAGCACGCGCCCGTCATCCTGCAGTGTGCGCAGGCGCTGGCCGAGTATGGGGTGGAGCCGCGGCACCTCCGCCCGTTCCGTTCCGCGGCCGACCGGCAATCGGACCTGATCGCTCAGATCGCGGGGCCGTTGACCAAGGCGGACAGGACCGGCGCGCGCGACCGCGCCGACGATCTGGCCCGCGAGGTTGCGGCTCTCGCTATCACACTGCACACCGCTTTGGTGAAGTCGGCGGTACACGACGTTCTACATCGTTGAGGACTAGACTCCGTTGGACAGCTTGGATTTCGCTGGTTCGTGAGGGTCTCGTGAGGACGCAGAGCGCTCGCGCGAAGATCCTGAAGATGGATAGCTGTTTGCATCAGCTACATGTGCGGAGGGCATACGCAGATGGGTGAGGTTCGTGTGGT
Organism: Mycobacterium sp.; assembly: GCA_051306175.1. Taxonomy (GTDB): domain Bacteria; phylum Actinomycetota; class Actinomycetes; order Mycobacteriales; family Mycobacteriaceae; genus Mycobacterium. The sequence continues at coordinate 6,449 of JBPPMS010000137.1, read as the reverse complement.
GGGCATCCGCGTCGAGCAGCCGCAGAACCAGCCTGTGCTGTTGTTGCGTGAATCCAACGGTGACCGCTATCTACCCATCTGGATCGGGCAGTCAGAGGCCGCCGCGATCGCACTGGAACAGCAGGGTGTCGAGCCCGCGCGTCCGCTGACTCACGACCTCATCCGCGATCTCATCGCCGCGCTCGGGCATTCACTCAAGGAGGTGCGGATCGTCGATCTCCAGGAAGGGACCTTCTACGCCGACCTGATCTTCGACCGCGATATCAAAGTGTCGGCACGGCCGTCGGACTCGGTGGCCATCGCGCTGCGGGTCGGCGTGCCGATCTACGTCGAGGAAGCGGTACTGGCCGAGGCGGGGCTCCTCATCCCCGACGAGAACGACGAGGAATCCAGCGGAGCGGTCCGCGAGGACGAGGTCGAGAAGTTCAAGGAGTTTCTCGACAGTGTGTCGCCGGACGATTTCAAAGCCACCTAGCACGGTGGCCCCGAAGCCGCCGGACCGATATCACGGATGCGTCTCAACTGCGCCCCTCGCGTCGACACGCGGGTGTGGTGGGCGCAGAAGCGGCGGATGGGCAGCCATACTTTGATCGCGTCGATACCGACGAGCTTGATCGATGTCGTCGCGTCGAGGTAAAGACACCCGGGAAGCGTATGCTCTTAGCCCTCAGGGCTGGGCAACGCGCTGCGCGGCAGCAGGCAACTAGAAGCGCGATCGGCGAGAGGATTCCCATGGGCGAGCGGCCACGTCAGGAGCAGCTGGACCTTGCTGGCGCCTCGGCAGAGGAAAAGAACTCACAGCCCGGTGCACCGACCGGCGGGCAGGAGCGTAGCGACATGGGGGTCAATGCGGGTCCGGTCCAACAGGGGCTGTTCCCCGATGACTCCGTGCCCGACGAGCTGGTGGGGTATCGCGGGCCCAGTGCCTGCCAGATCGCGGGTATCACCTACCGCCAACTCGACTACTGGGCGCGCACCTCGCTGGTGGTGCCGTCGATCCGTGGCGCCGCCGGATCCGGCAGCCAGCGGCTGTATTCGTTCAAGGACATCCTGGTCCTCAAAATAGTCAAGCGACTCCTCGACACGGGTATTTCGCTGCACAACATCCGCGTCGCGGTCGACCACCTCCGTCAACGCGGAGTCTCCGATCTCGCCAATATCACCCTGTTCTCCGACGGCACCACGGTGTACGAGTGCACGTCCGCCGAAGAAGTGGTCGACCTCCTGCAGGGTGGCCAGGGTGTCTTCGGTATCGCGGTCTCGGGCGCCATGCGCGAGCTGACCGGTGCGATCGCCGACTTCCCGGGGGAGCGCGCCGATGGCGGCGAATCGATTACGGCGCCCGAGGATGAACTCGCGTCGCGTCGCAAGCACCGCGACCGCAAGATCGGCTAACCGCAAGATCGGCCGGCGCCGTTTCGTCGAGATCGACGAGACGCGCGGATTTACTCGCACTTTTCCGCCCATTCGTTAGTTTCGGCGGGGGCGGCGGCGGGCCGGTAAGGTGGTCGGAGCATCGACCTTGTGCGGGAGAGTTCCGTGATGGCCAGTCACGGACGCCGAAGGAGCAACACCTCTCCGTCAACCTCTCAGGCCCCCGGACCGCACCGGGCGCCGATGCCTCTGGAAAGCGGTGTGCCGCCGAGGCGGACGCACCCGCCCATGGGGAAAGGGTCGCGGGTATGCGATACCGAATCTCTCAGGCGCCCGGCTCCGGGTTGACGACAGAGGGAGAGGACCTACGACGGTTCTCTGTCCACGTCTGAAAGTCAGGAGCTGACCGGTGTTTGACCACAATCACCCACGTTTCGCTGATCGGCATATCGGCCCCGACGCCGATGCCATCGCCACCATGCTCGCCGTCATCGGAGTGGGCTCGCTGGACGAACTCGCGGCCAAGGCCCTGCCATCCGGAATTCTGGACCCACTGGGAGCTGACGGACTCGCCCCGGGTCTCGATCAATTGCCGCCACCGGCCTCCGAAGCGCAGGCGCTGACCGAGTTGCGTGCGCTGGCCGACGCTAACACCGTTTCCGTGTCGATGATCGGGCAGGGCTATTTCGACACCCTCACCCCGCCCGTGCTCAAGCGCAACATCCTGGAAAACCCGGCCTGGTACACGGCGTACACGCCGTACCAGCCGGAGATCAGCCAGGGCAGGCTCGAGGCTCTGCTGAACTTCCAGACGATGGTCTCGGATCTGACGGGCCTGGAGATCGCCAACGCTTCGATGCTCGACGAAGGCACTGCCGCCGCTGAGGCGATGACCCTGCTGCACCGCGCTTGCCGCGGCAAATCCAACCGGCTGGCCCTCGACACCGACCTGTATCCCCAGACGGCGGCGATCATCGCGACCCGCGCCCAGCCGCTTGGCATCGAAATCGTCACCGCCGATCTGCGGGACGGTCTACCCGCGGGCGAGTTCTTCGGGGTCATCACACAGTTGCCCGGTGCCAGCGGCGTCGTCACCGACTGGTTGCAGTTGGTGACCGACGCGCACCAGCGCGGCGCGCTCGTCGCCATCGGGGCCGACCTGCTCGCGCTCACCCTGATCACCCCGCCGGGCGACATCGGGGCTGATGTCGCCTTCGGCACCACCCAGCGGTTCGGCGTGCCGATGGGCTTCGGCGGGCCGCACGCCGGGTACTTGGCGGTGCCCGCCAAACACGCACGTCAGCTCCCCGGGCGTCTGGTGGGAGTCTCCGTCGACAGTGACGGCGCGCCTGCGTATCGCCTGTCGCTGCAGACCCGCGAACAGCACATCCGTCGCGACAAGGCCACCAGCAACATCTGCACCGCGCAGGTGCTGCTCGCGGTGATCGCCGCGATGTACGCCAGCTATCACGGTGCCGACGGGCTCAAGGGCATCGCCCGGCGGGTGCACGGGCACGCGCGCGCGGTCGCGACCGGCCTGCACGAGGCAGGCGTGGAGGTGGTGCACCAGAGGTTCTTCGACAGTGTGCTGGCTCGCGTCCCCGACGGCGCCGATCAGATCCGTGCGGCCGCCAAAGTGAACGGCATCAACGTCTGGGTGCCCGACGCCGACCATGTGCTGATCGCGTGCGACGAGGCCACCACGGCCCACCACGTCGAGGCGGTCCTGGGCGCATTCGGGGCGACCCGCAGTAGCGACATCTTCGGAGAAGATTTCCGGGTCGCTTCGCTTCTGCCCTCCGGTGCCGCCGAAATCCATACTCGCACCTCGGAATTCCTCACCCACCCCGCCTTCACCCGGTATCGCACCGAGACCGAGATGATGCGCTACCTGCGGACCCTGTCCGACAAAGACATCGCGTTGGACCGCAGCATGATTCCGCTCGGTTCGTGCACCATGAAACTCAATGCGGCGGCCGAGATGGAACCCATCACCTGGCCGGGGTTCTCCCGTCAGCATCCGTTCGGGCCTGCCACCGACACCACTGGGCTGCGCAAGCTCATCTCCGACCTCGAAGCGTGGCTGACGGGCATCACCGGCTACGACTCAATCTCATTGCAGCCCAACGCGGGATCCCAAGGCGAGTACGCCGGTCTGCTCGCCATCCAGGCATACCACATCGCCAATGGTGACCAAGCGCGCAACGTCTGCCTGATCCCGTCCAGCGCTCACGGCACCAACGCGGCGTCGGCCGCGCTGGCGGGCATGCGGGTGGTGGTGGTCGCGTGTCGGGCCAACGGCGACGTCGATCTGGATGATCTGCGCGCCAAGGTCTCCCAGCACGCCGAGCACCTCTCCACGCTGATGATCACCTACCCGTCGACCCACGGCGTCTTCGAGCACGACATCGCCGACATCTGCGCGGCGGTGCACGACGCGGGTGGGCAGGTGTACGTCGACGGCGCCAATCTGAACGCGCTGGTCGGCCTGGCCAGGCCGGGGCGGTTCGGGGGCGACGTCAGCCACCTCAATCTGCACAAGACGTTCTGTATCCCCCACGGTGGAGGCGGTCCCGGTGTCGGTCCCGTCGCGGTGGGTGCCCACTTGGCCGCATACCTGCCCGGCCACCCGCTGGCGGACGAGCTCGGCGACGCCTACACCGTGTCGTCGGCCCCGTACGGATCGGCGTCCATCCTCCCGATCACCTGGACCTACATCCGCATGATGGGTGCGGCAGGGCTGCGCGCAGCGACACTGACAGCCATCGCATCGGCCAACTACATCGCCCGTCGCCTCGACGAGTACTACCCGGTGCTCTACACAGGTGAGAACGGCATGGTCGCCCACGAGTGCATCCTCGATCTGCGAGGCATCACCAAAACCACCGGTGTCACCGTGGACGACGTCGCAAAGCGGTTGGCCGACTTCGGTTTTCACGCACCCACCATGAGCTTCCCCGTGGCGGGCACGTTGATGGTGGAGCCCACCGAGAGCGAAAGTCTCGCCGAGGTGGACGCGTTCTGCGAGGCGATGATCGCCATTCGCGCCGAGATCGACAAGGTGGGTTCGGGTCATTGGCCCGCGGACGACAACCCGCTGCGCGGCGCCCCGCACACTGCCGAATGCCTGCTGGTCGACGAGTGGGACCATCCGTACAGTCGGGAGCAGGCCGCCTACCCACTGGGCAAGGGGTTCCGGCCCAAGGTGTGGCCGCCGGTGCGTCGGATCGACGGTGCTTTCGGCGACCGAAACCTGGTGTGCTCCTGCCCGCCGGTCGAGGCCTTCGCCAACTAGCCGCTCAGGCGGTCATCGTCGTCAGTGCCGCCGCCAGATCGGGCGAATCTGAGCTGGCGAGATTCTGGTAGGTGCCACCGGTGATCTGGGCGACCGCTTCCCAGGTGGGCCGGTCGGGGTCGTCGCCGAAGTTGATGACGTTGACCGCGACACGGCGTGCGGGATCGACGGACGACCGGATGGTCTCCTCGAGCCCCGGTCCGTCGAGCGACTGGTCGGTGTGCGGTCCCGCTGTGATGATCAGCACCGAATTGGTCTGCCCGACGGCGAAATTCGTGACAGCTTCGGAGTAGACGTTGCGCAGCGTGGTGAAGGACACGCCGCCGCCAGACGTGGACGTCAGGCTGTCCAGGTTGGTCCTGAGCAGATCGCTGCGTGGTTGCCCGTCGACTTGCTCGCCGAGCGGACCGGGGATGACCAGCACCGCAGAGGCGCTGCCGTCGAATGTCGTCAACCCCACCGACGAACTGGGCGTGAGTCCGCCGAGGCGCTCGTCCAGCGCGGCGATGACGTTCGCCAGCCTGGTCTGGCCACCCTCGTCGGTGCTCATCGACTGGTCCAACATGATGGACACGCTTGGGCCGACGGCAGGCGCGGTCGAGGCCATGGCGAGCGCGGCCCGCATCGAGTTGTCCCCGACGGCCAGCACCTGCGCGGGAGCGGAGAAGTTGACGATGTCGCTCGGCGGCGGGGTGCCGCCCTGGGTCTGAAATCCGAGTTTGGCGAATTCCGCCTGTTGGTCGGGTTCCCGAAGATAGGACGCGAACTGGCCTGCCGCGGTCTGCTGCTCCGGCGACAGAGTGCTGTCCGTCAGTTGGACAGCCGGATAATCGGCAACGGCCGCCGGGCCAGGGGGTAGCCATGACGCGATGGTGTTCGAGGCCGCGGACGGCAGCTCGGCGGTACGCGCGAAGAGTTGCTGCTCGGTGACGACGACCGCGTGTACCTCACTTGTTGCCGCGTCACCCTGTGCCAACAATGCGTCGAGCGCCGCGCTCGACGAATCGTCGCCGAGCTGCTTGGGTTCCGCAGCCACCAGGGTGTTCACCGCGGCCGCACCATCGGTGGCAGGAGCGCCAGCGGGCACGGACGCAGCCGCGACGGCTTCGGCGGCCAGATACGAGGCGTCGCTGCTACCGGTGTTCGGCAGGGCGAGCCGCAGCGAACCCCAACCGGGCAGGTTCAACCCGTCCAGCGAGGTCGGATTCGTCTGGAGCCCCGGAAGCGTGCCCCAATTTTGTTCTGCCAGCGCCTGTTTGAGCTCGGGACGCATGGCGAGCACCACCGGCGAGCTGAACAGTGAGCTGCTCTCGGTGACGATCTGGGCACCCTCGGCGGACTCGAGTCGAGCGGTGCCGACCGAACTGGCGGGAATCCAGAGCGCGGGACGTTGCCCGAGCGCCGCGGGCCATTCGCCCGCGAAACCGTTGATCACGTCATCGGAATCGGCGGCCTTGACCTCGACCGATATACAGCGGTCTCCGACCGTTTCTGCCGACTCGTTGAACTCCTCGGCCAACTGCCGCACCGGAGCGGTGATCGACGGATCCACCACCACCGCAACCGCAACGGTGTCGTCAACGCAGGCGGCAGCCGCGGCGTCGGTGCGATCCGAAAGGGCATCGCCGAAGAACCGCCAGAAAATCACCCCCGCCACGATGACGACGACGGCCACCAGCGACACGATCACGCCGAGGCTGATACCGCGGCTGCCCTGTGCGCTGCGATGACCGCCCTGGAAGTCGATTGCGGAGAAGTCGTGCGCTCCCGTGGTCGTGCC
>JBPPMS010000136.1:0-11446 GCA_051306175.1 Mycobacterium sp. | reverse complement strand
ACATCGTGACCGTCGAGAAGAACCATGAGGTCTTCTCCTCCGAGCCGTTCATCGTCATCGGGGTCCCGCCTCGTTTCCTTGATGTCGCGATGTTCATCGCGATGGATCCGCCACGCCACGACAGGCAGCGGTCCGCTGTCCAAGGGGTGGTCGCGCCGAAGAACCTCAAGGAAATGGAGGGCCTGATTCGCTCGCGCGTCCAGGAGGTGCTGGACGATCTGCCCGTGGATCAGCCGTTCGACTGGGTGCAAGATGTGTCGATCGAGCTGACCGCTCGGATGCTTGCGACCCTCCTGGACTTCCCGTACGAGCAGCGGCACAAGCTCGTCGAGTGGTCAGATCTGGCAACCTCGATGGAGCAGGCCAATGGCGGTCCCTCGGACCTTGACGAGACGTTCATCGGCATGCGCGACATGGCGCGAGGTCTCAGCGAGCACTGGCACGACAAGGCGGCCCGGACAGCTGCCGGGGAGGAACCCGGCTTCGACCTGATCACCATGTTGCAGAGCAACGAGAACACCAAGGACCTGATCGACCGCCCGATGGAGTTCCTGGGCAACTTGGCGTTGCTGATCGTCGGAGGCAACGACACGACCCGAAACTCGATGAGCGGTGGTGTTCTCGCGCTGAATCAGTTCCCCGACCAGTTCGAGAAGATCAAGGCAAACCCCGCCCTGATCCCCAACATGATCTCGGAGATCATTCGGTGGCAAACCCCGATCGCCTACATGCGCCGCATCGCCAAGGCCGACACCATGCTCAACGGGCAGTTCATCCGCAAGGGCGACAAGGTCGTGATGTGGTACGCCTCGGGCAACCGCGACGAGCGCGTATTCGATCGGCCCGACGACTTCATCATCGACCGGGCCAACGCCCGCAACCACATCTCCTTCGGCTTTGGCGTCCACCGCTGCATGGGCAACCGGCTGGCCGAGCTGCAGCTGCGGATTCTCTGGGAGGAGCTGCTTCCTCGCTTCGAGAACATCGAAGTCGTCGGCGAACCCGAGTACGTGCAGTCCAACTTCGTTAGGGGTATCAGCAAGCTGATCGTCCGCCTGACGCCGAAATCCGACACATGACATCGGAGCGGGCACTCATCGTCGGGGCCAGCCATGCCGGGGCCCAACTATCGGCCGGTCTGCGCCAGGAAGGGTGGACCGGTGAGATCATCCTCGTCGGCGACGAGTCGGCGCTGCCCTACCAGCGCCCTCCGCTGTCGAAGGCATACCTGGCCGGCAAGTGCACACTCGACGAGCTTGGGATCCGCAGCGCCGAGTTCTACACCAAGCAGCGAATCCAACTCCTGGATGCGACGGTGGAGGCGGTCGACCGCTCGGCGGGTCACCTCTGTTTGAGCACCGGCGACACACTGCCCTACGACAAGCTCGCGCTGTGCACTGGCGCCCGCCCTCGTCGGCTCCCCACCCCGGGAGCCGACCTGGCCGGAGTGTTCTACCTGCGCACCGCGGCGGACGTCGAGATGATCCGAGACGCCACCAGGCCGGGGCGTCGGGCAGTGATCGTCGGCGGCGGCTACATCGGACTGGAGACGGCCGCCTCGTTGCGTGCACTGGGCCTAGAGGTCACCGTTCTCGAAGCGACCGAGCGCGTCCTCGAACGGGTCACCGCCCAGGAGGTATCGGCGTTCTTCGACCGGATCCACCGGGAGGAGGGCGTCAACATCCGGACGGGCGCGCTGGTCGAGGCTCTGGCCGGCGACGGCAAGGTCAGCGAAGTAATCCTGGCCGGTGGCGAATCGATTCCCGCCGACCTCGTCATTGTCGGCATCGGCGTTGAGCCGAACACTGAGCTCGCCGCCGCCGCAGGCCTAGTCGTCGACAACGGCGTCGTGATCGACGACCAGGCCCGGACCAGCGACGCCGCCATCGTGGCCGCCGGCGACTGCGCCAGCCACGACATGGGCCGTTACGGCCGTCGCATACGCCTGGAGTCCGTGCCCAGCGCGGCCGAGCAGGCCAAAGTCGCCGCCGCGACCCTCTGCGGGAAGTCCAAGAAGATAGCGGCGCTGCCCTGGTTCTGGTCAGATCAATACGACCTCAAGCTCCAGATCGCGGGTCTCAACACCGGGTACGACGAGGTCGTCCTCAGCGGCGACCCGACCCGGGATCGTGACTTCACCTGCTTCTACCTCCGCGCCGGCGAGCTCATTGCCGCCGACTGTGTCAACCGGCCCCGCGACTTCATGTTCAGCAAGCGGGTCATCACGCAGCAAGTCCCCATCGACCGGGCCGAACTGGTGCTCGCTGGCTCGACCTCTGGGTGAGGGGTCCGGTTACTTGCGGTGATCCGCAGTCGCCGTTGCCTCAGGGCGACAACCCACATCCACCGGTCTGACCCCAAAAGCACCACCTTAACTAGACGCATCCATCACGTAACGAAAAGCTAGGGTTTCGGCAAGTCTGCTCGTATGCTCGACGACGTCAGCCTGACTTACCTCGAGCAGTCCCGCATGCCAGGCGCTGATCAGTTCGACGAAGCCGCCGACCGCTACGAAAGTGTCCATACGCAAGGCCATTTCATCTGCGTCAGGCCGCAAATGAGGTCGGCTGGCGGCCATGACGAGCTGGGTTGCTTCCTGTAAGGCCATCGCACGACGGTCTTGCAATGTCGAACTGCCGACGTGTTGCGTCAGTAGAATCTGGGCTCGGCCAGCATCCTGCGCTATGCGGAGTACAACGATAGAGATCGCTGCACGAATCGTCTCAGTCGGTGGTTGTCCGATGCGCTCAGCAAATGTTGATGAAACCTCGCCGAGCATCTCGTTTCGCACTCCGTCCCACACCGCCACCAGCAACTCATCGCGGGTCTTGAATTCCTCGTAGAAGTAGCGATCGTTTAACGCTGCTTTGGCGCAAACGCCACGCATTGTCACAGCAGCCCAGCCGTTCTCCGTCCAGATCTCCGTCGCTGCGTCGACGAGGCGCCGTCGTCGGTCAGCCCGTCGTTCGGCGCCTGTACGCCCTCCCCACCTTGCTGCCTTCGTGTACACCCATACATCTTGACAAAGACTCGACCCCAGCGCCAGACTGGTGGCATGCGACCACAATTGTGTGCACTGCCACCAAATTGGAGCACAGTGCCTGGGCCCACCTGCCCGGAGTCGTCCAATCTACATAGGACCCGGTACTGATGAATCTCTTGCGGTTAGACAGATCGCCGCGCCGAAGCCAGGGCGCCAACGCAGTCGTTACGGGAGCGGGTAGCGGTATTGGTCGCGCCTTCGCGGTGGAGCTCGCCCGTAGAGGTGGACGAGTGGTATGTGCCGACATAGACCCGGTGCGCGCCAAGGAGACAGCGGGTCTCGTCGCCCAAGCGGGCGGTGAGGGCCTCGATATCGCCTGCGACGTCTCCGAAGAAGACCAAGTCCGCGAACTTGCCGACAGCGCCGAGAAGTGGTTTGGGGAGGCAGCTGGCCTGGTGATCAACAACGCGGGTATCGGAGCTGGCGGCAATGTCATCGGCGAGACGTCAAAGCGCGACTGGGAGGCGACGCTCGCAGTCAACTTATGGGGAGTGATTTACGGCTGCGAGGTCTTCGTGCCGCGGCTTCGCGCGAGGGGCAGCGGGGGAATAATCAATGTCGCGTCGGCGGCAAGTTTCGGAGCAGCGCCCCGTATGGGGGCCTACAACGTCAGCAAGGCTGGGGTACTGGCGCTGTCCGAGACTTTGTCGGCCGAGTTGAGTGGCACCGGTGTGGGGGTGACAGTTCTGTGCCCCACATTTGTCAAGACCAACATCGTCGACAACCCGTATATCGAGGAGTCAGCCGCGAAGCTGGCAACGAACTTAATGAAGTGGACGGGAGTTTCACCGGAATCGGTGGCTCGCAAAACCTTGGACGCGAACGACGACGGACAGTTGCACGTCCTACCTCAGATCGACGCCAAGATCCTCTGGCTCTTCAAGCGGGCTGTGCCTGCGAGTTACACCCGCGCGCTCGGTCTGGTCGAGCGAATCGCCCGCTAAGCACTTCCCGACAAGAACAAACCCGCTAAGCACTTCCCGACAAGAACAAAGGAGACAGCAGAAATGGCATTCACATATAGCGACATGCTCGAGACGATCAAGAATCGCCAGTGGGCGCTGGCCGACATCGATTGGGATGCGCCGGGCGCCGATAAAATCACCGATGAGCAGCGGCCGCGGCTGAAGCAGTTCATGGCTGACGTTGTGTGGATAGAACACGTCGGGGCACGCGCCTTCGCCGCCATGGCGCCGAAGGCGCCGTTCGAGGCCCTAGGTGACATCTACCGGTACTTCCATGCCGAAGAGCAGCGGCACGCCAACGCGGAGCTGGCCCTTATGCAACGTTGGGGAATGCTCGAAGAAGGCGAAATCCCGGTGCCGAACAAGAACATTCGGCTGGTCATCGAGTGGCTCGACCGATACGCCGAGGCCCTCCCGCTGACGGTAATCGGCGCCGCGATTCCCGCCTTGGAGACTGCGCTTGACGGAGCGTTGCTCAAGTTCCTGCTCGACGAGGTGCAGGATCCGCTGTGCGCCGAGGTTTTCAATAAGGTAAACAACGACGAATCGCGGCACCTGGCGGTCGGATTCCAAGTTCTGAACGACCTCGGCGCCAGCCCAATGCGCATTCATGCGACGCAGACGATAGGAGCGCTCATCGACCCGAGAATCCTTCTCGGCGGTGTCCTCTACGTGCCGTTGCTCACCAGGATGCTGACCAACCTCAACGCCATGGGACTGTCGGAGGAGAAGCTCTACAACGCAGTGATGCGGTACGAGAACGTAGGGGATCGTAGTGAATACACGCGCCGCGTTCCGGGCTACCACATACTGAAAGCTCACATGGCTGCCACCATAAAGCATTCTCAGCCACTGCAATACATATCGCAGCAGCTGGGTACCGCGATCGACTACTTCCCCACCGAGGTGCTCGGTAAGTCGCCATCGTGGACAGAAGAGCTGACCTACGAACCGGTGGCTAAATGAGCGACACCACGACCGTTCTGATCGTCGGTGCAGGTTTCGCTGGCCTGGGAACTGCAATTAGGCTGCTGCAGCAGGGTATCGACGATTTCGTCATACTTGAACGCGCCGACGAGGTGGGTGGCACGTGGCGCGACAACACGTATCCTGGCGCGGCTTGCGATATCCCGTCGCTGCTCTATTCGTACGGGTTCGAGCAGAATCCGAACTGGTCCCGCGCGTATTCGGGCAGCGGCGAGATACTCGACTACATCAAGACGATGGTGGACAAATACTCGCTATCGCGGTTCATCCGCTTCGGAGCGAACGTCACCGGTCTGGAGTTCGACGACGAAAGCGCACTATGGACGGCGCAGACAGCTGACGGCTCGCAGTTCACGGCGCGGACCGCAGTGCTGGCCAGCGGGCCGCTGGCGAATCCGAGCCTGCCTGATATCCGTGGACTGGACACTTTCCTTGGTCACAAGATCCACAGTGCGCGTTGGGACCACGACTACGACATGAGCGACAAACGTGTCGCCGTGATTGGCACCGGTGCCAGCGCGGTGCAGATCATCCCCGAGCTGGTGAACACTGCACGCTCGGTGAAGGTCTTCCAACGCACCCCCGGGTGGGTCCTGCCCCGGCCAGACTTCGCCCATCCGCAGTGGGCGCGCTCGGCGTTTCGTCGGGCGCCTCTCGCACAGAATGCCGCGCGGCAAGCGTGGTTCTGGGTGCACGAGCTTATGGCCATCGGAATGGTCTGGGATACACCTGTCACCACTGGTATCCAGCTGGTGGCGAAAGCCAATTTGCGGAGGCAGGTATCGGATAATTGGCTCAGGCGCCAGCTGACGCCGAACTTCCGCGCTGGCTGCAAACGGATGCTGATGAGCAGCGACTACTACCCGGCTCTTCAACGCGAGAACTGCAAGCTCGTCTCGTGGCCGATCGCGACCCTGTCCCCCAAGGGCATAAGGACCGCAGATGGCATCGAACACGAACTGGACTGCATCGTGTTTGCCACCGGATTCGATGTATGCAAGGCCGGCACACCGTTTCCCGTCCGCGGCGCAGCTGGTCGTGAACTCTCGGACGAGTGGTCCCACGGTGCATTTGCCTACCGGAGTGTCACTGTCGCGGGCTATCCCAATCTCTTCTTCACCTTTGGTCCAAATTCAGGGCCAGGTCATAATTCGGCGCTCGTGTACATGGAAGCCGAAATCAACTACATCGTGAAAGCCATCGGCGCGATCGTCGAAAACGATCTCAGCACGTTCGAGGTCCGAGAAGATCGGCAAAATGATTACCACGGCGAAGTACAGCGGCGGTTGGCAAGTACCACGTGGAACTCGGGCTGCAAGAGCTGGTATCTCACGAATGACGGATACAACGGCACCATGTACCCCGGTTTTGCCACCCAGTTTGTACGCGCACTGTCCAAGATCAGCATGGGTGATTATGTGACGACCGCAGCATCCCCACGACCTGAACACCGGACAACCGACCACGCCAAAAACGGCTCCAATGTCGCCAGCATTGCACAGCGCCGAAAAAGCGCAGGCGGCTTGCCCAAGCGGCCTGACACCACAGGAGACATCCTGGACGTCGGTGTTGGCGAAGCACCGCCAAAACGGGCAGCCTCGAGGGTGAGGAACGACGCTTGAGTCTCCATGTCTCGGGCGACGAGGCGGCCCCTAACTCTGGGCCCACCTGCGAAGCGCCTACCTACGAAGTTCTAGTCATCGGTGCTGGATTCTCCGGAATCGGGGTGGGCATCAAGCTGCTGAAGGAAGGTTTCTCAGATTTCCTCATCGTCGATGAGGCCGACGGGGTGGGTGGAACGTGGTACTGGAATACCTACCCGGGGATTGCAGTAGACATTCCGTCATATAGTTACCAGTTCTCCTTTGAGAAACGCCCGTCGTGGTCACGCACCTATGCGCCGGGGAGTGAATTAAGGAACTACGCGAAGCATTGCGTAGAAAAGTATGGCCTCGCGTCGCGTATTCGCTTCGGAGTCACGGTTGTGAGGGCTGAGTTCGACGAGGAGTCGACATTATGGCGTTTGTATACCTCGACGGATGAGGAACTGACAGCTAGATTTGTCATCAATGCGTCCGGGGTGCTGACACGCCCGAAATCGCCGGACATACCGGGGGTTGGGGACTTTGGCGGGGTCACGATGCACACGTCGCGTTGGGACCACGAACAAAACCTCACCGGAAAAAGAGTCGCCGTCATCGGGACGGGCGCTTCGGCGGTGCAACTGATCCCCTCGATAGCGAAGGACGTCGACACACTCACCGTCTTCCAGCGCACACCGATATGGTGCCTGCCGAAACTCGACTTCGCAGTGCCCCGCGCGCTGAGTTCACTTCTCAGGCTCGCGCCTGGGGCGCAGATCGCCGCGCGGGGGGCCAGCCAGGCGTTTGTCGAACTCACCTTTCCCGTCGCGGCGCACTTCCATACCGCCATACCGCTGGCGTCGGCGATCGAGCGCGCAGCGATCAGCTATATGCGTCGGCAGGTCACCGACCCGGTCGTTCGGGAGAAGCTGACACCGCGCTACGCGCTGGGCTGCAAGCGGCCAAGCTTCCATAACGAATATCTGAAGACGTTCAACCGCGACAACGTCCATCTTGAAACCAACCCCATCACCCGGGTGGACGAAAGCGCAGTGATTACGGCCGATGGCGTAAGGCATGAGATCGATGTGCTCGTCCTGGCAACGGGATTCAAGGTCATGGAATCGGACAACATGCCTACGTACTCGCTCAGAGGTCTCGCCGGCAGGGACCAGGCTCAATGGTGGGACGAGAACCGGCTCCAGGCATATGAGGGCGTCAGTGTGCCAGGATTTCCGAACCATTTCTCTGTGTTTGGCCCGTACGGATACAACGGGTCTTCCTACTTCGCACTCATCGAGGCGCAGGCGGGTCATATTCTCCGTTGCCTCCGACACGCCCGGACGGCCAACTCAAACTACGTAGAGGTACGCGAGGAGGCAAATCAACGCTTCTTCGCGGAGATGCTTGCACGGCGGCATACGCAGGTCTTCTGGCAGGACAGCTGCGCGGGCGCGAACAGCTATTACTTCGACAAGCATGGCGATGTACCACTGCGTCCCACGACGACGGTCGAATCGATCTGGCGCAGTCGACGATTCGACCTGGCCGACTACCGTTTCGAACGGCGACCGGCGAAAAAGGCGGACACTGCTCCACAAAAGGTGGACGCTGCCGGATGAGTTCACCTGCCCGGCCGAATCCGAGCATGGCGAGCCACCTGGTCGCGGCGACGGCGCGTCGCGTCCTTCGACCTCTCACGCAGGTGATTCCCGCCAACGAACATGGCCTTGCGGTGATGGACCGCGTACTACGGGGAGCACTTGTGGTGTCGCGGCCGAGGCGCGAAATCAGTGTCGAGAAGGTCGACACCCCCTTCGCGGGTCAACGTGTGCGAGGCGAGTGGGTCAAGGCGGCCAACGTGGCGTCGGATGCGCCGCCGATTCTCTACATCCACGGCGGCGCATTTTCGATGTGCTCTCCAGAGACCCACCGCGGCCTCATCAGCGAACTGTCCGCGTCCGCGCGCAGACCGGTATTCGCCGTCCGCTATCGATTGGCTCCGAAATACCCCTTCCCGGCGGCCGCCGATGATGCCTTGACTGCCTACCGGTGGTTGACCGAGGAGGGCATAGCCACCACGGCTTCTCCCACGGTGTCTTCGGGCACGGTGGCGCTCGCCGGAGATTCCGCAGGCGGCCAACTTGCCGCGGCGACGGCAATTGGTGCTCGAGAACATCGCCTTCCGACGCCGGATGCCATGCTGCTGATGTCGCCGGTGCTGGATTTGACATGTCAGCTAGCGATGGATCGTGACCTGCGCCGACGGGACCCCTTTGCGTCCGCGACCTCAGCGTCGCATACATTGGGTCTCTACGTGGCTGGCGCCGATCCAGCCGACCCGAGGGTAAGCGTGCTCGCCGCCGATCTCACGGACATGCCACCAACATTGATCCAGGTGGGCGGACGAGAAATGTTGCTCGACGATTCCCGGATCTTTGCCGACCGTTTGCAAGCCGCAGGGGTCTCCTCGCGGTTGCAAGTCTTCCGTGGTCAGATCCATGTCTTCCAGGCGATGTTTCGCCTACTGCCCGAAGCGCGAGAAGCACTCAGGCTCAGCGGCGAGTTCTTGGCTACCGCGGCCAACGGCGCCGTCCGTTGACAGTGTCTCTGCGCACGCCTTCACCACGAGGGCGCCACCCGCACTAAGGTTGTGATGAGCTAACGATGAATACCGTGAACCTAGAACAGAAACAGGTGAAACCCCTTGGCGACCCGTCGATCGTCATCGTCGGTGCTGGCTTCGCCGGAATTACCCTGGCACTCCGCCTCAAACGCGCTGGTTTCGGCAGCGTCCTCATTGTCGAAAAGGGCGATGGTGTCGGTGGAGTTTGGCGGGAGAACACCTACCCGGGGGCGGCCTGTGACGTCCCGTCGCAGTTGTACTCGATCTCCTCGGCGCCAAATCCCACGTGGGGCAGGCGTTACGCAGAACAACGCGACATCCTTGCCTACCTTCGCCGCGTCGTCGACGATAGCGGATTGCTACCCCTCCTTCGGACGAAGACCGAAATCGCTAAGGCAGTCTTCGATGAGCCCTCGAACAGATGGCGTCTGACCACGACTACCAATGAAATGCTGGAGTGTGATGTCGTCATTTCAGCGGTGGGCCAGCTGTCCCGCCCGTCGGTACCCGCCATTCCTGGAATGTCGAGGTTCGCTGGTCCGTCGTTTCATTCCGCCAATTGGGACCACGATCTGAACCTCAGCGGCAAGCGCATTGCGGTCGTTGGCACTGGAGCAAGTGCAGTGCAATTCGTCCCCACAGTCGCTGAATACGCTGAGCACTTGGATGTTTTCCAACGGTCAGCCCCTTGGGTGCTGCCCAAATTCGATCGTCGGTATAGTGGTCGGTATCACCAACTGCTGCGCAGGTTACCCATTCTGCGGCTCAGTGAACGCCTGATGATCTGGACGATATTCGAGTTCTTGGCGTTGGCACTCGTCGATGCAAAGCCAATAGCTCGAATCCTTGGCGGCGTCGCACTCAGGCACCTAGATCGTCAGGTGCACGATGCGCGCTTGCGTTCCCAACTGACACCGGATTACGCGCCCGGATGCAAGAGGATTCTCTTCTCTAGCGACTACTACCCCGCGCTAGCACGTCCCAATGTCTCACTGGTGACCGACGATATCGAGGCTGTAGAACCTGGCGGCATTCGGACGGTTGACGGCGACTTCCATACCGCCGACATCATTATCTATGGTACCGGCTTCAGCGCCACCGAGTTTCTCTCCCCGATGGAGATTTACGGTCGCTTGGGCCGAAAACTGTCGGATGTCTGGGCAGATGGTGCGCACGCCTACTATGGCTTGTCGGTACCAGATTTCCCGAATTTCCTCATGATGTACGGACCCAACACAAACGTAGGGTCCGGGTCAATCGTCTATATGCTCGAGTCGCAGGCCCAACACATCGTCAGATTGATGAAGGTTCTCCGCGCCCACCCGCGGAGTGCCATCGAGGTGCGTCCCGACGTGGAGAGGGGCTTCAACGAACGCCTACGTCGGCGCCTGAACAAATCCGTCTGGACCATGTGCTCAAGCTGGTACCGCTCGGCGCTTGGTTCGATATCTACCAACTGGCCCAGCCCCACCTTCCTCTATCGCCTTCGTACACGGAGGCCGCGTCGGCACGCCTACGTCCTGTCGAATCCCGTGTCCGCGAACTCGTCGAGCGAGGGGACACCCGAGCGGGCCCACACCCGTCCGGCAGACATCCCTTCTGTTTACATCGGCACCGAAAGAGCTGACTAAAAGGCAGTGCGCTCAGGCCGATTGGCCAGCGAGGCGTCGGCTAACCGACGCCTACCGGCAGAAAGGACAGTCATGCCAGGATCAACGACAGCCGTCGTCACTGGGGCGGGTCGAGGGATCGGTTTGGAGATCGCGAGACAACTTGCCGCTGCCGGTCACAAGGTGCTACTCACCGATGTGGACGGCGACGCAGCGCAGCGTGCTGCCACCGAGATCGGTCGGGGCGCTTGGAGTGCTCGACACGACGTACGAGATCCGTCGGTCCATCGTGATGTCGCTGCGCAGGCTTCGGCCGCGGGTCGTCTGGCGGTATGGGTGAACAACGCTGGGATCCTGATCGCGGGTGACAGCTGGAGCCACACCGACGCCGAGATTGCGTCGATCCTTGACATCAACGTGCGTGGTGTCGTCGCGGGCTCACACGCCGCGGTCGCCGCTATGGGCGCAGATGGGGGTGCGATACTCAACATCGCATCGCTTTCGGCACTGGCGCCCGTCCCCGGACTCGCGATGTACGGGGCCACCAAAGCGGCCGTTCTGTCGTTCACCACCTCTTTGCAGGGTGACCTCACCCATGCGGGTCTGCCCATCCGCGCACGTGCGCTGTGCCC
>JBPPMS010000135.1:0-4596 GCA_051306175.1 Mycobacterium sp. | reverse complement strand
GCTGACGCTCTGCATGTGCGCGTACCAGGTCGTCAGCGACCCGGCGCCGGTGGTGACCTTGACCAGCTGAGGACCGGCCCAGCCCTGGCTGGTGTCGATCTCGATGGTGCCGGCGTGCGCGGCGTAGACCGTCGTGCCGCAGGGCGCGGAGAAGTCGGTCCCGGTGTGCCAGTTGGACCAGTAGGGCCCGGTCTCGTGCCAGTTCTTCCGGTCCGTTCCGATGTACTGCGCGGGAACCGGGTAGACCACCTCGTCGCAGGACGCGCCCTCGAGGAAGACCGGGGAGACCTGGGCGTTGGGGAGCACGTTGATGTGCGGGTGGTCGAGGTGGTTGGCGGTGGCCGAGCCTCGGTCCTCCATCTGTCGCCAGCCCTCGTCGGCTCGCGCGACCGACCAGATGCGCTGGTACCAGATGATGTAGTCGATCCCGAGCTCGCGGGCGTGTGCCTGGGCGTACGCCACGAGCGCGTCCCCCTGGGCCTTGCCGGCGGGAGTCAGGGGGACCATGAAGTCGGCCGCCAGGCCGGCCGGGTGGCCGTGGGGGTCGGTGGCGCTCTCGCGGTAGCCGCCGACGGTCTTGATGTCGAACATCGGGCCGAGGATGTTGACCAGCTGCGTCAGCTGCGGCTTGACCGGGCCGAGGTTGTAGTTGGTCTCGGTCGCGACCGCGCAGCCCGCGCTGCTGCCGGCGGTGGTGGCGGTCACCAGCGGGTGGTCAGCGATTTTGTTGGCTTGGGTGCTGTTGTCGACCTCGGCGCTGGCCCAGGTGAGGTTCGCGCCGTAGATGTGGTCGATCGGCGCGTCCTGCTTGGGCTTCTTGCAGGGCTCGGCCGATCCGCCGAAGGCGTTGCTCAGTTCGGGGGTCAGCGCGCAGTGTGAGGAGTTCTGGTCGTCCTTGCCGTCGTTGAAGTCGCCCAGGATCACCGCCGGGGTGCCGGTGCCGGCGAGCTCGGTCATGGTGGCCAGCTGGCGGCGCAGCGCCTCTTTGCGGTGCCCGGCGGCGTTCCCATGCGTGTTGGCGGGGTTGTGGATGCTCCAGACCCAGATCACCTGCCCGGCGTTGACGCTGTCGGCCGCACCCGTCAGCTGGAGGACTGGCATCCCGACGTCCTTTCCGTTGAAGTACGGGATCTGGACGAGGCGTGAGTCGGTCATCTCCCAGCTGCCGCGGTCCCAGATCACCTTGTTCTGGGTGTTGCCGGTGGCCGGGTACATGCCCCACTTGGCCGAGTAGCGGTCAGCCAGGGCCTTGGCCTGGGGGCCGTGGACCTCCTGGAGGCCGGCGATGGTGACGCCGGCGTTCTCGATCGCGCTGAGTGCCCCGGGCAGCCGCTTGTCCCAGGTGGCGTACCCGGCCTTCTCGTTGCCGCCGCCCGCCTGGTTGTCGGTGTGGCCGGCGCCCAGGATGTTCAAGGTTCCGACGGTGATCGGGCCGACGGTGTCCTCGCAGTTGCTCGCGTTCGAGACCTCGCCATCGACGTCGGGCAGGTCTGGCAGGTCGCCGCCGAGGAGGTCGGTGATGTCGCCGGCGACGTCCTCCCATTGGGCGTAGGCGTCGGGGAAGCCGGAGCGCTGCACAGCCTGGGCCGCCTGGGTGAGCGGCATCTGCGGCCAGCCGGGGATGTCGAGCAGCCCGGGGTTGCCGGTGTGCTGGGCCTTGCCGAAGAAGGCGCGGGCAGCGAGGACAGGGTTGGTGACCTCAGCCCGGCTCCCCCAGCCGGTCGAGGGACGCTGCTGGAACAGGCCGCCGGAATCGCGGTCGCCGCCGGTGAGGTTGACCAGCTTGGACTCCTGGATCGCGGTGGCGATCGCGATCTGCAGCCCGTAGCGGGGAACCTGGAGGTCGCGGGCGACCTGGGCGATCGTGATCGCGTTGCGGGCCTGCTCGGTGGTCAGGGTCGGGTAGCTGGAGGCGAACCGCAGTTGCATCAGCTGGGCGAGCACGTCGCCGTTCGGCGGCTCCTCGGCCGAGGTCCCTGTGGTGTGGGCGGCGTTCACCACACCTTCGCTGGTGGCCGCGGTCGTGGGGGCGCTTTCGGGGCCGGCGCCGTTCATGGCGATGCGGGCGGCGATCCAGTGGTGGTCGGAGACCATGGTCCCGTCCCAGCCGCCCTCGAGCCGCACGCCCTGGTGCTGGGGGAAGAAGATGAAGTCGACCGAGTGGTTGTGCCAGCCGTAGCCGGCGGCCTTCATCTTGGCGGCCGCCGTCCACGGGAGGTCGGTGTAGGAGGCGTGGGTGTTCATGTCGCCGCCGATGAGCACCGGGCCGTGGGTGGCCAGGGAGTTCCGCAGCTGCAGCAGGATGTCCATGCCGGCGCCGTACTGCTGGGGCCGGGTCAGCGGTGGGTTGCCGTGCTGGCGGGGGTACTTGTGCGGGTTGGTCATGTGGTGGGTGGAGATCACCGACACCACGGCGCCATCGGCGCGCTCGAGGATCACCCAGGTGGCGAACCGGTCCCAGGTGACCGCCCGGCCCTGGTAGTAGGTGTTGTCGTCGACGACGAGGGTGACCCGGCCGCCGTTGGCCTTGGACCAGGTGTCGCGCTTCCAGAGCACGACGTTGCCCATGGAGTTGTTGTCGCCGGTGTGGTCGGAGACCCGAAACGCGCCGTAGCCGGGGGCGGCGGCCTCGATCTGCGCCAGGGTCCACCCGCTGGCCTCGTTGAGGGTGACGAAGTCCGGGTTGGTCGAGAGGACCTTCGGCATGGACGCGCGGAAGCCGTCCAGTCCGGACCGGCGCGGGATGTTGGCCTGCGCCAAGGTGACCTTGCCCTTGACCGGGCCGCCACGGGTCCGTCGATGACGCCGAGGTCTCCGAGCTCGGTGGGGGCGGTCTGGTTGGTCTGGGTGCGGCACTCCGCGGCCGCGGTCGTGCTCATGACCACCATCAGGGAGACCAGCAGCGGCAGGCCCATGAAGATGATCAGGACCGGCAGTCCAGCGAGCAGCAGCTTCTTCACGACAGGTCAGTCCCGAGCGCCTCAGGCGGCAATCTCTAGGAACTCAGGTTCGATCGGACGTCCATGCGCTCCGATCTGCGTTTGTGCAGGTAGCGCCGGTTCGGTTCCCAGCAGGGCTTGAATTGACGAACCGTCGCCGTGGCTGACGGTTTGGTTGTAGCATCGACGCATGATCGCCTCGCTTGAAGTCGGTGAGTGATGGGCTTGGTGGCGCTGCCGGGTGGCAGCGCTGCTGATCCGGCACTGATAGGTGCACAGGCGGTCCAGGACTTCGAGCAGGAGCTCGTCGACCAGTACGCGCTGGCGATGTCGGCGGCCGGTCTGACGGACCGCCACATCGGCGGGACTCGGGCGATCGTCATCGAGTTCGCTCGTTCGCTGTCGACTCCGTTGTGGGAGGCCACCTGTGCGGACGCGGACGCCTTCTTGGCCCAGCAGCGGCGGATGGGCCTCAGCGTGTCGACCCGGGCGGGCAAGGCTGGCGCGCTGGCGGGCTTCTACGAGTTCGTGATCGCCCGCTATGAGGGCACGATCCGCCGCGCGACCGGTGTCTTGGTCGATCAGCCGATCGATGAGTTCAACCGCCAGTCCGGGGCATCGCTCGGCAACGTCCGGGTGCCGCCATCCGATGAGGAGATCGACTCGCTGTTCACCGCCTGGCGCGGATCGGTCACCCAGGCGCGCAAGTACCTCCCCGCAGCCCGCGACTACTTCGCTGCATCGCTGTGGCGCCGACTTGGGCTGCGCATCAACGAGACCGTCATGCTCGACATCCGCGACTGGCGCCCCGATCTGGGCGAGTTCGGCAAGCTCCACGTCCGCCATGGCAAGGGTTCGCGCCGTTGATCGCTGGCACCAGCCGTGGCTTGGGTCCGCGGCCGCTCGAGCCTATGCCGTGGCGGACGTGGAGTTTGCCGAACTCGCCCAGATCGGGGCGCCAGTCGCGGATGTCGAGCATGACGGTCTCGTTGATGCGCAGCCCGAGTCGGCGCCACAGCGAGGCGGCGAAGTAGTCGCGGGCCGCGGGAAGGTACTTGCGTGCCTGCGGGACCGACCCACGCCACGCGGTGAACAGCGAGTCGATCTCCTCATCCGATGGCGGCACCCGGACCTTGCCCAGCGACGCCCCCGACTGGCGGTTGAACTCATCGATCGGCTGCTCGACCAAGACGCCGGTCGCGCGGCGGATCGTGCCCTCGTAGCGGGCGATCACGAACTCGTAGAAGCCCGCCAGTGCTCCGGCCTTGCCCGCCCGGGTGGACACGCTGAGCCCCATCCGCCGCTGCTGTGCCAGGAACGCGTCCGCGTCCGCGCAGGTGGCCTCCCACAGCGGAGCCGACAGCGAGCGAACGAACTCGATGACGATCGCCCTCGTCGAGCCGATGTGGCGGTCAGTCAGACCTGCCGCGGACATCGCCAGCGCGTACTGGTCCACCAGCTCCTGCTCGAAGTCCTGGGCCGCCTGCGCACCTATCAGTGCCGGATCAACAGCGCTGCCACCCGGCTGCGCCACCAACCCCATCAGTCACCATCTTCAAGCGAGGCGATCATGCGTCGACCCTACATCGAAATCGTCAGCCAGAGTGATGACATCTCAATTCAAGTGCCGATGAGCGTCGAACCGGCGCGACCTCCG
>JBPPMS010000134.1:0-32335 GCA_051306175.1 Mycobacterium sp. | reverse complement strand
CTTGTCGAAGTCGTTGGCGGGGGGAGTCGATTCCTGCGCGCAAGTCGCGATTACGCGTTGTCCGCGACGACGAGCGTAACGTTCGACTGGTTTCTCGTAAGGCCGGTGACGTGTCGGTTTCTGGGATAAGTAGGAGGTTGTCATGAGTTCGCGTGCCCTAGAGGGCCGTCCGGCTATCGCGGCGGTCGAGGAACTGCGTCCAGGGCGATATCCCGACGAGGAAGGGGCGGGCATGTCGGAATTGGTGCTGCGCCGGTTCTTAGACGGCGCTGACCTCGGGCCCGCCGATGTCGACGGTCTGCTGGTGTGCCCGGCGGGCATGGCCTCTGGTAGTGGTGCCGACATCTTCGTCCACGAGCGGCTCAACGACGCGCTGGGGATTCGTCCGCGGTTCTGCGAGACGGTCAACGTTGGCGGTGCCACCTACACAGTCATGTTGTCGCGTGCAGCGGTGGCGATCAGCGCGGGTCTGGCGGACGCGGTGCTGTGCGTCGGCGCCGGCAAGTTCCCCAAGGTGGGAAGGGGCGGCGCGGACGCCATGGCACGCATGATCAGCCACCCCGACTTCGAGTATCCCTACGGCAGCTTCATTCCGGCGCTTTACGCGCTGGCGGCCACCCGGCATATGGCCGACCGTGGCACATCGCGGGACGCCCTGGCTGCTGTTGCGGTCTGCAGCCGTGAGTGGGCGTTGCGGCATCCGGATGCGCTGATGCGTGACGCCGGCCCGCTCACCATCGAGATGGTGCTGGACTCGCGCCCGATCGCGTGGCCGTTCAACTTGCTGGACTGCTCCGTGCCCTGCGAGGGAGGCGCGGCGTTTCTGGTGACAAGCGGCGAGCGGGCTCGCGAACTCACCGAACAACCCGCCTATCTGCTCGGGTTTGGGGAGTTTCACGATCATGGCAACATCAGCCACGCCAGCGACTTCGCCGGCATGGGCGCCGGCGTTTCCGCGCGCGCCGCGTTCGACATGGCTGGCGTGTCCCCATCCGATGTGGATGTTGCCGAACTTTATGACGCCTTCACCATCAACCCGATCCTGCTGCTGGAGGAGACCGGGCTCGTCGAACCTGGCAACGGGGGACAGTTCTTCCTGGACGGGCGCGGTGCACCCGGCGGTGACCTGCCGGTCAACACCTACGGCGGACTGCTGTCGTTCGGGCACACCGGCGACGCTTCGGGAATGTCGATGCTCGTCGAGGCCGCGCGGCAAGTGATGGGCCAGGCCACCGAGCGCCAGCTGGACGCCAACATCGCGCTGGTTCACACCTACGGCGGCATGATGGCCGACCACTCGACGGTGCTACTGGGAAGGACACCATGACAACCCCACCGGTTCCCACGCTGACCGCGAGCACCGCGGTCTACTGGCAGGAAGCGGCCGCGGGCCGGTTCGTGCTGCCACGCTGCCGCGCCTGCGGACGGTTTCACCACCATCCTCGCCGTTGGTGCCCGTACTGCTGGGCGACCGATTTGGCGTGGGAACAACCCTCGGGACGAGGCACGGTGCTCACTTACACCGTGGTGCATCAGCCCCCGTCGGCCGCTTTCGCGGTGCCCTATGTGCTGGCCGTCATCGAACTGTCGGAAGGCCCCCAGCTGATGGCCAACGTGATCGGCTGTTCACCTGAGGACGTTGAGGTCGGCACACCGGTCGAGGTCACGTTCGAACCACGAGGCGAAATCGCGATTCCGCAGTTCCGCCCGATCCGGTCCGCGCGCTGATGGGCAATAGTTACGCTGACGCGCTCAGCCATTGTGTAAGAACACGCACTGAATGCCGCAACCCGACCGGCGCCTGCGCCAGCAGGCTGCCTGCGATGTCTATCTGAACACGATGTTCTTCCGCGTGGCGGATGGGATGGACAAGGCGTGGGCTGGCCCGCAGACCTGGCTTGTTTGTCGGCAGTTGGGCGATACTCTGCCGACCGACGGGCGGGTGCTGGGGTGAACAGACACCCCGCAGGCCACCATCAATCGTCCCGATCGGCTCAACGCCAACTAGCTCGCGGCCCACAGCACGCCATCAGGTGGACCAAACGGGCGTTGAACCACTGGGTCCGAAACGCGGGTCCGATTTTCGAGGCTTCGCTGGCAGGCGCATCGGGCATCAAGGATCGCCGCCCACCGCGGTTTCCTCCCGCAGCTGACCACCAACGTGACGACGACTGAGCCAGAAACGACCCGAGCCGACGGTCTTCACACCGGCGAGGAGTCCCAGACACGGAACTGGGCGCTCACGTGATGACCTCAACCCAGGAGCGCGTCGCTATTCGTCAGGCAGGACCAGGGACCAGAAGCGCGACTGGCGATCATTGGTCAGGCTCATGTAAATGTGCTTGGTTTCGGTGAAATCGAGGAACCCTTCCTCGCCGAGTTCGCGGCCGATGCCGCTTTGCCGATACCCACCGAACGGAGCGTCTGGGCGCAATTGGTGGTGGTCGTTGATCCACACCGTCCCGGCGCGTAACCGCCGGCTGATGTCGTAGGCGTTCACCATGTTGGTGGACCACACCGTCGCCGCCAAACCGTATGCCGTGTCGTTGGCCATTCGCACCGCGTCGTCGACGGAGTCGTACCCGATGACCGTCAGCACGGGCCCGAAAAGCTCCTGACGAGCGATCGCCATGTCGTTGCTGACGTTGTGGATCACTGTCGGCTGGAAGAAGTAGCCGTCGCCGATTTCGGCGCGACTGCCACCACACGCCAGCGTGGCACCGGCGGCCGTGGCATCGTCGACGACGCGCTCCAGCTCAGCAGCTTTCTCAGCGGAGATCACCGGGCCGACGTCGGTCTCCGGGCTGCGCGTGTCTCCAAGTCTGATGGTGGCGGCCCGCCTCACCAGTCGTTCGATGAGTTCCGCTTCGCGCTCGCGCGGCACGAAGACGCGGCTGCCCGCTTCACAGCATTGCCCGGCGTAGAAGTTGACGCCGAATAGCACGCCGTCCACCACGAGATCGAAATCGGCGTCCGGCAGAATGACCGACGCCGACTTCCCGCCCAGTTCGAGGGTGACGTTCTTCAATGTCTGCGCAGCCCCGGCCGCGACGGTCCGACCGACCCCGGTACTTCCGGTAAAAGTGACATGGTCCACCAGCGCGCTTTCGACCAGGTACTGACCTACTTCGACGTCCCCGGTGACGACGTTGAACTGCCCGGGGGGAAGATCTGTGCGCGACAACGCTTCAGCCAGCAGCATCGCCGACAGTGGCGTGCGTGGGTTGGGCTTGAGTACGACACTGTTACCCATCAGCAGTGCGGGAAGGACTTTCCAGACGGCCAGCAGGAGCGGAAAGTTGAACGGGGTGATCGCCGCGACAACGCCCTCGGGTTCTCGCACGACGTGACTGACGCTGAAGGGCGGGGAATGGAACCCCAATGGCTGCTCCAGCCGGACGCTCGGCGCCACATCGAGGAAATACTGGCTGTGGGCAAGAGCGAATCCGACGTGCAGAGCTCCCGCCGTCTTGATCGGAGACCCGCATTCGGCGACTTCCGCTTCCAGGAGGGCATCTTGGTTTTCCACTAGGTAGTCGATGGCCGGCTGCAGCGCTCGGACCCTGCTCCGAACGTCCAAGCCGGCCCAGGGGCCCTCGTCAAAGGCCTTGCGGGCACAGTCGACCGCCGACGCGACGTCGGCGATCCCACCGTCGGCTACATCGCCGACGACAGTGGCGGTGGCCGGGTCGACGACCTCCCGGCGTTTGCCACTGGCGGAGGGACGCCACGTCCCGCCGATGTATTGCTCGAAGCGCCATCGCACATCGGATTTCAGCGGTGCCGTCATTGTCATCTTGGGTCTCGCTTTGCTGGTTGTACGATGGGTCGCGTCAGCTGGTGACGAACCATCAATCCTGGTAGCCAACTGTGATCGCGTGTTCGGGGCATGCCTGCGCACCTTCCTCTGCCTCTTTGACCAACTCTGGCGAAACGGGTTCGACGATGACCACCGACTTACCTTCGTCATCCAGGTCGTAGACCGCCGGCGCCAACGACACGCAGCGGGCATGACCCAAGCACCGGTTAGGGTCGACGGTGACCACCGCGGTCTTGCCGGTCACGCGATCACCTCACGACCAGGACTCGAAAATAACCGGCAACGACTTCACACCCCAGGTGTCACCGGTGTGCCACACCGGCGGCTGCTCGGGATTCAGCCGGTATTCAGGTATGTCCCGCCGGAACATCTCCTGCAGCAGCACTTTGATCTCCTTGCGGGCGACATGGGCGCCCAGGCAGCGATGGATGCCCGAACCAAACCCGACGTGGCGGTTTGGTTTGCGGTCGGCGACGAAATCGTTGGGATTGTCGAACTCGTCGGCGTCCCGGTTCGCCGAGGGCCACAGCAGCAGCAGGCGGTCTTCCTTGCTGAGCTTGCGCCCCGCGAACTCGCACGGCTCGTTGACGGTTCGAGCCAGGCCCGGCACCGGGGAGATGTATCGGATCAGCTCTTCGATGGCGATGTCTAGTGCCTGCGAGTCGTCGATGCGCTCCTTGATCGCCTGGCGAATCTCGGGATTCGTCGCGAACAGTTGCAACATCCGGCCGATCCCGCTGGCTGTGGTATCGAACCCTGCGGCCACCAGCAGCAGGCAGAAGCCCAGGATTTCGTCATCGGTGAGCTTTACGTCCTCGACGTGCGCCTGATCCAACTCGCTGACGAGGTCATCCCCGTGCCCGTTCTTCCGGAGCTCGGTGAGCAACTCCGTGAAGTAGGTCATCAGTTCCATGCCCGCCGCGCCGGCTTTCTCATGCTTCTGCTCGTCCGAGTCGTCCGGATCCGGCTGCAGCATCGCCACGGCTAGCTCGTACATCTTGTCCCAGTCCCGCCTCGGGACTCCCAGGAACATCCCGAAGATGACGCGCAGCGGAAGTTGGACCGCGACGTCTTTGGCGAGGTCGACGTCGCGCTTACCGTCGATGTCGTCGAGGAGTTCGGTGACGAGCGACCGGATCTCGTCGTCCATTCCTTCGACCCTCTTGGGGCTGAATCGCTGACCCACCAGGGCGCGGTAGTTGGCATGGCCAGGGGGATCCGACTCGATCGGAATCATCGGGACCGGATTGCCGAACGGCGGTATCGTCACCGGAAACGACGAGAATTGCGCGGGTAGGTGCGCCGCGTTATAGACGTCTCGGTAGGTGGCGAGGGCGTAGAACCCGCCGTGTTCGACGGAATGCCCAACCGGGCATGACTCGCGCATGCGGTCGTAGATAGCCAGCCGGTGGCGTTGGACTTCCCGGTCGTGCATGCTCAGGTGCTCGATGGACTTGTCGGCCGCTTCGGCGTTAAGAACGGTGGGTCGTTCGTCATCGACAGCGGTGTCGCGTTGTTGTGTCGTCATTGTCGAATTTGCTCCAATTTTCCTCGAGCGGGTATCCCGCTTGTTCGGTGGTAGTGCCTGGTCAGCTGCCGGTGAGACAAGCTCGCGTCGCCCGGTGGAATCAGCTCTTTAATTGGCTCCTAATCGTCCGACAGGACGACCAGCCCCCGGATGTTGCGACCCGCGAGCATGTCCGCGTACCCCTCGTTGATCTGGTCGAGCGAGTAGGTATTGGTCACCAGCTCATCGAGTTTCAACTTGCCGGATTGATAGAGGTCGATCAGTTGGGGAATGTCGGCGAACGGGTTGGAGCTGCCGTACACGGTTCCGAGGATCTGGCGTTCGAACATCACCACATCGAATGGCGATATGGGCAGGTGGTCGGCGCCGGCGGGCGGCACGGCGACCAGGACGGCGCGCCCGCCTTTCCCCAGCGCTTGAAGCGCTTGTGCCAGGATCGCCTCGGTGAGAACGCCGGGAGTCGCGATGGACACGTCGGCCCCCCTGTTCCAGGTGGCCTCGAGGACGGCGCCTACAGGATCGACGGCGCTTGGATCCACGACGTGCGTTGCGCCGAACACTTCGTAGGCGAGTTTGCGCTTGGCCTCGTCTGGTTCGACCGCCACGACGACGCGGGCACCGGACGTAGCGGCGCCCTGGATCGCGTTCATGCCGATTCCGCCAGCGCCCCAGACGACCACGGATTCACCGGGCCGCACCTTCGCCTTGTTGACCGCCGCCCCGTAGCCGGTTGGCACGCCGCACCCGATCAGGGCTGCGGTGCGCAGCGGAACGCTCCGATCGATCTTTACCACGGAAACATCGGGCACTACCGTGTGCTCGGCAAACGTTCCCAGCAAGCACATCTGGCCGGCGCCTTGCGCTCCGACGTGGAACCGGTAGGTCCCGTCGAGCTGTGGGCCAGCGAGGATGTTGGCACCCAGGTCGCAGAGACTGGAGTGTCCGGACGCGCACGAGCGGCAGTGCCCGCACGCGGGGATGAAGGACAAGACCACATAGGCACCCGGCTCCACCGACGTGACCTCGGCACCGATCTCCTCGACGACCCCGGCCCCTTCGTGACCGCCGATCACCGGATAGGGCATCGGAAGATCGCCTGTGACCAGGTGGTAATCGCTGTGACAGAGGCCGGTTGCAGCCAGTCGCACCCTCACCTCGCGCGGTCCCGGCGGGGCAAGATCCACCTCCTGAACCTTGAACTGCTCGTTTCTCCCATAGAGCACTGCTGCCCGAGTTTTCACAACACTCCTATCGTCGACACAACGCCACTGACGCCTATCCGCCCGCCTCGACGTCGACTACCCGATGGCGCATCTCGATCGAGGGCTCCGTCACCGGTGTACATCACAAGTCCGTATTGATGTGACACATGTCATTAGGTATCATCATCATACGTGACACCTCCACCACTGACAAGAAAACTGAACCGCGAATTCTGTCGGCGCCGACGGTCGTCGGCGAGAAGTGTTCGCTGGTTAAGGCCCAAGGAAGCAGGACTCTAGACGGGCAGAAGGCCAGAGGAGGCACCTCGTTATCATGATGACGATTATCCTCACCGTGCGATCACCTGCGTGGCCGCGGCGCGCTGATGCGGGCAACCCCACCCAACCGTTGGCACACGTGACGTTCGCTGTGAAGGAGCTAAAGACATGATTGAACGGAACATTCCTTGGGTGCAGCCCAGCTCCGCCCCGGGCCGCTTCCGTGAGATGGGCGTGTGGGGCGACCAGACGATCACGGACGTCGTCGACGGCCACGCACAACGGCATCCCGAGAAGACTGCTGTCATCGATTCCTGTGAAAGGCTGACCTACGGCGAACTCCGGGACATGTCGCTGCGTCTTGCGCGGGTTCTGCTCGATCACGGTATTGCGCCCGGCGATCCAGTCGCCATCCACCTGCCCGGCTGCGTATTGCTCCCCGCATTGCACCTGGCGTGCAACAGGATCGGCGCGCTGTTCCTGCCGGTAAGCACCGGCTGGCGCGGCGCTGAGCTGCGGTCACTGCTGGGCACGGTACGGGCTCCGATGCTGATCGTCCTCGACGATAACGGTGGCTTCGACTACGTCGGGCTGGCGGAAACGCTGCGTGACGCGTTACCCGACCTCAAACACGTGTTGACCGCCCGAAGCGGTTCGCTGGAATCGCTGGCTGCCGGCGCGGCGCCGTTGACCGCCGGCGAGCTCGACCAGCTTCGCCCTGGCCCCGACGCCCCCGCACACGTCATGTCCTCGTCGGGAACGACCGGTGTTCCCAAGGCATCGGTGTGGAGCTCCAACGACCTGGTCGCCCTGCTGGTCCACCACATGGGCCATCGGCTCCGCCTCGGCCCCGACGACGTCGCCGCCGCCGTCGCGCCGGCCAGCACGGGCTCTACCGGCTACGTCTTCCCCGTGCTGGCACCGCTGCTCGTAGGTGCCACGACCGCGCTGTTAGAGAACTGGAAACCGCAGGCCGCACTGGATCTGATCGTCCGGGAGCAGTGCACCTACGCGACGGCCGTGCCCACCCAGATGATCATCATGCTGGAGCTCCCGCTCGAGCAGTACGACCTGTCCCGTTTCACCCGGTTCAACAACGCGGGCGCCCCGCTGCCACCGTCCACCGCGCACGACCTCGAAACCCGAATGGGGTGCCGCGTGCAAACCATTTACGGCGCCACCGATGGGGGAGTGCCCGCCATCACGTCGATCGATGACCCAGACGAGCTGCGCCACACGACCGTCGGGTCGCTCTGTCCCGGTGTCGAGGTCGTGTCGCTCGGCGCGGACGGCAACCCCGTGCCGCCTGGCGACCCGGGCGAACTGTGCTGGCGTGGGCCCAACAAGTCTTACGGATATCTCAACGAGCCCGACTACGATCGGCAGGCGTGGGACGATCACGGGTTCTTCCACTCCGGCGATATCGGTGAGTTCGATGACCGGGGGCACCTACGCATCGTGGGGCGCATCAAGGACATGATTCTGCGGGGAGGCACCAACATCTTCCCGCGGGAAGTCGAGGAGCTGCTGCTCGGGCACTCCGACGTGGCGGGCGTCGCGATCGTCGGAATCCCCGATGAGCGGCTGGGTGAGCGGGCTTGTGCCGCAGTAGTTCCCGCTGCCGGCTCTCATCCCCGGCTTGACGCGCTGTGTTCGTTTCTGCTTGACCGCCAGCTCGCCAAGTCCAAGCTCCCCGAAAAACTCATCGTGCTCGATGAGCTGCCAACCAATGCCGGCGGAAAGGTCGACAAGGCGCTCATTCGAGACATCGCCATCAAGGACCTCGCAGAGGAACGCGCGTGACGAGGATGGGAAGCGATAAGACCGGCCCGCTGTCGGGGATACGCGTACTCGATCTGTCCGCGCTGGCGCCAGGGCCTTTTGCCACCATGCTGCTCGGCGACCTCGGTGCGGAGGTGATCACGGTGGAAGCCCCGGCCGCCGCGCGAAGCGGCAGCGGTCTTGGCGAGTTACCCGGTTACGGCGGTGAGCGCGCGCGCCGACAGGGCATCAATCCGCTCTATCGCTCCCGACGGTCACTCGTGCTGGACCTCAAGCAACCGCAAGCCCTGGAGATCGCATTGCAGCTGGCGCAACGCTGTGACGTCTTCGTCGAGGGATTCCGGCCGGGAACCTGCGAGCGGCTCGGATTGGGCTACGACACGGTCGTCGCGCGGAACCCGGGAATCGTCTACTGCTCGCTGACCGGCTACGGGCAATCCGGGGAGCTGTCGATGCGCGCCGGTCACGATCTGAATTACATCGCCGAGTCGGGCCTGCTGTCGGCGACTACACGCGATGGCCAGCATCCGGGCATACCCGTCAACGTGGTCGCCGACTTCGCGGCTGGAGGTTTGCTGGCGGCATTCGGTATCCTGGCTGGCCTGCTGGGCCGTCAGGCCAGCGGCAAGGGAACTCACATCGATGCGTCGATGTACGAGGGGCTTCTCGGTCTGCTGCAGGTGGTTCAGTCGTGGACGGCGGCGTCGGCGCCGGATCCGTCGTGGGGTCGAGGCTTGCTGTCCGGAGCGGTGCCCTTCTATGAGTGTTATCGCACGGCCGACGGACAGTGGCTGTCGGTGGCCGCCCTGGAACCGAAGTTTTTTCTCAACCTCTGCACGGCGCTCGGCCGCCCCGACCTGGTCTCGGCCTATGCCGAGACGTCTCGGTGGGGCGAGCTGCGGGCCGCATTCGAGCAGATCTTCTCCGCTGCCTGCCTCGCGGACTGGCTGGCCCGACTGGACGAGGTCGACACCGCAGTGGCTCCGGTGAGGTCACTGCCCGACGCGTTCGAGGCAGCGCAGCGCAGGGGGGTGTTGGACGGTTCGGGCATGGTTGGCCCGCTCCCACGCATGAGCGCGTGGAAGCCAACCACGGGATCGGTCGTCACCCGGCCCGGTCAGCACACTCGCGAGATTCTCGACGAGATCGGCCATTCCCCGGATGAGATCGAAATCTTGCTGGCGGCCGGCGCGATCATGGAGTGAAACAGGCAACCGCACAAAACAAGAGGATGATCATTGTAAGGTTTGGGACTTACGACATCCGCAACAGAGAAATGATCGGAGAAAGAGCATGCAGCCACGTGTAGCGGTGGTCACCGGCGGCGGTAGGGGAATCGGACGTGAGATCGCGCTGGCGCTCGGCCGGCAAGGACGCCACGTAGCAGTGGTCGATCTGCGCGATCAAGAGGCTAAGGAGACCGCTGAGGCGATCACCGCCGTCGGCGGCACCGCCGTGCCTGTCGTTGTCGATGTCACCGACCCCGCGTCGGTGAAGGAAGGCCTGAACGAGGTTCGCCAGAACTTGGGACCCATCTCCATCTTGGTCAACAACGCTGGCTGGGACGAGCTCAAGCCGTTCGTCGATACCGACGAGGAGTTCTGGCAGCGCGTGATCGAGATCAACTACAAGGGCGTGCTTCGGACCACGCATGATGTGCTTCCTGCAATGATTGAGGCGCGGTTTGGGCGGATCGTGAACATCGGCTCGGACGCCGGTCGCGTCGGTTCGTCGCTGGAGTCGGTGTACTCGGGAGCCAAGGGCGCAGTCATCGCCTTCACGAAGACAATCGCTCGCGAGGTCGCCCGCGTGGGCGTGACCGCCAACACGGTCTGCCCCGGCCCCACCGACACCCCTCTCCTACAAGAGATCATCGATGCCCAAGCTGATGCAGACAAGGTGATCGGCGCGATGACTCGGGCGGTGCCGATGAAGCGCCTGGGCCGGCCGGAGGAGGTCGCTGCCGCGGTTGCCTTCCTCGCGTCCGAGGACGCTGGATTCATCACCGGACAGACGCTGTCGGTGAGCGGCGGCCTCACCATGGCATAGCGTCGGCTGCCAGACATGCCCCCGAAATTCTGGCATTGGAGAGTTGATGCTGAACGGCTTGTAACGATCCGACTGCTCTGCCGAACTGCTCGCGCTGCCGCACGTAGTCGACCGTGGCTGCTACCAAGTGCGCCCCGACGCACACGACGGTGGCAGCGGTGGCCACGGCGGCGCCCCTCGGCGGTGCACGGCGGTGGTAGGGAGGGGGTGAGTCGGCACTCTTTCATTCAGCCATTCACCTACCTCACCAGAGAACGCCAGCTCTGGATCGGAGTACGTCAAGTCCATCGTCAACGTCCTCCCAGACACCCGCCAGCGAAGCCGCAGTCGGCCGAGCGCGTGATGGTCAACGCCAGGGAGTGAAGTCGGGTTTGCGTTTCGTCATGAAGGCATCGGCGCCCTCGGTTTGCTCTCCCGACGCAAAGAAGCCGGGGTTGACCTGGCTGAGAATGCTGAACCGGTCCTGGGCTTCCCGCATGGCTGCGACCGAGTCGTCAAAGGACTTTTTCACCAGCTTCAGCACTGTCGGGCTGAGCGCCAGCATCTCGTCGCACCAGCGCCCGACTTCGGCGTCCAGGTCCTCCGGCGGCACGGACGCGTTGATCAGCCCCCAGTCCAGTGCCTGCTTGGCCGAGTAGCGCCGGCACAACATCCAGATTTCCTTGGCTCGCTTCATCCCGACCACCGTCCACAGGTGGCTCACCATCCACCCTTCGGCGGGACTGCCGACGCGCGGACCGTTCTGTCCGAAAACCGACCGATCAGAGGCGATGGTGAAATCGCAGACGTACGCCATGTGGTGACCGCCGCCGATCGCATAGCCGTCCACCCGGGCAATCACCGGCTTGAGGCATTCGCGAAATGCGCGGTAGAGCTGCTTGACCAACTCGTCGAAGGACTCATCGCCAGCGTTGAACGTGCTCTCGTCTTCCACGCTGACGTCACCGCCTGCGCAGAATGCCCGTTCACCGGCGCCAGTCAGCACGATCACCCCAACGTCGCCGTCCTCGCCAGCACGTCGCACGGCCTTCGTCAACTCCCTCAGGGTGTGCGGCGTGAATGCATTCAACTTCTCCGGGCGATTGATCGTTATGCGGGCAACGGCATCCTTGACCTCATAGAGGATGTCGGAGAACTCCACCATTGAACTGCTCATCGAACAACTATTCCTTTCCAGCGTTTCCGCGCCTCGCACCGAGTCACGGTTATCGAGATGAACAAAAACTTGCGCGCGGGGACCGTGCGCTACCGGTGTACGGGACATGCTGCGTTGTCGGCAAGGCTCGAACCGGAGTAACCGCGAGTGTCGCCTCTAGCTATACCCGAAGTCGGGTGTCCTCTTGTTGATGAAGGCGTCGAAGCCCGCGGTGGCCTCTTCGCCGCCAAAAAGCTGGAGAACCCCGGCAGACTCAGCCCGAAAGCCCGCGGCGCGACCCCCGTCCAGTCGGGCGAGAACGCATGATTTGATTTGGCGCATGGCCTGGCGCGCGCCGGACGCGAGTTGTTCAGCGAACGTAACGGCTTCGGCGACGACGCGGTCGCCCTCCACTACTCGGTTGACCAGTCCGATCGTCTGGGCTTCGGCGGCGCTCAGCGGCCGGCCGGTGTAGAGCAATTCTAGGGCGCGGCCCTTGCCGATCGTTTCACATAGCCGCTGCGTTCCTCCGGCACCGGGAAGCAAGCCCAGCCGAACTTCGGGAACGCCTAACCGGACGTGTTCGCCCGCGAACCGCAGGTCACAGGCGAGGGCGAGTTCGAGGCCACCGCCCATGGCGTTACCGTTGACGGCTGCGATCACGGGCAACGGCAGGGCCTCCAGATCGTTGAGGGCGCCTTGAATTGCGTTGACGAAATACGCAAACCCGGGGAGATCAATATCGCGCATCACCTTGATGTCGGCGCCTGCGATAAATTGTTTTCCGTGTCCGGTGATCACGATGGCGCCGACCTCAGTCTGTGCCGCCGCCGAGGCCACCGCGCTGATCTCTTGCACCACTTGCAGATCCAGCGCGTTGGCCGGCGGCCGGTCCACCGTCAATAGCGCGACACCGTTTTTCACCTCGGCGTGGACGAACTTCGCGTCGCCTACGACGATAGCCATCGAACCTCCAGTAGCGCTGACGCTTGCACCCTTGCGACGCACACCTTATCGTAGTACTGATTATAAGGCAACGCGCGGGTCTCGCCGCTTCCCTCCCGAACCGGAAGCACAGGTACTGCACGCGTGCCAGCTAGCGCTAGCTCCGTGCCAGGGGCGGGCAACCACCGGATTGTCGTCGTGACCGAACCAAGGGAGTTCCGAATGCTCACGTTCCGCGGAAAGCTGACACCGGAGCAGTCGGCGTTCGTCGAAGCCGTCGATGGTTTCTGCCTGCGCGAATGCCCCCCGCACAAGCTCCGCGAGCTGACCAAGGGCGGGACCGTTACCCACGATGACGAGCTGTACGGCAAGCTCGCCAGCACCGGGTGGCTCGGGTTGACAATCCCGGAGGAGTACGGCGGGGCCGGGGGAACATTGTCGGAGGTCGCACTGCTGACCGAGCGCCTGTCCTACCATCGGCTCCCGGTCGGAGGCTACTTGACCACGGTGATCACACTGCAGGCGCTCATCAAGTACGGGTCGGAAGAACAGAAACGCGCCGTGTTGCCCGGCGTCGCGGCCGGCGACGTGCTGTCCATCGCCATCACCGAGCCCGACACCGGTTCCGACGCAGCCGGGGTCAAGACCCGTGCGCGCAAGGTGGGCTTGCGTTGGCAGCTCAGCGGTGAGAAGACCTACACGAGCAACGCCAACCACGCCCGCTGGGTTGTGGTGGTCACTCGCACCAACACCGAAGTGCCGAAGCATCGAGGGCTGAGCCTGTTTCTTCTGCCGATGGACCGGCGCGGCATCAGCTTCGAACGGCTTGACATGCTTGGGCATATCGACACCAACATCACGCGCTATGAGGATGTCGATGCCGGCGATGACGAGATCGTCGGAGGAACCGACCGGGGCTGGGGTGTGCTGGTACGCGGCCTCAACAGTGAACGCCTCATCATTGCGGCCGAGGCCCTCGGCATTGGGCAGCGCGCGTTCGACGACACGCTCCGTTACGTCAAGGAGCGCCACCAATTCGGCCACCCCATTGGTCGTTTCCAAGCAATCCAACACGGCCTGGCCGAGAGCGCGGCCAAGTTGCTGTCAACCCGGTTGCTGGTGGAGCACACCGCCGCGTTGCTTTCATCCGGCGAACCAGCACCGGGTGAGGCTTCCATCGCGAAGCTGCAGGCGACGGAGATCGCAAAAGAGGTAGCACTGCAGGGTATGCAGTTCATGGGTGGTATGGGATACAGCATGGAAAGCGAGATGCAGTCCTATGTCAGAGACACCCTCGTCATGACTATTTTCGGCGGCACGTCGCAGATACAGAAAAACATCATCGCCGCCCAACTTGGACTTACCGGCTGATCGGCAATGACTGCGGCGCATAGACTTTCACGCTCTCAGAGCGGGATGGCACATCCAAGAAGGACGCCCAACAGGGATGAAGGGAACAATCATGTCAGTCGAAATCGACTTGACCGGCCGCTCGGCGATCGTCACCGGGGCGGGTAGCGGAATCGGGCGCGAGGTGACAACTCTTCTCGCGCGCGCAGGAGCGAAAGTCGCGGCAGCGGATGTCAATGAGGCTGCCGCCAAGGAAACAGCTGCGATCGTCGAACAGGCGGGCGGCACTGCGATCGCCGTCACGGTGGATGTGCGCGACCCCGCGCAGGCCCGCGATGCGGTGAGCGCCACGGTAGAGCAGTTCGGTGGTCTGGATATCCTCGTCAACAACGCTGCGGCGTGGAGTGTGGATCTCTTCAAGAACCTCACCTACGAGCAGTACCAGCTCGACGTCGGCGTCACCCTGATCGGCACGATGGTCATGACCAAGGCGGCCTACGACCACATGCGTGAGCAGAAATCGGGAACGGTGGTGAATCTGATCTCAGACGCAGGCCGCATCGGCGAACCTTTCCTCGTTTCCTACAGCGCCGCAAAAGGAGGGGTCGTCGGCTTTACCAAGGCCTTCGCCAAGGAAGCCGGCCGCTACGGCATCCGATGCAACGCCGTGTCGCCGGGCACCACGAAGACCCCGGGCGCCAGCGCACTGATCGAGAAGTGGGGGGGCGAGGAGAAGCTGGTCACCGCCTATCCGCTGGGCCGGCTCGGCGAACCCATCGACCAGGCCAACGGGATCCTGTTCTTTTGCTCGGACCTCAGCTCATGGGTTACTGGTCAGATCCTCAGCGTCAGCGGTGGCTACAGCATGGTGGATTGATCTCCGCGCGATTCTCGATCCTCGTACACGCCGCCCGCCGAGACGGGCGCCAATCCGCGCGCGGCTGATCAGTCGACGAGTTCGACGATGGTCGCGTTGGCCATGCCGCCGCCCTCGCACATGGTTTGCAACCCAAACCGAATGCCGTGATCACGCATGTGATGCACGAGCCGGGTCATCAGGATCGCCCCCGACGCGCCCAAGGGATGGCCCACCGCGATCGCGCCGCCCAGCGGATTCAGCCGCGCCGGATCGGCACCTGTTTCCGCCAGCCAGGCCAGCGGCACCGACGCGAAGGCCTCATTCACCTCAAACGCCCCGATGTCGGCTATCGACAACCCGCCACGGCGAAGCACTTTCGCCGTCGCCGGGATCGGTCCCGTCAGCATCATGACCGGATCATTTCCCGCCACCGCGCCAGCATGGTAGCGGGCGACGGTGGGCAGACCGAGTTCTTTGGCCCGCTCGGGCGAGCTGACCAGGACGGCGGCGGCCCCGTCCGCGATCTGTGAGGCATTACCGGCATGGATGACCCCGTCTTCGAGGAAAGACGGCGTCAGTTTCGCCAGCTTCTCGACGGAGCTGCCGCGGCGCAATCCTTCGTCGGCGGCCAGCCCGGGGGCCTCCGGGACCGCGACGAGCTGGCGGTCGAACGCGCCGACATCGATAGCCGTCGCCGCCTTGGCATGGCTTTCGCAGGAAAACTCGTCGAGCGCGCACCGAGAGAAGCCCCACTTCGCCGCGATCATCTCGGCTCCACGACCTTGATGGAACGTTGTTCCCTGCAGGGCCGTCTGGTACCGGCGTAGCAGCCGCGGCCCATAGGGCAGCCCGACGTCGCGACCGGCACCCAACGGAACCCTGCTCATGCACTCCACACCACCGGCGACGACGAGGTCGTATTGGCCCGACATCACCATGGCGGCCGCGAAGTCCAGCGCCTGCTGGCTGGATCCGCAGGCCCGGTTCACCGTGGTGCCGGGTACGCTGTCGGGCCAACCGGCGGCCAGTGCCGCCGAACGGCCCACGTTCGCCGCCTGGTCGCCGACCTGGTTCACGCAGCCCCAGATGACGTCGTCGATCAGGGCGGGGTCCACACCCGTGCGCTCGACCAGTGCCTCCAGCACCCGAGCGGACAGGTCCACTGGATGCACATCGGCCAGCGCGCCGCCTCGCTTGCCGATCGGCGTCCGTACCGCTTCGATGATCACCGCTTCAGGCATACCAACCCTCCTCCTATTACCTGCTAATAATTAGCATGATGATATCTGACGAGGTGATTCCAACTCCAGCATTCGCGCCCGCCAATGAGCCTATCGTCGGCGCATTGACCACATTTGCGGGGCACGCTCGGTTTGTACAGCCACGTCCCAGCCCAGTGCCGGGGGCCCTGTCTCCAGCCGGAAGGTGCGCGCCATGGCGCGGGCAAGCGAAGGGTCTTTCGCCGCTTCGCGGGCGAGTTCGAAGGCCCGGTCCTCGACGGCCTCGTCGGCAACCGACTCCCATGCAAGGCCCAATTGCGCCGCACGGTCTCCATTGATCTCCGCACCGCACAGCGCCATGGCGGCGGCCGCCTCGCGGCCGGCGAGGCGGGACAACAGCACGAAGTGCCCCCCGCCCGGGTGCAGACCGATGCGCTGGAAGCCCGACATCAGCCGCGCGGTGCGAGCCACGATCCGCAGGTCGGTGGCCAAGGCCAGGTTCAGGCCCGCTCCAACGGCCGGGCCGCGGACGGCGGCGATGGTCACCGCCCGCACCGACCCGATCCGGGTGAACGCGGCATAGATGGCCGACAGGTTGGCATAGGTCTTCTCGTCGGCTGGGTCGGATCCAGCGTTGCCGAGCGTCGTGGTGTGCGCTCCCGCGCAGAACGATCCGCCGGAGCCGCGGATCACCAGCGCGCCAATTGAGTCGTCGGCGTCGATTCGATCGGCGGCGTCGACCAGTTCCCGGGACATCTCCGGTGTCAGCGCGTTGCGCCGCTGCGGCGCGGCCAGGGTGAGGGTGGCCACGCCGCTTTCGACGGCGAGCTCGATCTCCACGGTTCCTCCGTTCAGGCGGGTTACATGCTGGTGATCGTCGGCCACAGCCCGTCGCCGCCACCCGCGATGACGGCGCGGCCCAGCTCTCGCGACCAGTGTTCGGCGGAACCGCACTCTTCGCGCCAGGCCCACAGCCGGCGGGTCAGGTTCTGTAAACGGTGCTCTTGGGTAAACCCGATCGCCCCGTGTACCTGATGGGCAATCCGCGCCGCTGGTCCGGCCGCGGCGCTGGTACGCGCTTTGGCCGCGGCTATAGCCAAGGTCGCGCTGTCCGGATCGGCAGCCACCGCGGCGACCGCGGCCTGGGCGGCAGCGCCGGCACAGGCAGCGAGGCCGGCCAACTCGGCGATCTGATGGGCCACGGCCTGAAACTGCCCGATGGGCCGACCAAATTGGACCCGCTCCCCGGCGTAGCGCACCGTCGCCTCCAGCACGGAATCCAGGGCACCGGAGAGTTGGACCGCGCGGGCGAGCGCGCCAAGTCGGCGCAGGTGGCCTGCGGTGCCAGGCGGCACTTCGGCAATCGCTGAGCGGGGTATCCGCACTGCATCGGCCGCTAGGTCGTCGCGCGGCTCACCGGCCAGATTGTCTATGCTCGTCAATCGGCAGTCGGCAGGGTCGACAAGCGCCGCCAGTGCCTGCTGCGGATCGTCGGTGACTACCAGCACGCGTTGCGACACCCGCGCATACGGCACCCGGTTCGCGACGCCGCGCAGGAGGGCTCCGGCGCCGTCCGGCGTGAGAGTCAGACCGGCCCCGTCGGCGATCGTCACTGGCCCAGCGGGCAGGGCCAGCCCCGACGCGGTGCACCCAGCTGCGACCGGGAACAGCGCCTCCGCCAGCGGGACGGGCGCGGCGTGCCCAGCAGCGACACGCAGCACCGTGGCCGCTTCGGCGATCCCGCCGCCGGCGCCCCCCAGCCGTTCGTCAACCCCGATCCGGGTCAGCCCGATTTCCTCCAGTCGCTGCCAAAGCTCCGGGCTCCACGAGCCTTCAGCCGCGGACATCAGCTCCGAAGTGCAGTGCCGGTCCAGCAGATCCGCTACGGTGCGTTCGACCAGGTCGACGTCGCTCATCGCAACCCCAGCCCTCGCGCCACGATGCCGCGCAGCACCTCGTTCGTGCCTCCGCGCAAGGTGAAACCAGGCGCGTGCAATACCGCCCGGGCTAACTCCCGTTCGAGCGGATGAGGTGAGTTTCGGCTCGGCTCGACCTGCGCCAGCTCCCGCACGACATCGATGATTTCGTTTTCCAACGTGGTGCCCGCGTCCTTCACCAAGGCGGCGGCGACATCGGGGGCCTCCCCCCGATCAAGTGACCCGGCGATCTGCAGCGAGAGCCTGCGCAACGCCCACAGCTGCGCCACGAGCGCGCCGACTGCGATCGCCTGATGCTCGTCGTCGGGGTCGGCGACGCGCACCAGTTCCCGCAGCAGCGGCAGCGTCGACAGGAACCGCTCCGGCCCGGAGCGCTCATGGGCCAGCTCGGAGCTAACCTGCCGCCAGCCCGCGCCGACCTCGCCCAGGACCATGTCGTCGCCGACGTGGACGTCATCGAGGACGACCTGATTGAAGTGATGCTCCCCGTCGAGCAACCGGATCGGTGTGATCGTCACGCCCGGCGCCCTCAAGTCGACGATGAACTGGCTCAGACCCGCGTGCCGGTCCCCACTCAGCAGCGCCGCCGTCCGGCACAACGCGATCATGTAGTGGCAGCGGTGGGCTTGGCTGGTCCAGACCTTGGTCCCGTTGAGCACCCAACCGTCGCACTCGCGTCGCGCGGCAGTCCGGATGGAGGCGAGATCCGAACCGCTGTCCGGCTCGCTCATCCCGATGGCGAAGAAGCACCGGCCCGCCGCCATCGCGGGAAGTAACCTGTCGCGCTGCGACTCGGTGCCATAGCGCAGCAATGCCGGCCCGCTCTGCCGGTCGCCGACCCAGTGCGCCACTACCGGCGCTCCGGCCGCGAGCAACTCCTCCACAACGACGAAACGATGCAGTGCTGGACGTTCGTGACCGCCGTAGCGGCACGGCCAGGTCATCCCGAGCCAGCCGCGATCCCCGAGGCGCGCCGAGAAGGCCGGGTCGAAACCGGCCAGCCAGGCGTCAGTCTGCGACTCGAACGCGCCTCGGCGCCGCTCTTCGTCGAGGAATGCCCGAACCTCGTCGCGCAACTGTTCGGCCTCGACGGGAAGCTCGACGTCCGGCAGCCGTACCAGCGGCGACGCGACCGTTGACGTCGCCATCAGCTGAACACCTGCGAAGCGAGGGTCGGTCCCGATCTATCGCCGCGCGGGGTGTACGCGCATCGATCATGGGGAATGGCAGTCACGATGCCTTCCTTCCGGGCCAGGACTGGGCGAAACGGGGATGTGCTCCGATGTCCGGTGGCCGTGGTGTCAAGATTATTCTATAGCTGGTAATCATTATAATCAGGCGCCCTGGATCCATCAATGGCGATCTGCGACCGCGGTGCGGGCCGCCGCCCGGCTCGCTGAGTACCGACGACCTCTTTTCTCACCCATATCTATGTGAGCACCGTCACACAACCGTCAATCCATCAGTCAGGGAATGGTGTCTCAATTCGAGACACGATCGCGAAGCCGATGACGTTGAAAATGGGCTGATGGCAGCGTCGAGATTGCCGATCTTGTCCCGGGCATACGGCACCGGCACCGGATCCGGGTACCGGGGGCGTTCAGTCGCGCGGCCGAAGCGGAAGTGGTGGACATGGACGGACTGATGATGGGCTGCCAGCTGCTGATCCAGCGTTTGCTGTGGCGCGCGGAGCACGTCTTCGGGGACAAGGGGGTGATCGCGCGCACCGACGGAGGCGTGTACCGCTATACCTACGCTGAGTTCGCCGTTCGCGTCCGCCAGCTAAGTGCGGCGCTGGCGGGGATCGGCGTGCGTCAAGGTGACCGGGTGGGCACGCTGGCGTGGAACACACACCGGCACTACGAAGCGTATTTCGCCGTACCATGCATGGGCGCGGTGTTGCACACGGTGAATTTGCGGCTGTTCGACGACCAGCTCCGCTATGTGATCAACCACGCCGGCGACAGTGTGCTTCTGCTGGAACCTGACCAGATTCCGTTGGTCGAGCGGTTAGCGCCGGATCTGCCGGGGGTCCGTGCGTTTGTGGTGATGGCCGAGCGGGTGCCCGAAACCCGGCTCAGCCCGATCTACTCGTATGAGGAACTGCTGGCCGCTGGCGACGGACACTTCGATTGGCCGGAGTTGGACGAGAACACCGCCGCGGCGATGTGCTTCACCTCAGGCACTACCGGCGACCCCAAGGGAGTCGTGTACAGCCACCGCAGCATTGTGTTGCACACGCTGGGGGCGTGCCTGCAGGGATCGATCGGCGTCCGGGAAGCTTCCACTTTCCTGGCTATCAGCCCGATGTTTCACGCCAACAGTTGGGGCATCCCTTACGCGGCCGCACTACAGGGCGCCACCCTGGTGCTGCCCGGTCCCCACCCCGAACCCCGGCACTACCTCGAGCTGATCGAGCAATGCGGGGTCACCCACGCCGTCGGTGCGGTCACGGTCGGGGTGATGATGCGCGATGCGCTCACGGCGGCACCGAGTCGGTACGACCTGTCG
Organism: Mycobacterium sp.; assembly: GCA_051306175.1. Classification (GTDB taxonomy): domain Bacteria; phylum Actinomycetota; class Actinomycetes; order Mycobacteriales; family Mycobacteriaceae; genus Mycobacterium. The sequence continues at coordinate 11,718 of JBPPMS010000134.1, read as the reverse complement.
TCGCTGCAGGTGCTCTGGCTGGGTGGTCAGGCGCCCCCCACCGGCTTGATGCATTGGTGGCGCGACAACTACGGGGTCACGATACCGCAGGGGTGGGGGATGACCGAGGCCTCGCCGCTGGTGACCTTCACCGAGCTAAAGGAAAAGTACCGCGATCTTGGCGAGGATGAGCTGGACGCGGTTCGCGCTACGCAAGGGCTGCCGCTGCCGCTGTGCGAGGTCAGGGTCGTTGACGAGGCGGGACTCGATTTGCCGTGGGACGGTGTCAGCGTCGGCGAATTCCTGCTGCGGTCGCCGTGGATTGCTCGCGAGTATTTCGACGACCCGCGCAGCTCACAGAGCTTTCGAGACGGCTGGTTTCACACCGCAGACATTGGTGTCATCGATCCCGATGGTTACCTACGGCTTACCGACCGGGCCAAAGACTTGATCAAAAGTGGCGGAGAGTGGATTTCGTCGGTCGAGCTGGAGAACGCCCTGATGGCGCACCCGGCGGTGCGCGAGGCGGCCGTGGTGGCGGTCCCGCACGACAAGTGGCTGGAACGTCCGCTGGCCTGCGTTGCGACCAATAGTCCGGTGAGCGAAGCGGAACTCCAAGACTACCTTGCCGAGAACTTCGCCAAGTGGTGGGTGCCCGACGAGGTGTTAATACTGCCGGAGATCCCCAAGACGGGCGTCGGCAAATTCGACAAGAAACTGCTACGTGCGCGGTTCGCTGATGCCGCCAGTCGGGCGCCGCTGCGGGCCCCGCTCGGCGAGGTGCATTCCTGGTGATCCTCGCTGATTATCGCTGCGCGACGTGCTCGCCGCGGGTGCGGCGGTTCGTTTCGACACCACCGGAGACCACGCTGCCCTGCCCGGGTGCGCAGCCCGCACCTCCGCACGAAGGACAAGCAAAAAGCCCATGACAGTGATGGAAGTACCGTCGGAGGTAACGACCTGGCTCGCCGGCGGACCGCCGATGGTGATCGGTGGCGACGCCGCGCCAGCGGCGTCGGGGGCGACGTTCGAATCGGTGGATCCGTCCAGCGGGGAAACCATTGCGAACCTCCCGCGAGGTGATCAGCGGGATGTGAACCGTGCCGTCGAAGCTGCTCGCCAGGCATTCGAGGACGGCCGATGGAGATCCCTGCGACCGGGCAAACGCGGGGAGATCCTCAACGCGGTGGCCGATCAGATACGTCAGCACCTGGACGAGCTGGCCTACCTGGAGTCGTGGGATACCGGCAAGCCGTTGCGGCAGGCGTCCGCGGAGATCTGGCTGGCGGGCGACTCCTTCCGCTACTACGCCGGATGGCCGACGAAGGTGGCCGGGGCGACACTGGCCACCCGTGAGGATGCCTTCGCTTTCACGACCAAAGACCCGGTGGGCGTGTGCGGGGCGATCACCGCGTGGAACTTCCCGTTCCTGCTGGCCGCGTGGAAGGTGGCGCCCGCATTGGCCTTTGGCAACACCGTTGTCCTCAAACCGAGCGAGCTGGCCTCGTTGTCCTCGATCCGCCTGGCCGAGTTGTGCCGCGATGCCGGTGTGCCGCCCGGGGTGGTCAACGTGGTCACCGGGGTAGGCACGGAGACCGGAGCGCCGCTGGCCGCGCATCCCGACGTCGACAAGATCGCGTTCACCGGCTCCACCGCGGTCGGTCGCGAGATCCTGCGAGCCTCGGCCTCCAACCTCAAGCGAGTCTCGCTCGAACTGGGCGGCAAGTCGCCCAACATCGTCTTCCCCGACGCCGACCTGCAGCGGGCGGCGGCGGGCAGCCTGCGGGGGGTGTTCCTCAACTCAGGTCAGATGTGCACCGCCGGCTCCCGAATCCTGGTGCACGCCGACATCGCAGACGAGTTCACCGATGCGCTGCGCAGCGCCGCCGAGGCCATGCGGCTGGGACCGGGGCGCGACCCCGCAACCCAGCTGGGACCGCTTATCTCGGCGGCTCAGCAGGATCGGGTCCGCCGCTACATTCACGCGGGCCTTGCCGACGGCGCCCGTTTGGTGACCGGCGGCGAGCACGCGCCTCTGCCCGATCAGGGGTTCTTCGTGGCACCCACGATCTTCACCGACGTCGGCAACGACATGTCGATCGCGCGGGAAGAGATCTTCGGCCCGGTCGGGGCGGTTATCGCATTCCGGGATGTCGCGGAGGCGGTGAGCATCGCCAACGACACCCGCTACGGACTCGCCGCGGCGGTGTGGACGCGCGATGTGTCCACCGCACACCAGTTGGTGCGGCGGTTGCGTGCAGGCACTGTGTGGGTCAATGACTACGGGGTGCTCGACCCGGCCGTCCCCTTCGGCGGTTTCGCAGAGTCGGGCCACGGTCGGGAGCTGGGCGCGGAGTCGATGGAGCTGTACACCGAAACCAAGGCGGCGTGGTTTCACATCGACGAACCATGACGCGACACGCGCCGCCGGACGCCAGCTGGCGACGCCGAAGAACCGAGGAGGATTGATGCGAGCGGTGTGTTGGTACGGTCCGAAAGACATCCGCGTCGAGGAGCGGGAAATGCCCACCCTCGTGGATCCAGACGACGCGATATTGAAGGTCACCACAGCCGCAATCTGCGGCTCGGACCTTCACCTTTATCACGGCAAGGTACCCAAGGTGCGTCCGGGGACCACGATCGGGCACGAGTTTGTCGGGGTGATCGAATCCGTCGGCACGGGGGTTCGCACCCTGGCGCCAGGCGATCGCTGTCTGGCGTCGATGTTCACCGCTTGCGGCCGCTGCCCGGCGTGCGTGGCCGGAAATCACCTCGGCTGCGATCGCTACGCGCTGTTCGGATACGGCGACCTGTTCGGCGGTTTGGCAGGCGGACAGGCCGAATACGTTCGGGTGCCGTTGGCGGACATGACGTTGTCGGCGATTCCACCCGGCCTCTCCGACGCGGACATCTTATTCGCCGGCGACATCCTCGCCACGGCCTACACCGGATGTGTCGCGGGCGGTATCGAGCACGGCGACATCGTCGTGGTCGTCGGAGCCGGACCCGTCGGGCAACTCGCCGCCGAATGCGCGATGTTGTTCGCCCCGGCCAGCGTGTTCGTCGTCGACGTGCTCGCCGACCGCTTGCGCCAGGTGGCCGCGCTCGGCGCGATTCCCATCGACGCATCCACCGGCGATCCGCTCCAGCAGTTGCGCGAGCACACCGGCGGGACGCGTGCCGACGTGGTGATCGAGGCTGTCGGCAACCCCGGCGCGCTGGATACGGCGTGGCGGCTCGCGGCGACCGGTGCCCGGCTGGCGCTGGTGGGCTTCCTCGTGGACGAGTCGTTCCCCCAATCTGCGGGACAGACGTGGCTGCGTGCGCTCACGGTGGTGCCGGTGCTGGGCCAGCCCATCCGATACCGGCACCGGCTGACGCGGCTGATCGAAGCGGGTCGGCTGCAGCCCGCCCGAATCATCTCCGAGCGCATCGAGCTCGACGCCGTCCCAGAAGCCTACGACAGGCTGGATCGCCGCGAATCGACCAAGGTGATCATCACTCCATGATCCGCACCGGCTCGGTGTGAGAACTAGTTCTCACACCCGCCGGGCGGGCTATGGCCTCGACATCGTCGAGCGGGTTCCGCTGCAGTGCGGCGTCACAGCGAGCACACCGACACCTTGCAGGGCGCGGTTCCGCGAGGCGATGAGCCGCTTCCGCAGTGGGTGACCGTGGTCACCACCGTCGATGCTGACGGCTGCCCGCGGCGCCCAGCCGAGCTCGGTGGTCGGGGTGAGCGAGCTCGCAGATCGCCGCAGTGCGCGCGACCGTGTCGAGTCCTCGTAGGTCGGCGGAACCGTACTCGGTAACCACCCAATGCACATCTGCACGCCCAGTGGTGACTGGACCGTCCACGCGGTCCACAATGCGGGAGACCGATCCGCGCTTGGCGGTCGACGGCAGCGCCACCACGCCTACCCCTCCCGCAGACATCGCCGCGGCGCGTAGGAAGTCGACCTGACCGCCGATCGCGCCGCGCCATCGGCCGCCGATCGCCTCCGCGTTGACCTGGCCGGAAAGGTCGACTTGCAGGGCCGAGTTGACGGCGACGAAGCGAGCGATCCCGCCTGCGACCGCCGGGTCGTGCACGCGCTCGACGGGCCGCACCTCGACGGCCGGGTTGTCACGCAGAAACTCATACAGCCGGTCGGTGCCCACGGCGGTGCCGGTAACCACGGCCGGCCCGCCCGGCTCCCAAGCGAGTGCGCCCGACTCGGCGAGACCCACGACCCAGTCCCCGACCAGGCCACTGTGCACGCGCAGGTTCCGGTGCCTACGCAGCGCAGTCGCGACCGCCGAGGCCAGGGCGCCGATACCGAGTTGTACGGTGGCGCCGTCGGGCACCAATTCGGCGACCTGCGCGCCGATGTGCGCGGTCACCGGATCGGGCGCCGGGTCTGGAATCTGGATCAGACAATGGTCTGCGGTTACGGTGGCGGCCAGACGCGAGGGCGGGACCGGCGGCGAGCCGCGCGTGCGGGGGACGGCCGGGTTGACCTCGCCCAGCACGACGCGGGCGGCATCGACCGCAGAGGCGAGGTAGTCGACCGTGACGCCCAGGCTGTGGTTGCCGTCAGCATCCGCGGGCGATAGCTGACACAGCACGACGTCGGGACGCAGACGCCCCGACCTGAGCAATTTGGGCAGCGCAGACATATGACAATTGATCACCTCGAGCGGCATGTCGGCCGCGGCGCCGAGCGCGCCATAAGAGCGCAATCGAAGCCCCGGGGCCGCCAGCCGCGAATTGTAGGTCAGGCCTACGAAACCGACCACCCCACCCAGCCGCACGGCCTGCTCGGCCAGCGCCGCGGTGAGCGACAGCGGCTCCCCGGCGCCCTGGCCCCACAAAATCGTGTCGCCCGGCCGCACGAAGCGGCCCAGGTCGATGTCGGCCGCGGGCACCGCTGGAACCGTCCAGTGGATGCGCTTGCCCTGATCGCCCCCGCGGGTCAGCGCTGTGGCCTTAGTTGCTCGGCCTGAGATCGCAGCGCGTAGCGCATGAACTTCCCGGTGCTGGTCAGCGGGAAAGATTCGACCATCTCGACGGCCTCCGGCCACTTCGTCCGGCTGACCCCCTTCTTCTCCAGGAACGCGGTAAGTTCGGCGAGGTCGAGGTAATCGCCCGGTGTGCTCGGGACGATAAACGCCGCGGGCCGCTGCCCGAGCCGTGCATCGGGCATGGCCACCACCGCCGCCTGACTCACCCCCGGGTGCTCGTAAAGGACTTCCTCGACCTCCCGTGGATCGATCTTGTACCCACCCCGGTTGATGAGGTCGTCGCGACGTGACATGAAATATCCGTAGGCGTTGGCGTCGAAGCGGACCACGTCGGCCGACCGGAACCAGCCGTCGGCGGTGAACATCTTGGCCGTCGTCTCCGGCTGGTTGTAGTAGCCGACGATGAAGCTGGGCCCACGCGCCCACAACTCACCCTCTCCCGGCAACGGCACCTCGCGATCGGCCTCGCCCGCCTCGACCAGTTCCATCAGCCGCTGCTCCACGCCGCCGATGGCCTTGCCGAAACTTCGGCTGGTGATCGAGATCGGGTCGCCGGGCCGCGTCATGTGGGTCACGCCGGCCTCGGTGTAGCCGTAGAACGCGTTTACATCGGCGCCGAGGTCGGCGTTGAGTCGGTTGAGGATGTCGGCCGGGCACGGGGCGCCGGCGTAGCAGATCCCGCGCACCGAGCGCACATCACGCTCGCGCAGCTGCGGATACCGGGCGAGGTCGATCAGCATCGGGGGGGCCCCGAGCAGGTAGCTTGGGCGGTCCCGTTCGAGCAGTTCAACGCAGCGGTCCGCATCCCAGGCCGCCAGGAGGGTGAATGCAGCCCCCCGGTGCAGAGCGGACAGCACACCGATTCCCAGGCCGGTCAGATGGGCGATCGGGGTGACGATGATCCAGTGCGCGTCGGCGGGAAACCGCTGTTCGGCCTCGAAGTTCTGGATCCAGAAGAGGTTGTTGGCATGCGTGTGCAGCTCGGCCTTGGGCCGCCCGGTGGTGCCGGAGGTGAACATGACGAAGAACGGGTCGGCCCCCGTCGGTCGCAGTGTTTCAAGGTCATGTTCGGAGCCTTCGGCGTTGACGAGGTCCTCGAAGCGGATCGTCCCGGCCGCGTTGGCACCGCCGACGGCGATCACGTGCTCCAGTGTGTCGATCCGCTCGCGCATCGCCAGAGCTAGTGGGACGTACTCGCGGCTTCTGAGGCGCTCCGGCACGACAAGCGCCCGCGCCCCCGTAAGACCGAGCACATAGTCGAGCTCGTGCTCGTCGTAGGCCATGTGGCAGAACACGGCCAGGAGTCCGGCGCGCGCGCAGGCCAACAACGTCAGGCAAAACTCGCTGGTGTTGGGCAGCTGCATGGCCACCCGGTCGCCCGGGCGCAGACCCAACGCCAGCAGCGACCGCGCCAGCCGACGCGTGCGTTGCTCATACTCACCGTAGGTGGTCCGACGCCCGTCCTCGTCGAGGATGGCCAGCGCTCCGGGGCGCTCGGCGGCATGGCGCTCGAGGTCGTGCACAAAACTCAGCTCGGTCCAGGCTTCCTCGTCGACATAGCGACGCAGAACCTCGCGCGTGACCCAAGTGTCCTCGCGCGCGGCCAATGCATCTAGCCGCTCGTTCAGTCGATCGCCCACGTTCTCACTCCTGTGTCTTGTGCTGCTCGGCACGGTGCGCCGCATGTCCTGCGCTGCGGGGGACGGACCGAACGCGCTGCGAACCTGTTCTTCCGGTCGAGGCGGCCCCGCCCCGGTGCTGTGGCGTCACCGCAGGCCGCTGGCCGATTTGTTATAAGCATACGGAGGTATAGTACAGGAACTGTGATCCCTGTCACCCCACCCGACGGGCGTGCATATCAGACGATTGGCGGAGTGCAGGTCATCACCGCGATCGCTCCCGAGGTCGCGAACAAGGGCGCAGCTGCCGTATCCGGCGTTGAAAACAAGATATATCGGCGACGCCTAGCGTTACGATTCTCTGCCAGAGATTCGCGTTATGTCGGAGATTGGATTTACCCGTGACTGTCGTGGGAGCCGGCGGCGAGCCGCTGTCGCTTATCGAGCGATCGTGGAGGCGGTCCTCGGCGTGCGGGCTCGTGCCGGAGCGGGCTGATCTCGAACTGCCCTATGACACTGACTTCGACAGTGACAGTCGACTGGTACGCGCCGCACAACCTGTCGTAGAACGGCTGGTCTCCGCCATGGCTGACACCAGCCGCAGCCTGCTTCTGGCCGACCCCGGCGCCCGGATCATTCAACGCTGGCTGGGAACGAAGTCGCTGAGCAGCCGACTCGATCAGTCGAGTATTGCGCCCGGCTTCGGGTTCACCGAGGAGTTCGCGGGCACCAATGGGGTGGGTACGGCCATCGAAGAGCGCAAGACGGTCGCCGTGCTTGGCGAGGAGCACTTCGTCGAATCATTGCGGCCATTCTCCTGCGTCGGAGTTCCTATTCGGGATCCCATACGGGGGAGCATCGAGGGCGTCCTGGATTTCACCTGCTTCTCGAGTGACTTCAACCCACTGATGTCCCCACTTCTGTTTGAGGCAGTCAAACACATCGAGACACGTTTGGCGCAGCTCTCCTCAACAGCCGAGTCCGCGTTACTTGAATGCTATTTGAATGCCTGCCGCGAGTACCGCGGGCCAGTCGTGGCGCTGCGGCCGAACATGTTCCTGACGAACCCTGCTGCTGCAGAGCAGATCAACAACTCTGATCACACCGTGATCTGGGATGCTGCTACCACTTTCGTGAAACTGCACAAAGATTCCGCGGTCGTCGATCTCCAAAGCGGACCCTTCCGCATGCTGGTGACCGTCGTCGAGGACTCTGGTCGCGGAGAGCCCGGGATCGTGGTGCGGCTGGTCCCCGAAGTAACCGAGTGGACTGCAACCCGCGGGCAAAGGCCGGTCCGCCGCGGCCCCGAGCGCGTTACGGCGTTGCCAGGCCGAAGCCCGCAGTGGCGGCACGTGCGCGATCGGCTCGCTGAACTAGCCGAGATCGATGAGCCGATCGCGATCACCGGCGCGGACGGCACCGGCAAGATGAGTGTGGCTCAGCAGTTGCACGAGCAGGCCCACTCGGTCGCCGAAGTGCACATCTTCGACCCTCACGGTGAAGGTGCCGACACCCAATTCCGGTTTGTCGATCGTTGCTGTAAAGCGCTGGCAGCTGGTGACACCGTTATCGTGCGTCGTATTGATCTCCTGCCAGCAGCATCCCGAACGGAATTGGAGAGGTTAGCCAGGACCGCCGTCGGACCCTGCCGCCTGATCGTGACGTGTTCGGACGATCCGCGCGATGCGGCCGTTCGAGGGCTAGCGGCGTTTCCGCATCAATTGTGGCTGCCGCCGCTGGCTCAGCACGTGGGAGACGTGGCCGATTTGATTCCCAGCCTGCTCGCGGAATTGTCGCCCGGTCGTGTCATCAAATGTGGGCTCCCAGCCCAGCAAGCACTGCTGCGGTACTCGTGGCCAGGCAATGTCGCCCAACTCCGTGATGTGCTCGCTGCAGCGGTGCACCACGCCGTCCAAGGCCAGATCGAGGTATCGAGCCTGCCTTCCTGGCTGTTGAAACGAGCCCACCGTCGCCAACTCTCACCGATCGAGCAATCCGAGCGGGACATCATCATCGACACTCTGGCCAGCGTCGGTAACAACCGCAGTGAAGTTGCACGAATCCTTGGAATCGGGCGCGCCACCTTGTATCGAAAAATGCGGAGCCTTGGCATCGCGAACGGTCACGAACTGAGCTGACGCGACCGGCGCAAGACCGTCAGTCAAGCCGGCGAATCGCGGCCACCGACTACTCGGGGAGCCGCAGGCATTTCGTTTGCAGGTACTCTTCAATCGCGGACTTGCGGCCTAGAGGTATGTGGATCTAGTTGGCGCCGCGGCGACCTACGCTCGCAGTTCGAACGCATCCCTTCGACTTCTCATCTGAGAAATCAGGGAGATTGGTGTCGTTGGTGACCAGATAGAGCACGTCGTTGTTCGGGCCGCCGAAGGTGCATGCAACCCCCCACCCGTCGTCGATCAGGATGGAATCGGTGACAGCGCCGCCCTCCTCGACTCGGTAGAAGCCAGCCTCCGACCCTTCGGTGAGTGCGTTGCCGTACCAGACGCCACCATCGGAATCGACGGCGATCCCGTCAGGGTTGTGGGTCTCCGGAAGGGCTGCCCACTCGCGGTAGTGGGTAAGCGTGCCGTCCGGATGCAGGTCATAGGCCGAAATCCGGTGTCCGAGCGTCTCGGCTAGGTATATCGTTTCGCCAGCCTGAGCGACACCGTTCGGGAACGACAGGTCCCCGGGCACCGCCGAGACCTCGCCGTCGGGCGTGATATGAATCAGGTTCGTCGTTGTGGGCTCTGCACCGCCGGCGAGATCAAAGCCGAAATTGCCGACGTACGCGTGACCACTCTTGATGACCAGCATGTCGTTGGCGTCGCCGCCACAGAAGGGCGCGAGGTCGGCATGGACCTTCAGCGTGCCGTCAGGGGTCAGACGCAGCAGCTTGTGGTCGTACCGGGACACGATCAGAACCGAGCCGTCCGCGAGGAAGCCGAGTCCGGACGGTGACTCCGGCACATCGACGACCTTGTCGACTGCACCATCGGGTGCCACGGTAATCACGTGTCTGCGGAAGAAGTCGCTGAGCCACAGCTTACCGTCGTGCCAGCGTGGTGCCTCCAAAAAGACATGGCCAGAACTAAACTCGGCGAATTTATGGCGCATCATCGTCGTGTCTCCTATCTATTTCTTGCTGTATTTCTTGCTGTGCCGACTCATGGCTGTCCGACGGAGGATGATCCACCTAATGCGGTGTCAGGCGCGTACGAATTCCGGGTACTCGTTCGCCCGCGATTCGTTGACCGCGTCGAGGTACGCAGGCAGTCCGCCCGGGTACATCAGCATCTGAACCGGCTTGCCCGGAACATTCACGCCCATGTACCAGGACGCCGCGCGACCGAACAGCGTCTGAGTCAAAATCAGATCGATCTCCTCCTGCCACCGCTTCTCGGCTTCAGGTGTGGCTTCGAACCGAGTCACGTTCTCTCGCTTCATGTCAGCGATGAAGTTGACCACCCAATCACCTTGGGCCTCTGCACATGTCGGACCGTTGCAGAAGCCACTCGGACTCTGCGGACCGTATACAAACAACATGTTCGGGAAGCCCGAGCTGGCGACGCCCAGCGCAGTGTGCGCACCGTTCTTGTAGGACTCGCCGAACGACTGACCATTGACACCGCGAATATCGATGGCGGTGATGCCGCCGGTAACCGCGTCGAAGCCAGTTGCCAGAATCAGGACATCGAGTTCATGCTCGGCACCGTCTGATGTCACCACGCCAGTCGGGCTCACATGGTCGATCGGATTGGCCGAGATGTCGATCAGATCAACGTTGTCCTGGTTGTAAACCTCGTAGTAGCGCTGCTCCAACGATGGACGCTTCACGCCGAACGGATGAGGCGGCTCAGTCGGGGCCAAAGTGTCCCACAGTTCCTTCTTCGTGATTCGCTGACGAGTCTTGGCGAGCCAGAAGTCATAGAACGTACGGTTGCTCTTCTCGTTGAAGAAGATGTCGTTGTAGGTCCCGAGCCACGGAACGAAGCCGCCGGTCTCCCACATCTTTTCGTACACCGCTTGGCGCTCCTCATCGGAGTCGTCCAGCGCTCCGCGGTCGAGGAAGTCGAAGTCGAACCCGGCAAAGCTGTTGTTCCGGCTGACCATACGATCGGCGTAAGTCTCTTTGTCCTTGGCGCTCTCCTCGGCGCTGATCGGCCTTTGCCGCATGGGCAGCGCCAACATCGGCGTACGCTGAAACACCGTCAGATGCTCGGCTATGGGCCCAGCCTCCTGAATCACCTGGACACCCGACGCGCCGGTACCGATGACGCCGACGCGCTTTCCGGCCAGGTCATACCCGTCTTGTGGCCACCGCGCCGTATGGGACATGACGCCATCGAAGGAGTCCAGCCCAGGGATCTCGGGCGTAAACGGCTTGGAGCCGAAGCCCGTGCACAGCAACACGGTGTGAGCGCTCGTCTGCTGCTCTTCGCCGGTCTCGTTGTGTTTGGTCGTCACGGTCCAGCGGCGGGTGTTCTCATCGAATCTCGCAGCGGTCACCGCTGTGTTGAACGAAATATCCTTCGACAGATCCAGCTTGGCGTCGACGTAGTCGAAGTAGCGTCGTACTTCCGCCCAATCGGGGTAGAGCTCGGTAAAGTTCCAGTCCTTCCAGAGCTGTTCGTCGGAGTACTGATACATCGGACCCCAGGTATCAACTCGAGCACCCGGATAGCAGTTCCAGTACCAGACACCGCCGAGGCCCGGAGCGGATTCGATGGCATGTACTTTTAGGCCAAGCTTTCGCAGGTTGTTCAGTTGGTACAAGCCGGCGAAGCCAGCGCCAACGATCAGAACATCGAGTTCGCCGGTGGCATGTGTGATGGTCATAGCGGACTATTCCTCTCACGGTGGCCGCTTCTGTCGAGAATGACTTTTCCAGCGAAGACCCCACCTGACTTGTATCAATGCGAGACAGCGCGGCCAATAGGAGGCGACTGGTCGATCAGGTGGGTTGGTCTTGCGGTTCACCAGCAGACGGTGGCCAGGTACTGCCCGACCTGTCTCAAATCGGGACAACCGTTGGTATTGCACCGCTGACACACTGAGAGTCAGTCGTCTACGTCACAACCCCGGGTAACTGTGATCCGAAAGGCAACGCTTGTGA
>JBPPMS010000133.1:0-20800 GCA_051306175.1 Mycobacterium sp. | reverse complement strand
GTCGCCTCCGGATCATTGCCGTCGGAGGCACAACCTCCCATTGCGATCGCCACCGCGGTAGCGGTCGCCAAGAGCGAGATGCGTCGTGCGTTCGTCATGGCCGAGTCCTGGTCGCCTTCGCGAGAACATCCCGAGAAGGACGCGTACGGCGCCCTGACGGCGGGCCGACTAGGTCGTCGCATTCGTATCGTACGACAGATTCGAGATCCTGAACCGATCCGATTTTCACGTTGCCTCCCTGCTCCCGGTGGCTCAGAGCCGCTCTGCTGCGCAGGTGTGCCGCTCCGGCCGGCGTCGCGCTCCCTCGACCCTCCGCCCGTCCTCGCGGTCCGCTGCGCGCTCTTTTCGACATACACGTCATGCAGAACGAGGAGGGCTCGGTGGCCCGAGGTCTGTGGACAACCCGGGTCGAATCGCGGGCTGTGAATCTCTTCGCACACCTTCACGCCGAGGAGGTGTGCGGTCATGACCGTCTCGATGCGAAAGATCTACGCCGGCCGGGGCTACGACTACTTGCTCAAGAGTGTGGTGCGCGGCGATGCCGGTATGACCGACCCGAACCCGGTCACCAGGTACTACACCGAAGAGGGCACTCCGCCGGGACGGTGGATGGGCTCCGCCCTTCACGCCTTCGGGAGTGGCGAGACCAAGCGGGACGACGTCGTGACCTCGCAGCACCTCCAGCTGCTGATCGGCGCGGGCCTCGACCCTGTCAACGGCGAGAAGCTCGGTAGGGCCTTCCCGACGTTCCCGCCGGTCGAGGAGCGTGTCGCCGCCCGAGTCGGCGACCTGAGTCCCCGCTTGGCTGAGGAGCAACGCGACGCTGCGGTCCAGCAGATCAAGGCCGAGGAGGCAAGGAAGCCCTCCGCCGGGGTTGCTGGGTACGACTTCACGTTCAGCGTCCCGAAGTCCATCTCGGCACTCTGGGGGGTCGCTGACGCCGGCACCCAGGCCCTCATCGTCCAAGCCCATCACGACTCCGTCGCCGAAGTGCTCGACTTCATGGAGCGCGAAGTTGTCGCCACCAGGAGAGGCGTCGCCGCAGGAGACGGTGCGGTGATGCATGCCGACGTCATCGGCGTCGCCGCCACGGCGTACGACCACTGGGACTCCCGCCTCGGTGACCCGCAACTCCACACGCATGTCGTCATCTCCAGCAGGGTGAAGACGACCGAGGACGGACGATGGCGAAGTCTCGACGGGACCCCGATGTACGAGGCAAACGTCCCGATCTCGGAGCACTACAACGCCGTGCTCGCCGACCGCATGACCCGCCTGTTCGGGATCGAGTGGGAACAACGCGACCGGGGGAGCGAGCGCAATCCGGCCTGGGAACTCCAGCCTGTCCCGGAAGCGCTGATCCACGAGTTCTCCAGCAGGTCCAGCCACATCGACAAGGAGAAGGATCGGCTCATCGCCGAGCACATGGAGCGCACCGGGCGCCGCCCGTCCCCAGCCCGGATCATCCAACTGCGCGCGAAGGCCACGCTCGCCACCCGCCCCGAGAAGGAGATCCACTCCCTGTTCGACCTAACCACACGATGGCGAGGACGGGCGCAGAGAATCCTGCGGACGGACGCAGTCGGCTGGGCGAAGCAGGTCACCGCCCGTCCCATCGCCCGTCCCACCCTCCGGGCCGACGATGTACCACTCGACGTGATCGGCGAGGTCGCCGCGTCCGTGGTGGGCGTGGTCGAGGAGAAACGCTCGACCTGGCGGCACTGGAACCTCTGGGCCGAGGCATCTCGGCAGACGATGGGCTGGCGCTTCGCCAGCGCAGAGGACCGCGAGGCAGTCGTCGGACTGATCGTCGAGGCCGCCAAGCAGGAGTCGCTCACCATCACGCCGCCGGAGTTGGTGACGGTGCCGGATACGTTCCGCCGGACAGACGGCACGAGCCGGTTCCGGCCACGGCACTCGGTCGTCTTCACCTCGGAGACGCTGCTCGCCGCCGAGGACCGCCTGCTCCAGCGGTCAGAAGACATGACGGCACCGGCGGTCGGCCTCGACGTCATCGAGCGGGTGACCCGGAAGGAACACCTGTTGTCTGCCGAGCAGTCCGAGACACTCGCGGGCATCGCCGTGTCCGGGCGACAGGTCGACCTTCTCGTCGGCCCGGCCGGGGCAGGCAAGACCACCGCCATGCACGCGCTCAAGACCGCCTGGACGAAGGCCCACGGCAAAGGCAGCGTCGTCGGACTCGCCCCGAGCGCCGTCGCCGCTCAAGTGCTCGCCGAGGACTTGGGCATCACCTGCGAGAACACCGCCAAGTGGCTCCACGAGCACGACCGAGGGCGGGCGCAGTTCCGCAAGGGCCAACTCGTCATCATCGACGAGGCCACCCTCGCCGGCACGCTCACGCTCGACCGCCTCACCGCACTCGCGGCCGACGCGGGCGCGAAGGTGCTGCTGGTCGGCGACTGGGCCCAACTCCAGTCGGTCGACGCAGGAGGGGCGTTCAGCCTGCTGGACTCAGCCCGTCCCGATACTCCCGAGCTGACCGAGGTCCACCGCTTCGCCCACGAGTGGGAGAAGACCGCCTCGCTCGACCTGCGGCATGGACGGGCGGAGGTCATCAGCACTTACATCGCGCATGAGCGTGTCCAGGAGGGCACCACCGACGACATGATGGACGCCGCCTACCTTGCGTGGGCCGCCGACGTGCAGGAGGGGCGTGCGTCGATGCTGGTCGCCGAGGCGTCCGAGATGGTGATCCGCCTCAACCGGAGAGCCCGCGCCGACCGAATCGTCGCCAATCCCGTTGGTGACATCGAGGTCAACCTCGCCGACGGCACCCAGGCATCCGAGGGCGACCTGGTGATCACCCGGCATAACGACCGCCGCATCCACACCCTGCGCGGCGGCTGGGTCCGCAACGGTGACCGCTGGAGGGTCACCCGCGTCCACAAGGACGGCTCGATGCAGGTCCAACGCCTCGGCGTCGACTTCGGTGGCACCGTGACGCTGCCTTCGGCGTACGTCGCCGAGCACGTCGACCTCGGGTACGCGGTGACCGCCCATCGGGCCCAGGGCATGACCGTCGATACCTCGCATGTCGTGGTCACCGGCTCGACGACCCGGGAGAACTTCTACGTCTCCATGACCCGCGGGCGGGACTCGAACATCGCGTACGTCTCCCTCGACAAGCCCGACGAGGGGCACGCCCCGCCCGAGCCCGATGAGGTGAACGCCCACACCGTTCTCTACGGCGTGCTCCAGCACGTCGGTGGCGAGTTGTCCGCGCACCAGATGATCGAGGCTGAGCAGGAGCGGTGGTCGTCGATCGCCCAACTCGGTGCGGAGTACGAAACCATCGGCGCGGTTGCCCAGCGCGACCGGTGGGTGCAGACGATCAGGAACAGCGGCTTGAGCGAGGCCCAGGTCGAGGAGGTGCTGGCGTCTGAGTCGTTCGGACCGCTCACCGCCGAGCTGCGCCGAGCCGAATCCAACCACCATGACGTCGACCGACTCCTGCCGGCCATCGTCAAGCGGCGCTCGCTGGACGACGCCGAAGACATCGGAGCCGTCCTCATCAGCAGACTCCGGAAGCCAGCCCAACCGAAGCGGAGAAGGCATCGCCCGTCCTCGAAGCTGGTCGTTGGTCTGATCCCGGTGGCTGACGGACCGATGAGTGAGCCGATGGCCAGGGTGCTCGGCGAACTCACGGACCTGATGGAAGGACGGGCGATGACGCTCGCGGAGAGGGCTACCGAGGACAGGGCGCCGTGGCTGAAGCGCTTGGGCACCGCGCCGACGACCGAAGCCGCGCGGCGGCGTTGGCTCCACGAAGTGCGCACGGTCGCCGCCTACCGCGACCGGTATTGCGTGGACGGGCGCCGGGTTCTCGGGGACCCGAAGAACGTCGCCCAGAAGCTCGACGCCGCCCGCGCCGAGCAGGCCATCCGCCGTGCTCGGGCGATCTCCGAGAAAGCAGCCGGCACCCAGGATGGGCGCAGCCGGACGGTCGAGCAACAAGGACGGGCGCTGGCATAGCGGTACACAGCAGCAACTCAGACCAAGTTATCCCCAGGCGGGGGCGACGGTGCGGCCGTCCTGTCGGAAGTCAGGCGTAGGCAGGAGGTGAGTCCCGACCGAAGGAGACCCTCATGCTCACTACGCTCTGGCACCTGAGCGCCGCGATCCGCGGCTACCTCCGCTTCTACATGCCCACCAACCGTGCTGTCGACTGGCTCCGCACCCCGCGCGGCCTCAAGTGGGCGATCCCGGTGGCCATCGTCGCCACGCCCGCCTACCTCGGCCTGACCGCGCTGGCCATCCAGATGGCCACCCGTCCCGGTCTCGGCTTCGTGAACGTGTTGGTGTTCCTGTTCTTCTGGAACGCCGCAAAGTTCGCATGGATGGCCGTACTCAGCCTCCCGACGATGGTCGGCGGGGCGGCCCGAAGCCTGATCTACCGCTCGAGGGCATCCCTAGCCTCCGAATAGCTGTACCAGTCCTCGCCATCTGGATGGGGGTCACGCGAGTCGGCGTAGGTGTCGAGTCCCTCTCGCCACACGTCCCTCGCGCCCGGTATCCGGAGCGTCCTCCTCACCAACTGTTCCAACAGTTGCGGCACGTCGCCTGCGAGATGGATCTGGTCGTTCTTCACAAACTCGTCGGCAACCGTGCGGACGTCCTCCAACGTCATCCCGCTGGATACGCGGATCGCCAGCTGAATCGCCCGCTCACCGCCGCGCCATGTCCCGACGGACCGCACGACGTCGAGCACGCTCGGGACAAACTGAGCCTTCGGGTACGGCTTCCTCGCGATCATCTCCAACTGGTCGCGACTTAGCCGGTCGATGGCGGTTCTGTAAGGGGACACTAGTGTTGGCTCAGCCGGGAGACCTGATGCGAACGCGCGCTCGTCGATGAGCGTCTCGATCGATGCGCTCCGAAGGAACGCCTTCGCGCGGGCGACATTCTCGCTTCCGAGGTTCTCCCAGGTTTTCGCGAACGCGCCAATCGCGCCGATCACGCGGAGAAGGTCATCGTCGGTGAGATGGTCGCGCCATTTGGTCAGGACAGCGCCAATGGCGTCCTCGCTCAGGCTTTCGTTGATCTCTGTCGCGGCCTTGATCGTGGCGACGCACCGGCCTGCGACCTGGTTGTCGCCGTTCGGCGGCCGGATCGCAGCCTTCACAGCAACTTCAAGGATGTTCCTCATGACGCCGCTGCGGGCGCGATCGAAGTAGCGGGTGCGCAGGAAGTCCGCCAAGTCCTCGTCTGGCCACGAGTCGCTCTTGGCGTCGGCGATGAAACGTTCGACCAGCGCCTTCCCGACGATGGGCGGCTGGGACAAGACCGACTCCACCACCAGGCGTGCGTATGCCCGGACTTGTTCCGCCGAAATCTCGAAGAGGTCCTCGGACCCACTCTGGAACGACGGGTGAGCGCAGAGGTTGCGATCGGC
Organism: Mycobacterium sp.; assembly: GCA_051306175.1. Lineage (GTDB taxonomy): Bacteria > Actinomycetota > Actinomycetes > Mycobacteriales > Mycobacteriaceae > Mycobacterium. The sequence goes on along the minus strand of JBPPMS010000133.1, from coordinate 15,387 downwards.
GCCGAGACGAGTGAGCTCCTCGGCCTCCCGCGCCGTCACGAACTCGAAGTCGTCCCGCGCTCGATCAAGCAGCCCGTTCTCGAAGTTCTGCATCCCGCGGAGGTCTTGGGACGCCCTTGCCGCGTCAACGGTCGAGATCGCAGCCTTGGCTGCGCCGTCGCCGGCATCGGCGAGCACGCGGAGCTTGTCCGTCAGATCCTGCATGACCGATGTCCACAACAGGATGGTTGCAGCTCTGTTGGCGCCAGCCGAGTACGCCTGCATCGCCTCGCGGAACTGCGCCCGGCCCGCGGGGGTCCGGATTGCGTCGGTGAGATCCTCGATGCTGCGCACAGCAGAATCTTGGCAGCCGATGGCCGTAAACCCGGGGCGGCCCGGCGCTCGGCGGGTTGTTTGTGACGTTGAGTCCGATTCTGTCGGATGCTCTCTCCCGAAGGGACCCTCCTGGTCGCCGAGCACGCCTGCCAGACCACGCCGATGCCCGTGCTCGACGCTGTGACTGAGGACGAGAAGGAACACCGCGAGGCGAGCAGACGCGGCCGGAAGGTCCGCAGCAGGAGCGGACAGAGAGACTTCGACACCACGTCCCCGGAGCGGGAGTACGAGTCCTACCGCTGTCACCATCGGCCCGTCCACGAACTGCTCCGCCAGTGGTGCGGTCACCGCGCCATCACCCTGCACGAACGCCTCGCCGCCACAGAGGCCGAGAACCACCGCCTCGAGCTCCTGATCGACCGCATGATCGACGCCCTCGCCGACCACGGCGCCATCCACCTCGCCCGAGGCATGGCCCAAGAGTTCCAAGACGAACGGATCACGCCGGACAACATCCGCCCCGTGGTCGAGCGTCCCCTCCGCCCCTCCGAGATACCCGTCCGCTACGAGCGATCACGACGTCGCTGGGGCTGAGGCGCACGAGAGAACTCCGGGGTGGAGGCCGCGCTCTGGGTATCGTCACAGCGTGTACGAGCCCTGGGCGTCGACTGCAGCGACCCGCAAGACGATGCAGGGCAACCGCGGCCGCGACACCCGTCCCGAGATCGCCGTCCGCAGGCTCGTCCACGCCCAAGGCCTCAGATACCGGGTCAGCGCCAGACGAGAGCCCGATCTTCGTCGGACAGCGGACCTGCTGTTCACCCGCGCACGGGTCGCGGTCTTCATCGACGGCTGCTACTGGCACGGATGCCCCCAGCACTTCACCATGCCGGCGACGAACCGCGACTACTGGTCGACCAAGATCGAACGCAACAAGGAACGCGACCGCCACACCTCAGCGGTGCTGGCAGAGCGAGGCTGGCTCGTCCTGCGGTTCTGGGAGCACGAACAGCCCGAGACAGTGGCGAACTCGATCGAGCAGACCGTGCGAGAACAGCACACGAAGGACCTGCCAGCCGCGCCACTTGCGCCGGCTGCGGTCACCCAGGTCACTCGCCAAGGGTGACGAGGCTGCCGGCCCACTCCGGCGTGATCGGCTGGATCGGTGCCAGGCGATCGGGGAAGTCCCGGTGACGTGCCATCTGCGAGGTGAGCCCGAACCTGAACTCCCACCGACCCGTGGGGGAGAACAGGCACGCTGCGACCACGTCGAACCCGTCGGCCGCGTAGAACCGAGAGGCCGGGTCTCCCTTGGAGGCACGGGTCTTCTGCACCTCGACCTTGAACTGCCCGCCAGCGGAGGTCTTGGGACTGGCGTTCTTGCACTCCACCCGCAGCAGCCGACCATCGTCCAAGGTGACGTTGAAGTCATGCATCGCGTCGACGTCGAGTCGTTCGACCGAGGCCACCCCAGCGGCCTGGCTCAGCTGCTGTTCCAGGTGATGCTCGGCCACGCCACCGCGCACCGCGACCGCGAGACGGTTGCGGCCTCCGATGATGTCAAGGATCTGCTCGCTGGTCAGCGCGAACTGCTCCTCCAGGACGTGGCCTCGGACGGGCTCGTCAGGAAGCGTCCGGTCGGCCATCGCCGCGGCTGCGGCGTACCGCAGCGCCGGATCGAGCCGAAGCGAGGTGGCACGGCGTTCCAGACGGGCGTAGTCGACGAGCCGGTCTGGCCTGAACGCGACCACCGTCTCCAGATGGGTAGGGGAGCGGGCCTCGGACCTCTTGGTGCCGCCGCGGTTGACCTTCTCCCACACGTGCCAGCTGCTCTGGGCCGCCTGTTGGATCTCGGCGTCCTTGGCGTAGAAGGAGATGCCCATCGGTAGCGGGTCCCACAGGTTGGCGTCCAGTCCCAGCAGCACGCCGTCGGCGAGGTCGATCCCGAGGATCATCGTCACGTCCACGCCGGCGACGTCACGCCCGAGGGGATGCTCACGCTTCCAGCTCTCCTCCGACCCGTAGCGCAGCTGGCCGCGGACCTCGTCGTCAGGCCGGTTCCTGATCGTGTTGCGGGTGATGCGGAACGGGTAGACCAGCATCCCGATTCGTTCATCGGAGTCCGGCTGCACGCCCAGGTAGACCGGGGCACGTCCCGGGTCGCTGGCATAGAGGACGCGACCTCCCGAGGCCTCGACCGCAGCAAGGAGGAACTCGTGCAGGTCTGCTCGGCCCTGCACCCGGTAGACCTCCCCGAAGTCACGGCCAGCCAGCGACTCCTCCACAGCCCTCCGTCCCCGATCGCCGACACACAGCCCCAGAACCGGCGCCAAAGCGGGCATGTCGGTGGTCTGAGGCAGACTCCGCTCAACGATACTGGTTCAACACGCGACGCCCCGGCACGACGGGCGGAGCGGAGATCACGGATTGAGGTGGCAGATGGGCGAGCAGTTCCCGGTGGTGAGCCTGTTCTCCGGCGCAGGAGGACTCGACCTCGCCGTCGAACGAGCCGACGCAGAGCCCCTCGCGTCGACCGACCCCGGCAACGAGCTCCTGCGAGTCTCGGTGGCGACCGACTACAACGAACCCGCACTCGCGACGCTCAAGGCCAACTTCGACCACACCGCCACCGTGACCGGCGACATCCGCCAGGTCCCCACCGAGCAGATCCTCGCCACCGCCGGCCTCAAGCCCGAGGAACCGGTCCTCGTGGTTGGGGGACCGCCCTGCACCCCGTTCAGCAAGTCCGGGTTCTGGCTGGAGCAGAAACGCGAGAGCCGCGACCCCAACGCCTCCCTGCTCGACGAGTACGTCCGCGTCATCCGCGACTCCCGCCCCGAGGCCTTCATCCTCGAGAACGTCCAGGGCCTGACCTACAAGACCCACCGCGCCCAGTTCGAGCGACTCCTCAAGGGCCTCGGCGACTTGGGCTACAACCCCCAGTGGAAGGTGCTGCTCGCCGCCGACTACGGCGTGCCCCAGCTCCGCCGGCGTGTGTTCGTCGTGGGTCGTCGCGACGGCGAGGCGTTCCGGTTCCCCGAGCCCACCCACTCCGGCTGGAGCGAGCACAGCCGCACCGTCGATGCCAGCAAGATCCCCCACGTCACCGCAGCCCAGGCCTTCGAAGGCCTCCCGCGTCTGACCAGCGCCTCCGAGGACGAGATCGTCGACGGCCAATACGGCCAGCTCGCCGCCGAGATCCCACCCGGACAGAACTACCTGTGGCACACCGAACGCTACGGCGGCCGCAACCACTTCGAATGGCGCAGCCGCTACTGGACCTTCCTCCTCCGGCTCGACCCCAACCGACCCTCCACCACCCTCCAGGCCCAGCCCGGACCATGGGTCGGACCCTTCCACTGGGAGAACGTCCGCACCAGCGACGGAGACGAGCGAGCACGCCGCCTCCGAGTCAACGAGATGCTCAGACTCATGTCATTTCCCGACGACTTCAAGATCGACGGCACCCGCGTCGACGTCCAACGACAGCTCGGCAACGCCGTTCCACTCGAACTCGGCAAGGCAGTCGTCCGTGCAATCATGACTCAGCTCGGATACATGAACCGCGAAGCAGTTTCTCGCGTGGTCGCGTTCGGCTGATAGCACCGGCGTCCACGCGAGGTAGTCCGCCCGGCCGAGGCTTCGTGTGGGAGCTGGGGGAGCGGTTGGCTCGCGTGTGCTGACGGCCGGTCAGGGGCGACTTCCCCAAGAACGCGGGGCCAAGTCCGGGCGTGTCCTCGAAGCGCGCGAACGCTCTACGGCGCGTGGCTACGGAATCGCGGGCCGCGGAGGTGCCGAGTGGTGCGTCTTGACAGAACCTCGGCGGCCGGAACTAAAACGCTCATATGCTCGGACCATGGCGAACGTCAGGCGCAAGTTACGCACCCCGCTGGTGTGCTTGGTGCAGATCAACGAACGGCTCTTGTTGCAGCACGACGACCGAGACGCGCGTTACGCCACGCTCCACGGAATCACTGCGGATGGTGAGAGAAATGCTCGCCGGGTGAGTCGTTCGACGCCGTCGACCTCTGATGCATCAATACACGCCAGATGAGGACGCAGTGACTTCGACGGCGGATCCACGCGGTTCCACCTGGCGGCGATGGGATCCGCATATCCATGCTCCGGGGACGGCGCTCAACAATCAGTTCGGCCCAGACGACTGGGAGGATTACCTGACGCTCATCGAGAAGTCCGAGCCTCGCATCGAGGCGCTCGGCGTCACCGACTACTACGGCATCGCAGACTACGAGAAGTTGGCCGCCTTCAAGGCGGAGGGTCGCCTCCCGGACGTCGGGTTGATCTTCGCGAACGTCGAGATGCGGCTGCCGACGGCCACCTCGACGAATCCGGTCAACATCCACCTGCTGATCTCGCCGGAGGACCCGGAACACGTCGAGGAGACGAAGCGATTCCTCAACACTCTGACGTTCCAGTCCGGCGGGGAGACGTACGTCTGCAACCCAGCCGACCTGATCCGCCTCGGCAAGAAGTCGGACGCCAAGATCGTTGACAGTGGTAAGGCGTTCAGTGCGGGCGCGAACCTTTTCAAGGTCACCATGGAGAACCTCAAGAAGTCGTTCTCTGAGAGCGCCTGGGCGCAGCAGAACATCATCGTCGCGGTCGCGGGAAGCTCCACCGACGGCACCGCCGGAGTGCGTGACAGCAGTGGCTCCCTCTCGGCAGTGCGCGTAGAGATCGAACGAGTGGCCCGCGTCGTCTTTGCCAGCTCGCCGAAGCAGCGGGAGTTCTGGATCGGCGACGGTGTCGACTCGGTTGAGACGCTTGCCGAGAAGTACGACGGCGTCAAGGTGTGCCTCCATGGGAGTGATGCGCACTCCATGGCTGCCGTCGGGAAGCCAGTTGAGAATCGGTACTGCTGGATCAAGGGGGACGCGACGTTTGAGGCCCTCCGCCAGGCATGTTTGGAGCCCCGCGAGCGTGCGATCGTCGCCGAATCGCATCCGTCGGGGGCGTTGCCGCACCGCGTCATTCAAGAGATCGCAGTCAAGGATGCGCCGTGGTTCGCCAGAGGTCGGATCCCGCTTTCACCAGGCCTTGTCGCGATCATCGGTGCACGGGGATCCGGAAAGACCGCTTTGGCAGACCTGATCGCCGCCGGCGCGGGAGCTTCCAGCGAGAACGACACAGACAAGACATTCCTCCAGCGCGCCCGCCGTCACCTGACCGGCTCATCAGTCGAGCTGACGTGGGCAGATGGACGCACCACGAGCGCAACGCTGCCCCCGGACCCGGATCAGGAAGACACTCCGGGCGTCCAGTACCTGTCACAGCAGTTCGTCGAGCGCCTGTGCTCAGCCGAAGGGATCACCGACGAGCTCCTCGCGGAGATCGAGCGCGTGATCTTCGAGGCACACCCCTACGAGGACAGACTCGGCACTACCTCGTTTCGCGAGCTGCTGAACATCCGGGCAAGTCATGGCCGGAACCTCCGTGCGCACGCCGCCCAAGAGATCGAGAGCCTCTCTGAGCAGATCGAGAATGAACGCTCGGCCAAGGCGCAGGTCCCGGCACTCACTGCGGAGCAAGAGCGACTCAAGAAGCTCCTCGCCGAGGACAAGAAGGCGCGCTCAGCGCTCGTGGTCGTCGGAGGGGAAGAACGCTCGAAGCGACTTGAGGCGATCAACGCCGAACTGGCGGTCCGCCAAGGAGCGGTCGATACGGCTCGCCGCCGAGAGCAAGCGCTCGCAGAGCTCGAGTCAGCAGTCACCGACCTCAAGACCCGCAGACTGCCCAACCTCGTGACAGACCTTGCACGTACACATGCCGGCGCCGGCCTGAGCACGGAGGACTGGAAAGCATTCGCCCTGAAGTTCACAGGCGACCCTGTCGCTGTCGTCGCCAGATATCTCGTTGCAGTGCGTCAGCAGATCGCCCAGCTCAACGGACAACCCATTCCCAGGCCTTCGACGCCAGCAGCGGAGTGGAAGCCTTTCATCGCCGAGCGCACGGATCTCTCCGGCGTGCCACTAAGCACGTTGAAGGCAGAGTCGGTGCGCCTGAGTCAGCTGATCGGACTGGACGACGTGAAGCAGAAGCAGCTCGCCGCGCTCAACGAGAAGATCACGAAGAACGAGGCATTGCTCACGGCCGCAACCACCGCGGCCACCGGGGCCAGCAGCGCGCAGGCCCGGATCAACGTCCTGGCCGAGAACCGGAAAGCCGCGTATGCATCACTGTTCGACGGATTCACCTCCGAACAGGCAGAACTCACCAAGATGTACGCGCCGCTGTCAGAGATCCTCGCCTCACAGCCCGGCACGCTCGGCAAGCTCAGCTTTAGCGTCAGACGCATGGTCGACGCGGAAGCGTGGGCTGCGCGCGGCGAGGATCTGATGGACCTTCGAACCGGGTCGACCTTCCGCGGACGCGGCGAACTGCTTCGAGTCACAACTGAGGTCCTCCAGCCTGCCTGGGAGAGCGGCGCCAGTGCAGAGGTCGCTGAGGCCATGGCGACGTTCCGTGCTGACCACGATCAGCACATCATCGAACAATCAAAGGTCCAACAGTCCGACGTCGCTGCCTACCGGGCCTGGGCCAACGACGTCTCCGCGTGGCTGAACAGCACCGACCACATCTCGGTCAGTTACGGGATTCAGTACGACGGCGTCGACATCGAGCAGCTGTCGCCCGGCACCCGCGGCATCGTCCTCCTGTTGCTCTATCTCGCTGTGGATCAGTCGGACGACCGGCCACTGGTCATCGACCAGCCTGAGGAGAACCTCGACCCGAAGTCGATCTTCGTCGAGCTCGTTGGGCGATTCGTCGAGACACGTCGACGCCGCCAGATCATCATCGTCACTCACAACGCAAACCTCGTCGTGAACACCGATGCAGACCAGGTCATCGTCGCCAGCGCCGGGGCCCACGTACCCAATGGGCTACCCGACCTGTCGTACATCAGCGGTGGACTTGAGAACCCGACGGTGCGCAACGAGGTGTGCGAGATCCTGGAGGGCGGCAAGCCCGCATTCGAGGAACGCGCCCGTCGTCTGCGGATCCGGTTGGCGCAAAAGTAGAAAAGCCGAACCCCAGGAGCGCCTCGGAGCGCCTGGGCATCACAGCGAAGGGGCTGCGTCTTCGCGTGACGCGCCTGCGGTTGGAACAACAATGCCGGTGGTGGATGTCAGGAGGTGACCGTCCGGATACAGAGTGGTGATGTTGCCGCCGGGCGTCAGGATGTGGTGTGCGGCACCTGGGATGAGGTTTGGGTCGAGCGGATTGACAGCGTTTGGGTTGTGGAAGACGTCCATGCCGTCGATCCAGTCCTCCGGATAGTCGACGTCGACCGGGCCGGAGAACTGGACTTTCTGCGGTTCGCCTCCTGGGAATTCGAGCCGCAGTCCTGTGTGGACGATGTGGACGCCAGAGGGGTCGAAACCGCACTTAACGGCCATCCGGGTGAACTTCGAGATAGTGCCTTGGCTGTTGAACATGACCGCAGAGACGTGCTCGGCATCGGGAAGGGTGAAGAAGCCGGAGGGGACCACTTTCGATCCCCAGACGTGTTCGTTGATGCGTGCTGTTCGGCCGTTCTCGGCGACGACGTCGTGGAGGCTGATGCCGAACAGGTAGGCGACGAGCCCACCCTGAGAAAACGTCATCGAGAACTCGTCGTGGAAGTCCTGGATAGCAAACACGAGTGGCAGTCCAGCGACTGCTGGCTGTTCCCAGTAACGCTTTGCGAGCTTGGCCGTGAGCGGACCGGCGTATCGGATCGGCAGGTAGTGCTCGGCGTACGCCTGGAAGTCGTCCGGCTTGGTCGGCCTCGGGGTCACGACCTGCCTCCCGCCCGGTCCCTTGGTCGGGTTGATAGTTGTCGCCTCGATCGCGAAGCTGCCGTCGAGGCCGCGTGCGATGAAGTCCGGGCTCGGTTTTGGCATCGTGACCTCGTAGCCGAGGGACACGAAGGTCGCCCACAGATACAACTCCCAGACTCGGGCGTCGAACCCGGTGGACTGGAACTGCTCGATGAAGTTGCCGTCCCGGTCCTCGTACCAGCGCATCAGAACCTCGATGAGAGCCCGAGCAGCGTGATGGCCCTTGCCGTCGGCGACCTGGCGGAAACTGGGGTGCTGTCGCTGAGTAGGCACTCTAGGGCGAAAGAAGTCGGTCGGCGCGCCGCTCTCGTCTCCTTGTTCGCGGAACGCGTCAATATCGGTTAGGACATGTGCCGCGAGGAGACCCAGTGCCTCAACGGCGCCGGGAATGGTGTTGAAGTAGGTCGTTTGGGTGGCCCAACGGAAGCGCCCGTCGAGATCGGCCACGAACACGATGCCCGAGAACTGCTGGTCGTGGTCGACGATGAGCAGGGCGAAGACGTCGGAGGATGGCGACTCGAACCACCCGATCTCCTCGGCGACAAGTGCCACTTCTGGGGCGCGCGCATAGCCGGCGAACGCGTCGAACCGGGCCTCCGAGACTTCGCGCAGAACCGGACCGGCGCCCTCAGATGTCACGAAACGTCCTGATTCGCGGCCGTGCGGTGGGCATGCGGGGACGTGGCTGGCGTCATCCGCCCAGGCTAGTCGGCTCGAACGGGTCGGTCCGGAGCTTGGGATGATGACGATGTCGCAGAAGTGTCGTCGTCAAGCTTACGAACGTCCTTGATCCCGGCGCCGCGCGCACGGAACGCCTGGTTCGTGTCATAGGTGAGGAAGGTGACGTCTCGACCGGAGAGGATCTCGACTGTGAGCGCGCGGTCGATGATTTCCGCGTCAGGGTTGCCGAGTGGCAAATGGCTGGGCGGGTCGAGCAGGACGTCGAACCAGATGTCGCCACGTCCCGCCGGGCTGCTTGGCGGCGCATCCTTCCACTTGCCTGAGAGCCCGGCCGTCGCGTGAGCCTCAAGGACCGCGAGGGCGACCTGAGCCTTCTTCCGGCCAGCGTCGTTGCGGCGCTTGGCTCGGTCCAGTTCCTCGATGACCACGAGTGGAAACAACAAGGTGATGGTGTTCTGGGTCTTCAGGATGTCGGGGAAGTCGATGTTCTTGAGCACACGCGGGTTACGCAGGTAGAAGCTGGTGTCCGGCAGCACGAGGTGTCCTGCCGTAGTCGGCCAGCGGCCGAACGCGTCCCGGGTGGAGTCGATGGCGGCGTCGAGCTCTCGCAGCCGGTCGTCGATTTCAAGGTCGAGGAGGTCACTGACAACGGTGCTCGGTGGGTTTTCCGACAAAGTCATCTCGACCAATGCCCAGTACCTGCGAGTGTGGAGGAGTTCGTCGATGTCGGTCGGCCGAACCTGGCCTCGAAGCAGGCGCGCACCTTCGCCGACGGCGTCGAGGTAGGCCTTGTGCTTGGCCATGACCTTCGTGTGAGACGTCCTCGCGTTGCTCAACGCACGGCGGATGAAGTCAAGATGACTCAGCAGGTTGTCGCGGCCGCCAGGTAGGGGAGTAAGAAGCATTCGGTTTCCTCGCCTTTGCGCCGGCGTCCATTCGTCTTGGGCCCAACGGTCTCACTCTTGGGATCGTGACATGGACAGAATGACAAGTCTCGCGGCCCGAATGGCGGCAGCTTCCGGCCTCGGTCGGACCCGCACAACTGCCCGCATGCGGCAGAGCGTCGACCAGCAACCCAGGACCCGGTATCTGCAGCACGCTTCCGAGACGCCTCGCTGCCTCCTGCTAGCCGCGCTTCCGGCGATACGAAACGCCGGTCGCCAGCGGTGACTGCCCGCCGATCAACGGCACGCGCACGTACAGGCCGACACGCCAGGAGAGGGCGTAACCCAAGACCAATCCCGGCATTTTAGCGTATTCTCATTCCTGAGTCATTCCGACAGGAGGTATCCAGAGTGACTGCTTCGAGTGAGACGTCCAGGTTCTCGCGTACGGCGCCGGCCGACCGTGAGCTGGTCGAGCGGTCCGTCGCTGACCACCTTCCCCAGCTTGGGCAGGTCCTGATCCAGGCATGGGGAGCGTTCGCGACCGCTCGCCGGCTCGCGCCCGAGCAGCTGGTCTACGCCGGGGCGTCAGCCCGTGGGATGCTGGTCTCAGACTTCACCCGCGAGCCCGCCCACAGGATCTTCGCCCAGGTAGCCGACGCGAGCGTCGAGGACGACAAGTTCACCCGTCCTTGGATCAGTCTCGCCGGTGGGAGCATCCGGGTCCGTTTCCGTAAGCTCACTACCGATCTTGCCCTGTGCCGCAGTGACTCCATGCGCGCGCTCGGCCTGGCCTACCACCTGGGCGACCCTTGCCTACCGGGCATGGAGCCCTTCACGGTCCTCACCGCCGGCTACGTCCTCGACGGCGCCGAGGAGAGCATCGAGCGCCTGGAGCTGGTCTGCCACCTCGGCTTTAACGAGGTCCTCTACTCTTTCCCGATCCCGCTCGGCACCGCCGCGGCGGGCGCGAACCCTGGCTCGGGCTCGTTCGCCGGGCCGGTGCAGTTGCCGCTTGCCCCGCTCTCGCGGCCCATCATCCGTTCGGCGCAGACGGCTGCGGCCAGTCGGCTTGCCGCCGGGGCTGGGCGCTCGCCGGTCAACACCAGCACCACGAGCGGACGCGATGTCTGAGCAGGCTCGCCCGCGGATGGTGACCCTCGTGCGCGAGTCGCTGGGACTGACTCAGCAAGAGCTTGCCGATGCCGCCGGTCTGAGTCAGGGCTACATCTCCAAGGTCGAGTCCAGCCTGCTACCCCTGACCGGTGAGAACCTCCTCAAGATCGCCGACGCCCTCAAGTGCCCCGTCGAGCTCCTCGTCGACGACACACCCGTCCAGGGCCTCGAGGTCACCTGTATGCATCACCGGCGCCGCCACTCCAAGATCAACGCCTCCACCAAACGGCGCATCGAAGCCCTTACCCACCTGACCCGGGTCTCGGTGGAGGGACTGCTACGTGGGATCGAGCTGATCCCCGACACCGAGCTCCACCGACTCGACCTCGAGATGTTTGACGGCGACCCCGCCGCAGCCGCACGCGCCCTACGAGCAGCATGGCGAGTCCCCTCCGGCCCCATCCCCAACGTCATCGAGGTCCTTGAAGCGGTCGGCATCGTGGTGGTGACCCGGTCGCTGTTCACCAACGCCCAAGATGCCGTCTCGACTTGGCCGCGCGATGGAGGGCGCCCCCCGATCATGGTCGTCAACCTCGGGCTCCCGGCCGACCGGCAGAGGTTCACCACCTGCCACGAGCTGGCCCACCTGGTACTCCACACGATCCCTGAGGACGACCAGGAGAAGCAGGCCGATGCCTTCGCCAGCGAGTTTCTCGCTCCCGCCGAGGGGATCGCCCCCCAGCTGGCCGGCCTGACCACCCGTGACTTCCCGCGCCTGATCCAGCTCAAGGCGCAGTGGGGGATGTCCATCGCCGCGCTGATCCGCCGTGCCTACGACCTCGATGAGATCTCCGAGCGGCAGTACCGCCAGTTCCAGATCCGACTCAACCAGCTGGGCTGGAAGCAGGTCGAGCCCGGCGCGCTGCCCGCCGAGACGCCCAGCACCCTGACCCGCGTGATGGAGGTCCACCTGAGCGACCACGGCTACACGCTCGCCGAGCTCGCCAAGACGGCCGGCATGCTGCCGGCCCCGTTCAAGGACCACTACCGCCCCCCCGGCCAGACCCCGCCGCCGACGCCGCTACGGCTGGTGCAGCCATGATCCGCGACTCATCCAGCACCTCCACGAGCACCGCCCAGGACGCGACGATGTCAGCGTCGGATGGCGCCGACGAGCGCAATCCCGAGGGACTCCACAAGCTCAGGGAGCCGAGGAACTATCCACAACTGCCGCCAGACACGATGGGCTTGTCTGCTCCACGGCCTACGCTTTATTCAGCCAGCTCGGCGACGGGAGTTCGAATGCAGATCCGCAGCAGCCTTGACCGCGATGCTCGCGGCCGGATCGAGCGTGCTTCCATCACCGACACGACTCCCGAAACGGCCGACGAGGCCACCGCGCTGGCCAGGCCGGTCGGGTCGATCGCCAAGGTGACGATCGACCGGACGCAGCCTCGGCTGGCACCTGCGCGCTTCCCGAGCCCGGCCCCGCTGTTCGCAGGCTGTCCCTCCCTGTTCCTGCAGACCAGTTGTGGGTCCAAGCTGGCGCCGGCCGCGGCCCTCGTCGCGGTCGAGGAGACCGGTCTCCTCCTCACCCTGGGCTCTGGAGCCAAGGACCGCGCCCGCGTGCTGCGTCAGGGCGTCAGCCAGTGCCGCACGGTCATGGCTAACACCGTTCCCGACCGCGCCGTCGCTCTTCCGATGCTCGCTGACGCCAACAGGTACTCCGGCAAGAATCGAGCCATTGCCACGGCATCCGGTCCCAATCTCGACCCGGCCTGGATTTCCGTTCAGCGTGGCCTCGGGCTTCCGGTCGCCCTCACTGACTCTCCCTACGTGCCAGCGGGCGAGCACGTGTCGCTCGCCACCTTGCTGAGCGAAGCGCACGGCCTGGGCGCGGGTGTGGTTGCCGTTCTGCCGCTCCACCTCGACTGGCTCAAGAAGGATGTCACGAGCTTGACCACTGCGATCAACGAGGCCGGGGTGCCGGTCGCGCTGGTCCTTGAGCACAGCGATGATCCCCTCGGTGTTCAGGACGCCGTTGCAGGACTGGTGCACCTGCTGCAGAGTGCCCAGGTCAAGGTCGCGCTGCTGCGCTGCGACATCTCCGTGATCGGCGCGGTTGCCTTCGGGGCGACCTTTGGCGCGATTGGCACGACCACGGGCCTGCGACACCTCTACCCGACCAAGGAGAAGAGCAGCGGGTTCAACCGCGGAGCTCGAATCGGGGCCTACATGCCCCGAGGCATCGTGTACCGCGCTCTCGACACCCTCAACACCGCCATCGCGCTCGACCCCGACAACCAGGAGCGTTGGAACTGCGCCTGCGAGCGCTGCTATGGCCGGCCGCTGAGTCGTATCCACGATGAGATCGCCGCCTACGAGCACTCACTGGCAGCGATCGCGGCCCTCGCCGAGGAAGTGCTCGTCGCCCCAAGCGCGCTGCACCGCCAGCACGCCTGGATCGGCCGCTGCAGCCTGGCCCAGGTCACCAACCTTGAGATCGCCGCCGAGACCGGCCTCAACTGGGCGACGCCGAAGTTCCAGGGTGCCTGGCGCAAGCTCGGCGCAAGCCTTCCGCCGCTCCCGTAGTCTCCTCGCGCAGCAGTCCACGCCGGTGGAGGTCGTGGTCCTGTCCCCGTGCCCACCTATGGCTGCGGCACGTTCCCGGTCCGCAACGCCACGTCGAACAGCTGCTCCTCCACGAGCCGTCGCTGGTGGCCGACCCCACCTTCCGGATGCTTGGCTCGGCCCAGCCCCTCGACCACGGGGCGTGCACCGTGGATGTCGACCTCGGCGACAGTGAAGCCGTAGTAGTCGCACTCGAAGACATCCCAGCCATCTGCCCCGGGTGGTGAGGGGACGGCGGCGATCGCCGAGGCGTACGCCGATGCGGCTGCCAGGGCCCCGCGCGCCGATGCCAGTGGCCACAAGGTGATGAAGGCCTCCATCCGCAGTACGGCGGGCTCGAGGTGGTCTCGATCGTGCTCAAGCCGATCCGCCAAGACCGACCGGTATAGCAGTGGCCCGCGCCCCGTCGCCGCACGCTGCTCGAGCACATCGAGATCCCACGACACCACCGGCACCACCAAGCCGTCGCAGAACCACACGGCAGGCAAGCACGCGCCCAGGCCCACAAGGTCTCGACGTACGAACTCGGCGGCCTCGGCCGGCGCCGGTCGGTCCCAGTGCGTCAGGCCTCGTGGTGTCGACCGGGCGATGCCGAGCCGCTCCCGGGTCAGCATCTGCACCATCCCCAGCGGTCCTCTCTACCCGATTTGCCCGACTTATTGGACCTGTCCGATCTACGCAAGCTGCCTGAGCAGCCCGAGTCGTGGTGAGGCCACGCAGACGTGCCCACGGCGCAATCATCCGTCAGGACGATCGCCGCGGTAACCCCCGCCCCCTGCAGTGAGACGCGAGCGTGGTCTGCTAGCGACCTCACGGGCCCCGTTGGCCTCACGCGGACCATGACGACCCGCCCGCCACGATCCGCCGAGACGAAGTCGGACCCGACGCGGGGGCCGACACCTCACGCAGCCTGACCTTGGCCTGAGGAACGACCCGCATGCCCAGACCCTGCCCGAGCGAGCTCAAGAAGACCCAGTCATCGGGCTGCAGCCCGATCTTCTCCATCAACGGCTTGGGCAACGTCACCTGCATCACCTCCGTGACCTGACGCGGCCGCACTGGATCGCGCCGTCCTGCACTCGCCTGGTCCTCCGGCGCGGCCACAGGGATCAACACAAGTGCCCACCGCCTGTCATCGGCGAGCCCGACATCCACCCACTCCTTGGCCTTGATGCCCGACCAGCGCGCCAGGTCCAACGGCAAGCCCACGCGCCGCTTGGCGTTGACCCGTCGCGAGACCTCCATAGTGCTGATTTTAACACTATTAGAGCCAGGACCTAGTCCGACGAGCGGCCCCCGCGGGTCCAGGCACCTTGTCGGGTTGGAAGCCGAACAGGTGCGGCGATAGCTGCCATCAAGTCGTCGGGGGAGCGGATGGAGAGTGTCATACCCCGTAGGTGTGCGCCCCGGACCGCCGGCCGCGAGGATCGCTTTTGGGGTGCACTGGGTACGCACGACAACGAAAAACGGCGTCTGCCGTTGGAAGACGTCGAAAGACGTTTCCGCAGGTCAGACGCCGTTTTCGGCGATCACTGACAGGGGATGAAAACCCCTGAATCAGATGTCGTAGTACTGACTGACTGACCCATGCTGACCTGCGCAAACGTCGAGGTTGGCCGGCTGTTTGTACCGGATGTGTAACAGGCTACCGGGTTGCTGGTTGCTCTGGGCGTCCCACGCTGAGAGGGAGCGCCTAGATTGATTGCGATGTCAGCCGTTTCTATCGTGGCTGAACGTCGCGAGCCGGGTACTCGCGCAGATCCATGAGCGTCGTTCGTGCGCCGCGCGGTGATCCAGGTGAACTGTTGCTCGGCGCCGCCGGGAGTTCGGTGCATCCGCATCTCCGCACGAGTGAGGGTGAAGGTGGGCGCGAAGAGCGCGGCGAGGTCGTCGGCCGAATGACGGGACGTCGGCAGGCC
>JBPPMS010000132.1:0-41558 GCA_051306175.1 Mycobacterium sp. | reverse complement strand
ACTGCGTTCGACGTCGCGGGCCCGCCCGGGTTACCACCCCTGCAGGAGGAGAAGTCACGCGGCGGCTTCTTCCGCGATCCGATCTCGATCGTGCTGGTGGTGGTGATCGTCTTCGCCCTGGCGATCGCGGGCCTGGTGGGCGCAGAAATGTATGCCCGCAACCGCGGCGAGACCGTGGTCGCCGGTGTGGTTAAGTGCGTCGTCGAGGACGACGCGTCGGTGTCCTTCGGCTCGCGGCCTTTCCTGTGGCAGCACATGAACGAGACGTACAATGACCTGACGATCACGACGGCGGGCAACAACATCCGCGACGCCAAGGGCATGAAACTGCAGGTGCAGATGCAGGACATCCAGCTGGTCGACAACACCGACGCCAAAGGCACGGTGGGGCGGCTGCAGGCCAACATCACCTGGTCGACCGACGGCATCAAACAGAGCCTGCAGAGCCTGCCCCTGATCGGCAGCTTCATCACCGAACTGACCACCAATCCGGACGACGAGACTATCGAGCTCGCTGGCTCGGTCTTCGGGTTCCTGTCCGGGACCATCGTCGCCAGACCGCAGGTCGTCAACAACGAGTTGAAGCTTGAGGTGGTCGAAGTCACCGGGGTGGGCCTGACGCTGCCCAGCGAGAGTGTGCAACCAGTACTCGACGAATTCACCGCCTCGCTCATCGACGGCTACCCGATGGGCATCCGCCCCGAGAGCGTCGACGTCACCGAGGAGGGGGTCGTGAGCCAGTTCGGGGCACAGAACGCGACCATTCCGCGCACCGACAATCCCTGCTTCGACGCGCTGTGATCGGCGCCTAGTCCGTCGGGCGGCCCCGCGGGATCGCACCCGGGTTCTCACAGAACGGAGCGTGACAGTCTCCCGTCACTCCGCTCCTCCAGGTAGCTCTAGCGTCGTGGCGCCACCATGCCGGGAAGTTGAGGGTGTGACTTTTGAGTCAAGTGCAACACGCGGGGCAAGTGGGGCAAGTGGGGCCATTGCGGTGAAATAGGTGCGGCGATGCCCGGTTCTGCCATGTCCGTCCGCCGGAGGCGGTTGCGGGCGTTGCCGTCGCGCCTAGTCCACCGCTAGTCCGGGAAATCGAGCGGCAGCCTGATGCTGGCGATAGTGGCCGCCAGGGAGTCGTAATGGCCTGTTAGCAGGCACAATTCGATGAGCTGTTGGTGGTTGAAGTAGTCGGTGAGATCGGACCACGTCTGCTCGCCGATCTCACGGTTGAGCATAAGCTCGTCGACGGCTTCCAGTAGCAGACGCTGCCGGTCGGACAGTCCGTCAGCGTGGGGCCCCTCGAAGATGCTTTCCTGCAGCGCCTTGTCGAGACCGCGACTGCGCGCCAGCCGGCGATGCTGCTGCAGTTCGTACTCGCAGTTGCGCAGATGGCCGACACGCAGAATTACCACCTCGGCGTCTTTGCGGCTGAGCTTGCCCCAGTTCAGCAGCATCGCGGAGTACGGCAAAAACGACAGGAACAACAGCTTGTGCTGACCCAGGACGTCGAATAGATGGAAACGCGGCGCGCGGATCGCGCGAGCGCCTATCTTCGCGATTACCCAGTTCATTGGTCCGAGTTCTCGCACGCTGCGCGACGACGGGATGCGTGCGGGTTCCACACTCACGTGAGTTAAGCCTTTCCGTTACGACTGCCGGACCAGATATGGTGACACTGTGCTGCGGTGTTCGTCCAGATCGAGAGCGCGGCCCAGCGCGGGGAAGGCACGCTGTGGACAGTTGTCTCGTTCGCAGACTCGGCAGCCAGCCCCGATGGGTGTGGTTACGTCGCCGGACAGATCCAACCCTTCCGAATACACCAGCCGGTTTGCGTGCCGCAGTTCGCATCCCAGCCCGATGGCGAACGTCTTACCCGGCTGACCGTAGCGTTGCGCCCGCCGCTCGATCGTGCGCGCCACCCACATGTAATTGCGTCCGTCCGGCATCTGGGCGATCTGCACTCCGATCTTGCCCGGGTTGGCGAACGTCTCGTAGACGTTCCACAGCGGGCAGGTTCCGCCGGACGAGGAGAAGTGAAAGCCGGTGGCGGACTGGCGTTTCGACATGTTGCCCGCGCGGTCGACCCGGACGAACGAGAACGGGACGCCACGCATCGACGGGCGCTGCAGGGTGGAGAGCCGGTGACAGATCGTCTCGTAGCTCACGGAGTAGAACGCCGAGAGCCGCTCGATGTCGTAGCGGAAGTTCTCGGCCACCTCGTGGAATTGGCGGTAGGGCAGCACGGCGGCCGCCGCCCAGTAGTTCGCCAGACCCAACCGCGCCAACATGCGCGATTCGTCGCTGGTGAACTTGCCCTCTTCCACCAGCGTGTCGATCAGGTCGCCGACCTCGAGGTAGGCCAACTCGGCGGCGAGTTTGAACACCTGCTGGCCGCCAGACAGCTGCGCACTCATCTCCAGCGTCTTCGTCTCCGGTGTGTAGCGGTGCAGTACGGTGTCGCCGAGGTCGATTCGCCGCACGATCCGCACCCCGTGCACCTGGGCGAGTCGTTGCGCGAAGTCGCCCGCGAGGTCGCCGCGGCGCAGCCGCATCCGCACCGTCAAATCCTCGGCGGCGGTATCGAGTTCGTGCAGGTAGTTGTGTCGCTGGTAGAAGTAGTCGCGGACCTCTTCGTGCGGCATCGTGATGGCGCCCGTGCCGCTGCCGTCGCCGAACCGGTCCTCGGTGGCGGCGGCCAGCTGGGATGTCGTGAGGCGGTAACGCCGATGCAGGTTGACCATGGCTCTGGCCAAGGCGGGGTGACTGCTCACCACATCGGCGAGTTCGGCCATATCCGCGTCGAGACCCAGGTCGCGGTCCATGCTGACCTCGCGCAGTTCGGCCACCAGCCGTGTGTCGTCCTGCGAGGCGAAGAACGTCGCGTCGACTCCGAATACCTCGGTGATCCGCAGCAGCACCGCCACGGTGAGCGGCCGAACGTCGTGCTCGATCTGGTTGAGGTAGCTGGGCGAGATCTCCAGCATCTGAGCCAGTGCCGCCTGGCTGAACCCGCGTTCGCTGCGGAGCTGACGCACCCTCGAGCCCACGAACGTCTTCGACACCCTGACCAGGGTACTCGCCATGCGAAGGTGGGCTTTGCATTATTGGCAGCGCGATGCGGGCTGTGGTCGGCCAGCGTGGTGACATAGTCTCGCTGCGGGGTTGGGAAACCCGCTTCCGGGAGTGATTGAGGTTGGGAAGTAGCGGATGAGTCTGCACAAGACGTTGATGCCGGTTCCGGATCCGCACCCTGACGTCTTCGACCGTGAGTGGCCGTTGCGCGTCGGGGACATCGACCGCACCGGCAAGCTTCGTCTCGACGCCGCATGCCGCCATATCCAGGACGTCGGATCCGATCAGCTGCGCGAACTCGGCTACGAAGAGACGCATCCACTGTGGATCGTGCGACGCACCATGGTCGACCTGATCCGGCCGATCGAGTGGCAAGACATGCTGCGGATGAGACGCTGGTGTTCGGGCACCTCGAACCGGTGGTGTGAGATGCGGGTGCGGATCGATGGTCGCAAGGGCGGCCTCATCGAATCCGAGGCGTTCTGGATCAATATCAACCGTGAGACGCAGGGACCCGCCCGGATTTCCGACGACTTCCTGGAAGGCCTGCGGCGTACCACCGACGAGGGCAGGCTGCGCTGGAAGGGCTATCACACTGCAGGCAGCCGCGAGGACGCCGCCCAGATCCGCGAATTCCCGATCCGCGCCACGGACATCGATCTGTTCGACCACATGAACAACTCGGTGTACTGGTCGGTCGTCGAGGACTACCTGGCCAGCGTTCCCGAGCTGCGAGACAACCCGCTGCGGATCACCATCGAGCACGATGCGCCGGTGGCGCTCAGCGACAAACTCGAGGTGCTCGTGCACGTACACCCGGCCGGTTCCACCGACCGCTTCGGCGCCGAGCTCACCGATCGTACTGTTACGACGCTCACATATGTCGTCGACGACGAGGTCAAGACCACCGTCTCACTGTTCGCGCTTTAACAGTACGTTTGTCCGTTATTTTTGGCCTGTGACCTGCGCCGATGTTGCTACTGATCAGTAGCTACTGAACCGGTCAAGTCCGTAGCTGTCTTCGCAACCTTCGCAAGTTAGTGTGGACATTTGACTCAAATTGGCAACGAATGCGGCTGGACCTGCGGTGATGAGCCGTGGCACTCTCGATTCAACACACCAGTGAAGCTGCTGCGCGTTAACAAACCGGCGATCCCGGGAACGTCTCAGCGACTTGCAAGTGAAGATTCACAGTTCTCCAGAGTTCAAAGGAGCAAGCCCAATGTCTACCGTTGGCACGCCGAAGTCGCCCGAACAGATCCAGCACGACTGGGACCACAACCCCCGTTGGAAGGGCATCACCCGTACCTACACTCCCAACGACGTCGTCGCCCTGCAAGGCCACGTCGTCGAGGAGTCGACCCTGGCCCGTCGTGGCGCCGAGGTGCTCTGGGAGCAGCTGCACAGCATGGAGTTCGTCAACTCCCTCGGTGCGCTCACCGGCAACATGGCCGTCCAGCAGGTCCGCGCCGGCCTCAAGGCCATTTACCTGTCGGGGTGGCAGGTCGCCGGTGACGCGAACCTGTCCGGACACACCTACCCGGACCAGAGCCTGTACCCGGCCAACTCGGTGCCGCAGGTGATCCGTCGCATCAACAACGCGCTGCTGCGCGCCGACCAGATCGCCAAGGTCGAGGGTGACCGCTCGGTCGAGAACTGGCTGGCCCCGATCGTCGCCGACGGCGAAGCCGGTTTCGGTGGCGCCCTCAACGTGTACGAGCTGCAGAAGGCGATGATCGCCGCCGGTGTCGCGGGCTCGCACTGGGAAGACCAGCTGGCCTCGGAGAAGAAGTGCGGCCACCTCGGTGGCAAGGTGCTGATCCCCACCCAGCAGCACATCCGTACCCTGACCTCGGCCCGCCTGGCGGCCGACGTCGCCGACGTGCCGACCGTGGTCATCGCCCGCACTGACGCCGAAGCGGCCACCCTCATCACCTCCGACGTCGACGAGCGGGATCAGCCGTTCATCACCGGTGAGCGGACCAAGGAAGGCTTCTACCGGGTGACCAACGGCCTGGAGCCGTGCATCGCCCGCGCCAAGGCCTACGCGCCGCACTCCGACCTGATCTGGATGGAGACCGGAACGCCCGACTTGGCGCTGGCCCGCAAGTTCGCCGAGGGCGTCAAGGCCGAGTTCCCGGATCAGATGCTCGCCTACAACTGCTCACCGTCGTTCAACTGGCGCAAGCACCTGGACGACGCGACCATCGCGAAGTTTCAGAAAGAGCTCGGCGCAATGGGATTCAAGTTCCAATTCATCACTCTGGCCGGTTTCCACGCGCTCAACTACTCGATGTTCGACCTGGCGTACGGCTACGCCCGCAACCAGATGACAGCGTATGTCGAGCTGCAGGAGCGCGAGTTCGCCGCCGAGGAGCGCGGTTACACCGCGACGAAGCACCAGCGCGAGGTGGGAGCGGGCTACTTCGACCGGATCGCCACCACGGTTGACCCGACGTCGTCGACGACGGCGCTGGCGGGTTCGACCGAAGAGGGTCAGTTTCACTGAGCCGTCGGCGAAAGCCCCGGCGAACGGGGACCCCCTAAGCCACTAATTTTGGCCCAGTAGGCTCACGAGGCCCAACGGCTTGACAGCGCAGGCCCCGCCCAGAACCCTTGGGCGGGGCCTGACGCCTATCGAAAGGTGAACGTGAACGACATTCAGCGAGTGGGCGTCGTGGGCGCCGGGCAGATGGGCGCGGGCATCGCGGAGGTGTGCGCCAAGGCCGGTGCCGAGGTGGTTCTGTACGAGCCGACCGAGGCGCTGACGGCAGCTGGCCGAGACCGCATCGCGAAGTCGCTCGAGCGTCTGGTCAGCAAGGGCAAGCTGGCGCCCGACGAACGTGAAGTGACGCTGGCCCGGCTGGTGACCACCACCGACCTCGGCGATCTGGCCGACCGTCAACTGGTCATCGAGGCCATCATCGAGGACGAGGTCGTCAAGGCCACGGTGTTCGCCGCGCTGGACGAGGTGATCACCGATCCTGACGCCGTGCTGGCGTCCAACACGTCCAGCATCCCGATAATGAAAATCGCTGCGGCTACCAAGAATCCGAGCCGGGTGCTCGGGCTGCACTTCTTCAATCCGGTGCCGGTGCTGCCGCTCGTCGAGTTGGTGAGCACCCTCGTCAGCACCGACGAAGCGGCCGCGCGCGTCGAGAGGTTCGCGAGCGAGAAACTGGGCAAGCAGGTGGTGCGCTGCAGCGACCGGTCCGGCTTCGTCGTCAACGCGCTTCTGGTGCCGTATCTGCTGTCGGCGATCCGGATGGTGCAGGACGGCGTGGCCACCCGCGAGGACATCGACACGGCCATCGTCGCCGGCCTGTCACACCCGATGGGGCCGCTGCGGCTGTCCGACCTCATCGGCCTGGACACGATGAAACTCATCGCCGACGCGATGTTCGACGAGTACCGGGATCCCGGCTACGCTCCGCCTCCGCTGCTGCTGCGTATGGTCGAGGCGGGCCAGCTCGGCAAGAAGTCGGGACACGGGTTCTACAACTACTGACATCCGCCGAGATCAGACTGGGATCGGTCCTGTCCGTGAGGAACGTCGCCGCGGTGGCGACACCTCCGACTCGACGCGACCGCCGAGCTGGCGACTCGGTGTGCGGCTTGTGGCTGCGGCCCGAGGCAGGCGGTCGCTCATCTTCAGTGTCTCGCACGGGGCGGCGGCGGGATGGGCGACGGGTGTGGCATGTCGTTGAACTTCTCCAGCGACCCGCCGACCTCGACGATGCCGATGAGCGCGCTCCAGGACAGCATCGCCAGGTAGTCGATCAGTGAGTCGGAGCTCATCCGCCGATGCGACATCCACGAGTGCGTCGCCAGCTGTACTCCGCCAACGGTGTGGTACGCCCACGGTTCGACCCCGCCGGTCTCCAATCCGACATCCTGCATCCGCCGGCGCAGCATCACCGCGAGCATGCCCGCGATGATGCGCTCGGAGTTGGCGATCACCTTGCTCTTGCTGGCCGAGCTATTGGCCATGACGAACGGGTAGATCTCCGGCTCGGCCGCCACCGTGTGCACGTAGACACGGATGATCTCGCGCGTGAGCTCTAACCCGTCGAGGTTGGCCTGCAGCGCCGCCGCCATGTTCGGGATCAGCGTGGTCTGGGCGAACCGCATCATGACTGCGGTGGTCAGATCGTTCTTGTCGACGAAGTACCGGTACAGCACGGTTTTGGACACGCCGATCTCGGCTGCGATCTCGTCCATGCTGACATCGCGTCCGCGATGGCGGATCGCCTCCAGAGTGCCGTCTACCAGTTCGGTGCGCCGCTCCACCTTGTGCCGGTGCCAGCGTCGCTTCCGCCCATCGGTTTTCACCACTGTGTGCTCGATCTGCTATGCCACTTTCGCGCTCGGTCCGCTCCGCTCGTTGGCGTTGATACTACGGTGCGGAGGTGACGGTGCGCCCGATGCGTGTGCGGTGGAGCGTTGCGCACCGGTGGCCCCGCGCGCCGATAGCGGATGATGGTGGGGTGGCTGAGAAACCTTCCGCTCTGACGGCGTCGGCAGCGTGACCGCGCATCCCCCCGCCTGCCCCACGGACTTTTCGGTGCCGCGCCGAAGCTTCGCCGAATCGTTCGTCGACTCCGCCGCCGATGCCGAGCGGCGCAGGGGGCTGCGCAGCATGAAGGCCGTCGCCCTCAGCTTCCTGCTGGCTGCCACCGCAATCTTCCTCATCTGCACCTGGGTGCAGTCGGCGGGCAACGCTCCGACCTGGATCGGGTACGTGCGCGCCGCCGCCGAAGCAGGCATGGTGGGTGCGCTGGCCGACTGGTTCGCGGTGACGGCCCTGTTCCGCCATCCGCTCGGCATCCCGATTCCACACACCGCGATCATCAAACGGAAGAAAGACCAGCTCGGGGAGGGTCTCGGCGCCTTCGTGCGGGAGAACTTCCTCGCGCCGCCGGTGATCGAGACCAAGCTCCGTGACGCGGAGATCGCGGGCCGGGTGGGCAAATGGCTCTCCGAACGAGCGCATGCCGAACGCGTCGCCAGCGAGGCGTCGACCGTGCTTCGCGTGCTGGTCGAGTTGCTGCGCGACGACGATGTGCAGCAGGTGATCGACCGCGTGATCGTGCGTCGCATCGCCGAACCGCAGTGGGGGCCGCCGGTGGGCCGAGTGCTGGGCGGCCTGCTCGCGGAGGGACGCCAGGAGGCGCTGATCCAGCTACTCGCCGACCGTGCGTTCCAATGGGCACTCAATGCGGGCGACACCATCGAGCGCGTCGTCACCCGCGACTCGCCCACATGGTCGCCCCGGTTCGTCGATCAACTCGTCGGCGACAGAATCCACCGGGAGTTGATGGATTTCACCGACAAGGTCAGACGTGATCCGCATCACGAGTTGCGTCGTTCGGCCACCCGATTTCTGTTCGAGTTCGCCGACGATCTCCAGAACGACGAGGCGACGATCGCCCGTGCCGAAGCGGTCAAGGATCAGTTGATGGCGCGCGACGAGATAGCCAACGCGGCCGCCACGGCGTGGAAGACCCTCAAGCGGTTGGTGCTGGAATCAGTCGACGACCCGTCGTCCACTTTGCGGGCCCGCGTCGCAG
Organism: Mycobacterium sp.; assembly: GCA_051306175.1. GTDB lineage: Bacteria > Actinomycetota > Actinomycetes > Mycobacteriales > Mycobacteriaceae > Mycobacterium. The sequence goes on along the minus strand of JBPPMS010000132.1, from coordinate 32,916 downwards.
ACTCGGTGGTGCGCATCGGCGAATCGTTGCGCGACGACGCGGATTTGCGCGACAAGGTGGACAACTGGATCGTGCGCGCCGCCCAGCATCTAGTGGGCCAGTACGGCGTGGAGATCACCGCGATCATCACCGAGACGATCGAGCGGTGGGACGCCGCAGAAGCCAGCGATCGCATCGAACTACACGTGGGCCGTGACCTTCAATTCATCAGGATCAACGGCACGGTGGTAGGCGCCCTGGCAGGGCTCGTCATCTACTCTGTTGCGGAATTCATATTCTGAACTGCGCTAGCTAGTGCTTGCAAAAGCTAGCACTACGCCATAGTGTGTTAATCGTCAGCACTGTGGATACCCGCTGCGGGGGAGGGCCGAATCGCGATGTCGCAGGATGAAAATCTTGCCGCTGCGGTCACCCACGCGGCATCCGATATCGGGAGCTTCATCAAGGCTCAGCGCGAAGCTGCGCAGGTATCGGTTCGGCAGCTGGCGGAGAAAGCAGGCGTCAGTAATCCGTATCTCAGCCAGATCGAGCGCGGATTACGGAAGCCGTCAGCCGACGTGCTGAATCAGATCGCCAAGGCGTTGCGTGTCTCGGCCGAGGTCCTCTACATCCAGGCGGGGATGCTCGAGCCGAGCGAGGGCAGTCAGGTGCGCGACGCGATCATCACCGACGTCGCGATCACCGAGCGGCAGAAGCAGGTGCTGCTCGACATTTACACGTCATTCATCGATCAGAACGAGGCTGCCGCTGCCCCGGCGATATCAAGCACCGAGGAGCTCACCACTGACTGACTTCTTCGCCTATTGACACGCCAGCAACCACAAACACTTCGAAAGGAACATGTCATGACAGAGAACACCACCGAAGCCGCCAACCCGACCATCGACGATCTCAAGGCCCCGTTGCTGGCCGCCGTCGGCGCAGCCGACCTCGCGCTCGCGACCGTCAACGAGATCCTCATTACGCTGCGTGAGCGCGCCGAAGAGGCACGCGCCGACGCGACCACCCGTGTCGACGAGACCCGTGAGCGCCTCACCAAGCTGCAGGACGACCTGCCCAAGCAGTTCGGCGAACTGCAGGAGAAGTTGAGCGGCGAAGAGCTCCGCAAGGTCGCGGAGGGGTACGCGGATGCGGCTACCACGACCTACAACAAGCTCGTCGAGCGCGGTGAGGCGGCGCTGGAACGCCTGCGTAGCCAGCCGGCTCTCGAGGATGTCGCCGGTCGTGCCGAGGGCTATGTGGACCAGGCCGTCGAGCTGACCCAGGAAGCCCTGGGCAACGTCGCCACGCAGACCCGCGCGGTGGGTGAGCGCGCCGCCAAGCTGGTGGGCGTCGAACTTCCCAAGAAGGTCGAAGAAGCCGGCGACGACATCGCCGAAGCCGTGGACCAGGTCCCGGCCAAGAAGGCGCCCGCCAAAAAGGCCCCGGCGGCCAAGAAGGCCCCGGCCAAGAAGGCTTCCGCCAAGGTCACCGCGAAGTAATTTCGTTCGGACAGATTCGACGGCAGCGACGGTATCCACTTAGGCTGTGACCGTGATGGTCGACAGCGTGATGGATACCGTCGTGCTGCTGTTGATGGCGGCCGCGGCAGTCCTCACAATCTATGCATTCGTCCACGCTGCCATGCAGCGGCCGGACGCATACACCGCCACGGGCAAACTGACCAAGCCGGTCTGGCTGATCATCCTCGGCGGGGCGTTTTTCCTGATTTATCCGCTGCAGGAACTCGGAGTGGCGATCGCGGCAGCAGCCGCGGGCATCTACATCGTCGACGTCCGACCGAAACTGCTGGAGATTCAAGGGAAGTCGCGCTAGAGGTGTGGCGCACCCTGTTAGCCGCCGCCGTCGTGCCGGCCGCGGTCCTCGCTGCGGTGCCCGCCGCAGCCGATCCCGTTGTGCCTGGCCACTTCGTGCACTCCACCGAATGGGCCAAATGGGGGGACCTCTCGACCCTGCGGGTGTACCCGACCGCCGAGGCGCGCGTCGTCGCAGGCTCCTTCCCCGTTGACCTGGTCGCTGCCGACGTGGCCTGGGCCGAGGTGCTCTCCGCGGCGCCGGAGGCCGACCTGCCCGGCATGCGGGAACAGTTCGTCTGTCACTGGGAGTACGCAGAATTGGCTCAGCCAGGCAAGACCAGCTGGAATCTCGAACCTTGGCGTCCCGTCGTGGGCCCCGAGGTGATGGTCGGTTCCGGTTGTAACCCCGGCGGCACCGAAGAACCGTTCTGATGCCATCCCGCTCCGAGGTGGCGGCCGTCGTCGACCACACCCTGCTCAAACCCGAGGCCAGCGCCGCCGACGTCGCCGCCCTGGTGGCCGAGGCCGTCGACCTCGGCGTCTACGCAGTGTGTGTGTCACCGACGTTGGTGGTTACGGCGGTTGCCGCGGCGCCGGCCGACCTCGTCGTCGCCGCCGTCGCGGGATTCCCGTCGGGCAAACACCCGCCCGCTGTGAAAGCGCACGAGGCCGCGCTGGCGGTGGCTGCAGGAGCACGCGAGATCGACATGGTGATCGACGTCGGAGCCGCGGTCACCGGCGATCTGGCCGCACTCGGTAACGACATCGCCGCTGTGCGGGACGCCGTCGGGGCAGCGGTGCTCAAGGTGATCGTGGAATCCGCGGCGCTGCTCAGCCTGGGCAGTACGGGGACGCTGCACGACGTCTGCCTGGTCGCGCAGGATGCCGGAGCGGATTTCGTGAAGACCTCCACCGGTTTTCATCCGAGCGGTGGAGCCTCACTCGAGGCCGTCACCGTGATGTACGCCGTCGTCGGCGGGAAACTCGGCATCAAGGCCAGCGGAGGTATCCGCACCGCCGCCGACGCTGAGGCGCTGCTCGACGCGGGCGCCACCCGACTCGGACTGTCCGGCACCCGCGCCGTGCTCGACGGGCTGGACTAGCGGAGACTAGCTAGCGGCGCGCCAAGTGCCGCCCAGCTGACTGGACGACGTTCGCTCGTATGGAAGCACGCTGGTGGTGGGTGTCCTAGGTCCTAGAGTGTGTACGCGACCACCTTCATCCAGGACTGGGCGCCGGACGACCAGAACGGGACGATCGCGTCGTGTGACACGGCCCTTCTGGACTAGAAGGTCCAGGTGTCCGTCTTTGACGCCACGAAGCCGCTGTACTGCTGGTTGTACCCGGCATAACACGCCACTCCGCCGTCCGCGGTGGCCAGGCAGGTGGACTCGGCACTGTAGGCGTGCACCTTGTACCCGGCGGGCAATTGCTGGACGGGCCCCGGATACGTCGGAGTGGAGAAACCGGGGTTGTCGGTCTTGATGATGCTCGCCGTCCCCGGGACGTCGAACGACACCTGGTTCTCGCCGCCGTCGACCCCGGCCAGCGGTCCGTTGCACCCGATCTTGCCGCCGCTGTACATCAACATCTGGCAGGTCAGGCCGTTGGCCACGGTGAACATCGGGACGATGTTCTTGGGTCCGCTGCCCACCGCGTAGCTCTGCTCGGCGAGGACGAAGTCTTGCGGCTCGGGAAAGCCGTCGGGCAGACCGGGCGTGGCCGGACCGATATCGGCACCATCGGGTGACAGCGTGAACCACGCCGCCGCGGGCGAGTCCTTGGTGCAGATGGTCGTCGCGGCATCAACCGCGCATTCGAAGTCGTTGAGGGTGATCTTCTGGCCTGCGTGCAGCACCGGCGCCGCGCCGCCAGAGGTCCGCACGAACCGCGGCGTCGACGTCTGGTAGTACCCCCGCTCTGAGTTATCGCTCAGCAGCACCTCGTTGGCCCCACTCGGCGCCCCGGGGAGGGTGCCGTTGCATCCGGCCCACTGCGTCGATCGGATCGCGCACAGCAATCCACCCGGGGTCTGGAAGTACACCTCATCGCCCGCCCGATAGGCCTCGTTGGACACCAACTGGTACTTGCTCAGGTCAGGAGCACCAGGCGTCGCAGGCTCGCCATGCGCAGTGGTCACGAAGCCCGCGCAAGCCACCAGGAGCGCGACCGCGAGTGACAGCGCGCGAGAGAAGAGGCGCATCCCTAGAAGTTGATCATGTGGCCGGTAAGGCCGTGGAAGCATTCCTGCAGCGCCTCCGACAATGTCGGGTGGGTGTGCACGTTGCGGGCCAGCTCGTTGGTGGTGAGATCCCACTTCTGTGCGAGCGTCAGCTCGGGTAGCAACTCAGAGACGTCGTGGCCGATCAGATGCCCGCCGAGCAGCTCGCCGTACTTGGCATCGGCGATCAGCTTGACGAAACCGCTCGGGTCGCCGAGTCCGTGTGCCTTGCCGTTGGCGGTGAACGGAAACTTGGCGACGTTGACCTCGTAGCCCTCGTCGCGCGCCTGCTGCTCGGTGAGTCCAAAGCTGGCCACCTGCGGCTGACAGAACGTCGCCCGCGGCATCATCCGATAGTCGCCGAGCGCCAAAGTTTCAGCGCCGGCGATCGTTTCGGCGGCGACGACGCCCATCGCCTCGGCGACGTGGGCCAGCTGCAACTTCATCGTGACGTCACCGATGGCATAGATATGCGGGACGTTGGTGCGCATGTAGTCGTCGATGCCGATCGCCTTGCGGTCGGTGAGCTGCACGCCGGCCTTGTCGAGCCCGAAGCCCTCGACGTTGGGCGCGAAGCCGATGGCCTGCAGGACCTTGTCGGCCTTTAGTTCGCTGCTCTTGCCGTCCTTGCTCACCGTGACGGTGACGGTCGACCCGTCATCCTCGATGGACTCCACCTTCGTGCCGGTCAGAATCTTGACGCCCAGCTTTTTGTACTGCTTCTCGATCTCCTTGGAGATCTCGGCGTCCTCGTTGGGCAGCGCGCGCGGCAGGAACTCGACGATGGTGACGTCGACGTCGTAGTTCTTTAGCACGTACGCGAACTCCATGCCGATGGCGCCCGCGCCTGCGATGACGATCGAACCGGGCAGCTCACGCGCCAGGATCTGCTTCTCGTAGGTGACGACGTTCTCGCTCAGCGACGTCCCCGGTACCAGGCGGGTACTGCTGCCGGTGGAGATGATCGCGCTGTCGAACGTCAGCGTCTCGGTCCCACCGTCGTTGAGGTCGACCGCGATGGTGTGATCGTCGGTGAACTTGCCGTAGCCATGGATCTCGGTGATCTTGTTCTTCTTCATCAGGAAGTGCACGCCCGCCACGCGCCCTTCGGCGACCTTGCGGCTGCGGTCGAAGGCGACGCCGAAGTCGAACGTGGCCTCGCCACTGATGCCGAAGGTTTTGGCTTCCCTGGTGAAGATGTGGGCGATCTCCGCGTTGCGCAACAGCGCCTTCGACGGGATGCAGCCCACATTCAGGCACACGCCGCCCCAGTACTTGGGTTCGACGATGGCGGTGATCAATCCGAGTTGCGCAGCGCGGATGGCCGCGACGTATCCACCGGGTCCGGCTCCGAGCACAACGACGTCATAGTGAGTCACGCACACCAGCCTATCGGGGACTGTTTGTCGTTGTTTGCGGCTAGGGCGAGACGCAGCCCACTCCGTGCCTCATGCACAACGAACCTGTTGCCCGTCAACGACGCGAACGGCGGCGAATCGACGCGACACAGCCGACCCGCACAATGGTGCCATGACGACCGACCCGTTCCTGTGGCTCGAGGACATCACCGGCGACGACGCGCTCGACTGGGTGCGGGCACACAACGATCCCACTGTCAACGAATTGTGTGACGACCAGTTCGAGGACATGCGGGCCGAGGCGCTGGAGGTCCTGGACACCGACGCCCGCATCCCGTATGTGCGACGGCGCGGCGAGTACCTCTACAACTTCTGGCGCGACGGCGACAATCCCCGCGGGATGTGGCGGCGGACCTCGTTGGAGAGCTACCGCACCGACGATCCCGATTGGGACGTGATCATCGACGTCGACGCCTTAGCGGCGGCCGACGACGAGAACTGGGTGTGGGCGGGCGCCGACGTCCTCGAACCCAGCTTGACGTTGGCGCTGGTGAGCCTGTCGCGTGGCGGCTCGGACGCCGTAGTGGTCCGCGAGTTCGACATGCGGACGAGGAAATTCGTCGACGGCGGCTTCGAACTGCCCGAGGCCAAGACCGACATCGGCTGGGAGACCGAAGACACCGTGCTGGTAGGCACCGATTTCGGACCGGGTTCGCTGACCGAGTCCGGGTATCCGCGCATCGTCAAGCGGTGGCACCGCGGACAACCGCTTTCGGAGGCGACGACGTTGTTCGAAGGCGAGGCCTCCGACGTCAGCGTGGGTGCGGGGTACGACCCCACGCCCGGATTCGAGCGACTCTTCGTAGTCCGGTCGCTCGACTTCTTCAACCGCGAGCGCTTCGAGGTGCGCGGCGACGAATTGCTCCGCATCGACATCCCCGCCGACGCCAGCTACTCGATCCACCGAGAATGGCTGTTGATCCGGCCGCGCACCGATTGGACCGTCGGGTCGGTGACGTATCCCGCCGGTTCGCTGGTAGCCGTCCACTACGACGAATTCTTTTCCGGCACAGCAGAACTCACCGTGGTGTTCGAGCCGGACGCGCACACTAGCCTGGAGACCTTCGCGTGGACCCGCGACTACCTGGTCCTCTCGACGCTGGTGGACGTCGTCAGTCGTGTCGAGGTCGCCACCCCGGAAACCTGGGAACGTCACGCGGTACCGGGCATTGCAGCCAACACCAGCACGGTGATAGTCGGTATCGACGAGTACGGCGATGAGATCTTCCTGGACTCCAGCGGATTCGACACGCCGTCGACGCTGCTCTGGGGCCGAGCGGGCGGTGAGGTCTCTGAGATCAAGCGCGCGCAAGCGTTCTTCGACGTCTCCGATCTCGACGTGACGCAACACTTCGTCGCTTCCAAAGACGGCACGTTGATCCCGTATTTTCTTGTCGCGCATAAAGGTAACTCCGGCCCTGGCCCCACCCTGCTGTATGGGTACGGCGGGTTCGAGCACGCCCTGAGCCCCAGTTACGGCGGCGTCCTCGGCAGGTTGTGGCTGCAGCGCGGCGGCACCTATGCGCTGGCCAATATCCGCGGCGGCGGAGAGTACGGGCCAAGCTGGCACACCCAGGCCCTGCGTGAGAACCGGCACCTGGCCTTCGAGGACTTCGCCGCTGTGGCAGAAGATCTGGTGGTGCGCGGCGTCACCACGGTGTCGCAGCTGGGCGCGCAGGGCGCCAGCAACGGCGGCCTGCTGATGGGCGTCATGCTGACCAACTACCCGGAGTTGTTCGGCGCCTTGGTGTGCAGCATGCCGTTGCTGGATATGAAGCGCTACCACCTGCTCCTGGCGGGTGCGTCGTGGGTAGCCGAATACGGCGACCCGGATAACCCCGACGACTGGGCGTTCATCGCCGAATACTCGCCTTATCAGAACATTTCAGGCGATCGGACGTATCCGGAGCTGCTGATGACGACGTCCACCCGCGACGACCGCGTCCACCCCGGCCACGCGCGCAAGATGACAGCCGCACTGGAAGAGGCAGGCCACCGGGTGCGGTACTACGAGAACATCGAAGGTGGGCACGCCGGCGCGGCGGACAACGCGCAGACCGCGTTCAAGACCGCGCTGACGTACCGGTTTCTCCAGCGCGTCCTGGGCGACGCGCTCACTCGCGGGTGCCACTCACGCCTGGATTGAGCCAGTGCGCCGAGTTGTTCGTGACCTTGTCATCCCGCCCAGCAGTGACCCGATCACACCGAGCACAAGCAGAATGCCGCCGGAGGCAATTGTCCAACTCAGCCAGGTATGGGCGCTATCCTGTGCGGTGATCACGACAACATCGACGATAGTGCGGACATCGCCCGAGGTCCCGTTGAGCGCCTGCTCGAGGTAGCGACGCAACACCTCGAGGGCCGCCCAGCCCGCTGCCCCGACCAGTAGCGCCGAAACACCGAGGGCGCAGAACGCTTTGCCGCGTCTGCGGGCACTCGCGAGCGTCAGCAACGCGAAGACGCCCGCGACGACGGTGGCACCGACACTGACCCAGGGACCCCACTGAGCCAACGGCTGCAAGCGGCCCGGCGCCAACGCGCCAGGCGCGTTCTCGGTGAGGGGAACAGTCAGGGTAGCCGGCGGTCGGATGCCGTAATCGTCGAGCGTCTGTTGGAGCGCCGTGTCGGCCAGCATCGGTGCGAGGTCGATCTGCCAGCGGCCAGAATCGTCGGATCGTGCGGAGTCGGTGAACAGCCACCGGTGTGCACTGTCGTTGGCCTGCCCGAAATGGCCGGGAAACGCCGCGCTGTTGGTGTAGGACGATGCCGCGACGCGGATCAACGCCGAGTTGACGTCGCCCAAACCGTTTCGTGAGGCCAGTGCGGCGATCTGGGTGGACAGCTCGGACGCCATCGCCTGCTGCAGCCGCGGGTCCGTGGCCGCCCGCCCAGCCAGCTCGGCGTAGCCCGCACTGTCGACGAGGTTATGCTGCGCCCACGCCGTCGGCACGGCCACGGCAAGCGCAGCCGTGGCGACGAGCCAGAAGAGCAGCGTCGCCACGAACCGCACTCGCGTCCTCCTCGGTTGAACCGGAGCCGCGCGATTAGTCCGACAGCGCGCGGCCCACGATCATCTGGTCGGCCCGGCCGACGATCTCATGATCCTTGTTGTCGTAGTCGAACTTACCGAGGACGTACCGCATCGCATTGAGCCGGGCACGTTTCTTGTCATTGCTCTTGACCACGATCCACGGCGCCACCTCGGTATCGGTGAGCGCGAACATATCCTCTTTGGCAGCCGTGTAGTCGTCCCATTTGTCCAGCGAGGCCAGGTCGGTGGGCGAGAGCTTCCACTGGCGCACCGGGTCGACCTGGCGGATGGTGAAACGGGTGCGCTGCTCGGCTTGTGTGACCGAGAACCACAGCTTGGTGAGGCTGATGCCCTCGTTGACCAGCATCTGCTCGAAAAGCGGTACCTGCCTGATGAATTCGGCGTGCTGGCCGGGAGTGCAGAAGCCCATCACCCGCTCGACACCCGCCCGGTTGTACCAGGACCGGTCGAACAGGACGATCTCACCGGCGGCCGGCAGGTGCTGGACGTAGCGCTGGAAGTACCACTGGGTGCGCTCCCTGTCGGTGGGCTTCTCCAGCGCCACTACGCGGGCACCACGGGGGTTGAGGTGCTCCATGAACCGCTTGATGGTGCCGCCCTTGCCCGCGGCGTCGCGGCCCTCGAACACGATGACGTGTCGAAGCCCGTTGGACTGGCTCCATTTCTGGAGCTTGAGCAGCTCGATCTGCAGCAGGCGCTTGACCTCTTCGTACTCGGTGCGCTTCATGCGCTCGTCGTACGGGTAGTTCTCGCGCCAGGTATCGACTACCTGGTCTCCCGGCTGCAGCAGCAGCACCGGATCGTCGTCGTCGTCATCGCGGACGGTGTACTTCGTGTTCGGTTCTACCTGCAGCACCGACAGAACCTATCCGCGTGCACGTACGTAGCGGTGTCGAACAGATGAACGCCAGATGTATCCCAGTCGGCTCATTTCGATTCGCGGCGCGGACGACGCAGAGCCATCTTCATGATCATGGTGTTCATCCGCGCCAGCGCCTTCGGTGAGTTGTTGTAGTAGTTGCCACCCGCGCCGACGCTGGTGCGTGGGGTCACCACGGTCTCCTGACGGCAGAACTTGCGGATGCCGTCTGCGCCCCCGAATCTGGCCCCGATTCCGGATGCTTTCCACCCGCCCATCGGCGCGGTGGTGCACATCAGGTTCGCGACCACGTCGTTGATGTTGACAGCTCCGCAATCCAGCTGTGTGGCAATGGCTTTGGCACGTTCGACATCCCTGGAGAACACCGAGGCGCTGAGACCGTACACGCTATCGTTGGCCAGCCGGATCGCCTCCTCGACGGAAGCGACCTTCATGATCGGCAGCGTGGGGCCGAACGTCTCCTCGGTCATGCAGGCCATCGAATGGTCGACGTCGACGAGCACCGTCGGCGGATAGAAGTTGCCGTTGCCCGCGGGCCGTTTGCCGCCGGTGAGCGCCTTGGCGCCGCTGGCCAGCGCAGCTTCCACGTGGCGTTCGGTGACGGCCAGCTGGGTCTCGTCGATCAAGGCGCCGACATGGTTGCCCGCCCCGGCTCCGAGGTGCAGCCTGTCGACAGCGGCGACCACGGCAGCGACGAACTGGTCGTACACCTGCTCAGCGACGTAGATCCGCTCGACGGACACACACATCTGCCCGGCGTTGAACATGCCGCCCCACACCGCGGCGTTGGCAGCGAGCGGGACGTCGGCGTCGGCGCAGACGATCATCGGATCCTTGCCACCGAGTTCGAGACTGACGGGAGTGAGCCTGCGCGCCGCACGTTCGGCCACCTTCACACCCGTCGCGGACGACCCGGTGAACTGGATGTAGTCAGACACCTCGATCACGGCCTCGGACACCTCGCGAGCGCCCTGGGCCAGTGCGAACACGGGCGGTGCACCGGATTCCAGCCAGCCGCGCACGAGCAGCTCCGCGGTCAACGGCGTTCGCTCCGACGGTTTGAGCAGCACCGAACATCCGGCGGCCAGCGCGCCGAGAGCGTCCATCATCGCGTTGGCCACCGGGAAGTTCCACGGCGCGATGATGCCGACGACAGCGCGGGCCCGGTAATACACCTCGATCTTCTTGATCGACAGAAAGGGCAGCGGCGCGGGCCGCCTGTCGGGCACAAGCGCCTTCTCCATCGTCTTGACGTAGTAGGACGCGATCATGATCAACATCGGCACTTCCTGGGCCGCGTCGATGGCCGACTTTCCGGTCTCCTTGAGCAGGAGATGCTCGATCTCAGCGCGGTGCTCGCCGAGCCAGACCGCGAAGCGGGCAAGCGCTTTGGCTCTGCCCTTGGCGCCGCGGCGCTCCCAGTCCTTCTGCGCGTCGCGGAGGCGACCTGCGATGCCGGCGACGTCAGCGGGTTCGGTCCAGATCACTTCGCCGGCAACGGCGCCGGTAGCGGGATTGACGATCGTGGTCGAACGCGCCCCGACGTCAGGAGTTGCAGTCATGCCCCCATGGTAGGTACTGCCTGTGATCCAGATCGCACCGGGGTTGACGCCCGTCAACTGTGCGCAGCGATACCCCTGAGGTAGGCGGCCTGGCCCAGATGCTGGGCGCAGTCGTCGATGATGCTGACGATGCGGGCGCTGGCCGTCACCGGCGGATTCCAGCGGGTGTCGACGATTCTGGCCAGCTCGTCGCGCGTCACCGTCGCAACGTACTGCAGCGTCATCTGATGCACCGCCTGGTAGTAGCCCGCAAGCAGATCGGCGGACGCACGCACCTTGGCGACGTCGTCGACACCATGTCCGTACCCGGTGTCCTCGCGCGGCAGATCCAGCGAGAACCGGTCGACCCATCTGTCGCGGGTCCATATCTGCTCGAACCCGGCGATCTCAGCCAGCTGGTAATCCTGCACCCGGGCGCTGTGCCAGAGCAGCCACGCGATGGTGTTGGCTTGTGGCGTCGGCCGGAACGTGGCCAGCCCGTCAGACAGGCCGTCGGTCAGGTCGTCGCTGTGCTCGATCAGGCGGGTGAACGCGTCCCGCAGCAGTTCCCGGGTGGCGTCGGTTTCGGTGTGTGACGGTGCGTGGGCGCTCGACATGTCCGCCAAGGTACCCGCGTACCGGGCCTGTCAATCGCCCGTGCGTTCGACCTCGGACTGCACGTCGCTGCCGAGTGCGCAGCCGCCCGCGACCGTCGCGTATCCCGTACCCGGGAGTGCGGTGATCGGATCGTCGGCGGGCTCGGGCAACGGATACTCCAAGTTGAGTTCCATCCGTGCGGCGCTACCGTCGGCGGTACATGTCACGTCGAAGGACGTGTTGGCCAGAACCCACTTGCCGTTCTCGAACACGAACGACCGGGCGTCGTCGGGGTTCTGCCACCAGGACAGGCAGCGCTGGCCCGTGCGGAGGCAGAACGTCTGCACATCCCAGCTGTTCGTGTTCACCTTCTGCGGGAAGTTCGGGTAGGTATCCGTGGTGCTGTAGCGTCCGTGCAGACCCCGCGCCGGCGACAGCACTCGGGCCGCCTGAGCGGCCGGGTCGGCGATCGTCACCCCAGCGGCCGAATCGCCGGTGCGGGTAAAGGTCACCTGTTGGTTGCGCGCGCAGCTGCCGGTCGATCGCACGATGAAATCTCCTGTAAGAGAGCCGTTGCCGAGCTCCTGCAGTGACAGCGACTCCCAGAACTCGGTGGGCGCGTCCTCACACGTCCCGCGCGTCGCGGTGACGCCGACCCAGCGCGAATCGTCCTGGTCCAGCACGATGCTCGTCGCGTTGGCTTCGGAGCCGTCCTGCCTCGTGGCGGTAGCGACGCAGGTTCCGCCGGTGCACACCGATTCGATCACCCAGCTTTCGGTGCCTCCCTCCGCGTCTGCATACGGCTGGCCGTTCGTTCTCATCGGCTGGCCGTACGTGACGGAATACGTGCCGCTCAGCGGCCCACCGCCACCAGTCGTGCGGTCGGCGCCAGTCTCACTGGAGCTGCTCAGGAAGACGGTGGCGATAGTCGTCACCGCCGCGATGATCACCAGCGTGGCCACCGGGAGCACCACGGATTTGCGTTGCCACCACGGATCCTTTTCGGATCTGGCTCGCGCCGCTGGCGGCTCGACAGAGGCAGGCGGCGGATACTGCCTGCCGCCCGTCTGATACTTGGTGGCGGGCCCACCGAGCTGGCGCTCTCCGGTGTAGGGCGGTATGGGGCCCGTGGATGGATGCGCGCCTGTCCTCGGGCCCTGGGCCGTGGGGGGCGCATAGCCGTACGCGGTGCCTGCCCAGGCGCCAACATCCCGGGTGGTGGGCGGATCGACGTACGCCTGCGTGGGTCCCGCTGCTGCCGGGCCCATCATCGTGGGTCCGGAAGCGGGATACGAACCGTACTTGGTAGCGTCTTCCTCGATGGCCCGCCGCGCCACGCGCGCCAACTCCACCGTGGTGGCGTAGCGCTGGTTGGGGTCCTTGGCCATGCCCTTGGCGATCACCCCGTCGAGCTCGGTCGCGATGCCCGGCGTCGAGGCGGACGGCCGCGGCGGCGGCGCGGTCAGGTGGCCCGCGACCTGCTGCTCGACGCTCAGGCCGGGGAACGGCTGGCTGGCGGTGAGGCACTCGTACAGCACGCATGCCAGCGCATAGATGTCGGAACGCGAGTCGCTGCGCCCTTCACTGAACCGCTCCGGGGCCATGTAGGCCCAGGTTCCGATCACGTTGCCCGTCGCGGTCATGCCGACCTCGTCGTTGCCCTTGGCGATCCCGAAGTCGATCAGATACGCGAAATCGTCCTCGCCGAGAAGAATGTTCGACGGTTTGACGTCGCGGTGCACCAGGCCTGCGCGGTGTGCGGCGTTGAGAGCCGAGGCCACCTGCTCGATCACCTTCACCGAGCGCTGATGGCCGAGCGGACCCCGCTTAAGGACGTGATGAAGGTCTTGACCCTCGATGAGGCGCATGTCGACGTAGAGGCGGCCGTCGATCTCGCCGAAACTGTGGATCGGCACCACGTGAGGTTCGTTGAGCGACGCGGCCGTGAAGGCCTCGTGGCGAAACCGCTGCTCGAACACCGGGTCGGAGGCGAGCTCGGCGGGCAGCACCTTGACGGCCACCACTCGGCGCGTTTCGGAGTCGAACGCCTTCCACACCTCGCCCATACCGCCACGGCCCAGCAGTTCGACAAGGCGGTACCGGCCGAAGGGAGCTCCCTGCACTACACCTCCAGCCAAGACACCTCCAGCGAAGACGCGGCCCGGGGCCAGGACCGACAGATGAGCAGACCCCTAGCATGCACGATATTCGGAGCCGCCTCTCCGTGTGAACTTTCCTGGGGCAGGACCATGCAGCGCGAATAACCACCTTATCTCCATCGCAATCTCCCTCGCACCGATAGGCATTCACTGCCACAATGCACTGAACGGACGGTATGTAATGAAATTCGCCAGCGCCGCGACGTACAGGCAGGCGAATTGCCAGCGGGCCGCGACGTACGGGTTCCGCCAGGCTGGCTGCCGTTCACACGTGCAGGCGCAGTGTCTTTGTTTTTGGGGAGGGAACGGGATGGCAGCGAATGGGTCGCGATCGACCACGGCTGTTGGCCACCGTCGCATGCGATGGGTGATCGCCAGCGGCGCTCTAAGTACGACCCTGGCGCTGACCGCGCTGCTCGCCGGGGCGCCTCCGGGCCACGCAGAGCCGGACACCGAAACGTCGGTGACCGAAACGTACGAGCCGACGTACGAGCCGACGTACGAGCCGACGTACGAGCCCGAGTACACACCCGAGCCCGCATACACACCCGAGCCCGCATACACCCCGGAGCCCTCGTACACCCCGGAGCCCTCGTACACCCCGGAGCCCTCGTCCGCACCGGAGCCCTCGTCCGCACCGGAGCCGGAGTTCACGGCCGAGTCGTCGGTGACGGTAACGTCGTCCGCCGAGGTGTCGACCTCGGAGCCTGCCGCTGCGACACCCAGCGCCTCGGAGACCGAGACCTCCACAGCGGGGAACTCCAGCTCCAGCGGTTCGACGACGGGCAGTTCGAGCGAATTCGACGCGGAGACGTCCGCCGAGACATCGACCTCGGGGGGCGAGACGTCGGAAGGCGAGACCTCGGCAGGCACGTCGGAAGGCGAGACCTCGGCAGGCACGTCGGACTCGTCCGGCACGTCTGACTCAGAGGGAGTCGGCGGGTCCTCGGACGCCACCGAGACCGAGCCGACTGTGCTGACCACCCAGGAGCCTGCCGTCGTCGAGGTCGAAGAAGAGAATGTCCAAGCGGCGTTCGCCTCAGACCCCGTCGAAGAGGTCGTGGAGGACTTGCCGGAGCAGGAGGTCGCCTCGCTGAACAGCCTGCTCGTCGACTCGGACCTCACTCTGCCCAATCAGGTTGATCCCAACCTGCTGGAGGGCGTGGCAAGCCCTGTCCAGCAGTGGAATCAGGAGTGGGTGCAGTACGACAATTTCTACCAACCCACGTTCTACAACCCGTACCCCAATCCACTTCAGGTCGTGATCGACGTGGCTGGCATTCCCCAGACGCTGATCATCCAGCCGCTGGCAAGCGCCGTGACCCAGATCGCCCAGGCCGGGGCGTACAGCTTCACCGCTATCGTGCTGAACACGGTCGGAGCCGCTACCCAGGCGACGAATGTGGCCGTCGGTAACGTCCTCGGCGGCGGGTACGTGCCAGGACCGGGACAGGCGGCCCCCCCGCCGCCGCGGCCGCCGGTGACCATCGACAATGTGCCGGTTCAGGTCCGCTACAGCGACGCCGTCTATCAACCCTTCGTCGTCCGGCAGATCACCGACGTCGGGTTTGACACGGTGAACAACGCCCACAAGGTGCTGCTCGACGGGGTCACCCCCGCGTGGGGCGAGTGGGTTACGAACGACGCAGGCGAGCAGATGTTCGAGGTGCATAGGACTCAACAGACACCTGGCCTGGACTCACCTGCCGAGGGTCCGCTGCCCGGTGACTACGAGTTGCAACTGTTGAGTTCAGAGGAATCGACCGATTCAGGGTTGGGCACAACCGAGCTCATGGTGATCGGCGGCGCTGCACTGGCAGTGGTGCTGGCCGTCGCCGTGATCGCGGGCAACGTGATCCGCGGGCGCAGGGCGCGGCCCCAACACTGAGGCTGCGACCTACGTCACTAGCGCACTTGGGCCTACCCGGTGGGGCCGCTTGCGCTAGTGCTGTGGGCCTCCCCCGTGAAACACCACCTCGACGTTGTTGCCGTCGGGATCACGTACGAACGCGCCGAAATAGCCGGGGTGGTATTCCGGCCACAGCCTTGGCTTGTGCAGTGGTTCGGCGCCCTGCTCTAGCGCGGAGCGGAAGAACGCCTGCACGTCTTCGGCATCCTTGGCCGTGAAAGCGACGTGCACTTCGCGGTTGGGTCCCTCGGTGTCGCCCGCACTGGCGTCGGCGATCCAAAACGTCGGATGCCCGTCACTGCCGTAGCCGATGGCGACCCCCACGTCCATCTGCCGCGTGAAGCCGAGGATGCCGAGCACCCCGTCGTAGAACTCCTTTGACTTCTCCCAGTCAGAACAGTTGATTCCCACGTGGTCTATCACTCCGACATCGTGACATGCCACATACGCTCGGGTCGCTGCGCTCCTGCCCTCCGAGCCTCTTCCGCCGTAATCTCAACACATGCTGTATGACCTTGTGCTTCGCTCCGGCACCATCGTGGACGGACTGGGCGGCGAACCGCTCGTCGGCGACATCGCGATCGCCGATGGTGTGATCGTGGCGGTGGGCACCGTCGACTCCGCGGGTATCCGCGAGATCGACGCCACCGGCTTGCTCGTCACCCCCGGCTTCGTCGACCTGCACACCCACTACGACGGTCAGGCCATCTGGTCCGAGCGGATGACGCCGTCATCGGCGCACGGCGTCACGACGGCCGTAATGGGTAACTGCGGAGTCGGATTCGCGCCGTGCCGGCCCGACGACCACGACACCCTGGTCGACGTGATGGCGGGCGTCGAGGACATCCCCGGCGTCGTCATGGCCGACGGGTTGCCGTGGACCTGGGAGACGTTCCCCGAATTCCTCGACGCGCTCGACGGGCACGCCAGGGACATCGACGTGGCCGCGCTCCTGCCCCATTCGCCGTTGCGCGTCTACGTGATGGGCCAGCGCGGAGTCGACCGCGACCCTGCCACAGCCGAGGACCTGGCACTCATGCGCAAGCTCGCCACCGAGGCCGTTGCGGTGGGCGCGCTGGGCTTCGCCTCGTCCCGACTGACGCTGCACAAAACCGAAAGCGGCCACCCCATACCGAGCTACGATGCCGCCCACGCTGAAATCGAGGCGATCGCACGTGGTGTGGTCGGCGGCGGCGGGGGCCTGATTCAGTTTGTGCCCGACCTCGTCGCAGGTGACTACGAAACCGCTTTGCAGACGGTGTTCGACGTCGCGCAGGACGCCGGACTACCGGTCACATTTACCCTGGCGATCGGCAACGCGGGTCCACCGATCTTCGTGGACGCGTTGGCGATGGTGGAGAAGGCCAACGCCAACGGCGGTGACGTCACCGCCCAGATCTTCCCGAGGCCGATCGGTCTGGTGCTTGGACTGGCACTGTCGGGAAATCCGTTCGTGCTGTATCCGACCTATCGCGAGATCGCTCACCTGCCGTTGCCCGAACGTGTCGCTCAGATGCGCAAACCCGACGTACGTCAACGCATCCTGACGGACAAGCCCGCAGGCGACGGCCATCCGCTGATGTTCGCGGCCCAGGCGTGGGACTGGATGTTCCTGCTCGGTGATCCGCCGAACTACGAACCCGACCCGTCAGACAGCATCGGCGCCAGGGCGCGCGCCCGCGGTGTTGACCCGTTGGAGGAAGCCTACGACCGGGTGCTCGACGACGACGGCAACGCCATGCTGCTCATCACGTTGGCCAATTTCCGCGACGCCTCGCTGGACACCGTCGCGGAGTTGATCCGCCGAGAGGACGTGGTCCTCGGGCTCGGCGACGGCGGCGCTCACTACGGGATGATCTGCGACGCAAGCTTTCCCACCTACCTGCTGACGCACTGGGTGCGCGACCGCGCGCACGGTTTGCTGCCGGTCGCCGAGGCGGTTCGACAGCTCACGTCGGTGCCCGCCCGCGTCGCGGGATTGGACGACCGCGGTCGAATCGCGGTCGGCTACAAGGCGGATGTCAACGTCATCGACGCTGCGGCATTGCGCCTGCACAAGCCCGTCATCGCCCACGATCTGCCCGCGGGCGGACGACGGCTGGACCAGACCGCCGACGGCTACGTCGCCACCATCGTGTCCGGCGAGGTGATCGCCGAGTACGGTCAGCCCACCGCGGCGCGGCCCGGAACACTGGTGCGCGGCAGGCAAAGCGGGCCGGCCTGAGCCGCGTCGCGCCGTTGGCTCCGCATCCGTCGTAGTGCTAGCACCGTGTCTGCGGATGGGGTGAACATCTCGTGGATCGAGCGACAGTTGCCGACGGTCGAGGACTAGTCGGTGCGCAGTGGCTTGCGCCCTCCCGGCAGGCGATCGACGAACCGGCCGAGGCGCACCACCGTGTTGTCCAGTGGATCCACGATCTCGGTCAACCGCTGCAGCGTCGGCAGGATCTCGACCAGCGCGTCGATCCCGACAGCCAGCTTCTCGGCGTGGGTGTCGATGCCCTGGGCGGCGGTGCTCAGACCGGCGATCTCCTTGGCGATCTCCCCCGCGCTTCGGTCGATGCCTGCGGCGCTTGCGCTCAGGTCAGCCAGGTTGTCTGCGATCACCTCGGCGGCCTTGCGCAGCTGGGCGATGTCGTCGAGCGTCGCGCCCACCTTGTCGATCAGGTTCGCCATAGCGACGGCGCGACGAGCCGCCTGCTGGACCGAGGCAGCCGTCCAGGCGAGGGTCCCCCTGAGCCCGGGTACAGCGTCGACGTCCAGCTGTGGCGGCCCGTAACCGATCAGTTGCATGCCGACATCATGCATGGCCGCGGTCGGTCAAAGGTACAGACCGCCCGATATGCCGCGCGACCGACCAGGTCGCCGATGTCCCCACGCTCGGCGTACGAAAGAACCCGGCCCCGCGAAAACGGGACCGGGCTCTTTCGTAACGGGACTTAAAAGTCCATACCGCCCATGCCACCGGTCGGGTCGCCCGCGGGTGCGGACGCCTTCTCCGGCTTGTCGGCGACGACGGCCTCGGTGGTGAGGAACAGCGCCGCGATGGACGCCGCATTCTGCAGTGCCGAGCGGGTGACCTTCACCGGGTCGGCGACGCCGGCCTTGAGCAGGTCCTCGTACTCGCCGGACGCAGCGTTCAGGCCGTGGCCAGCGGGAAGGTTCGACACCTTCTCGGCGACCACGCCCGGCTCCAGGCCAGCGTTGAAGGCGATCTGCTTCAGCGGAGCCGACAGCGCCACGCGGACGATGTTGGCGCCGGTGGCCTCGTCACCGGTGAGCGACAGCTCATCCAGCGCCGGCGCCGACTGCAGCAGAGCCACGCCGCCACCGGCGACGATGCCCTCTTCGACCGCGGCCTTGGCGTTGCGGACCGCGTCTTCGATGCGGTGCTTGCGCTCCTTGAGCTCCACCTCGGTGGCAGCTCCGGCCTTGATCACCGCAACACCGCCGGCCAGCTTGGCCAGACGCTCCTGCAGCTTCTCACGGTCGTAGTCGGAGTCGCTGTTCTCGATCTCGGCACGGATCTGCGACACGCGGCCTGCGATGGCGTCGGAATCTCCGGCGCCCTCGATGACGGTGGTCTCGTCCTTGGTGACGACGACCTTGCGGGCCTGGCCGAGCAGCTCGACGCCCGCGGTCTCCAGGGAGAGGCCGACCTCTTCGCTGATCACCTGGCCACCGGTGAGGATGGCGATATCCTGCAGCATGGCCTTGCGGCGGTCACCGAAGCCGGGAGCCTTGACGGCGACCGACTTGAAGGTGCCACGGATCTTGTTGACCACCAGAGTCGACAGGGCTTCGCCCTCAACGTCCTCGGCGATGATCAGCAGCGGCTTGCCGGACTGGATGACCTTCTCCAGCAGGGGCAGCAGATCCTTGACCGTCGAAACCTTCGACGACACGAGCAGGATGTACGGATCCTCGAGGACCGCTTCCTGACGCTCGGCGTCGGTCACGAAGTAGCCCGAGATGTAGCCCTTGTCGAAGCGCATGCCCTCGGTGAGCTCCAGCTGCAGGCCGAAGGTGTTGGACTCCTCGACGGTGATGACGCCCTCGTTGCCGACCTTGTCCATGGCCTCGGCGATCAAGTCGCCGATGGTCTGGTCGCCTGCAGAAATCCCTGCGGTAGCAGCGATCTGCTCCTTGGTCTCGACCTCTTTGGCCGACTTCAGGAGGGTCTCGGTGACCTTCTCGACGGCCTTCTCGATGCCGCGCTTGAGACCGAGCGGGTTGGCGCCTGCAGCGACGTTGCGCAGGCCTTCGCGAACCAGGGCCTGGGCGAGAACGGTTGCGGTGGTGGTACCGTCGCCTGCGACGTCGTCAGTTTTCTTGGCAACTTCCTTGACCAGCTCGGCCCCGATCTTCTCGTACGGGTCCTCCAGCTCGATCTCCTTGGCGATGGACACACCATCGTTGGTGATCGTGGGGGCGCCCCACTTCTTCTCCAGGACGACGTTGCGACCCTTGGGGCCCAACGTCACCTTTACCGCGTCGGCGAGGGCGTTCAGTCCCCGCTCGAGGCCACGACGGGCCTCTTCGTCATACGCAATTGTCTTAGCCATTGCGAAGTGATTCCTCCGATTAGGGGATCGCACGTACTGTTGGTCGGGTTCGGTGCCCGCGACGGACGGCTGTGGGTGTGCTCCGCAGTGCGGCCACTGCCTCACCGTCCCGACCTAGCACTCACTGGTCGCGAGTGCCAATGTCCTTCTTAGCACTCACCTATGTCGAGTGCAAGGAACGCAGACCGTCTTCGATCACGGCGATCACCCGATCAGCCGCGAGATCCTGGTGTCCCTGGGTCATCATGCACACCACCATCAGCGCTTTGATTTCCGGAACGCCGATATCCGAGCGCACCGTCCCGGCGCCTTGCGCGGCCGTCAGCAGCTCACCCAGCAAGATGAGGAACTCTTCCTCGGCATCGGGAGCGGCCGCCACCACGTCAGTCCCGAACGCGCCCATGGCGTCGACCAAACCCAGGTCGGTGGCACCTGTGCGGGCCATCTCCCGTAGGAAGGCGAACAGCGCTTCCCCCGACTCCTGCGTCACCAGCAGGGAACGGCCATTCTCGACGATGCGACGCACCCGATCGTCGAAGACCGCCTGAAACAGCACCTCCTTGGTCGGGAAATGCCGGTAGACAGTCCCGGCTCCGACTCCTGCGCGGCGCGCGATCTCGTCGATCGGGACCCCGAGACCCGAACTGGCAAACGTCTCGTATGCCACCTCGAGCACCCTGGCCCGATTGCGTGCGGCATCGGCACGCAGCGGCCGGTCGGGTTGATCCACGCCGCACCTCCTCGTAAACGGGGCGTACGTTCCGTATAGTCCCGAGTAAGCGGGGCGGACGCTCCGTTTACTCTACCGAGGAGTTCTCATGACCAAGTGGACAACCGCCGACATCCCCGACCAGACCGGCCGCACCGCGGTCATCACGGGCGCCAACACCGGGCTCGGTTTCGAAACCGCGAAGGCGCTGGCCGGCAAGGGCGCACACGTCGTCATCGCCGTGCGCAACCCCGACAAGGGCAAGCAGGCCGCCGCTCAGATCGGCGGTGACGTCGAGGTACAGGAGCTCGACCTGACCTCGCTGGACTCGATCCGCTCGGCGGCCGACGCACTCAAGGCCGGTAACGAGCGCATCGACCTGCTGATCAACAACGCGGGGGTGATGACCACACCCAAGGGGACCACCGCCGACGGCTTCGAGCTGCAGTTCGGCACCAACCACCTCGGACACTTCGCCTTGACGGGGCTGCTGCTGGACCGCATCGTCGACGTGCCGGGAGCCCGGATCGTGACGGTGAGCAGCAATGGTCACAAAATCCGCGGCGCCATCCACTTCGACGACCTGCAGTGGGAGCGCAGCTACAGCCGGATGGGCGCGTACTCGCAATCCAAGTTGGCCAACCTGCTGTTCACCTACGAGCTGCAGCGCCGCCTGGCCGTTCGCGGAGCCGCCATCGCCGTCGCCAGCCACCCCGGCTTCTCCAGCACCGACCTGGGCCGCAACCTTCCCTCGGCCCTGCAGCCCGCCCTCAATCGCCTTTCGCCCTATCTGGGTCAGCCCGCGGCAATGGGAGCCCTGCCCTCATTACGGGCGGCCACCGATCCCGGCGTCCTCGGCGGGCAGTATTTCGGGCCCGACGGGCTTTTCGAACAGCGCGGGCATCCCAAGGTGGTCACGTCCAGCGATCAGTCACATGACCTGGATCTACAGCGGCGCCTGTGGGCGGTCTCCGAGGAACTCACCGGCGTCACCTACCGGGTCGACTGAGCCTGGCAGCCAGATACGCTCGCCCGACGAAGGTGCTAGGGCACGCGCATCGCAGCTACGAAAACCCCAGTCCCGTGGCATGATTGGACCCTTCGTCCGGCGTCTGGAAGACTACTGGTCAATCGAGAGGAGTCTTCGGGTGCGGGCTGACGCGGCGCCCAGCACCCAGGCACTTCGGGGCTGGCAACGACGAGCGCTGGTGAAATACCTGAGCGCCAAACCCCGCGACTTCCTGGCTGTGGCCACCCCAGGTTCCGGCAAGACGACCTTCGCCCTGCGCATCGCCACCGAGCTGCTGGCCCAACGCACCGTCACTCATATCACCGTCGTCGTACCCACCGAGCACCTCAAGATCCAGTGGGCGACCGCTGCCGCCCGCAACGGGATCGCGCTCGACCCCAAGTTCAGCAACTCGAATGCGCAGACGTCGTCGCAGTTCCACGGCGTCGTCGTCACCTACGCGCAGGTGGCCAGCCACCCGACGCGACACCGCGTCCGCACCGAAAACCACAAGACGCTCGTGATCTTCGACGAGATTCACCACGGCGGTGACGCCAAGACCTGGGGCGACGCCATCAGGGAGGCCTTCGACGACGCGACCCGCCGGCTCGCGCTGACAGGCACGCCATTCCGCAGCGACGACGCCGCCATCCCGTTCGTCACCTACGAAGCCGGCCCCGATGGCCTGATGCGCTCGCAGGCCGACCACATCTACGGGTACGCCGAAGCGCTCGCCGACGGCGTGGTCCGTCCGGTGGTGTTCATGGCGTATTCGGGCGAGGCCAGGTGGCGCGACAGTGCGGGCGAGGAGCATGCCGCCCGCCTAGGCGAGCCACTCAACGCCGAGCAGACGGCACGGGCGTGGCGCACCGCGCTGAACCCGGCAGGCGAATGGATGCCCGCCGTCATCGCCGCCGCCGACACCCGCCTGCACCAGAAGCGCCAGCACGTGCCCGACGCGGGCGGCATGATTATCGCCTCGGACCAGACCGCCGCCCGCGCCTACGCAGGGTTGCTCACCACGATCACCGGCGAGGCACCGACGGTGGTGCTCTCCGACGACCCCGGTTCCTCGGACCGGATCACCCGGTTCTCCGAGGACACGTCGCGCTGGATGGTGGCGGTGCGGATGGTCTCCGAGGGCGTTGACGTGCCCCGCCTGGCCGTCGGCGTGTACGCCACCAGTGCGTCGACGCCGTTGTTCTTCGCCCAGGCGATCGGCCGCTTCGTCCGGTCCCGCAGACCCGGTGAGACGGCCAGCATCTTCCTGCCGTCCGTGCCGAACCTGCTGCTCCTCGCCAGTGAGCTGGAGGCCCAGCGCAACCACATCCTCGGGAAGCCACACCGCGCATCCCAGGGTGACGAGTGGGACCAGATCGTCGAGAAGAAGGCGAACGAGCCCAGTGAGATGGACAACGGGTTCGAGTCCCTGGGCGCTGACGCCGAACTGGACCAGGTGATCTTCGACGGCTCGTCGTTCGGCACCGCGACCCCTGCCGGCAGCGACGAGGAGGCCGATTACCTCGGCATCCCCGGCCTGCTGGACGCCGCCCAGATGCGCGACCTGTTGAGTCGCCGCCAAGAAGCGCAGCTGGGCAAACGGAAGGCGTCATCCGGCGGGCAGGAGCGAAGCGACCCGGGAAATGAATCCGGCACGCCTGCTGTCCAGATCATCACGCACAGTCAGATGCGGGACCTGCGTCGCGAACTCACTACCCTAGTAACGGCCGCGCACCACCGCCTCGGCAAACCGCACGGCTGGATCCACAACGAGCTGCGCAGAGTCTGTGGCGGGCCGCCGGTCGCCGCGGCGACGTCCGACCAGCTTAAGGCGAGGATCGTCGCGGTGCGCGAGCTGTTCTAACCCGAAGCGGCGGTCAGGATGTCAGCCACGATGGTCCTCGACTGCTCACCGACGTCGGTGTTGTTGCACACCAACGCTTCCGCGATGAGGTTGTTGAACACGCCGAGGGAATGCTGGCAGCGGTAATCGGGACCGCCGAAGCCGTCGACGGTTCGATTGAGGGTGACGATGCCGTTCGACTCCGCCGAATCCTGCGGCGTCGTGGTGTACGCCGGGTCGGAGTTGGTGATGACGGTGCCCACGCAACCCTGCCACTGTTCCACGGAGTCGGTGAGCACCCCGCTGGCCGCTTCCGCGGACGGGGCCGTCACCACCGTCTGCTCGGCGTACACATTCGAGGTGTTGCCGTCGTCGGGGTAGTAGAGCCCCAGGTGGATGCCCGTGTAGGCGATCTGGTCGTAGACGATCGCAGTGCCGGTCTTCATCGCCCCTGCGCAGTCGCCAGGTTCGACTTGGCCGGTGGCGTCGTAGGTGTAGCCGAACGCCTCAGACTGGGTGATCGGGACGCCGACGATGTCGCTCATGCTGATTGGCCCGAGCAGGTAGTTCAGCGACTCGTCCGGCTCGATCAGTCCGCCGTCTGCCTGCGCCGTGCTGGTCGCCTCGGACGACGTTGTCTCCGTTGAGGTTTCGGTGGCCGCAGCGGTGGTGGTGGACGGGGTGGCGGCCGGTATCGCGGCGTTGTCGTCGGATCCGCCCGTGAAGCTGGGGATGAACACCACCGCGCCGGCTATCACCAGGAGCACGGCGGCGACGGCTGCCAGCGCGATCCACAGCTTCTTGCTGCCTTTCTTCGCGGTGGGCGTCGGTGTGGAAGTGGGTGTGGACGGCGGCGATTGCGACCTCTGGCGCGAGTCTGCGGCTCCTGGCCGTGGCGGCACGCCGTGGACGGTCGGATAGTCCAGGGGATCGTGTCCGCCGCCCTGGGAACTCTGTCCGCCCTGGTGGGCCTGCGAGGCCTGCGGCGGCAACGCCCGTGCTGCGGCGTTCGGCGGCGGCGACCACCGCGGTGCAGGAGGCGGCGTTGCCGGACGGGTGGCGCGCGGGTCGACCGGCGGGGGGATCGGAAGCGGGGCCATGTGAGTTGCTTCTGATGCGGGGGGCTGCCAGTTGCGCGTCGCGTGATCGCTGGGCTGCACGGTGGCCTGTCCGGCCAGCGCAGCGGCGAAGTCCTGACAGTTCCGGTACCGATCGGCGGGGCTCTTGGCCATCGCCTTGCCGATCACCGGATCGAAGTACGCGAGTTCGGGCCGATACTGCGCCATTCGCGGCGGAGGCGTGGACAGGTGGTTGGTGATCACCACCGCCGCATTGGAGTTGTCGAACGGCGGCTTGCCGGTCAGCAGTTGAAAGGCGGTGGCGGCCAACGCATATTGGTCGGCGCGGCCGTCCATCTGCTTGCCCACCAACTGTTCCGGAGCCGCGTACCGGATGGAGCCGACCGTCATGTTGGTGGCCGTCAACCCTGACACGTCTTCGACGTGGCGCGCGATGCCGAAGTCGCTCAACAGGATTCGTCGTCCGCGCGCTTCGGGATTGCTGAGCAGGATGTTGGCCGGCTTGACGTCACGGTGCAGCAGGCCGCGTTCGTGAGCGTAGTCCAGGGCGTCGGCGACGGCGGTGACGATCTCGACGGCCAGGCCGGGCGGCAGACCACCGGGGTGACGTTCGCTGACGAGATCGGCGGCATCGGTGCCCTGGACGTAGTCCATGGTGATCCACAGCTGGCCGTTGAACTCACCGCGGTCGTGGACGGCGACGATGTGCGGGTGCCACAGGCCGGCCGCCAATTCGGCTTCGCGGTTGAACCGTTGGCGGAACTCCAGGTTCTCGCTCAGTCCCGGCGGCAGGATCTTGAGGGCCTCCTGCCGAGGCAGACGGGGATGGTCGACGAGGTACACCTCACCCATTCCGCCGCTGCCCAGCTGGCGGACGATCGTGAAGCCGGCAAAGCCTGCACCCGCAGCCAGTGGCATGGCGGCAGTGTACAACCACAGCCTATGGAAGGTTTCGAGATCGAAGGGCGTTGCGCTCCATTGCCCGCCCTTCGCAGCAGAACCTAGGCGGCCAATGGGTAGCTACCAGCCCAAAAGCCGCGGCAGATCGGCAACCGAATCGATCACGTGATTGGGCTGCATCGCGAATTCGTCTGAGGCCCAACGGTCCAGGGTGTCCTGACGGAACTTACCCGTGCGCACCAACACGCCGGTCATCCCTACCACCTGGCCTGCCAGCACGTCGTTGTTGAGATCGTCGCCCACCACGTACATCTCGTCGGGCTCCACCCCGAGGCGTCCAGCTGATGCCAGAAACCCTTCGGGCGCCGGTTTGCCGACGGCGGTGGCCTTGCGCCCTGAGGACTCCTCCATGCCCAGCAGGTACATTCCGGTGTCGATCCGCAGCCCGTCGCTAGTGGTCCAGGACATGCTGCGATGCATGGCGACCACTGGGATGCCCTGTGCCATCCAGTCGTAGACCCAGCTGAGGGTGACGTGGTCGTATTCGGGACCCGCCCCGCCGAGCAGCACGACGTCGGGAGTCTGCGGCATCGGCCCGCCGCGGGTGTCGACAGACGCCACCAGGTCCATTCCCGGCATGTCAGCCGACACGTCGCCGCTGTTCACCAGGAAGCATCGGGCGTCAGGGTAGCGATTTCGGACGAAATCCGCGGTGAGGACCGCTGCGGTGATCACCTCGTCGGGTGAGACGTCCATGCCCGCGTCGGTGAGCAGGTCCGCGATCTGCACCCGCGTGCGGGTGGTGGTGTTCGTCAGGTAGGAACGCGCCACCTGGTGATCGGCGAGCAGACGCAGCGCCTCGGCGGCACCGGGGATCGGCCGCCAGGACGTCACGAGCACGCCATCGATGTCGAAGAGCACTCCACCGATAGCCATGGTGCGACAGTAAACGCCAGGTAGCGCTGCGCAACTCGGACGCGCTGTCCGACGGTCTCCGTGGCGTGCGTCACCCAGCGGGAACGCTGCCCGGGCCGCTGTGTTCCTGACCGGCGCACCACTGCGGATCCGCCACCCACGCCGTGCACTGGGCCGCGATCGACCACGCCTGCGCCTCGTCGACGTCGATCACCGAGTAGTACTTGCGGCCGGACGCGGTCGCGGCCACCAGGGTGGCGACCCCGACGCGGCGCTGGAAGAAGCTCCGCTGCACACTCCAGCCGACGATGCCCGCGGTGGCAAGGCAGTCGCGCCGCTGCGTCAGGCTGCCCGCGCGGGCGACCAGCCAGCCGCGCGGCCCGGGGAACACCCGGTGCCCCAGGGCACGCGCCCGATCCGCGGCCAACAGTGCGCAGCATCCGGTCAGGGCGGCCCAGAGCACCCACAGCCAGCACGGAGCCCCGGCCGTCGCGGCCAGCGCGGCCAGCGCGACGCCGAGCACCGCGGGCAGCGTCAGCGCGCGGGTCCACCGCCGTCGGGCGGCCGCGGGGCCGTGCCTGACGAGCACACCGGACACGACGTCGGCGTCACCGACCAGATCGGTCAACACCGAGGTGGTTGTCGCGGCGGGGCACGGCGGCAGCAGCAGGGACGCCGCACCTTCGCCGCCGACACCGGTCATCATCGCGTCCAGTCGTGCTCCACCGAGGACGCGGACCAGCAACGGTCTGCAGATCGTGCCGCCGCGCAGCCTCCGCATGTCATAGGTGTGCTCCCGCACCCGGGTCAGGCCGTGTTGGAGGTGCAGCAGCTCGCCGTCCCGCCGCAACACCAGGTTGGCGTAGGTGAGCAGCGAGCGGCCGACCGACAGCGCCACCGATGCCGCCAGCAGAAGCACGACGAGGGCGGCGGCGGTGGCGACCACCCCGAAACTCTGGGCCGCGTCCAGCCGCGACTGGGTGACCACGATGCGTTCCAGCGCCTGCCCGAGTCCGGCCTGGTAGATCAGGCCGAATGCGGCGGCGATCGTCACCAGGCCCGAAAAACTCAGGGGGCTGTAGCGCAGCCACGACGGCTGCCACGCCGCAAGCTGTCGCCCAGGTTCGGGCGCCTGTTCACCCCCCTCGCTCGGCATCGACTCCGCCAACAGGGCGGCGCGTAGCACGCGAACCTGTCCGGTCTCGACGGCGTCGAGCTCGAAGGCGTTCTCGCCGGTCGCCTCTCGGCCCGTGCTGACCCGCAGCACCGTCAGCCCCAGAACTCGGTGCAGTAACCGCGCGTCGGTCTCCACCGACCGGATCCTGCTCCGGGGCAAGGTCAGGACAGCCCTGCGCAGGACGCCGGTACGCAGCTGGACGTTGACGTCGTCGATGCGGTAACCGGTGGTGAACCAGCGCGCGACGCCGAACGCACTCAGTGCCCCCAGCACAGCCAGCGACCACATCGGGCTGCCCGTCGCTGATCCGAGCACCACCGAACCGATGAGCACCGGCAACTGCCGAGCCACCTCGTGCACCGGATGCACTAACAGCATGCGCGGGCTCAGCCGGCGCCATGCCGCAGCATCCCCCGTCATGTCGCGTCGCCAGGGCCCAGCGCCGCGATATCGGTCAGCTGCGTGGCCACCTGTTCGGCGACGTCGGCGTCCAAGGCGACGATGCGCACGGTGCCCGCCTGGGACGCCGTGGTCACCGTGAGGTTGGCCAGTCCGAAGAGTCGATCCAGCGGACCGCGGTAGGTGTCGATGGTCTGGACGCGCGTGATCGGGACGATCCGGTGTTGCTGTGCTAGCCACCCGGTCTTGGTGAACACCGCGCGCGGGCTGATCTCCCAGCGATGCACCCGGTAGCGCCACAGCGGGGCCACCCCGACGAACACCACGGCGCCGACCACGACCACCGCTCCGGCCACCGCGTGCGGCCAGCCGGGCCGGGCGGTGAACAGCACCCAGAGCAGCAGGCCGGCGGCGGCCGTCGCCCACGGGATCGCCGCCCCCAACGCCCACACCAGCGGCGCCTTTCGGCTGGGTCGGTGCGCCGGATCGCGCAGCGTGACGGTGACAGGCGGTCCGCTCACGATGACGAGCATGCTGGTACGCGCGGTGGTTGTCACGTCCGTTGCCCAGGCACGTAGTCTGCGAAGACATGAGCTCCCCCAAGTGGACCGAAGCCGACGTACCCGATCAGACCGGCCGCGTCGCGATCGTCACCGGCGCCAACACCGGCCTCGGCTACGACACCGCCCGAGTGCTGGCAACGCGCGGAGCGCAGGTGGTGCTCGCCGTCCGCGACGTCGAGAAGGGCAATGCCGCCGCCGCGCGCATGGTGGGTAACGTCCCTAGGGCCGACGTGTCGATACAGCCGCTCGACCTGGGCTCCCTGCAGTCGGTGCGCACCGCCGCCGAAGAACTCACAGCGTCGTATCCACGCATCGATCTGCTGATCAACAACGCCGGCGTGATGTACCCGTCGCCCAGACAGACCACCAAAGACGGTTTCGAGCTGCAGTTCGGCACCAACCACCTCGGTCCCTTCGCGCTGACGGGACTCCTGTTGGAGAACCTGCTCGGGGTCGACGGCTCCCGCGTCGTCGTGGTGGCCAGCGTCGCCCACCGGCAGCGTGCCGCGATCCATTTCGACGACCTGCAGTGGGAGAAGCGCTACGACAGGGTGGCCGCCTATGGGCAGTCGAAGCTGGCCAACCTCATGTTTGCCTACGCGCTGCAGCGTCGGCTCGCGGCGGCCGGCTCGCAGACCGTTGCCGTCGCCGCACATCCGGGCGTCTCGAACACCGAACTGATGCGCCACGTGCCAGGCAGCGGGCTGCCCGGCTACCAGCAGGTGGCCGGACTGGTTCTCAACAGTTCTCCCGTCGGGGCGCTCGCCACACTGCGGGCGGCGACCGACCCGGCCGCCACCGGGGGCCAGTACTACGGCCCTGACGGCATCGGCGAAATACGCGGCTATCCGAAGGTCGTCTCGTCCAGCAAACAATCCCTCGACCAGGGCATCCAGCAGCGATTGTGGACCGTCTCCGAGGAACTCACCGGCGTCACCTACCCGCTCTGACCCATGCGTTCTGTCGACGAACACCGTGCCGTGGTGAACGCGTTGATCGCGGCACGCCCGGCCGAATCGCTGCCGTTGGCGCAGGCGCTCGGCCTGGTACTGGCCGACGACGTGGCGGCTCCGCTGGCGCTGCCCATGTTCGACAACTCGGCAATGGACGGGTACGCGGTGCATGCGGCGGACGTCGCGGGCGCCTCTATCGAACATCCAGTGGCACTTCTTGTCGCCGAAGATATTCCAGCCGGGCGAACCGATGCCCTGACGCTCCGGCCCGGCACGGCACACCGCATCATGACGGGGGCCAAGCTACCGTCGGGCGCGTCAGCGGTGGTGCCGGTGGAAGTCACCGATGCGGGGACGTCGACCGTCGCGATCACAGCGGCTCCCCAACCGGGTCAGCACATCCGCCATGCGGGCGAGGACGTCACGACGGGCACGGTGGTGCTGCGCGCAGGCGCGGTGCTGACGCCAGCGGCGCTGGGACTGACCGCCGCCCTGGGAATCGGCGAACTGAGTGTGGTTCCGCGCCCACGGGTGCTGGTGATATCGACGGGCACCGAACTGATGGCACCCGGTACGGCGCTGCAGCCCGGCCAGATCTACGAGTCCAACGCCGTCATGCTGGCAGCAGCCGTGCGCGAGGCGGGCGCCGACGTGGTGGCCACCCCGATGACGGGCGACGACGTCGCCGAGTTCCGCGCCGTGCTCGACAGGTACGCGGCCGAATGCGATCTGGTGATCACCACCGGCGGCGTCAGTGCCGGGGCGTACGAGGTGGTCAAGGACGCACTCGGTGGGTCCGGCGGCGGGCCGGAGCGAAGCGACTCGAGGAATCGGTGGAGCGGCATCGAGTTCGTCAAGGTGGCGATGCAGCCGGGGATGCCGCAGGGCGCGGGTCGCCTCAGCGGACCGGCAGGTGATACCCCGATGGTGACCCTGCCCGGCAACCCGGTGAGCGCGCTGGTGTCGTTCGAGGTGTTCATCCGGCCTGCGCTGCGGGCGGCGATGGGACACGCGCGTCCCGACCGAACGCAATGCACGGCCGTGCTGACCGAGGCGCTGACCTCACCGCGTGGGAAACGACAGTTCCGGCGGGGTGTCTTCGACCGCGACGCCCACGCCGTCACCACCTACGGACCGCCCGCGTCGCATCACCTGCGGTGGCTGGCGTCCGCGAACTGTCTGCTGGAGATCCCCGAGGACACCGCAGAATTGGCAGCCGGCGAACAAGTGCGGGTCTGGGACCTCTCGTAGCCCTAGGATGAGTCGGTGGCTAGACGCCCCCAATCCGAGAACGACAACCTGACGGGTCTGCAGCGCTTCGTGGCCCTGGTGCGATCCACCGTCCCCCCGGTCCATCCCGCCGGTCTCCCGTTCATCGCGGCTGGCCTGGCGGTCGCCGCCGCGGGCCGAAACCACCGCTGGCTGCGCACTGCCGGCCTGACCGCGGCCGCCGTCAACGCGGCGTTCTTCCGGCACCCCGATCGCACACCGCCGAGCAAGCCGGGCCTGGTGGTGGCACCGGCCGACGGGCTGGTCTGTCTGATCGAGCAGGTGGCGCCGCCCGCCGAGCTGGGGCTGCCCGACACGCCGCTGCCCCGGATCAGCATCTTCCTGTCGCTGTTCGACGCGCACGTGCAACGCGCGCCGGTGTCCGGCGAGGTCATCTCGGTGGTGCACCGCCCCGGCAAGTTCTATTCCGCGGAGCAACCCGCGGCCAGCGTGGACAACGAGCGCAACAGCGTGCAGATCCGCATGCCCGACGGACGCGACGTCATCGCCGTGCAGATCGCCGGCCTGCTAGCGCGGCGCATCGTGTGCGACGTGAGCGCCGGTGAATCGGTGACGATCGGCGACACCTACGGGCTGATCCGGTACGGCTCGCGGCTGGACACCTATCTGCCGAGGGGCTCGAAGCTCGTCGTCGAACAGGGGCAGCGCGCCATCGGTGGCGAAACGGTATTGGCCGAGCTGCCGTGAAACCACGCATCCCGTCCCGGCAGGCCAGCCTGAAGCTGCTGCCGAGCGCCATGACGGTGACGGCCATCTGTTTCGGCCTGTCGGCGGTCAAATTCGCGTTGGACGGGAGGGCGACCGAGGCGATGGCGCTGCTGGCTGCCGCCGCGATCCTCGATGCGCTCGACGGCCGAATGGCGCGCCTGCTCCGTGCCACGTCCAAGATGGGCGAGGAGATCGACTCGTTGGCCGACGCCGTGAACTTCGGTGTGGCACCGGCTTTGATCGTGTATAGCACCCTGTTGGCGAACGCCCAGATCGGCTGGATCGTGGTGCTGCTGTACGCGGTGTGCATCGTGCTGCGCCTGGCGCGGTTCAACGCGATGCTCGACGGGGACCAGCCCGCCTACGAGAAGGAATTCTTCACCGGCATGCCCGCGCCTGCCGGGGCGATCGGTGCGATCGGTCCGCTGGCCGCCAAGATGCAGTTCGGCGACGGATGGTGGTCCTCGGAGCCCACCGTATCAATCTGGATGATCGCGGTGTCGCTGCTGACGGTCAGCACCATCCCGATGCGTAAGGTCCACACATTCGCGATCCATCCCCGGATGATGGTGCCGCTGCTGGCGCTGCTGGCCATCGTGGTCGCGGCGTCAATTCAGTACGGCTACATCGTGATCCTGGTGATCATCGTGGGCTACGTGATCCATATCCCGTTCGCCGTCCGCACCAAGCGCTGGCTGTCCGAGCACCCCGAGGTGTGGGACGACAAACCCAAGGAGCAACGGCAGGCCCGGCGCGAACACCGCCGCGAGCACCGGCGCACCCAGCACCCGAACCGCCGGATCGCGGGGAGGACTTCGACGGCGCGCCTGCGGCTCCGCCGACCGGGCCAGCGCCAGTGACCGAAACCGACGTCGACGACCGGCCGACGCCGCGCACGCAGCTCACCCTCACGGCCCGTCTCAACACCTCCGCACTCGATTCTCGTCGCGGAGTCGTGCGATTGAATCCGGAAGTGATTGCCGCGTTGGGCATTCGAGAATGGGACGCGGTATCGCTGACCGGCTCGCGCAGCACCACGGCCGTTGCCGGAGCGGCAAGCCTCGGCACGCCGCCCGGCACCGCCCTGCTGGACGACGTGACGCTGTCCAACGCGGGCCTGCGCGAGGACACCGCGGTGCTGGTCGCCCCCGCCACGGTGTACGGCGCCCGTGCGGTGAGCGTGACCGGCTCAGCGCTGGCGTCCCGGTCGGTATCGCAGGCCACACTGCGTCA
>JBPPMS010000131.1:0-2534 GCA_051306175.1 Mycobacterium sp. | reverse complement strand
GGGATGGGATGGGATGGGATGGGAGCGATCGAGTAGTCGGCTACTCAAGGCGGCGGGAACATTCCGTGAAAATCTCAACTCCGAGTCGTGACGAGCAATCAACCGGGGGGAATGACGTGGATTCGACGGTACGAAAGCGAAACCTTAGCGGTACTGAACTTCCTCCGAAGCGATGTGCGGGGCCTCGGCTGGACATGTTCGCGAGCCAACAGCCCGCTGTCCTCAGGGGAGGGAATCCATCATGACATCGAAGACTGCGCAGAAACTTGCAGTTGCGGGAATAGCCGCGGCGTCAATAGCGCTCGCCGCGGCGGTGCCCACACTAACGGCCGTCGACATTAGTTCCGGGGGACTCAAGCAGCAAGCCGGTTTGTGTGTGCCGGGGACGACAGTCTGTGAGTCGCTCGACTCCGTCCCGTCGGCACGGGCAATCGCGAACGACCAAATTCATTCCGCCGGAGCGCTAGGCGGGTCGGGCGGAGCCGACTCGGACGATGCTTCCAACACGGCCGGAGACGCGAACGAATCCGATGGCGGCTCCGAAGGGGGCCAGGCCGGGCAACGCGGTCCCTCCCAACATGACTCGTGTTGCGGCGATGACTCGAGTGGCGGCGACGACTCGAGTGGCGGCGATGACTCGAGTGGAGATGATGACTCGACTGGCGGTTCCGGGGGCGGTACCGATTCAGATCTGTTCCCCGACCCGGGTGAAAGGCCACACGTCGATCCACCATTCGTCCCGGAGGGCGGGCCACGGGTGGACGACCCCGTCGACCCACCTGTTGACGAAATCGAGACCCCGGTCGAGTTGCCGAATGAGCCTATACCGCAACCAATTCCAGAGTTCACCCCGGAGGAATTCACCCCGGAGGAATTCACCCCTGTGGAGGTGACTCCTGTGGAGGTGACTCCTGTGGAGGTGGTCCCTGTTGAGGTGACTCCTGTGGAGGTCACCCCGGAAATTGCTCCGGTGCCCGCAGGCCTCGAACTCAGTCAACCGGCGATCATTCCGGGCGGACACGTCACGGCAACCGGAGTCGGTTGTGCGCCAACGGAAACAGTAGAACTGTCGATACATGGCAGCCCGGTGGGCACCACGGTGGCCGATTCCGACGGCAGTTTTCAGACCGAGCTCGACACCGGCGCGGTGGACGTCGGCCGGTATGCCGTGACCGCCCAATGTGACCGCACGCTGACGGCGCCGCTGGAGATCGTTCTCGTCAGCAACGTGGCAGCGGGCGCCTCAACGTTCACTCTCGTCCTGGTTTTCTTGATCCTCGGCGTGTGGTTCTACGGTCACCGGCTAGCCTCCGCCGCCACGAAAACTCAACGAACACAACTGTAAGAGAAGGGGAATCGCTATGAAACGACTCGCAATATTCGTCGCGCTGCTGATCTGGAGCCTTTTCGGTGCGGCAAGCGCGAGCGCGCAGAACGACGCGGTAATCATGTCGGCGACGGTGAACGGCTCAGACGTCGGTACCGCAAGCGTCAGCCAGCCACTGCGGCTCGTGCCGAGCGAGTGGGCGGAGGTCGAGATCACGGTCACCAACGCGGGTGACACGCCGATCGAGGTACGCCGAGCCACTCTGGAGGGCGACGCAGTGGGGCTGACGTTCTTCTCCTACGCCACGTCGGTCGACTTCGTCGTGGCTCCCGGCGCCACCGAGACGTTGAACTATCGACTAGACCTTACCGATCTGGAAGGTCAGGCCACGGGTCTTATCCGCGGCGAGCTGTCCATCACCGATGCGCAGCGCACCACGGTCGCCGCACTGCCGACGGTGACCGACGTCCGCGGCTCCCTGTTCTCGGTGTACGGGCTGTTCGGCATCGCCCTGGTGGTGCTCACCGCGCTCGCCCTGCTGGATGTAGCGCTGGCGTTGTCCAAACATCGTCTGTCGCTCAATCGTTGGCAGCGCGGTGTGCGGTTCCTCGTGCCCGGGGTGGGGATCGGCCTGGCCATCGTGTTCTCCGCGTCGGTGCTGCGTCTGTGGGTTCCCGAAACAGGCTGGTGGTTTATCGTGGCGGGTGTGACGGCTGCGATCTTCTTCGCAGCGGGCTACTTCTCGCCGACGCCCGATGACGAACACGACAATGACTTCGAGAACATCGACCCCGGCGATTTCGAGAACGTCGACCGAAGCGATGAAGACGGAGCCACAATGGTGGTTAAGCAGACGAACGATGGGACGTATGCCACACGAGGCTGAATCCGGCAGGCCGCTGTAGAGGCGCCGCGGGCAGGTTCCTGACACCGCCCGCGGCGCCCCTTTGTCAGACGAGCGTCGTGCGAGGTGTAAAGAACGTCCGCCCGGGTATTCCAGCGGGCATATGACTGCAGCACGAACGCAACCAGATCAGCGTGAGCTCGACGGCATCCGGCGGATTGTCGACGCCATCTCCCAAGCCTTCGCCACCAAGATCGTCGGGCAGCACCACCTGCGGGAGTCGCTGCTCATCGGCTTACTCGCCGACGGCCACATCCTGCTCGAAAGCGTGCCTGGGCTGGCGAAGACCACCGCCGCAAAGGT
>JBPPMS010000130.1:0-27665 GCA_051306175.1 Mycobacterium sp. | reverse complement strand
GTCGGCGTCTACTTCCCCGACATCGCTCCTGACGGTCGTCGCACTGCTCCCGTGACGGTGACCGGCGCCGACGGTGCCTTGATGGCCAACGGCGCGACGCCCCGGCGACGGCGACGCGACCGGGTGGAACGTGAACGTTCCAACTCCTGGCGTGCCCCCTTGAGCTGTCGACGGGAGACGATCAGCAACACGCCGAGCGCGATGATGGCGGCCAACTCGGCGACGGCGATACCGATCAGTGCGGGAGTGGTCACGTTGGGGACGACCCGGCACCGCGGCGTAGCACCCAGCCATTATGGCGGGCACAGCTGTTTGCGAGGTACCGGCGTGGGTATTCCGATCGCACTGACACCCTCACCCGAAACGAGCCTGATCGGAGAGATCGTGGGTAGACATTCCGCGACCGAGCGCGTCGCACCGCGACTGGTGCGCCATGGCGATGTCATCCAGGACCCAGATTCGGCGCAATGGTTGACGGTGACGCGGGTGATTCACGACGAGGTGAGAGTGGCCGAGCAGCGCGGTTATTACCGGCAGGAGGGATCGGCGCCGCTGTGGACGTTCCGCGGTGACGACCGCCTCCAGGAGGAGATCACCTTCCACTCCGACGACGCCGTCGTGACCCGCCGCGTCGCCGACTGAGGCGTCCGCCGCGCGAGCAGCACCGTTTCCCCGGAGTGGCTATGCTTGCCCATTCGCCGCCGGACATCCGGTTCGGGAGGTGTAGGGGAAGGGGCGCTCGTGCCTACTGACGCCTCCGTGCCGCCTGTCACGACACCGAAGTCCGCAGGTCACATCCGGTTGACGTCGCATGCCGGTGGCTTTGGCGCCCTGCCGATCACCTGGGGCGCGCCGACCGCCGCTGAGCGTGGACCCGTGCTCGGGACCACTTTCACGCGTGCCCACCGCAACGTGATCGGCACCCACAGCGGGTCCTACAGCGTCTACCGCGCGTTGGCTGTCGCGGCCGGAACGCTGTCCCGCGAGCATCGGGCTGATCTGACGAACACCGCACCCACCGACCTCGTCGGCCCGTATCCCCAGTGGGGAGACCCCGAGCGCATCGTCAGTCTCGACCCGTGGGGCGCAGCCGTCGCCGACGTGTTCGCGGCCGAGCTCGCAGCTGGGTACGACATCCGGCCGACCATCGCCGTGACCAAGGCTCACGTGATCCTGCCTGAGATCGCCGATGCGATAGCCCAGGGCAGGCTGCGCCCCGACGGACGGCATCTGCTGTCCAGTGGGGCGGCGCTGGTGACCAAGGCCGCGGTAGAGCCCGTGTGGCACCTGCCCGGCGTGGCGCAGCGCTTCGGTTGCACCGAGGCGGAGCTGCGGCGCGTCTTGTTCGAGGAGACGGGCGGGATGTACCCCGAGCTCGTGACCCGGTCCGATCTCGAGGTGTTCCTCCCCCCGATCGGGGGCCAGACCGTGTACATCTTCGGCAGCGCGCAGGACCTCGCGGACCCCACGGTCGAGCTGACGGCGCGGGTGCACGATGAGTGCAACGGATCGGACGTCTTCGGCTCGGACATCTGCACCTGCCGTCCGTACCTGACCCATGCCATCGAAGAGTGCATCAGAGGTGCGCAGAACGGCGGTGTCGGGTTGGTCGCCTACTCCCGCAAGGAGGGCCGCGCGCTGGGCGAGGTGACGAAGTTCCTGGTGTACAACGCGCGCAAACGCCAGGTGGGTGGCGACACCGCCGATCAGTACTTCGCCCGCACGGAATGCGTTGCCGGGGTGCAGGACATGCGCTTCCAGGAGCTGATGCCTGACGTGCTGCACTGGCTGGGCGTCACGAAGATCCACCGCCTGGTGTCGATGAGCAACATGAAGTACGACGCGATCACCGGCTCAGGTATCACGGTCGGCGAACGGGTGGACATCCCCGACTACCTGATCCCGGACGACGCCAGGGTGGAGATCGACGCCAAGACCGCTGCCGGTTATTTCACGGCGGGCGCCGTGCCGGACGCGATCGAATTGAAGAAGGCCAAGGGCCGCGGGCTGGACGGATGACGGCCCTTACGACAGGGACCGGAGGGCAGGAGCGCAGCGACCCGGGAGATGTTGTGACGGAGGACACCGAACGGCCTGAGGGCGCGGCACGGCTGCTGCGTACCACCGGTGCGATCCGTGAGCGCTCCGGACAGCTCCTTGATCGGGCCCGCCGCGACGGTTCGCGCTGGTTCACCGTGGACGATGACGCCCTTGCCGCTGCAGGCGAACTGGTCGCGGACCTCACCAGGACGCGCTACCCCGATCTGCGGGTGCCCTTCCACAGCCGGTGGCGTCATTTCGAGGCGGGTGGGGTGGACCGTGCGGCGGAGCTGGCCGCACGCCTGGCCACCCACGACGCAGGCGAGCGTGCCCGCACCTGGATCGACTTGACGGTGATCAGCGTTCTGCTCGATGCAGGCGCGGGGCCGGACTGGGAATACACCGAGGCCCAGAGCGGGCACAGGTTCGCACGCTCCGAAGGACTCGGTGTGGCTAGCTGGCACGCCTTCTGCGACGGGATGTTCTCCAGCGACCCCGAAGATCCGCTGCGGGTCGACGCCGCGGGACTGCGCGAGGTGACGATCGACGCGTTGGCGGGTGCGTTCCAGGTGCGTCCCTCCAACCCGCTCGTCGGGTTGGACGGCCGGGTGCTGCTGCTGCGCAGACTCGCTGAAGCCCTGGCCGACCAACCCGTGGTGTTCGGACCCCTGGGCCGTCCCGGCGGCATATTCGACGCACTCGTCGGACCAGCGGAGCCGGCGACCGTCGCCGTCGGTGACATCCTCGCGACGATCCTGACCTCGCTGGCACCGATCTGGCCCGCGGACAACGCGATCGGCACGATGTCGCTCGGCGACTGCTGGCGCCACGACGCCGTCCGAGGCCCCGGCCTGACGCGGGGCTGGGTCCCGTTCCACAAACTCTCGCAATGGATGACGTACTCGCTGCTGGAACCGTTCGGCTGGGCGGGGGCCGCCGTGCAGGGGTTGGACGCGCTGACAGCGCTGCCGGAATACCGCAACGGCGGACTGCTGCTGGACACCGGGGTGCTGCGGCTGCGTGACCCGACGACCGCCGAGCGCCATTGGGCCGCAGGCGACGAGCTAGTGGTCGAGTGGCGTGCACTGACGGTGGCCCTGCTCGACGAGCTGGCGCCGCTGGTCCGTCACCGGCTGGGTGCCGACAGCGCCGACTTCCCTCTGGCCTGTGTGTTGGAGGGCGGCACATGGGCTGCGGGCCGTGCCCTCGCGCAGACCCGGCGCGGCGGGTTGCCACCGCTGACCGTCCTCAGCGACGGGACGGTGTTCTGACATGTCTGACGTGACGGTGGTCGACCATCCGTTGGTGCGCCACAAGCTGACCCTGCTGCGTCGAAAAGAGACTTCCACCAAGACTTTTCGACAACTGATCCACGAGATATCTGCGCTGATGGCTTTCGAGATCCTGCGTGACATGTCCCTGCACGAGATCGAAATCGAGACACCACTGGAGCCGATGACCGGCCACGTCGTCGACGGCAAGAAGCTGGTGTTCGCCTCGATCCTGAGGGCAGGCACCGGAATTTTGGACGGATTGCTGACCGTGGTGCCCGGCGCTCGTGTCGGCCACATCGGTCTGTACCGCGATCCGAAAACCATGGTTGCGGTGGAGTACTACTTCAAAATGCCCAGTGACCTGCACGACCGCGATGTGATCGTGGTCGATCCGATGCTGGCCACCGGGAACTCCGCAGTGGCGGCCGTCGAGCGGCTCAAGGAGTTCAAGCCACGGTCGGTGAAGTTCGTCTGCCTGCTCACGTGCCCCGAAGGCGTCGCGGCGTTGCACAGCGCCCATCCCGACGTACCGATCTACACCGCGGCGATCGACCGTGCCCTGGATGCGCAGGGCTACATCGTCCCGGGTGTCGGTGACGTGGGCGACCGCATCTTCGGTACCAAGTAGGTTTCGAAAGGCTGTCCGGGTGGGAGCTTGGCCTGCGCTGCTGTTCCTGGCATCCAAGAAGCCAGGGCCGCAGACTGCTGCGGCCCGCGTGGGCACTTTCGGTCAGGCGTCGACCGTGGTTGCTCGGACTCGCCGGGCTGGCGATCGGGTCCGGGCAGGCCGCCACCGCGATCCCCCTATCTGACCGGGCGTGTTCGGAGTGCCGTTTGAAGGCTACGACCTTTGGCGTCGATCCGACCTCTGCGATGTCCGGTCTATCGCTACCATCATCGAAATTCGTCACTGGGGGATTAGATGGATTCGGATGAGGTGCCGCGCGTTTCGGTAAAGCGATCGACGCGAGCAGCGATTGCCGTTGCGGCCGTTGTCGGTGTCATCGTCGGGGTGACCCTGGGCATCTGGGGTGACAAGGTGGTGCAACGGTGGTCGAGCCAAGAGCCGCTGGACTTCGACATCGCCGTGACGATGCCGGACGCGTCGTTCGAGTTGGTGGTGCCCATCACCGAGAACCTTGTCGAGACACTGGGTGAGCGGCCGGCACTGAACGTGGATTGCGAGCGGCTGTGGAACGTCGCAATGGTGCTGGGTGCAATTCCACGGGGCAGTGTTCGCTACACGATCATTGCGCACGGAAATGCCCCCGGTGGGGCGGTCATCACCGAGATGCGGGCCGTGCGTACAAGGACGTTGCCTCCTGCCGACGGTGCGCTGTTCACGTGCCCCAAGCAGGCGATGGACGTGGCAGAACTCAACTTCGCGTTGGCGCCCGAGGGGGTAGAACCCTTGCAAACGGATCGAGCAGAGTACGTCTACGGCGGCACTGGAGGCTGGCAACCTCGATTCGAGGACGGCTGGGTTATCACCGTTTCCCACGACCAGAACGTCGTGCTGGACGTGCATTTCGGCAGCGACGCACCTTACGAGGAGAACATCGACGGCTTCGCCTGGCACATCGAAGCCGAGGCCATCGTCGACGGCGAACCACGCACAATAGTCATCGACAACAACGGCGACGATTTCGTCCAGGCCGGGTGGCGCACCGAGTACGAGCAGGCCTTCGGCGGCGGCGGCCAAATCGGCGGAGACTGGCAGACCGTGGTGACGTCAACGGAACTCCGCGAATTGCCGCTACCGGAACAACAGAGGTAGCGAGTTCGGGAATACACCGGCGCGCACCGAAGTATGAGCACATATGAAACTCGACGAAGCTGCACGTGCGTTGATCGGGGCGGGAACTGACGCCACCTTGGTGACGATCAACCCGGACGGCAGTCCGCAGGTCAGTCTGGTGTGGGTGACCCTGCAGTCAACTCCTGAAGGCGACGAACTCGTCTCGGCGCATCTCAGCGACAACTACAAAAAGGTGCGCAACATCCGCCGTGACAGCCGCGTCGCAGTGACGATCACGTCCCGCGCGCAAGAGCAGGGATTGACTCAGTACCTGTCGATCGCCGGGACCGCACGAATCGTCGCCGGTGGCGCGCCCGAACTGCTGAAGGAACTGGCTGCGGTGATGCTCGGCCCGGATTCCGGCTTCCCGCCTGAAGATACTCCCGAGGGCTTCCTGACGCGGATCACCCTCGACCGGGTGGGCGGCACCGGCCCGTGGGCGTCGTGACCTCAGCCGTTCGCATGCCGTAGCCCCGTAGCGCTGACGGCGAGGTCGCGCTCATCGCCACCGACGCTCCGCTGCTGCCTAATCAGTGCAAGGCGCTGGCGCGACGGGTGCCCTCGGGCTGGCCAGGACCGGCGCCACCGGCAGCCACTTCTCCGGCGATATCTTCCTGGCCTTCTCCACTGCGGACGTGCGCGGGCTGGCGACTCGCTTTGACAGCCAGGACGAACTGGCCTCGATATCGTTCGTCCCGTGGCCGCGGATGGACGAGCTGTACACCGCCGTCGTGGAGTGCGTCGAAGGCCGCTGAACCTGCGGCACCCCCGTTCGGCGCGTTGATGCGCCAGTGGCTGCCGCGGCATCGAACGGTGTCTCGCGGAGTGCGGATCCGAGTTAGTTGCAGGAGTGACTGCTGTGACGCCGTCGGCGCAGTACGGTTTCGCCATGAGTCATGATCACGACCATCCCGAACGACAGCTCCCGCCCGGGATGGCCGAGCAACTCGAACTCCCGCACTCGGGGATGGTGTCGTTCGGCCACCGACCGTTCCTGACCGAGACCGAGCAGCTGGACTCCTGGCGACCGGACGTGGCGATCGTGGGAGCCCCGTTCGACATCGCCACCACCAATCGCCCCGGGGCGCGGTTCGGTCCGCGGGCGATCCGCGCGACCGCCTACGAACCGGGGACTTACCACCTCGATCTGGGACTCGAGATCTTCGACTGGCTGGAGGTCGTCGACTTCGGCGACGCGTTCTGCCCGCACGGACAGATCGAGGTATCGCACGCCAACATCCGCGAACGGGTGCACGCCGTTGCGTCGCGCGGCATCGTGCCCGTCGTCCTGGGCGGTGACCACTCGATCACCTGGCCGTCGGCCACCGCTGTCGCCGACGTGCACGGTTACGGCAACGTCGGCATCGTCCATTTCGACGCACACGCCGACACCGCGGACATCATCGACGGCAACCTGGCAAGCCACGGCACTCCGATGCGCCGGCTGATCGAATCGGGCGCGGTGCCGGGCACGCACTTCGTGCAGGTGGGTCTGCGCGGTTACTGGCCGCCGCAGGACACCTTCGAGTGGATGCAGGAGCAGGGCATGGTGTGGCACACCATGGGAGAGATCTGGGAACGTGGCTTCAAGCCCGTGATGGTCGACGCGGTCGCAGAAGCCCTGGCCAAGGCCGACAAGCTGTATCTGTCAGTGGACATCGACGTCCTGGATCCGGCCCACGCGCCCGGGACAGGGACTCCCGAGCCGGGCGGAATCACCAGCGTCGACTTGCTGCGGATGGTGCGCCAGCTCTGCTACGAGCACGACGTTGCGGGCGTGGACGTCGTCGAGGTCTCGCCCGCCTACGATCACGCCGAACTGACCATCAACGCAGCCCATCGCGTGGTGTTCGAGGCGCTGGCGGGGATGGCCGCCCGTCGTCGTGACGCCGCTGGTGGGAAAGCGGGCCCTCCTGCCCTCAAGCGCTAGCCCGCGATCGCCCGAGCGTGACCCAGCGGTAGCCGCCGTATAGGAGTGCTGCCGCCGCGAAATTCACGAAGTAGGCGATGTCCGCGCCGTGCCACGCCGTAGCCACGGGACCCGTGTACAGCGTCGTGTTCATGAACGGGATCGCCACCGCGTACGCGACGACGAAGGACACCAGCGCGGCGACGGCGTCGGCTCGTGGGGTGGCCTCGTCGTCGGGGTTGATCGTGTCGCGGCCCTTGGTGCGGATCAGCCAGTCGATGACGATCACTGCGACGAACGCGGGAATCCAGTAGCCGATCAGGAGCAACAGGCTCTCGAATCGGGCGGCGGTGTTCTCCGCGTGCAGCCATAGGATCAACACGAACGCCAGGGTGGTCACCACGGCCGCCGATACCGGCCTGCGGACCCGGACACCGATGGTCTGCAGCGCCAACGACCCGCTGTAATCGTTCATTGCACTCGACCCGACGGCCGCCAGCGCGATGGCGATCAGCGCGATCCCCCCGACCGCGCCGCCCCCGATCGCCGACTCGACATTCGCCACGGTGTGCTCGCCACCCTTCAGCAGTTCGGCACCTGCGATTCCGATGCCCTGCACGAAGACGTAGGCGATCACCAGCCCGCCCAAGGTGTAGCCGAAGACTCTCAGCCGGGCGGAATCCGCGGGCAGGTAGCGGCTGAAATCGGCCGCGTAGCTGGCCCACGAGATCGCGAGGCTGAAGGCGATGGTGACCTCGAGGACGAACGCACCTGCCAGATCGGCGCCGGTGGCGGTCGGCTCGGTGATCACGTCGTGGCCCGTCACCAGTTTGACCGCCAGCACCGCGAACGTGACGAACAGGACCACGGTCAGGACGGCCTGGACACGGTGCAGCAGTTCGTAACCGAAGAATCCGACGACGCCCTGGCACCCCAGCACCATCAGCACGCCCACCCAGAACGGCACGCCGAGCAGCACCGAGAGCGCCTCTCCGCCGAACAGTCCGACCAGGCCGTCCCACGCGATCGCCGAAAGCCATTGCAGCACAC
This sequence comes from Mycobacterium sp., assembly GCA_051306175.1. Classification (GTDB taxonomy): domain Bacteria; phylum Actinomycetota; class Actinomycetes; order Mycobacteriales; family Mycobacteriaceae; genus Mycobacterium. The sequence goes on along the minus strand of JBPPMS010000130.1, from coordinate 19,594 downwards.
CGGGAACCACCACGGTAGGGCCGAAGGCCATCCGGGAGAGCGGCAATTGTCCGGCTCCGGTGCGCGGGCCCCAGGTTGACAGGTAGGCGACGACCAGCGAGCCGAGCACCGTCCCGATGACCATCGCCAGCATGCCCAACCAGAAACCCAGCCCGAAGAGCACCGCGAGACTGCCGATGAACACCCCCGTCATCGTCACCTGCGGCGCGAACCACACCGTGAACAGGCGAGCGGGAGAGCCGTACCGCTGATCGGTGGGAATCGGCGCGATGCCATGGGTCTCGACGACGAGGTCACCCGCTGCGGTGGGCCGGCGACCGGTGAACACCGATGCGCCCGGTTCGGTCGCGGACTCGGTCGGCATGCCGGTCTCCCATTCAGTTGACGGTGATCGATCCGGTGCCTATTCGACCATGCCCGCGTCGACCACGGTGCGGCACGGTGCGGGCTGGCAGGATTCGCGCTGTGATTCCGTCGCTGATTGCCCTCGCGGCCGTGGTCGCCTGCTGGGCGTTGGTTGCCCGACGGCTCGATCGCTGCAACCTCACCGCCCCGATGGTGTTCGTCGCCGCGGGCATCGTCATCGGGTTCTTCACCGAAGGCCAACTGGTTGCCGCGCTCAACACCGACGACATGCAACGTGTCGCGGAGATCATCCTTGCCGTACTGCTCTTCGTGGACGCGACCGAAGTCAAGGGCGGCATCTTCGGACGCGATGTCGGATCCGCAGCCCGTTTGCTCTTCGTGGCGCTGCCGCTGAGCTTGGCAGCCACCGTGGTCGTGGGGGGCTGGTTGCTCCCGGGTACGTCGTGGCCGGTGCTTCTGCTCATCGCGTGCATCGTGATACCGAGCGATTTCGCGCCTGCTGCGGCGATCCTGCGGGATCCGCGGATACCCGAGCGGGTGCGCGACCTACTGAACGTCGAGGGCGGCTACAACGACGGCATCGCGTCGCCGGTGTTCATCTTCGCTCTGGTGCTTGCGGGCGACGTCTCCCAGGCCGAGACGCCGCACGAGGCGTTGGGCACAGCGGTGCCGCACGCGTTGATCGCCATCGCTGTGGGTGCCGTACTCGGCTCGGCGCTCGCGTTGTTGACCAACCTCGCCGAACATCGCGGCGTGACGACGGATCAGGCCAAGCGCATGCTGCTGGTGGCAACGCCCTTGCTCGCCTATGCCGTGAGCGTCGCCGCGCACGGCAACGGCTTCGTCTCGGCGTTCGTGGCAGGGATCGCGTTCAATCTGCTCCGGCATGCCGAGAACTTCCACAGCGAACTCGAATTCCTCGACGACGTCGCGTTCATGCTGACACTCGTGATGTGGTTCGTGTTCGGCGGCGTCACCGTCGTGGCGCTGTCGGGGGGTGTCCCGTGGCGGTTAGCGCTCTTCTGCCTGTTGGCCCTGACCCTGCTGCGCATCGTGCCGGTAGGAGTGGCACTGCTCGGAACGAGCTTCGGTTGGCGGGACAGGCTGATGATCGGCTGGCTGGGCCCACGCGGCACGGCCTCCATCGTGTTGGGACTCTTGGCATTCAACGTGCTGGGCAGCGACGACGAGTCCGTTGTGCTCGTCACTATGGTCGCGGTGGTGTTGGGCAGTGTGCTGCTGCACGGCGTGGGATCGCCCGCCGCGGCGCGCAGCTACGCGCGCAGCGGCTAACAGGTCTGAGTTAGATCTCCTACGCTAAGAAATTGCCGCCCGGTGAAATCGATGTAGCTGCGGGATTGGACACCGCAGTGACCATCCCAGAACCGAACGGACCCTGGTCGTCGAACAGCGTCGCCGTGCCGACAGCGACACCGTCACCGGTTCAGTGTGAGACCGCCTGCATGCCGATCCAGTCGCACAACGGAAGTCTCGACAGGCCCACCGTGAGGTCGCCGTTGATGTCCCCCACGCCCTCGGTGCCGAGGTTGGTGACGAAACTGGTAGATCTTCGGCGAGTGGCGTGGCATCGCGACTGTGCGGCTGGGTTGACGCGGGCGCGGAGAGCGTCAACCTCGGCCGACCTCCCCGATGAGGTGCAGGCGATGCCCGGCGGCCACGCACGCCGAGATCGACGAACGGGTGAGTTTCACTCGCACTTTCTCGCCCATTCGTACCTGTCGGCGGGGGTGGTTCCCGCTCCTCCCCCGCATCCACCCGACTCAACTGCCTCATGTGACGCGCTCTGTGCCGGTGCGAAGACGCACGTCAGCGCCCGTTCACGCAATAGATTCGCTTGCGCAACTTCAAAATAGTTGCGGAATCGGTTGCGGAGTCCGTTGCGATCAAGCATGGTTTTAACCCTGGGGGGCCGAGACTGGCGACGAGGAGGATCGGTCCTGACTGAATCCGGCACGACTTCCACGCACAGTTTGATCAAGAAGGGTGGCCCGCCCTCGGTGACAGGTGGACCTGTCATCGAGATCGACCACGTCACGAAGAGCTTCAGCGATTATGTCGCCGTAGCCGACGCGGACTTCTCCATCGCGTCGGGCGAGTTCTTCTCAATGCTCGGCCCGTCGGGTTGCGGCAAGACCACCACCCTGCGGATGATCGCTGGGTTCGAGACGCCGACGAGCGGCGCCATTCGCCTCGAAGGCAACGACGTCTCCCGCGTGCCGCCGCACAAGCGCAACGTCAACACGGTGTTTCAGCACTATGCGCTGTTTCCGCACATGTCGGTGTGGGACAACGTCGCCTACGGGCCACGCAGCCTAAAAAAAGGCAAGGCGGAGATTGCCCGCCGGGTCGACGAGCTGCTGGAGATCGTGCGTCTCACCGACTTCGCCAAACGCAAACCCGCGCAGCTGTCCGGCGGTCAGCAGCAGCGAGTCGCGCTGGCGAGGGCGCTGGTGAACTACCCGAGCGCGCTGCTGCTCGACGAGCCGCTCGGCGCACTCGACCTCAAACTGCGCCATGCCATGCAGTTCGAGCTCAAGCGCATCCAGCGGGACGTCGGCATCACGTTCGTCTATGTCACCCACGACCAGGAAGAGGCGTTGACGATGAGTGACCGCATCGCGGTCATGAACGCAGGCAATGTCGAGCAGATCGCCTCGCCCACCGAGATCTACGCCAAACCAGCGACGGTCTTCGTGGCCAACTTCATCGGACAGGCCAATCTGTGGCCGAGCAGGCAGATCGGGCGCAGCGGCGACCGGGTCGAAATCGAGGTGCTGGGCACCGCGCTGGCCGCGCGTCCCGGAGAGACAGCCATCGAACCCGGCGGCTCGGCCACGTTGATGGTGCGCCCCGAACGCGTGCGGGTGTCGCTGGAGCCACCGGCCGGCGACGTCGTGAGTGTCGTCGCGACGGTCACCGACCTCACGTTCCAGGGCCCGGTGGTACGGATTTCGCTTGCCGCGCCCGACGATTCGCTGATCGTGGCGCACGTCGGTGCTGAACAGCAGCTGCCGCTGCTGCGCCCCGGAGACACCGTCCATGCTGCCTGGTTGCCGGAAGCGTCGCTGATGCTGCCCGCCGCCGACATCCCCACCACGGAAGACATCGAGGAGATGCTCGATGACTCGTAGTCCCGGCTGAACCCCGTCCCATCGGCTTCTCGATACCGAATCTTCCAGAAAGGCACCACAGGCAATGGCCAACGACTTCGATCCCCGGATTCTGCCCCAACTCGCATCCAACCGGACCAGCAGGCGACGCTTCCTCGGCGGCGGTGCCGCGGCCGCCGCGGCACTCACTCTCGGCCCGTCGTTCCTCGCGGCATGCGGCACCAGCAGCGAAAGCGCCGACACCGGCGACTCCGGCGCGCTGCGGATCTCCAACTGGCCCGCCTACATGGCCGATGGTTGGATCGAGGAGTTTCAGCAGGCCAGCGGGGTCACAGTCGACTACAAAGAAGACCTCAACGACAACGAGGAGTGGTTCGCCAAGGTCAAGGAACCGCTGTCACGCAAGCAGGACATCGGCGCAGACCTCGCGGTTCCGACCACCTACCTCGCGGTCCGTCTCCATCAGCTCGGCTGGCTCAACACGCTCAACAAAGCCAACATCCCCAACATGGTCAACCTGCGTGCCGACCTCCTGGAAGCGTCCGTAGACCCCGGCCGCGAGTTCAGCGCTCCGTATATGTCCGGTTTCGTCGGCATCGGCTACAACGCGGCGGCGACGGGCCGGGCGATCACGTCGATCGACGACCTGTGGGACCCCGCGTTTAAGGGAAATGTCAGCTTGTTCTCCGACGCGCAGGACGGACTCGGAATGATCATGCAATCGCAGGGGTCCACGCTGGCCGACAACAGCATCTCGACGGTGCAGAAGGCCATCGACAAGGTCAAGGAGGAAAACGACAAGGGCCAGATCCGCGCGTTCACCGGCAACGACTACATGGAGGACCTGGCTTCAGGCAACCTCATTGTCTCCCAGGCCTATTCGGGCGACGTGGTGCAGCTGCAGGCCGACAATCCCGACATCAAGTTCATCGTCCCCGAGTCCGGCGGCACCTCGTTCGTCGACAACATGGTGATCCCTTACACCACAAGGCACCAGGACATGGCCGAGCAGTGGATCGACTACCTCTACGACCGGGCGAACTACGCCAAGTTGGTTTCCTTCATCCAGTACATTCCCGTTCTCTCGGACATGGAGGACGAACTGGCGAAGGTCGATCCCGAGTCGGCGAGCAACCCGCTGATCATCCCACCCGCTGACATTTTGGCTCGGATCGAGGGCTGGCCGGCGCTCACCGACGAGCAGCTGCAGGAATACAACGCGGCCTACGCCGCCGTCACCGGCGGCTGAGGCTTCGGTAGTGGCTGGCGTAGCCAGCAGCGGGAGACGACGCAGCAAAGTCGCGCCCTATTTGATGATCCTGCCGGGCCTGGGGTACCTGTTCGTGTTCTTCGTCGTCCCGTTCTTCTCGTTGTTGACGACGTCGCTGTCAACGTCAGGTGGGTCGATCTACTTGCCGACGCTGACCTTCTCGTGGCAATGGAGCAACTATTCAGAGGCCTTGTCCCGGTACCAGGATCAGATTCTTCGGTCCTTCGGCTACGGGCTGGCCGCGACGGCGTTGTGTCTGCTGCTCGCTTTCCCGCTGGCGTACGTCATCGCGTTCAAGGCGGGCCGTTACAAGAACGTACTGCTGGGTCTGGTGATCCTGCCGTTCTTCATCACCTTCCTGATCCGCACGTTGGCCTGGAAGACGATTCTGGCCGACGATGGCTGGGTGGTGAGCATGCTTGACACCATCGGGCTGCTCCCCAGTGAGGGCAGGCTGCTGTCCACCAGCTGGGCGGTGATCGGTGGGCTCACCTACAACTGGATCATCTTCATGATTCTGCCGCTCTACGTCAGCTTGGAGAAAATCGACCCGCGCCTACTGGAGGCCTGCCGCGACCTCTACTCCGCCAATAGTCGGACGTTCGGAAAAGTGATCCTGCCGCTGGCTATGCCCGGTGTGCTGGCGGGCAGCATGCTTGTCTTCATCCCCTCTGTGGGGGATTTCATCAATGCGGAGTACCTCGGCAGCACGCAGACGACCATGATCGGCAACGTCATTCAACAACAGTTCCTCGTGGTGAAGGACTATCCGGCCGCCGCCGCGCTGAGCTTCGTTCTGATGGCGTTCATCCTGGTCGGCGTGCTGCTGTACACCAAAGCGTTGGGAACCGAGGACCTCGTATGACCATCCAGGATCGGATCGTTGAGGCCCACGCGGGGCTCGGCTACGAAAAGCCGAAGGTGCCGCTGCCGAGCAGAGTCAAGATCGGCGACGTCGTTCTGCGGGTGGTCGCCGGGCTGGTGCTGTTCTATCTGTTCCTTCCGATCTTCGTCATCATCCTCTTCTCGTTCAACGCCCCCAAGGGCAAGTTCAACTTCACCTGGCAGGGATTCACCCTGGACAACTGGGCGGACCCGTTCAAGTACCCGGCGCTCACCAATGCGTTGGTGATGAGCCTGAATGTGGCCGCGGTGTCCACCGGCATCGCACTACTGCTGGGCGTGCCTCTAGCCATTGCGCTTGTCCGACAACGCTTTCGGGGTTACAAGGCGGTAGATGCCTTTCTGGTGCTGCCCCTGACGGCCCCTGAGGTGGTCATGGGTGCGTCACTGCTGGTGCTGTTCCTGGATTTCGGGTGGGCCACCGGCTACGCCACGATCCTGATCGCCCACATCGCCTTCGAGATCAGCTTCATCGCGATGACGGTGCGGGCCAGGGTCCGCGGCTTCGACTGGACGCTGGAGGACGCGTCCATGGATCTGGGCGCCAGCGCCACGCGGACGTTCTTCAAAGTGACGCTGCCGCTGATTGTTCCAGGTATCGCGGCGGCAGCTATGCTGTCTTTTGCGCTGTCGCTGGACGACTTCATCGTCACCTACTTCGTCAGCGGCTCCACTCTCACCTATCCGCTGTACGTCAACGCGTCGGTCAAGGCGGCGATCCCGCCGCAGATCAACGTGTTGGCTACGGCGATCCTGGTGGCCAGTCTGCTACTCATCGGAATCGGGACCGTCATCCAACGCAGGCGGACCGCCACCTGACGGTTTGAACAAGGTTGGACCTGATGAACGTGGGACCGATATCACTACCTCGCGCGCCGCGTCCATCGTCACCTCGATGGCCAAATTACGTGCGACGGAGGTGGCGACCACGATGTCGAGATCGCGGTGGAGACGAGCTGCCGCGGGCGACAGCGTCATCGCGCCACCGTAGCGTCCCTCCTGCGGTGCAGCGCGTATTCATGCTGAAACGGAGTCGATCACTTCCACTCCGAGCGCCCGCAACTCGTCGAGGGCTGCGGCTGAGGACTGATCGGCGACACCCGCGATCAGGTCGCCCAGCACGCGGGTTTTCAGGCCCGCCCGCGCGGCGTCGCGTGCGGTGGCCAGCACGCAGTAGTCCGTGGCGATGCCCACGACGTCCACTTGGTCCACACCGCGGGAGCGCAGCCAGTCCAGCAGCGGCTCCCCGGTGGCCTGATGACCACCCTCGAAACCGCTGTACGCGGCCTCATAGGCACCTTTGTGAAAGACGGCTTCGACCGCGGAGGTGTCGAGGTCGGGGTGGAAATCGGCACCCTCGGCGCCGAGCACGCAGTGCCGCGGCCATGAGTGGACGAAGTCGGGGTGATCGGAAATGTGGCTGCCGGGATCGATGTGATAGTCCTTCGTGGCCACCACATGGGCGTAGCCGTGTCGCTCGGCCAGATACCGGCTCAACGCCCGCGCCACCTCGGCGCCACCGGTGACGGCCAGCGACCCGCCCTCACAGAAATCGTTCTGCACGTCGACGACGATGAGTGCACGCATAGCGTCACGGTAACGCCGCGCTAACGGCCAAGCGAGTCTGGCGACCGGCTGTCCGGTGCGGGTGGACCCGGGATAATTCAACTGCTGGGGGCGGCACCGGTGGAGACGAGGACTCGATGACACTGTTCGACTTCTTTGCGGCATCCGAACTTCCGGCGCCTGCGATGACGCAGGCCGGCGCCGCTTCCGTCGCGTTGGACCGGTTCGGCGTCGAGGTGTCAGCGCACCCTTTGGGCAGCCAGCAGGACGCCAACTTCTTACTGCACGACCCGACAGGGCACCCCGTCGGTGTCCTCAAGGTCGCCAATCCGGCGTTTTCCCTACTCGAGCTGCAAGCGCAACACGAAGCGGCGCGCCACATCGCCGACGGTTCACCGCAGCTACGCACCGCCACCACCCTCGACATGCCGGGCCACCGTCAGATCGCCGAAATTCCCGGGGACAGCGGCGTTCTGTACGCCAGAATCATCCGATACCTGTCCGGCGGGACGCTGAGCGGGACGCACTATCTGTCCGCCACCCGCATCGCGGGCCTGGGTACCGTTTCGGGTCTCGCGGTGCGGGCATTGGCCGATTTCACCCATCCCGGCGTCGACCGGATCCTGCAGTGGGACCTTCGCCACGCGGACCGAACCGTCGAGCTGCTGGCGCCCTACGTCAGGGACGTGGGGCGACGGGAGGCCGTGGAGACTGCGGTCGCCGAGGCGTGGCAGACGGTCACTTTGCTCTCCGACGATTTGCGCAGGCAGGTGATCCACTGCGATATCACCGACGACAACGTCGTGTGCGGAGTCGACGGAATCCCGGACGGTATCATCGATTTCGGTGATCTGACCAACTCCTGGGCGGTCGCCGAACTCGCCATCACCCTGTCGTCGGTACTGCGCCACGAAGGCGGTGAGCCTGCGGCAGCACGGCCCGCGCTGGTCGCCTTTCACCGCGTTTGGCCGCTGACCGACGCTGAGATCACCGCGCTCTGGCCGCTGGTGGTGCTGCGCGCCGCGACGCTGGTGGTCAGTGGGCACCAGCAGGCGGCCATCGACGGGGACAACTCCTATGTCACAGACGCGTTGGAGTGGGAGTGGTTGATCTTCGAGCGCGCCACGTCGGTGCCCAGTGACGTGATGACGGCACTGTTCCGCAGCGTGCTCGGTGTCGCGTCATCCGACCGCGACCACGCCGAGCCCGGCGCGCCTCTGCTGGGTGCCCTCGACCCGGCCGCGGTGGCGTTGTTGGACCTGTCCGTGGAGGCCGACGGGCTGGACGACGGGGTGTGGACCAGCAGCGATTGCGAGAACCGCCTGGCCCGTGCGTTGTTGGACGACGGTGCGGTAGCCGTGACGACGGACTTCGGCAGTGCGCGACTGTCGCGATCGGTGCCCCTGAGCCCGGAGTCGCCTGCAACGGTCGCCACGGGGGTCGACGTGTGGCTGGCAGGCACCCATCGGGTGGAGGCGCCCCTGGCAGGCACGATCGTGGCGGAGGGGCCGACGGAAGTCGCAGTTCGGACTGCGATGGGAACTGTTCGCGTGCAGGGGGATTCGCTGGCTGTCGGCACGGATCTGCGTGTCGGCGCGGTGGTGCTGTGCGGTGACGAGCTCGGAACCGCGACTATCGGCCGACTGTGGATCCAGGTGTCGACCCGGTCCGAGGAGGTACCCGCGTTCGTGCGGTCTGAGTACGCGCCGGGCTGGCTCGCCCAGGTGCGCGACCCACGCACATTGCTCGGGCTCGCAACGGGCGGCGGGGCGGCCGAAACGCCCGCCGCACTGCTGGGGCGGCGGGCCGCTGCGTTCGCGAACGTCCAGGAGATGTACTACTCGGCGCCTCCGCGCATCGAACGGGGCTGGCGAGAGTTCCTGGTCGCGACTGACGGGCGCAGCTATCTCGACATGGTCAACAACGTCGCCGTCGCGGGCCACGGGCATCCCGCTCTGGCCGAGGCGGCGGCCAGGCAGTGGCGTCGCCTCAACACCAATTCCCGCTTCAACTACGCCAGTGTGGCGACCTTCTCCGAACGGCTCGCTGCGCTGCTGCCCGATCCGCTGGACACCGTCTTCCTGGTCAATTCCGGGTCGGAGGCCGTGGATCTCGCCCTCCGGCTGGCCTTCGCCGCCACCGGACGATCGACGGTCGTCGCGGTGCGTGAGGCCTACCACGGATGGACCTACGCCACCGATGCCATCTCGACCTCGGTGGCCGACAACCCGAATGCGCTGAGCACCAGGCCGAACTGGGTCACCACCGTGCCTTCGCCCAACAGCTATCGCGGCGATCATCGTGGTGAACACGCCGCCCGCTACGGACCGGAAGCGGTGGACATTATCGAACAGCTTGCCGCGCAGGGTTCTCCGCCTGCGGCGTTCATCTGCGAGCCTTTCTACGGCAACGCAGGTGGAGTCGAGTTGCCCGCGGGCTATCTCGATCAGGTGTACAGTGCGGTGCGCGGAGTCGGCGGGGTGACGATCGCCGACGAGGTGCAGGTGGGCTACGGAAGGCTGGGCCGCTGGTTCTGGGGATTCCAGCAGCAGCAGGTGGTGCCCGACATCGTCACCGTCGCCAAGGCGATGGGCAACGGCCAGCCGCTGGGCGCGGTGATCACCACCAAGGCCATCGCCGAGGCTTACCGCAGTCAGGGCTATTTCTTCTCCTCGGCGGGCGGCAGCCCGGTCTCGAGCGTCGTCGGCTTGACCGTGCTCGACATCATCGAGCGGGAGAAGCTGCAGGACAACGCTTTACGTGTCGGCGAGCATCTGCGGACCCGGTTGACCGCCCTGGCCGACCGCCATCCGATCATCGGTGCGGTGCATGGAAGTGGCCTCTACATGGGCGTGGAACTGGTCCGTGACCGCGAGACGTTGGAACCCGCGGTCACCGAGACCGCGGCCATCTGCGAGCGGATGCGCGAACTGGGCGTCGTCGTGCAGCCGACCGGAGATCACAACTGTGTGCTGAAGATGAAACCGCCGATGTGTATCTCGCTCTCGTCGGCCGACTTCTTCGTCGACGCACTGGACCGGGTGTTGACCACAGGGTGGTGACCCCGGCTGTTCGAGGGGCCACCCGGCTCGTCACAACCGGTCGCGCAGCCAGTCCCGTTGGCGCGCGACGAACTCCGCGTCGACCACCGCCCCGTGACCGGGGACGTACACCGCGGTTGCACCGCCGAGGTCGATGAGGCGTTCCAGGGTGTCGGGCCAGGCCGTCAGGTCGGAGTCGTCGTCGATGTTCGGATCCGCCGACTCCTCGACGAGATCACCGCAGAACACCACTCGTGACGTGCCGTCGTCGACCACCACCACGAGGTCGTTGCGAGTATGGCCCCGCCCGATGTGGAGAACGTCGAGGTGTCGATCACCCAGGTCGATGGTTGCGGCGTCGTCGACGGTGCGGCCCGGTCGGCGCAGGCCCGCAACCGCGATCGCCGCGTCTGCGGCGTTTACACCGTAGGCGACGGCGTCGGCGGCCATCTGTGCTGTGCCCGTCGTCATCGCTTCGGCGACACCCGGGGCGGCATACAAGTGGACCTCGGGGAACGCCGATGTTCCGAGCACGTGGTCGAAGTGCTGATGGGTCAGCACGACGTGCGACACTGTCGACTCCGTCAGGGCAGACACGTCCGCGGCCAGTTGTAAGCCCTCGTCGCGGGTGGACCCGCTGTCGATCAGCACCACACCCGACCTGCCTGCCACCACACCAATGGTGACGTCCAAGAATGGCAGCCGACAGCGGTGGATGCCCTCGCCGAGACGCTGCCACGAGTGCTGCACAGCCCGACCGTATTCGACGCCCTCGCACGTCGAGCACCGTGCCATGGGCTCTGTCGCACAATTCACCTGCCCAGCCACGGTCCAGTTGACACAATCCCGCCATGGACGTCGACGACGTGGGTCACGATGAACAGCGCAACCTCCGCGCCCGTTCGGAGACGGATGTCGAACGGTTGGACCGGAACTGGTCGAGTCTGCTGCAGGAACTACGGGTGGTTCAGACCGGCGTGCAGTTGCTCACCGGTTTTCTGTTGACCCTGCCATTCCAGGCGCGCTTTCCCGAACTGGGCACGACGATGCGTGTGATCTATTTGGTGACAGTGTCCTGCTCGATCATGTCCACAGTGTTGCTGACCGCACCCGTCGGCCTACATCGGCTGCTGTTCCGTCGGCATCGACTGGGCGTGCTGGTCAAGACGTCGCATTTCTTCGCCCTGACCGGTCTGGTGTTCCTCGGCGCCGCGATGACGGGTGTCGCCATCCTCGTTTTTGACGCGGTGTCGGGGCCGAAACTGGCGTGGATCGCAGGTGCAACCGCGGCGTTGGCACTCGTATTGTTCTGGCTCGTCACGCCCTTGGCGTTACGCGGCGGTCCGAAGGATCCGGACGACTGACGGTTAGCCCGCGAACACGCAGGTTTTCGTCCGGGTTTGCATTGTGAACCGCCGGGGAAACCCCCGTCCATGTTGGTAAGAAGAATCGCCCGTCCTCTACTGTCAGCGGCGTTCATCGGCCAAGGGGTCGAAACGCTGCGCAATCCGAAGCCAGCGGCTCACGCCGCCCAGCCGTCGATCGACGGACTACAGAAGCTGCCCGATCCGGTGGGGTCCAATGTCCCCACCGACCCCATCACCTTTGCGCGCATCACCGCGGGTGTTCAGATCGGCGGCGGGGTGCTTCTGGCTACCGGTAAGTTTCCGCGCCTGGCCTCAGCGGCGCTTGCCTTCACCGTCGTCCCCGGCAATCTGGGTGCGCACATGTTCTGGACCGAAGTCGATCCAGAGCGAAAGGCAGAGGCGCGCAGGGGCTTTCTGACCGATCTGAGTTTGCTCGGCGGCTTGATCATCGCTTCGGCCGACACCGCGGGCAAACCTTCTCTGGGCTGGCGGGGACGGCGGGCGGCCCGCAAGCTCGGCGACCGGGTGTCCTCGTCTCTTCCTTCGGGGAGTTCCAGTGGCACGTTGACCGACAGTGTCCTGGCCGAGAAGATCGGCCACGGGTTGGCACTCGGCGCCGAGCGCAGCCGCGAACTGGCGCACGTCGCGGGCGAGCGCACCACGGAGCTGGCGGAGGCGGCCAAGCCTCGGGTAGCGGCGCTGGCCGAGGCCGCCAAGGAACGCAGTGCAGACTGGGCCGAGGTCGCCAAGGACCGAGGTGCGGACCTCGCCGAAGTCGCTAAAGACCGTGGCTCGGATCTCGCCGATGTCGCCAAGCACCGTAGCGTCGATCTCGCGGACCTAACCAAAGCCCGTGGCGCCGAACTGGCCTACGAAGCCCGCTTGCGTGGGCTTGAGTTGGCTGACACCACCAACGCGAAAGCCAAGCGCTGGCGCTGGTAATCGCCAGCAACAACACACAACGCGGCCACCGACGGTGGCCGCGTTGTCTGTGTCTGAGTCGCTGTCTCCACACCGTCCGCTAACGCTAACGATGTGTTCCGCTCGACGCGCACCGAATCGATCACAACGACAGGTGGGCGCGGTAGATTACGGGTACCTAACCTGCCAGGAGGCGACACTTCATGACCAGCGGAAACTACGACCCCAACTACCCGCAAGATAGCTATCCTCAACCGGGTGGTTACGGGCCGCCAGGAGCCGGCGGCGTGCCGGGAGACGTGGGAATCCGATTTGGCGCCAGGGTCATCGACGGCATCATCATCTCCGTCATCGCCAGCATCCTCGGCTTCCTGCTCCTCGGGAATTACTTCATGTACGGCGGCGGACTGCTATCCGGTGTGCTGCTCTTCGTCTACTTCGTGGCGATGGAAGTCACTCAGGGCTGGACGCTTGGCAAGAAGATCCTCGGCCTCAGCGTGCACGGTCCGGTGGGCGCGCCCAGGCCCACGTTGCAGCAGTCCGCTATCCGCAACTCGTTCATGTTGCTGGGTGTGATCCCGTTCGTGGGGTGGATTCTCGCGATCGCCGCCTACATCTACATCGCCGTGACGATCAGCAACAGCCCGACCAAGCAGGGCAAGCACGATGAGCTGGCGGGCGGAACCCAGGTAGTCAAGGGCTGAAGAAGCGGGCCAGTAACACCTCGATTCTCCCCGTCAGATCACCAGGTCCAGCGCAACAGCACCAACACAAAGCCGGTCTCTGCCCGCCGGCGGTTACCGCGCCGCTGCCGCATCGCGATTGGCGTCGGAGAATCCCTCCGCTCGGCGTCCCGCAGGCGCCGCATTGATCCGCGACGTCAGCTCGGCGGCGGCGTCGAACGCACCTGCGACGCCGGCGCTGCTGGTGTTCCAGGTGATCGAACGATCGGCGGCGATGCCCAGCGACGAGCCGATGGCGACCGCGTCCATGTTGGCGCCGAGGAACAGAAACTCCCAGGCGTAGGTCTGCTCCTGGCGCTTGATCGCGGCGGTGACGGCGGCGTGCGTCCACTCCCGGCTAGAGTTCTCGTGTCCGTCCGTCACCACCACGACGATCACTTTCCCCGGCCGCTGCGCCTCCTCGGTCGCCGAGAGCTGGCCGCCGATGTCGGTGACGAGACGGCCGATTCCGTCGTACAGCGCGGTACCTCCGCGGGGTACCAAGCGCAGCGCGGGCACGTCGGCGACCGGCCGGTTGGAGTACACGACCTCGTAGACGGTGTCGAACTGCGCCAGGGTGACCGCGATGTCGCCGGGCTGTGCGCGCTGTGCGGCGATGAAGGTGGCGAAGCCGCCTTCGGCGTCATCCGTGACCGCGGACATCGAGCCGGAACGATCGAGCAGGACCGCGACGAGGGTGCGATTCGGATCGGTCATGGGGGCGCCTCCCGGGGCGAGCGGGGCCGTGGTGCCAAAGGTGGCGGGTACGGCCGGGTTGGGTTAATTGTGCCGTCTTGCATCGACAGCGTGGTGCGCAAATCAATTTCGGCGGGTACCGGACAACACCCCGGCCAGCAGGATAACCGCTACCGCAGCTGCAGGCACTGTCAGCAGCGCGACGCGCAGCCCAGCGGCGTCAGCAAGCACGCCGACCACCGGTGGCGACAGCAGGAATCCGAATCGCATCAACCACGTCACCATCGTCAAACCAGTGCCGGGATTGAGGCCGGGAAGTTCATCGGCGGAGCGCATCGCGGCGGGAACCAAGGTGGCGACGCCGAATCCGGCCGCGGCGAAACCGGCGATCGTGCCGGGGACGGTAGGAAAGGCCAGCGCGGTGGCCATTCCAGCGGCGGCGATCAGCGCACCGACCCGCGCCACGGTGCGCTGCCCGAATCGGTCGACCAACCGATCGCCCAGCAGCCTTCCGACGAACTGGAAACCGGCGAGGGCGATGACGCCGAACGCGGCCACCGCCGCAGGCGCCCCGAGATCGCCGTGCAGATAGAGGGTCGCCCACGACGACCCGGCGTCCTCAGCCGCCGCACCTGACACCGCGATCAACCCCAGCGCTGCGAGCACCGCATATACGCCGAACCCAGCCCGGCCGGTCGACGTGTCGGCGGCCAGCGCGGGAGCGTGGGGCTCCGCGTGGTCGGGGCCGGCCAGCAGGAAGTGGAAGACGCCCACGCAGACCAGTGCGAATAGAGCGGAGGACGCGCCGAGTTGAGCAGCTCGCGGGACGTCGAGGCCGAGGGCGGCCGCACCCATCAAACCGCCGAGGATGGCCCCCAACGACCAGACGGCATGAAACGAATTGAGGACTGAGCGGCCGTAATTGCGCTGGACGCGCAGGCCTTGCGCGTTCTGCCCGACGTCGGTGACCGAGTCGGCAGCGCCTGCGACGAACAGTGCTGCTGCGAACAGCGGCACCGTCGGTACCACCGCCGCGACGAACGTGAACGCCGCCAGCACCAATGCCGTGAGCACCGCCACCCGAGCCGAACCGAACCTGCGGATCAGCACACCCGCGGCAGGACCCGAGACCAGCGCTCCGGCAGAGAACGCCGCGACCCCCAACCCGAAAGCCGTGTTCGAGGCGCCCAGATCGGCCTTGATCTCGGGGTAACGCGGCAACAGGTTGGCGAAGAGGGCGCCGTTGGTCAAAAACAGCGCGGAGACTGCGAGCCGGGCCCGTCGGTCCCGCTGATCGGGCAACTGGTCACCGGGCATCGCGATCCAGTGTTGCGTAGTCCGAACGTCTGATCCGAATCGGCCGCTGCGGCACAGTGGTCAGCATGACTGCCACCCTGGCCGAACTCCTGGCCCTCTTCCCCCGCGGTGCCACACTCGACGCCGACGGCACCCTGATGGTCGGCGGGTGCAGGCTCGACGACATCGTCGCTGAGTTCGGAACTCCGGTGATCGTGGTGTCCGAGGATGCGTTGCGCCGACAGGGCGCCGCCTACCTGTCCGTGTTCCGCAGCCGCTGGCCGCGTACTGACGTCGCGTTCGCGTCGAAGTCGTTCCCGTGCACCGCGGTACAGCGGGTGATGAGCGAGGAGGGCCTGCATCTTGACGTCGCGGGATTCGGCGAGATCGTCACAGCGGTCGCGGCCGGAGCCGATCCGGCGCGGCTGGTGCTGCACGGCAACGCCAAAACCGACGAGGAGATCGAGCTGGCCGTGCGCCGCGGAGTCGGTCTGGTCGTGGTGGACAACTTCGACGACATCGACCGCCTGGAACGCATCGTGCCCGCGGGGACGCAGCAGCCGTGCCTGGTCCGCGTCATACCCGGCGTGCAGGCTGCGACCCACGCCTCGCAGGCCACCGGACACTCAGGATCGAAGTTCGGGCTGGCACCCGAGGACGCGCGTGAGGCGATCCGACGCGTCGACCACAGCCCGGTGCTGCGTCTCGACGGTGACCGTGGTGGGTCGCCACTGCGAGGCGGGTGACGAACTGGTAACTGGCGTCCCGCTGCAGGATCCCGCTGTGGGTGACCTGATTGCGGTACCGGTGACGGGGGCATACACGTACACGATGTCCAACCAGTACAACGGTGCCCGACGTGTCCCTGTTGTGTTCTGCTCGCTTGGGACCAGCAAGCTGGTCGTGCGCCGTGACACAGTCGAGGACCTGTTGGGCCGCGACGTGTGATCTTCTGCTGCTCACATCCGCGCGGATGACGCTCATCCAGCGCGGCAGCGTCCCCTTCGACAGGATTGCACCATGACTGCTGTGGAAACGGAGACCCCCGTGGATCCGGCGCTGGTCGAGCTGGCCGCGAGATTCGGCGTCGCCACCGCCTATGACGACTGGACCGGGCGCAGGATCGCTGTTCCCGCGACCACGCTCGTCGCGGTGCTCGCCGCGCTCGGGGTGCCCGCGGCCACGACGTCCGAGCGCAAGGACGCGCTCGCCGTCCGCGATCGCGCGTACTGGTCGCGCACACTCCCCCCGACCATCGTCGCGCGCAGCGGTGCCGAAGCCACGTTCTGGGTCCACGTCACCCACGGCCATCCCGTCCAGGGTTGGATTCGACTGGAGGACGGTTCGGTTCGCGCGGGGCTGCGTCAGCTGGAGAACTCCACTGCGCCGTACGACCTGGACGGCCGACTGGTCGGTGAAGCCACCTTCGCCTTGCCGCCGGATTTACCGCTCGGATATCACCGACTGTTCGTCCGGGCGGGCGACGACCAGACAGAGACCGCCGTCATCGTGTCGCCGGATTGGTTGGGTCTGCCCGCCCGCATGGGCGCGCGGCGCACCTGGGGGCTGGCCACCCAGATCTACAGCGTGCGTTCCAAGAAGTCCTGGGGCATCGGCGATCTCACCGATCTGACGGACCTGGCGGTGTGGTCGGGCTCGCAGTACGGGGCGGGCTATCTGCTCGTCAACCCGCTGCATGCGGCCGCGCCGACCGCCCCGATGGAACCGTCGCCGTACCTGCCCACCTCGAGGCGCTTCGTCAACCCGATCTATCTGCGGGTGGAAGCGATCCAGGAGTACGGCGAGCTGGAGAAGCGCAGTCGGGTGCGCAAACTCAAGTCCGAACTACTGTCGAAAGTCGAGCGTGTCGACGCGATCGAGCGCAACCGCGTTTGGGCTGCCAAGCGCAAGGCGCTGAAGTTGGTCTACCAGGTGCGCCGCTCGGCGGGGCGGGAGCTGGCGTTCGCCGGATTCCGCGCCAGGCAGGGCAAGGCGCTGGACGATTTCGCCACCTGGTGCGCGATGGCCGATAAGTACGGAAACGACTGGCACGAGTGGCCCGAGCCCTACCGTCACCCCGATGCCGACGGCGTCGCCGAGTTCGTCGCGAAGAACGCCAAGGACGTCGACTTCCACCGGTGGCTGCAGTGGCAGTTGGACGACCAGCTCACCGCCGCGCAGGCGCAGGCGGTCCAGTCGGGGATGGTGCTGGGCATCATGCATGACCTTGCGGTCGGGGTGCACCCCAACGGGGCGGACGCGTGGGCACTGCAGGAGGTGTTGGCTCTCGGCGTCACCGCAGGTGCTCCCCCGGACGAGTTCAACCAGCTCGGCCAGGACTGGTCCCAGCCGCCGTGGCGCCCCGACCGGTTGGAGGAACAGGCCTACGAACCGTTTCGGGCGCTGATTCAGGCGATCCTGCGACATGCGGGGGGCGTTCGCATCGACCACATCATCGGGCTCTTCCGGCTATGGTGGATCCCCAGGGGAGCCCCTCCCACCGAGGGCACCTACGTGCGCTACAACCACGAAGCCATGATCGGAATCGTGGCCCTCGAGGCGCAGCGGGCCGGGGCCGTCGTCGTCGGCGAGGACCTCGGGACTGTGGAGCCATGGGTGCGTGACTACCTGCGTGATCGGGGCATTCTGGGCACTTCGATCCTGTGGTTCGAACTCGAACGTTCCTGGAGCCACAGTGCGCCGTTGCCTGCCGAGCGCTGGCGCGAATACTGCCTGTCCTCGGTGACCACGCACGATCTGCCGCCGACCGCCGGATATCTCGCGGGAGAGCATGTGAAGCTGCGTGATTCGCTCGGGTTGCTCACCAGGCCTCTGGCTGACGAGTTGGCCGACGACGTGGCCGAGCGGGCGGCCTGGATCGACGAGCTGCGCCGCCTCGGACTGCTCGAGGGCGACGACCCCGGCGAGGAACACGTCATTCTGGCGCTGCACCGGTATCTGGGCCGCACGCCGTCGCGCCTGGTGGCGCTGTCCCTGGTCGACGCGGTGGGGGATCGGCGCACCCAGAACCAGCCCGGCACCACCGACGAATACCCGAACTGGAGGGTCCCGTTGTCCGGCCCTGACGGTGCACCGCTGCAGCTCGAGGACGTATTCACCTCGCCACGCGCCGCGACGCTCGTCACGGCCATTACTGTCGAGACCGGTACTGTTGCCGCCCCGTGAAGCGCGCTGCGTCAGCACCCATTACCACCGCCGGAACAGACCGCGGAGCTGCGGCGACACCGAATGACAGCGGCTGTCGTAGGATTCGCGCATGCCGCTAGCCGACGGTGAGACTTTCGCCGGTTACACGATCGTGCGGCTCTTGGGCGCCGGAGGCATGGGCGAGGTGTACCTCGCTCAGCACCCGCGATTGCCACGCCAGGACGCGCTGAAGGTCCTGGGTACCGCTGTCACCGAGGACGCGGAGTACCGCGAGCGCTTCGAGCGCGAGGCCGACATCGCAGGCGGGCTGTGGCATCCGCACATCGTCGGGGTGCACGACCGTGGCGAATTCGACGGCCAGCTGTGGATCTCGATGGATTTCGTCGAAGGCACCGACGCCGCAGAGCTACTGGACCGCAGTCCCGACGGGCTGCCGCAGACGGAGGTGCTCGAGATCGTCACTGCGGTCGCCGAAGCACTCGACTATGCCCACCAGCGTGACCTGCTGCATCGCGACGTAAAGCCGGCCAACATCCTGATCGCTCACCCGGCCACCGGAGAGCGTCGGGTTCTGTTGGCGGACTTCGGAATTGCGCGGCGGGTTGACGACGCCAGCAAGCTGACAGCGACGAATATGACGGTCGGCACCGTCGCCTATGCCGCGCCCGAGCAGCTGATGGGCAACCCGCTCGACGGACGCGCTGATCAGTACGCGTTGGCCGCGACGGCGTATCAGCTCTTGACGGGCTTCCCGCCGTTCGCGCACTCCAATCCCGCCGTGGTGATCAGCCAGCACCTCACCGCCGCGCCACCGAAGATCGGTGCCCGCAAGCCCGAGTTAGCCGGGATGGACGGCGCTCTGGTCAAGGCGATGGCCAAGGAGCCCGAAGAGCGGTTCGAACGCTGCATCGACTTCGCCCGTGCGCTTGAACACCACATGGACCTGCCGGAAGCTGATACCGGCAGAACGGTGCGCTCGCCGGTCGCCAGAATGGCCGGGCGGCACGCCGCGGCCCGCGAGCCAGCGAAGATCAGCCCCGCCGCGATGCTGTCGATCGTGCTCGGCGTACTGCTTGTCATCGCCGTCGTGATCGCGATCTTCCTGTTCGAAGTAGACGAGAAGTTCTGGAAGATGTACGACGCCGCG
>JBPPMS010000129.1:0-3499 GCA_051306175.1 Mycobacterium sp. | reverse complement strand
CCCAGGAAGGCGAAGTCGAGGAAGACCTTCTGGGACGCGTGGTACGCGCCGAGGCGGTTCTTGTGCTTGCCGTAGTTGACGGCCACCTTGATGGAGACGCTGGCATCGATCAGTCCGATGAGCGTGGTGGGGATGCGGATATACGGGGTGTTGCGCCGGTAGCTGGCGCAGGCGTAGCCCGCGACGTCGGTCGTCAGACCGCCGCCCACGACGAGAACGGGTTCGGTGCGGACCAAGCCGAACGCGTCGAATTCCCCGACGATCCGCTCGAACGTCTCGAGCGATTTGGCGGTCTCCCTGATCTGGATCGCAACCACGGTGAGGGCGAGCTGATGGTGGTCGAAGTAGGCGTGGATCTTCTCGCCGTACAGGGCGTACACGGACTCGTCGATGACCATCAGCGTGCGGCCGTAGGTGCGGTAGCTGTCGGCGAGCGCCGTCTGCGCGGTGTCGAAGATGCCGTCGGCGTAGATCAGGTCGTACTCGATGGTCTCGTAGCCTTCGACGTGAAAGGCGCTGTCATCCTTGGTCACCCGGGCTTGCATCGTGCTCATGCGGTCTCCTTGACCAAAGCGAGGACGGTGTCCGCATCGAGCGCGTCAACCGTGGTGGCAGCTGAGCTGAAGTCACTGTCCACGGTGTTCTGATTGGGGAAGGCGATGCACGCGATCCCCGCCGCGTGGGCGGCAGCGACACCGCCGACGTTGTCCTCGATGGCGACGGCATCGGCGGCGTTCTCGCCGAGCTGCTCGAGGGCGTACAGGTACGCCGCGGGATCGGGCTTCAGATCGCTGACCGCGGACTTGTCGACGACGATGTCGAAGGTGTCGGCGCTGATGTCGGGAGACAGCGCGGACAGCAGCGCGGCGACGTTCTCGGCAGAGGTGGTGGTGACGAATCCCAGCGAAAAGCCCTCGCCCTTGGCGAGTTCCACGATGTCGAGGACGCCGGCGCGGGGTGACACGCCGGACGTGATGAGAAGTTCCTGGAAGATCAGGGACTTGGTGGCGTGCAGCTCCGCGGCGTCCACCTCGACGTCTCGTTCCGCGGCGTAGTCGGCGATGCGATCTTTACCGCCGTTGGACCCGAGTAGCGACGAGTAGTCGTCGCGGGACCAGGTCCAGTCCAGGCCGTGTGCCGCGAACGCTTCGTTGAACGCGCGTCGCTGCAGCTCAGACGTGTCGGCAAGGCTGCTGATGGAGCCGAAGAGGATTGCGGGCATGGGATTCCTTCCGGTAGGGCCATGAGGCCCGGGCCGCGGCCGTTGACGTGCCGCCGCGGAAGCTGAATTACCAGTACAGTAGTGGTCTAAACGTTCATCTCTGTATTTTTCTACCACTAATGGACGAATTGTTCATCAAGTAACTTCTGTCCGGTTGATGAACGACCGAAAAGGCCAGGGAGGTGACGGTGACACCCGCTGATACGGGCCAAGATGCTCGGGTCGGACGCACCCGTGCCGACGTCGCCCGTGCCGCTCTGCAGGTGCTGACCCGCGAGGGTTGCGAGGCGCTCACCCACGCTCATGTCGCCGAGATCGCCGGCTACTCCAAGACCACGCTGTACACGCACTGGCCGTCGCGTCTCGAACTGATCATGATGGCGCTGGACGCACTGGGCGATATGCCGCATCTGGAACCCACCGGAGAGTTGCGTGCCGATCTGATCGCCGAACTGACGGTGTTCCGGACGGCCGTCGATGAGCTACGTCTGGATCAGGTCCTCGCGGTGATGGCGCAGTGGGCGTCGGCCGATGAGATGGCGCAACTGCGCGACAGGATCAACTCGGACGGGCAGGGACCGCTTCGGGCGATGCTCACAGAAGCCATCGACGATGGCGACCGACTCGACGCCGCGGTGTCGATGCTGACCGGCGTGGTGGCCTGCCCCAGTCTGATGTTCGGCACCGCACCCTCGGACGGGGTGATCGCAGCCGCGGTCGATCTCGTGCTGGCGGGGCTCGGTCACTGATTCGCTGATCGCAACGGCGTTCCGCAGGAAGCGTTTGACCTCAACGATCGTTGAGGTTCTACGGTGAGTACATGACCTTGGAAACAGTGGCCCGGCAGTCCCTGTACCGGCAGACGCATGCGCGAGGCGGTGACCTGCACGCACTGGCAGACAGCGGTCTGCTCCGCCGCATCTGGGCATTTGCGGCCCGCCATCATCGCAGGCTCGGCGTGTTCCTCGGGATCAGTGTGCTCGGGGCGGTACTGACGGTCGCGACGCCGCTGCTCGCCGGCCGCGTCGTCGACGAGATCACCGGCGCAGGCAACGCCCGGGTCGTGGTCGTCCTGGCCACGGTCATCGCCGGTGTCGCGGTGGCCGAGGCCGCGGTGTCCCTTGTCAGCCGCTGGCTGTCATCGACGATCGGCGAGGGTCTGATCCTCGATCTGCGCACCGCTGTGTTCGATCATGTGCAGCGCATGCCCGTTGCGTTCTTCACCCGCACCCGCACCGGGGCATTGGTCAGCCGGCTGGGCAACGACGTGATGGGCGCCCAGCGCGCATTCTCGGACACCCTGTCCGGTGTCGTCGCCAACGTCGTCACCCTGCTGCTCACCCTGGCGGTGATGTTGAGCATCTCGTGGCAGATCACGCTGTTGACGCTGGTCATTCTGCCGATGTTCGTCATCCCGTCCCGCCGGATCGGCGCCGCGATGGCCCGTCTGTCGCGCGAGGCTGCGGCCAACAACGCCACCATGAACACGCAGATGACCGAGCGGTTCTCCGCACCGGGAGCGACCTTGGTCAAGCTGTTCGGCGATACTGCCTCGGAGTCCAGCGAGTTCCGGGCGCGGGCCGGTCGGGTCCGCGATATCGGGGTACGCACCGCGATGCTGCAGGCGACGTTCATGAATTCGCTGACGTTGATGTCGGCACTGGCGTTGGCAGTGGTGTACGGGCTGGGCGGGGCGCTCGCGATCGGTGGGCAGCTGCAGGCCGGCGCCATCGTGTCACTGGCACTGCTGTTGACCCGGCTCTATGCGCCGCTGACGGCGCTGGCCAACGCACGCGTCGAGGTCGCGACGGCACTCGTCAGTTTTGAGCGGGTCTTCGAAGTGCTCGACCTGGTGCCGCTGATCCGCGAACGCGCCGGTGCGGTGGCAGTGCCACGTGGTCCCGTCGAAGTGCAATTCGACAAGGTGCGCTTCTCGTATCCGGCGGCTGATCAGGTGTCGCTCGCCTCCCTCGAGGAGGTCGCCGAACTCGATCATCGTGGCGGCGAGGAAGTGCTGCACGGTATTTCGTTCACCGCAAAGCCCGGACAGGTGGTGGCGCTGGTCGGGACGTCCGGGGCGGGAAAGTCGACGATCGCGTCGCTGCTGGCGCGGCTGTATGACGTTGATCCGCCGTCGGATCCGGACGCGGCATCGGGTGCGATCCGGCTCAACGGGGCCGACCTGCGGGACGTGACGTTCGCGTCATTGAAGAAAACCGTCGGCATGGTTACCCAGGATGGGCATCTGTTCCACGAGTCGATCCGGTCAAATCTGCT
>JBPPMS010000128.1:0-2315 GCA_051306175.1 Mycobacterium sp. | reverse complement strand
TGCAGGAAGTAGATGGCGCCTGAGTCGGATTGGGTCCCGGGTGCGCGGACCCATTCACCGATGACGCGCCGACCGTCGGGCAGCGTGTCGTCGACGTGCTCGACGTCGACTCCCTCCAGTGACGGACCGAGCGTGTTCATGATCGTGGCCACGAGAAGCCGGGAAATTCGCAGGGCCCACGGCTGTTCGGGTGGGAGCAGTGCGCTGAGCGGCCGCAGGGTCAGGTAGGTGAGTCGCGCTGCTGCCCGGGACCGGGCGGAACCCCGGGACCGGATTGAATCCTGTGTCACGCGATCTCCGTCCGTCGATGTCTCGGCTGGGGCGCCTTTGATTGCATCAGCCAATAGTGACATTTGTCAATGACAACATTTAGCAGCGGCACTGTGATGCGGATGTGCCGAAAGTGACCCCGCCTGCACCATGCACACCGCTGGTATCTCAAGTCCCGCGCCGCTTGACGGTGTCAGGGGGTGGGTGTTTACTCGCACTATCGAACATAGTTTCGAATGGAGCAGTTCGGGCGACGGTGGGAGGTGAGTGGTGACGGCGGCGCTTCACGCTGGTCAGGAGTCCCAGGACCGTACTGAACAGCTACGACAGTTACGTCGCAAGATGGCTGCTGTCTCGGGAAAGGTGGGCTCGGCGCATCGGGGTCAGGCGGTCGAACAGGACACCCTTGCGCCTGAGGAAGGTTTGCTGCCGGTACCTGAATCGCTGGCTGAACTCCTTCTTGACGGGTTGCCGAGGGGGACGGTGGGAGTGCTCACGGGAGCCCGTTCACTTCCGCTCAGTATGGCCGCCGCGGTGACTGCGGGAGGCGGACATGTGGCCCTCGTCGGCCTGCCGAACGCCGGACTGCTGGCTGCTGTGGAGATGGGAGCGGACCTGAGCCGGCTCGCGGTGGTCCCCGATCCGGGTTCGGATCCCGTCGAGGTCGCCACGATTTTGATGGACGGTATGGACATGGTGGTGCTCGGCCTGCACGGACGTGCGGTACCGCCAAGCAGGGTCAGGGTGGTGACGGCGCGCGCCCGCCAGAAGGGATGCACTCTGTTGGTCGCGGGCGGCGATTGGCAAGGGGCGTCGATCCGGCTGGACGCCAGGGTTCGCGGCTATGAGATGACGGCGTGCAGCGGCGGAAATCCGGTCCCTGGGTGCGGACGAATCGCACGGGTGCAGCTGGACACGCGCGCCCGCGGAAGAAGTGGGATGGGGGACAGGCTCCGGCGGGCCAGGGTGGGCTGAGATGGCCGACGCGCCTTCGCGGGTCTTGGCGATCTGGTGCATGGACTGGCCGGCAGTAGCGGCTGCGCTGGCCGCAGGCCTGCCTGCCACTGCCCCGGTGGCGGTGACACTCGCCAACCGGGTGATCGCCTGCTCGTCGGCTGCCCGTGCGGCGGGGGTTCGGCGTGGCCTGCGCAGGAGAGAATCGCAGGCCCGCTGCCCACAACTGCATGTCGTCACCGCAGATCCGGCCAGGGATGCCCGGTTCTTCGAGGGCGTGACCATCGCGGTGGATGATCTGGTGCCGCGCGCCGAGGTGATGCGTCCCGGGCTGTTGGCGCTGTCGGTGCGGGGTGCGGCGCGCTATTTCGGCTCCGAACAGGCAGCCGCCGAGCGGTTGGTCGATGCTGTCGCCGCTGCGGGTGCGGAATGCCAGATCGGTATCGCCGATCAGCTGCCCACCGCCGTCTATGCCGCCCGCGCGGGCAAAGTCGTCGAGCCGGGGGGTGATGCGGCGTTTCTGGCACTGTTGTCGATCCGGCAGCTGGCCACCGAGCCCAGCCTTTCCGCACCGGGGCGCGAAGATCTGGCCGATCTGTTGTGGCGCATGGGAATCCGTACCATCGGGCAGTTCGCGGCGCTGTCGCGCACCGATGTGGCGTCGCGGTTCGGTGCCGATGCGATCAGTGCACACCGGATGGCGCGCGGTGAGGCGATGCGCGGCCCGTCGGGACGGGAACCGCCACCTGAGCTCGACGCGGTCCTCCATTGCGATCCGCCCATCGACCGGGTCGATGCGGCGGCGTTCGCGGGTAGGACGCTGGCTGCGGAGCTGCACCGCAGTCTGGAATCCACCGGGGTGGGCTGCGCCCGCCTGGCTATCCACGCCGGCACCGCAGACGGCAAGGAGCTCAGCCGCGTATGGCGTTGCGCTGAGCCACTTTCCGAGGATGCCACCGCTGATCGGGTGCGCTGGCAGCTGGACGGCTGGCTCAACCGGCGCAATCCGGGGGACAAACCCACCGCGCCCATCACGGTGCTGCGGCTGCAGCCGGTGGAGGTGGTGTCCGCGGGGGCGTTGCAGCTGCCGC
>JBPPMS010000127.1:0-79295 GCA_051306175.1 Mycobacterium sp. | reverse complement strand
TGGTGCGCCCGAAGGGATTCGAACCCCTAACCTTCTGATCCGTAGTCAGATGCTCTATCCGTTGAGCTACGGGCGCAGTGTCTATTCAGTTGTCGGCAGACGGTCGCCGGCCGTGGCGGAGGCGAGAGGATTTGAACCTCCGGTCCGCTTTAAGGCGGACAACTCATTAGCAGTGAGTCCCATTCGGCCACTCTGGCACGCCTCCTGAACTACCGATCGCACAGAGTACACAGCCGCGGGAGCGGAACGCAAAGCCGATTCGCTGAACCCCTAAACTGGTGTCCGTGCCTGCCCGTCTACGCCCCGAACTCGCTGATCTGCCGGCCTACACGCCGGGCAAGACGGTCCCGGGTGCCATCAAGATCGCCAGCAACGAAACGGTCGACGGTCCCCTGCCCAGCGTGCGCGCGGCGATCGTCAAAGCCGCCGACACCATCAACCGCTACCCCGACAACGGCTACATCGAGCTGCGGAATCATCTGGCCAAGCACACCGACTTTGCACCCGAGCACATCGCTGCGGGCTGCGGGTCGGTCAGCCTGTGCCAGCAGCTCATCCAGATCACCTGCAGTGTCGGCGACGAGGTGCTCTACGGCTGGCGCAGCTTCGAGGTGTATCCCCTGCAGGTGCGCACCGCCGGAGCCATCCCGGTGCACGTCCCGCTCACCGAGCACACCTTCGACCTCGACGCCATGCTGGCGGCCATCACCGACCGCACCCGGCTGATCTTCGTCTGCAATCCCAACAATCCGACATCCACGGTCGTCGACCCGGACAAGCTGGCCGAGTTCGTCCAGAAGGTGCCCAGCCACATCCTGATCGCCGTCGACGAGGCCTACGTCGAGTACATCCGCGACGGCATGCTGCCCGACAGCCTCGGCCTTGTCCGCGCTTACCCCAATATCGTGGTGCTCAGGACTTTCTCCAAGGCCTACGGACTGGCCGGTCTGCGCGTCGGCTACGCAGTGGGCGACCCGGATGTGATCACGGCGCTCGGCAAGGTCTACGTGCCGTTCTCCGCCACCAGCATCAGTCAGGCCGCCGCCATCGCGTGTCTAGGCGCGGCCGACGAGCTACTTGCCCGCACCGACGCCGTCGTCGCCGAGCGGGTCCGAGTCAGCGCCGAACTGCGCGACGCCGGCTTTGAGCTGCCACCGTCACAAGCCAATTTCGTCTGGCTACCGCTGGCGGACAAGACCCTCGATTTCGTCGAGCAAGCCGCCAACGACCGCATCCTGGTGCGGCCTTACGGCCGCGATGGCGTGCGCGTCACCGTGGCCGCACCCCACGAGAACGATGCGTTCCTGAACTTCGCAAAACGGTGGATCAAAGAACAGGAGTGACGGTCAGGGCCGCGGCTAGCGTTTGCTTGGTCAGGTCGTCGCGCCCCGATGGGGTGCACGGTGCTCGGCCAGTGGCCTCCGCGCTGGCGAGTTGGTCGGTAGGCGGCCCATCGGGTCCTGCTGGCTAGTCGCTCATTCCGCAGCGCGTCCCCGATCGACATGCGTTGGTAACCCAGCCGTTGAGGGACGAATCGCACCGCGCAAGGTTGGGCAATAGGGTGGGTTCCCGTGTATGCCCGAATCGCCATCGCCGTCCTTGTCGCCGCGCTCGCCACCGCATGTGGTGGGTCCTCTAAAGGAGGCGACACGTCGACCACCGGAGCGGCCGGACCGGACCCCGCGACCACCAAATGTTCGGAATTCGCCACCATGGACGCGGCGGCCCAGCAGGGAGTCGTCGAGCAGGCGCTACAGGCCAAGGATCCCGGCAACGAAGTGACGGGCGCCGAGACCATGCTTCCGATGGTGGTGGGCCTCTGCGCTCAGCTACCCGACGCTACCGTGTCCGAGGTGCTGGCCGGACCTGCCGTCGCGACCACGTCGGCCGTGCCCGCTCCACCGGTTGAGTCAGCCCCGGCAACCCCTTAACCCACATTTCCGGTCGCTTCGCTCCTGCCCTGCGTGCCTATCCCCCGGTCGCTTCGCTCCTGCCCTCCGGACGTTGGTTAATGTGCCTCCCATGGGAGACACGTACGAGTCCGTCACCGTCGAGCGCACCGATCATGTCGCGCAGGTGACGCTCATCGGGCCCGGCAAGGGTAACGCGATGGGACCAGCGTTCTGGGACGAGATGCCGCAGGTGTTCGCCGACCTGGACGCCGACCGCGACGTGCGGGCCATCGTGCTCACCGGGTCGGGGCGCAACTTCACCTATGGCCTAGACCTGATGGCCATGGGTGGTGCGCTGAGACCTGTCCTGAACAACGGGTCCTCGGCGCGCCCGCGGGCGGATTTCCACCAGAAGATCCTGACCATGCAGAAGGCGATCAGCGCCATCGCGGACTGCCGTACGCCGACGGTCGCCTCGATTCACGGCTGGTGTATCGGCGGCGGTGTCGACCTGATCTCCGCAGTCGATATCCGGTACGCCAGCGCCGACGCCAAGTTCTCGGTGCGTGAAGTGAGATTGGCCATCGTCGCCGACGTCGGCACGCTGGCGCGGCTGCCCAGGATCCTGACCGACGGGCATCTGCGCGAGTTGGCGTTGACGGGCAAGAACATCGATGCAGCCCGCGCCGAGAAGATCGGCCTCGTCAACGACGTGCTGCCGGATGCGGAAGCCTCGCTGGCCACCGCGCACGAAACCGCAGCGGAGATCGCCGCCAACCCACCGCTGACCGTCGCGGGGATCAAAGATGTGCTCGACCAGCAACGGATCTCCGCGGTGTCGGAGAGCCTGCGCTATGTGGCAGCGTGGAATGCTGCGTTCCTGGCGTCCAAGGACCTTGCCGAAGGGATGACCGCGACGTTCGAGAAGCGTCCGGCGCACTTCACGGGCGAGTAGCTTCGTCATCGGTCATCGCGAGCGCTCAACCTCATCCGCATTTACCTGACTGAAGTGCAGGGGAATGCTGCGCTTCGGGTACGCCACTGTGCGCTCGCCGCTCGGCAGCACACATCTGTACTGAAAATCCGGGCGCGTCGCGTACCAAAGTGAGCCCTCGCGAGCATTGCGGTCTCTAGTACAACGCCTCGTCGCCAGAGAGCCCTGCGAGCAGACGAGCGGCGGTGGCGGAGGGATTTGAACCCCCGGACGGTGTTAGCCGTCTCTCGCTTTCAAGGCGAGTGCATTAGGCCGCTCTGCCACGCCACCGCCGACAAGCGTAAGGCACTAAACGCGACCGAGTTTCGCCGGCGGCCCCGCGAGCTTCACCGCACTGCTGATGCGACGGCAACTCTCCGCCATGGCCGACATCTGCGGACGGCTCAGCTGACTGAGGAAGTGCGACCGGACGTCCTGCGAGTAGGAACGCATGGCCTCACGCACCGCGAGCCTGCCGTCGTCGGTGATGTGCGCCAGGACGCCGCGTCCGTCGTCCGAACACGCCTGACGGCGCACTAGGCTGTTGGACTCAAGCCGCCGGATCTGACGGGTGACGCGACTGGGCAACAACATCAGCACGTCGGCAAGATCACCCATCCGTGCCGACCCCGTCGGCGACTTGTCGAGCCGGTCGAGCAATCGCACGTCGACGAGCGTCAACTTGTGCGCTTCCATCAACTCACGGTTCAACGTCGCATACAGTCTGAGCGCTGAATCCAGGTAGTTAGACCACGCGCGCTGCTCTGCGATATCTAACCCCGGCATGTCACTCGCGGTCCTCCCGGCGATGATCCCCTCCATCCGGTCATCGTAATTCAGGACACCGATAAGGGAGGTCCGAAAAGCGACAGAACCTGACAGTAGTACGTTTGACGGACATGCACGCCATCCGCCTCGATTCCGCGAATTCACTCACCTGGCAGCACGTTCCAGACATCACCGCTGATCACGGCCAGGTTCTGGTCAAGGTGCGAACCGCAGGGGTCAACCGTGCCGATCTCCTGCAGGCGGCGGGCCGCTACCAGCCGCCCCCAGGTGCGAGCCAGGTCCTGGGCCTTGAGGTGTCGGGAATCGTCACGGAGGTGGGCCCGCACGTCGCCGACTGGCAGATCGGGCAAGAAGTCTGCTCTGTGCTGGCAGGCGGCGGGTACGCCGAGTACGTGGCGGTTCCCGCTGGTCAGGTGATGCCGCTGCCGGTTGGCGTCGATGTCGATCAGGCTGCTGCACTGCCGGAGGTCGCGTGCACCGTCTGGTCGAATCTCGTCATGGCGGCGGGCCTGACCCAGGGCGACACGCTGCTCGTCCACGGAGGCGCCAGCGGAATCGGTACGCACGCCATCCAGGTCGCACACGCACTGGGTTGCCGCGTGGCCGTCACCGCGGGCTCGCCATCCAAGCTCGACTTCTGCCGCGACCTGGGAGCCGACATCACCATTAACTACCGGGACGACGATTTCGTCGCCGGGCTGCGCTACGAGACGGACGGCCGCGGCGCTGACGTGATCCTCGACATCATGGGTGCGGCCTATCTCGATCGCAACGTCGACGCGCTGGCCAGCGATGGCAGACTGGTCATCATCGGCATGCAGGGTGGCGTCAAAGCGGAGCTGAACATCGGCAAACTGATGGCCAAACGCGGACGGGTCATCGGAACCACACTGCGGGGCAGGCCCGTCGATGGACCGTCGGGCAAGAGTGCCATCGTGACGCAGGTGGTCGACAACGTCTGGCCGATGGTCTCCGCGGGGAAGGTCCGGCCGATCGTCGGAGCCGAACTGCCCGTCCAGCAGGCCGGCGACGCACACCGGCTGTTGGCATCCGGCGACGTCACCGGCAAGGTACTGCTGAGGGTCTCCGACTAGTCAGAGCGTGCCGAGCGCGCGCACCAGTGAGTCGACCTCGGCGGTCGTCGAGTAGTGCGAAAGACCGACAGTGACAGCGCCGCCCACATCGTTGACACCGATGACATCGAGCACCCGCGAGTTGGCGTTCGCGATCGCCAGGATGCCGCTGCCGGCAAGCCTTTCCACGACACGGTCCGCGGGCATCCCGTTAACCGCGAAGCTGAGCACCGGGATTCGAACCTCGGGCCTGCCGATCACCATAACCAGTGGCAGCGACCGCAGCGCGGCCAGCAGGTAGTCGAACAGCCGGTCCATGTAGGACGCCGCCGATTGCATCGAGACGGCGAGCTTGTCGCGCCTGGTACCGGTGGCCGACTCGTCCAGCGAGGCCAGATAGTCCACGCTGGCTGAGACGCCGGCGAGCATGCCGAACTGGTGGGCGCCGAGCTCAAGGCGGCCCGGGCCGACAGCGTTCGGGTTCATCGACACCGACGAGAAGGTGTCGATGAGCGCGGGATCACGGAAGGCGAGCGCGCCGATCGGTGGACCACCCCATGCCGCGGCGTTCACCGCGACGACGTCGGCGTCGACCTCGTCGATATCCAGCAGCCGGTACGGCGCAGCGGCGGAGTGGTCGACGACGACAAGACCGCCAACGTCATGCACCAGCTTGGTCACCGCGCGCACATCGGTCACCGTGCCGAGCGTCGAGGACGCCGACGTGATGGCTACCAGCCGCGTCGAATGGGTGATCAGACCTTCCCACTGCCAGGCAGGCAGCTCACCGGTCTCGATGTCGACCTCGGCCCACTTGATCTTGGCGCCGTAGCGGTTGGCGGCACGCAACCACGGCGCGATGTTGGCTTCGTCGTCCAGGCGGGTGACCACCAACTCGTAGCCGAGGCCCGCACGCGACGAGGACGCCTCGCCCAGCGACGTCAAAAGGATCGATCGATCCGCCCCGAGGACCACCCCACGCGGGTCGGCGTTGACGAGATCGGCTACCGCCTGCCGAGCCGCCTGCAACACCGCCGCGCTACGGCGCGCAGACGGATGGGGCCCCAGCGTGTGCGACACCGAACCGCGGAAAGCTGTCGATACAGTGGTCGCGACAGAGTCGGGCAGCAGCATCCCCGACTGCGCGTCGAAATGGACCCATCCATCGCCCAAGGACGGGTGCAAGCCACGCACCCGGGCGACGTCATAAGCCATGCCAGCCACCTTAGAGGGTCTAAACATTCTCGCGCCGACACGAATGCGGCAGGCACCGGGTCACACCCACGCCGCACCGTACCGGTTCTCCTGGCGAGAAATACTAGTCCAGTGAGTTCATGCGCTGGAGTGCTACTTGCACTGCTGTTGCTGATCGTGCCGGGAGCACTCGTCGCTCTGGTCGCGCGGCTAACGTGGCCGGTCGCCATCGCAGTTGGCCCGGTGCTGACGTACGGGATCGTGGGACTGGCGATCATCCCCTACGGCGCACTCGGAATCCCTTGGAACGCTTGGACCGCCGTACTGGCGCTAGCGATCGTCATCGCAGGCGCTTACGGTTTGCGGGTCTGGTTTGCCCGCTACCGTGACCGCGACGCGAAGGAGGAGGCTGTTTCACGCGGTCCTGCGCTGGCCGTCGGGGCAGGAGTGGCGCTGGGCGCCACGCTGATCCTGCTCGCCGCGGTGCGCGGAATACCCGATTGGCAGGGCATTCCGAGTACCTGGGACGCGGTCTGGCACGCCAATACGATCCGCTTCATCCTCGATACCAGCGACGCGTCGTCCAACCACATGGGCGCGCTGCGCAATGTCGAAACCCGCGAACAGCTCTACTACCCGTCGGTGTTCCATGCGCTGGCCGCGCTGCAATGTCAGCTCGTCGGCACAGCACCCACGACCGCCTACACGTTGCATTCGGTCGCGGCGGCGAGTTGGTTGTTCCCCGTCAGTGCGGCGGTGCTCACCTGGAAGCTGGTTCGGGGGCGCACCACGGGGTGGCGCAGTGCGGCAGCGGCCGCGGCTGCGGCGGCGCTGTCTGCGTCGTTCACCGCAGTGCCCTACGTCGAGTTCGACACCGCATCCATGCCCAATCTCGCGGCGTTCGGGGTCGCGGTTCCCACCGCCGTCCTGGTGATGAGCTGCGTCGCGCACCGCGACCGGATCCCGCTGGCGGTACTCGCGGTGATCGGGATCTTCTCGGTGCACATCACCGGCGGCGTGGTAGCGGTGACGCTGGTGACAGCGTGGTGGCTGGTGGACGCGCTGTGGCATCCGGTGCCAAGGGGCAGGGGCGAAGCGACCAGGGGAGAACGGAATAGACGTCGGGGAAGCGACCTGCTCGCACTGATCGCCATCGCCGTGCCCGCCCTGTTGGCATTGTTGCCGCAGTTCGTGGGCGTGCTGCAGCAGGCTGAGATCATCACGGGCCACGAGTTCGACACCGGCGACGGCAGGAAGAAGGCGGTGTTCGACGCGATCGTGCAGCACACGCGTCATCTCAACGACTTCCCGATCCAGAACATGCTGATCGCGCTGGCAGCGGCGGGCGGCATCATCCTGCTGGTCAAACGCATCTGGTGGCCGCTCGCGGTGTGGCTGCTGCTGGTGGTCTCCATCGTCCATTCGTCGGCCTCGTTCCGAGGTCCGGTCGGAACCGTCACGGCCGTCTACAGCGACCTGTTCTACAGCGACCCCCGCCGACTCTCCGGGGTGGTGACGCTGCTGATCACCCCGATGGCGGGGATTGGGTTGGTGGCAGCGGTGTTGCTGCTGGTGGCCGGCCTACGCCGGCTCGTGGCGGCGCCCGAAAAGGTGTGGGCGGCCACGACCGCCGTCGTACTCGCCGCCAGCACCATCGGGCTGGCCTGGCACTATTTCCCTCGGCACCGGTTCCTGTTCGGCGAGAAGTACGACGCGGCAATCATCAACGCAAAAGACCTCGAAGCGCTGGAGTATCTGACTGCGCTGCCCGGCGCCCGCGACACTCTCATCGGCGACGCCAACACCGACGGAACGGCCTGGATGTATGCGATCTCCGGACTGCGTCCGCTGTGGACGCACTACGACTACCCGGTGCAGCAGGGGCCCGGCTACAACCGCTTCATCTTCTGGGCCTACGCCGACGATGCCGACACCGATCCGCGCGTCGCCCAAGCTGTCGCAGCTCTCGACATCCGGTACGTACTTGTCAGCACGCCGGTGGTCCGCGGGTTCGTGATGCCCGACGGGCTAGTGTCTCTGGATGAGTCGCGGTCGTGGCGCAAGGTCTACGACAACGGCGAAGCACGTATTTACGAATGGACGGAAGAGGCGGCAGCTTGACCGAGTCTGACGACAACATCGAAATCATCGGCGGCGACGGTCCGCGACTGGCGGCCGCCTTAGGTGACGACGACGACAAGTCGATCACCGATCTGGTGGAGCAGCCCGCGAAGGTGATGCGGATCGGGACCATGATCAAGCAGCTCCTCGAGGAAGTCCGTGCGGCTCCGCTCGACGACGCGAGCCGCACCCGACTGCGCGCGATCCACGCCACCAGCATCCACGAGCTCGAGGACGGGCTGGCCCCCGAGCTGCGCGAGGAACTCGAGCGCCTGGCCCTGCCGTTCACCGAGGACAAGATTCCCTCGGACGCTGAGTTGAGGATCGCGCAGGCCCAGCTGGTCGGCTGGCTGGAAGGGCTGTTCCACGGCATCCAGACCGCGTTGTTCGCCCAACAGATGGCGGCGCGGCAACAGTTGGAGCAGATGCGCCAGGGTGCACTGCCGCCGGGCATCACGGTGGCCAACGCGCAGCCGGGACACCCCGGCACCGGGCAGTACCTGTAGCACCATCACTGTGTCGCCAACCGGTCCCCATATCGAAACCCGCAACGCGTGGGTGGAGTTTCCGATCTTCGATGCCAAGTCGAGGTCGCTGAAGAAGGCCTTCCTCGGCAAGGCTGGCGGCGCCATCGGGCGCAACGCCTCGAATGTGCTGGTCATCGAGGCGCTCCGGGATATCACGATGTCACTGTCGATGGGCGACCGGGTGGGTCTCGTCGGGCACAACGGCGCAGGCAAATCGACGTTGCTGCGGCTGTTGTCAGGTATCTACGAACCCACTCGCGGCTCGGCGACGGTAACCGGCCGGGTGGCGCCGGTGTTCGATCTCGGAGTTGGGATGGACCCCGAGATCTCGGGCTACGAGAACATCCTCATCCGCGGGCTGTTCCTTGGTCAGACCCGCAAGCAGATGGCCGCCAAGGTCGACGAGATCGCCGAGTTCACCGAGCTCGGCGACTACCTGTCGATGCCGCTGCGCACCTACTCGACCGGCATGCGGGTGCGGCTGGCGATGGGCGTGGTGACGAGCATCGACCCGGAGATCCTGCTGCTCGACGAGGGCATCGGCGCGGTCGACGCAGACTTCCTCAAGAAGGCGCAGACCCGGCTGCAGAAGCTGGTGTCGCGGTCGGGGATCCTCGTGTTCGCCAGCCACTCCAACGAGTTCCTGGCCAGACTCTGCACGACCGCCATGTGGATCGACCACGGGACCATCAAGATGACCGGCGGCATCGAAGAGGTCGTCGGCGCCTACGAGGGCGAGGACGCCGCCCGCCACGTGCGGGAAGTGTTGGCGGAGACCGATGGCTAAGCGGGTGGTCGATGAGCGCTCGCGCGAAGAGCGAGTTGTGGCCGTCGTCGTCACGCACCGGCGTCGTGACGAACTGGCCAAATCACTGGACGTGCTGTCGTCGCAGAGTCGGCCGGTGGACCATCTGATCGTCGTCGACAACGACGACGACACCGATGTCCGCGACCTGGTTGCCGGGCAACCGATCGCGACCACCTACCTCGGCTCACGTCGAAACCTCGGCGGTGCAGGCGGATTCGCGCTGGGCATGCTGCACGCGCTGGCCGGTGGCGCCGACTGGGTATGGCTGGCCGACGACGACGGCCGACCTCAGGGCCCCGACGTACTGGCTACCCTGCTCGCGTGCGCCGAGAAGCACGCCCTGGCCGAGGTGTCGCCGATGGTGTGCGACATGAACGACCCCGAGCGCCTGTCGTTCCCGTTGCGACGCGGACTGCTGTGGCGGCGGTTGGTCAGCGAGCTGCGCGTGGAGGCACATGATGAGCTGCTGCCCGGCATCGCGTCGCTGTTCAACGGCGCGCTGTTCAGAGCGTCGACCCTGGACGCGGTCGGCGTGCCCGATCTGCGGTTGTTCTTCCGCGGGGACGAGACCGAACTGCACCGGCGCCTAGCGCGCTCGGGCCTGCCGTTCGGCACCTGCCTGGACGCGGTGTACCTACACCCTGAGGGCACCGCGGAGTTCAAGCCGATTCTCGGCGGACGCATGCACACCCAGTACCCCGACGATCCGACCAAGAGGTTCTTCACCTACCGCAACCGCGGCTACCTGCTGTCGCAGCCAGGACTGCGCCGCCTGCTTATCCAGGAGTGGGTCCGGTTCGGCTGGTTTTTCCTGGTCACCCGACGCGATCCGGCCGGCCTCGCGGAATGGATCCGGCTGCGCCGAATGGGGCGACGCGAAAGGTTCTCCCGGGGTGACGGGAGTGATAACTGATGACGTTCACCGACGCGGCGGCCCAGTCCAGGACGTTCCGTCGCGCCTGGCGTGATCTGGCCGACGGGTTCGGCCGTCGGGAGCTGTGGCTGCAACTTGGCTGGCAGGACATCAAGCAGCGCTACCGCCGCAGCGTGCTCGGCCCGTTCTGGATCACGATCGCCACCGGCACCACGGCGGTGGCGATGGGCAGCCTCTACTCGGCGCTCTTCGGTCTCGACCTGGCTGAGCACCTGCCCTATGTGACACTGGGCCTGATCATCTGGAACGTGATCAACGCGTCGATCATCGAGGGCGCCGAGGTGTTCATCGCCAACGAGGGCCTGATCAAGCAGCTGCCGACACCGCTGAGCGTGCACGTATACCGGCTCGTGTGGCGGCAGATGATCCTTTTCGGGCACAACATCGTCATCTACATCGTCATCGCGATGATCTTCCCCAAACCGTGGCGGTGGACCGATTTGTCGTTCATCCCGGCGCTGGGTCTGATCATGGTGAACTG
Source organism: Mycobacterium sp. (assembly GCA_051306175.1). Lineage (GTDB taxonomy): Bacteria > Actinomycetota > Actinomycetes > Mycobacteriales > Mycobacteriaceae > Mycobacterium. The sequence continues at coordinate 68,503 of JBPPMS010000127.1, read as the reverse complement.
CGTCTGGGTGTCGCTGTGTTTCGGCATCCTGGCCACCCGGTACCGCGACATCAGTCCGCTGCTCTTCTCGCTTGTGCAGTTGCTGTTCTTCATGACGCCGATCGTGTGGAGCCACAAGCTGCTCGAGCAGGAGGGCGCCGCGGGGTGGGGACGCCTCGTCGAGCTGAATCCGCTGTTGCACTACATCGACATCGTGCGGGCGCCCCTGCTGGCCGAGCCACAGGGCCTGAACCACTGGATCGTGGTGCTGGTGCTGACCGTGCTGGGTTGGACCGCCGCCCTGCTCGCGCTGCGCCAGTGCCGTGCGCGGGTGCCCTACTGGGTGTAATCGGGTTCAGCACCGAAGAGGAAGCGGCGACCGGACAGTCCGGCCACCTCGATCCGGACGAATCGCTGTTTGAGGGTGGCTGTCCAGGTCAGCAGATGCGCGCGCTCCGCCGCGGCGATCTCGTCTTTGCCGGTCAGTTCGCGTGCGGTGCCGCGGACGACGACGCTCCATCCGCCGAGCACTGTGTGATCGTCGGCCTCGAACACCACCTGGTCGTTCATCAGGGTGGCGAAGAGCTTGGTGCCCTCGGCGGTGCGGAAGAGGATCGAGTGCTTCTGCGTGACGAAGTTCACCGGGAAGATCTCGATCTGATCGCCGACCACGGTCACGAGCCTGCCGAGCGCGACGGATTTGAGTAGGTCCCAGCATTCCTCGGCGGAGAGCGCGGCGACCGGGTGTTCGTCAGTGGACATGGGGTCGATCCTCCTCCGTGTCAGCCTGCCCGGCGCGGTGCGTTTGGGGGGCCGGCACAGGCACGAGGTTGCCGCCGTCGCGCAGCCTCGCCAAAGATCTCGCTCTGGCGCCCGTCGACGCGCTGTGCGGCGTCCTGGGCGATCGGGCCGAGGTGGCTGCGAGCAAGATGTGACGCATTCAACGCCGCCGAAACAGAACGGTGCCGAGTCTAGGCGGGTCCGCCTTCGCCCCAGGTCGCAACGCAGATCTGCTCAGTTCGATGTTTGCGGTGTAACGCTCAGGCCCCCCGCATCCAATCGTGATCGACAGCAATGGTTTTCGGAGTCGATGACTACGGGTAGGCGACAGCCAGGTGTATGTCACACAGACCCAATCCGTCAACGCCGAAGGGGCAGATCAACCATGACCACCACCAGAGATACCGCCACCTTGCTCGTGCAGTTGCGCACGCTTCTTGATCTCACCAACACCGAGATTCAGGTCGCGGAGACACGAGTACTGCAAGCCCGTACCGACGCCGTCCGTACCGAGCTCAAACAGAACGCCGCCAACGGTCGCGCGCGGGCCGAGGCCATCGAGGCCGCCATTCGCGATCTCGGCGGTTTCCCGGACGTGATCGGCCCATTCCTGGGTCGTGCGGCGGCCGCCGTCAAGGCGCTGACCGAGCAGGCGCAGCCGTTCGACGAGGCGCTGCTGGGTGACCTCGCGCTGGAGCATCAGCTGCTGGATCGCGCACGCTACGTCAAGGCGCTCGCGGTCGCGGCCAAGGAGAGCGATGTCCAGAGTCTCGCGGATCGCCTGATCACCGCGCACGCGGCGACCGTGGAATGGCTGACCGTCGTGCTGGCAGAAGATGCGCTCGGCGGCCCGGCCGCCTTGCGCCGGACCCCGCTGCAGGCAGCCGCTGGTGTCGCCGTGAAGGTCGTGAGCGTGCCGGTCTACTGGTCGGCCCGCAATGTCGACCGGGCGCTGGACTCCGTGCGTACCGCTCCCGACTTCGTCGAGGAACTGCGCGAGCGCACCCAGGAACTGCTGGGCCGTGGCCAGCGCGCCGGTGAAATCGCCGCCACCACGCTGTCGGCGTCCCGCGACGCCGCCCTGCAGACCGCGGAGCAGGTGACCCGCGACAAGGGCGCGAGCCAGGCCTCGAAGACCATCCACTCGGCGCGTTCGGCCTCGGGTGTGCTGACCGCCGACGAGCTGCCGATCGCCGACTACGACGAACTCAACGTCACCCAGGCAGTGTCGGCCGTCAAGGAGCTCGAGGATCCGTCCGACATCCGCGTGGTCATCGCCTACGAAGAGGCGCACAAGGATCGTCACGGCGTCGTCTCCGCGGCGCAGACGCGCGTCGCACAGATCGCCAAGGAAGTCGTTGGCATCGGCAACTGAATGACTTGTCGATCGCCCCGGCGGATTGTCCGCCGGGGCGTCTCGCACACTGGGGCATGGGTCTGTCGCTGGCTGCCACTGCTTGCGCAGAATCACATCCTGGTGGACCGTCTAAGCTTCCGGCGATGGCCGACACCGCCCCCGACCCACGCCTGAGCCTCAAGGCTCAGGCGCTGCGCTTCCTTATCACCGGCGCCGTGTCAGCGATCGTCGACTTCGGTCTCTACGTCCTGCTGCTCGACGAGGCAGGCCTGCACGTCAACCTCGCCAAGACGCTCAGCTTCATCGCGGGCACCACCACGGCCTACCTGATCAACCGGCGCTGGACCTTCCAAGCGCCGCCCAGCCGGGCCCGATTCATCGCCGTCATGGGCCTGTACGCGCTCACCTTCGCTGTGCAGGTCGGGATCAACTACCTCTTCTACCTCGCGCTCGACGAGAAGCCATGGCGGGTGCCCGTCGCGTTCGTCATCGCCCAGGGCACGGCGACCGTGATCAACTTCGTGGTGCAGCGGACGGTGATTTTCCGGTTGCGCTGAACCGTTGCGCTGAAGGCAGGCGGTACCCTCGTCTCGATGTTGACCACTGACGTTCCCACCACCACCGAGCGCCTGACCGGCTGGGGCCGCACCGCCCCCACCGTCGCGCAGGTGTTGTCGACCCCGGATGCCGAAGTGATCGCCAAGGCCGTCGCCCAGGTGGCCAACGATGGCGCCCGCGGCGTGATCGCGCGCGGACTCGGCCGCTCCTACGGCGACAACGCCTGCAACGGCGGCGGTCTCGTCATCGACATGACGCCGCTGAACCGCATCCACACCATCGATGCGGACGACGCCGTTGTCGATGTGGATGGCGGCGTGAACCTCGACCAGCTCATGAAGGCGGCGCTGCCGCTGGGGCTGTGGGTGCCGGTGCTGCCCGGCACGCGGCAGGTCACGATCGGCGGCGCCATCGCCTGCGACATCCACGGCAAGAACCACCACAGCGCAGGCAGCTTCGGCGATCACGTCCGCTCGATGGAGCTGCTGACGGCCGACGGTTCGATCCACCACCTCACCCCCGACGGCACCGGATCCGAGCTGTTCTGGGCCACCGTCGGCGGCAACGGGCTGACGGGAATCATCCTGCGCGCGGTGATCAAGATGACGCCCACCGAGACGGCCTACTTCATCGCCGACGGCGATGTCACGGCTGGCCTCGACGAGACCGTCACCTTCCACCGCGACGGCAGCGAGACCAACTACACCTACTCGAGCGCCTGGTTCGACGCCATCAGCGGCCCACCGAGGCTGGGCCGCGCCGCGATCTCGCGCGGCTCGCTGGCCAAGCTCGACCAGCTACCGGCGAAGCTACAGAAGGACCCGCTCAAATTTGACGCGCCGCAGCTGCTTTCGTTACCCGATGTGTTCCCGAACGGCCTAGCGAACAAATACACCTTCGGCCCGATCGGCGAGCTCTGGTACCGCAAATCGGGCACCTATCGCGGCAAGGTGCAGAACCTGACGCAGTTCTACCACCCTCTCGACATGTTCGGAGAGTGGAACCGGGCCTACGGTTCGGCGGGATTCCTGCAGTATCAGTTCGTCGTCCCCACTGAGGCCGTCGACGAATTCAAGGCGATCATCGTCGATATCCAACGCTCGGGCCACTATTCGTTCCTCAACGTGTTCAAGCTGTTCGGACCGGGAAACAAAGCGCCGCTGAGCTTCCCGATTCGCGGCTGGAACGTGTGCGTCGACTTCCCGATCAAAGCAGGCTTGAGCGCCTTCGTCGGCGAACTCGACTGCCGCGTACTGGAATTCGGCGGACGGCTCTACACCGCCAAAGACTCACGTACCACCGCTGACACCTTCCACGCCATGTACCCGCGCATCGACGAATGGATCGCGGTGCGCCGCAAGGTCGACCCCACCGGGGTGTTCGCCTCTGACATGGCCCGACGTTTGGAGCTCCTGTAAATGCTTGACGCCACGGGGAATCCCCAGTCGATCCTCCTACTCGGCGGCACCTCGGAGATCGGACTGGCGATCTGCGAGCGCTACCTGCGGGACGCATCCGCCCGTATCGTGCTGGCGGCACTGCCCGACGATCCCGGTCGCGGCGCCGCCGTCGCACAGATGAAAGCGGCAGGCGCCAAAGAGGTCGAGGTGATCGACTTCGACGCCGTGCAGACCGACACCCACCCCGCGGTGATCGACAAGGCCGCCGCCAACGGCGATATCGACGTCGCGATCGTCGCATTCGGCCTGCTCGGCGATGCCGAGGAACTCTGGCAGAACCAGCCCAAGGCGGTGCTGATCGCCGAGGTCAACTACACCGCAGCGGTTTCCGTCGGAGTACTACTGGGCGAGAAAATGAAAGCCCAGGGCTTCGGCCAGATCATCGCGATGAGCTCGGCAGCCGGTGAGCGGGTGCGTAGGTCGAACTTCGTCTACGGCTCCACCAAGGCGGGTCTCGACGGGTTCTATCTCGGCCTGGGAGAGGCGCTCAAGGAATTCGGCGTCCACGTGCTCGTGATCCGCCCCGGCCAGGTGCGCACCCGGATGAGCGCACACGTCAAGGAAGCGCCACTGACCGTGGACAAGGAGTACGTCGCCAACCTGGCCGTCACGGCGTCGGCCAAGGGCAAGGACCTGGTCTGGGCGCCGGGCGCCTTCCGCTACGTGATGATGATCCTGCGTCACATCCCGAGGCCGATCTTCCGCAGGCTGCCGATCTAACCGCAGGTGATGCGCACCGCGCTGGCCACCGTCGGCCAGATCGCCGCCGCAGCTGTGATCGCGGTTGCCGTCTCTGCTGTGGCTCTGCTTGCGATCGCCCGGGTCGAGTGGCCCGCGTACCCGTCGTCCAATCAGCTACACGCGCTGACGAGCGTAGGCCAGATCATCTGCCTCGCCGTGCTGTTCGGATCGGGCCTGCTGTGGCGGCGTGGACGCCGTTGGATCGCAAGGGTATTGGCCGCACTTGGAGTGAGCGCATTCTCCGTCGTGACCCTCGCGATGCCGTTGGGCGCCACCAAGCTGTACCTGTTCGGGATCTCGGTGGACCAGCAGTTCCGCACCGAGTACCTCACCCGCTTGACCGAGAGCCCCGCGCTGCGCGATATGACCTACGCCGACCTGCCGCCGTTCTATCCGCCGGGCTGGTTCTGGCTGGGCGGACGCGCCGCCGCCCTGACCGGCACCGCCGGTTGGGAGATGTACAAGCCGTGGGCGATCACGTCCATTGCCGTGGCCGCTGTGATCGCGCTGGCACTCTGGTCGATGATGGTGCGCTTCGAGTACGCGCTGATCGTCGCCAGCGCGACCACCGCCGTCACGTTGGCGTTCGCCTCGCCCGAGCCCTACAGCGCGGTGCTCACCGTGATGCTGCCCCCCGTCCTGGTGCTGGCGTGGTCGGGGCTGCGGGGCGCCGCGCGAAACGGAGGGCAGGAACGAAGCGACCCGCGAAATGGCCACAGCGGGTGGGCAGCCGTCGTGGGTGTCGGGATCTATCTCGGTGTGACCGCTACGTTCTACACGCTGCTACTCGGTTACGCCGCGTTATGCGTCGTCGTGATGGCGCTGCTGGCGCGCGGCATCCAACCGCTGATCAGGCTGGCGGTCGCGGCCGGCATCGCCGCCGCCATCGCCGCCGTCACGTGGCTGCCCTATCTGCTGCGCGCGGCGTCGTCGCCGACGAGCGGTTCCGGCAGCGCACTGCACTACCTACCCCAGAGCGGGGCAGAGCTGCCGTTCCCGATGCTGGACGTCAGCCTGCTGGGTGCGCTGTGCCTGCTCGGCACCGGGTGGTTGGTGGCACGCGCACGCTCATCGGTGCGTGCCGCGGCACTGACCATCGGCGTGCTGGTCGCCTACGGTTGGTCGCTGCTGTCGATGCTGACGACGCTCGGCGGCACCACGCTGCTCTCGTTCCGTCTTGAGCCGCCGCTGATCGCGCTGCTGGCCGCCGCCGGAGTGTTCGGCTTCGTCGAGGGGGCGCACGACCTGGCCGTCCGCTGGGGTCAACGGGTGGTGCCGGTGGCCGCAGTGATCGGCGCGGCCGGGGCAGTGGCGTTCAGTCAGGACATCCCCGACATCCTGCGCCCCGAGATCGTCATCGCCTACAGCGACACCGACGGCACCGGCGAGCGCGCTGATCGCCGCCCGCCCGGGGCCGAGAAGTACTACGCCGAAGTGGACGCCGTCATCCAGTCCGCGACGGGAGCCCCACGCGATCACACGGTGGTGCTCACCGCGGACTACAGCTTCCTGTCCTACTATCCTTATCTCGGATTCCAGGGGCTGACGTCGCATTACGCCAACCCGCTGGCGATGTTCGACGAGCGCGCCGCAGCCATCGAGAGCTGGGCCGAACTGGAATCGGGTGACGAGTTCGTCGCCACACTCGACGAGCTGCCCTGGCAAGCACCGACGGTTTTCCTGATGCGCCACGCAGGCCCGGAAAGCTACTCGCTGCGGCTCGCCGAGGACGTCTACCCCAATCAGCCGAATGTGCGGCGCTACAGCGTGGAACTCAAAGCGACGCTCTTCGACGACCCCCGTTTCACCGTCACCGAGATCGGCCCGTTCGTGTTGGCCATCCGCGACCCAAGCCAATCCGGGTAATGCAGTTAACATCTAGCTCCGTGAGCGACGGGGCGCCCCACCGTAGGGACAAATACCGCACCGTACGCATCGTCGCCATCGTGGCAGGACTGCTCGGCGCGGTGCTGGCGGTGGCCACGCCGCTGCTTCCCGTCAGCCAGACGACCGCACAGCTCAACTGGCCACAGAACGGTGTACTGGACAGCGTCACCGCCCCTCTGATCGGCTACACCGCCACCGACCTGAGCATCACCGTGCCGTGCAGCGCTGCGGCCGGCCTGGCCGGCGAGGACAACGACGCGCGCACCGTCCTGTTGTCGACGGTGCCTAAGCAGGCGCCCAACGCGGTCGACCGCGGCTTGCTCATCGAGCGCACCGGCAACAACCTCGCGGTCATTGTGCGCAACACGCCCGTCGTCGTCGCCCCGATGGATGAGGTACTCAGCCCCAACTGCCGCGAACTCACCTTCATTGCGTACTCCGACCGGGTGGCAGGCGAGTTCGTCGGCCTGGTCAACGGACCCGACTCCGACGAGCCCGGCGAACCACTGGCGGGCCAGCGCACCGGCTACGACTTCCGACCGCAGATCGTCGGGGTGTTCACCGATCTCGAAGGGCCTGCCCCACCCGGTATGCAGTTCTCCGCCACGGTCGACAGCCGTTACAGCAGCTCACCAACCCTGACCAAGTGGCTGGTGATGGTCCTGGGAGTGGTGCTGACCATCGTGTCGCTGGGCGCACTGCACGTGCTCGACACCAGCGACGGCGTCCGCCACCGTCGTTTCCTGCCACGCCACTGGTGGTCGCTGAAGCCGCTGGACGGAGTCGTCGCCGCGGTCCTGGTGTGGTGGCATTTCGTCGGCGCCAACACCTCGGATGACGGTTACATCCTGACCATGGCGCGGGTGTCGGAGAACGCCGGCTACATGGCGAACTACTACCGGTGGTACGGCACGCCGGAGGCCCCATTCGGCTGGTATTACGACCTGTTGGCATTGTGGTCGCACGTCAGCACCACCAGTGTGTGGATGCGGCTGCCCACCCTGCTGATGGCGCTGGCGTGCTGGTGGGTGATCAGCCGCGAGGTGATCCCGCGGCTGGGGCACGCCGTCAAGACCTCCCCGGCCGCGGCGTGGACGGCCGCAGGGATGTTCCTGGCGGTCTGGCTGCCGCTGAACAACGGGCTGCGGCCGGAACCGATCATCGCGCTGGGCATCCTGCTCACCTGGTGTTCGGTCGAACGCGGGGTGGCCACCAGCCGACTGCTGCCCGTCGCGGTGGCCTGCATCATCGGCGGTTTGACACTGTTCTCCGGCCCGACCGGAATCGCGTCCATCGGCGCGCTGCTGGTGGCCGTCGGCCCGCTGCGCACGATCCTGCGGCGCCGTTCCAGGGAACTCGGGCTGTGGCCGCTGCTGGCGCCCATTCTGGCCGCGGGCACGGTGACGATCATCCTGATCTTCCGCGACCAGACACTGGTCGGCGAGGCGCAAGCCAGCCTGACCAAGTCGGCGGTCGGCCCCAGCCTGGCGTGGTTCGAGGAACACACCCGCTACGAACGGCTGTTCCTGGCCACCCCGGACGGGTCGATCGCGCGCCGCGCCGCGGTGCTGCTGCTGCTCGTCGCGCTGGCGGTGGCGGTGGCGATGTCACTGCGCAAGGGCCGCATCCCCGGCACCGCGTCAGGACCGAGCCTGCGCATCATCGGCATCGCGGTCATCTCGTTCCTGGCGTTGATGGCGACGCCGACGAAATGGACGCACCACTTCGGCGTGTTCGCCGGGCTGGCGGGATCGCTAGGTGCCCTAGCGGCGGTGGCGGTGACCGCCGCGGCGATGCGCTCCAGACGCAACCGGAGTGTGTTCGGCGCCGCCGTACTGTTTGGGCTGGCGCTGTCGTTCGCCAGTGTCAACGGCTGGTGGTACGTGTCGAACTTCGGTGTGCCGTGGTCGAATTCGATGCCCGAAGTCGGTATCGGCTTCAGCACGGTCCTGCTCGTGCTGTCGTTCCTCACGCTGGCCTACGCCGTGTGGGTGCACTTCTTTGGCCGTGCCGACACCATCCCGCGCCCACGGTTCGCCATGGTGAGTTCGTGGCTGCGCGCCCCGCTGGCCTTCGCGACGTGGGCCCTGGTGATGTTCGAGGTGGTATCACTTACCGCGGCGATGATCGCGCAGTACCCGGCGTGGTCGGTGGGCCGTTCCAACCTGGAGGCACTCACCGGTAAGACGTGCGGTCTGGCCAACGACGTCCTCGTCGAGCAAGACCCGACTGCCGGCCTGCTGCAACCTGTTTCGACTCCGGTCGGCGAAGCGCTCGGTGCCGCGACGTCCACCGGATTCGCTGCGGACGGCATCCCGTCCGACCTGTCAGCCGACGAACTCATCGACTCCCCGGGGGACGACGCGTTCGTCAACACCCAGGACGAGACCTCGCAGGACAGCGAGGCTGGCACCGAGGGCGGGACGACGGCGGCCGCGGGAATCAACGGCTCGAATGCACGTCTTCCGTTCGGTCTCGACCCCGCCCGCACGCCCGTGCTGGGTAGCTACCGCGCCCGCAACCAGCAGCCCGCGACGTTGCGGTCGGCGTGGTACCGGCTGCCGCCGCGCGACGAAGCAGGCCCGCTCGTCGTGGTCGCGGCCGCAGGTCGGTTCGACCGCAACGAGGTCGAGGTGCAGTGGTCCACCGCCAATATCGACTCCCCCGACGCCGAACCCGACGGCAGCGTCAACCTCACCGACATCGGCGCCCAACCCGCGTGGCGCAACCTGCGGGTGCCGCTGTCGGCGATCCCGGAGGACGCCACCGGAATCCGGTTGGTCGCCATCGACGACGATCTGGCGCCGACGCACTGGATCGCGCTCACTCCGCCCCGCATCCCGCAACTGGAGACGCTCCAAGAACTGGTCGGCAGCGACGACCCGGTCATGCTTGACTGGCTGGTGGGCCTGGCGTTCCCGTGCCAGCGTCCCTTCGACCACCAAAACGGGGTCACCGAGGTGCCGCGGTGGCGGATTCTGCCCGACCGGTTCGGCGCCGAAGCTAACTCGCCGGTGATGGACACCTACGGTGGTGGCCCGCTCGGCATCACCGAGCTGCTGCTGCGCGCGACCACCGTGCCTACCTACCTCGACAACGACTGGGAGCGCGACTGGGGCGCGCTGCAGCGGCTCACGCTGTACTACCCCGACGCCCAACCTGCCCGGTTGGATCTCGGTACCGCAACACGTAGCGGGCTGTGGAGCCCGGGCCCGCTGCGTCATTGACCGGATCGCCTACCATCGAGCCTCGTGCCACGCGACCGAACTGACCTAGCGCGTCTGGTCGCCGTCATTGCGGGCGTCGCAGGCATCGTGCTATGCGGGCTCACGCCGCTGCTGCCCGTGAAGCAGACGACCGCGACGATCATGTGGCCTCAAGGCCCTACGTCGTCTGACATCACCGCACCGCTGGTCGCGGGCGCACCCCTGGCGCTCGACGTCTCGATTCCCTGCTCGGCCGTCGCCACCCTGCCCGACGACGGTGGCCTCGTGCTCTCCACGATCCCCTCCGACGGCATCGACGCCAGCCTCAACGGACTGTTCGTGCGTGCCAACGACGACGACGTGGTGGTCGCCTTCCGTGATTCGGTCGCCGCCGTCGCACCCCGCGATGCAGTGGCATCCGGCGGCTGCAGCACCCTGCACATCTGGGCCGGGGTGGGCGGCGTCGGCGCCGACTTCGTCGGGCTCCCAGCAGCCACCGGCACCGTGCCGATCGAGAAAAAACCCCAGGTGGGCGGCATCTTCACCGAGCTCGACATACCCGCGCAGCCGGGCCTGTCGGCGCGGATCGACGTCGACACCCGGTTCATCACCTCGGCGACGCCGCTCAAGACGGTCGTGCTGGCCCTGGGCCTGCTGTGCGTGCTGGCGGCGCTTGCGGCGCTGGGGATGCTGGACCACCGGTTGAGGCGGACCTGGACCGGGTCCAAGTCGAGGTGGCGGCGCGGCGGCATCTCGACGTGGATCGTCGACGTCGGGGTAATCGGAACCCTACTGCTCTGGCATGTCATCGGGCCGCTGTCCTCCGACGACGGTTACAACCTCACGATGGCCCGCGCGGCGACCGACACGGGCTACCTGGGCAATTACTACCGCTTCTTCGGCGCTTCCGAATCCCCCTTCGACTGGTACCCCGCGGTGCTGGCCCAGCTGTCGTCGGTCAGCTCGTCGGGAATCTGGATGCGTCTGCCCGCGACATTGGCGGCAATCGGCACGTGGCTGCTGATCAGCCGCTTCATGCTGCCGCGCCTTGGTCGCAAGCTCGCCGATAACCGCGTCGCGGTGTGGACCGGCGCCGCGGTGTTCCTCGCCGCGTGGCTACCGTTCAACAACGGGCTGCGGCCCGAGCCGATCATCGCCTTCGGCGTCCTGGTGACCTGGCTGCTGGTGGAGCGTTCGATCGCCACCCGCCGGCTGGTACCCGCGGCGCTCGCCATCGTCGTGGCGATGCTCACGGCAACGCTTGCGCCGCAAGGCATCATCGCGATCGCCGCGCTGCTCACCGGTGGTAGAGCCGTCGCGCGGATCATCGCAAGCCGTCGCGCCACGGACGGACTGCTGGCCCCGCTGGTCGCTCTCGGCGCGGCGGCGAGCCTCATCCTCGTGGTGATCTTCCGCGACCAGACCCTGGCGACCGTCGCCGAGTCGGCGCGCATCAAGTACTCGGTCGGCCCGACAATCTCCTGGTACCAGGAGTTCCTCCGCTACTACTTCCTGACCGTCGAGACCACCGACGGTTCGATGACGCGCCGGTTCGCGGTGCTGATCATGATGCTGTGTTTGTTCGGCGTCCTGGCGGTGCTGCTGCGCCGCGGGCACCTGCCCGGGGTCGGAGGAGGCCCGGTGTGGCGGCTGATCGGCACCACCGCGGTCGGGTTGCTGCTGCTCACCGTCACCCCCACCAAGTGGGCGGTGCAATTCGGCGCGTTCGCCGGGCTGGCCGGGGCGCTCGGCGCGGTGACGGCGTTCGTGTTCTCCCGCGTCGGGCTGCACAGCCGTCGTAACCTCGCGCTCTACGTCACCTCGCTGTTGTTCCTGCTGGCGTGGGCAACGGCGGGCATCAACGCCTACTTTTACGTGGGCAACTACGGCTCGCCGTGGTTCGACAAGCAGCCGGTGGTGTTCAGCCAACCCGTCACCTCGATGTTCCTGGCGCTGGCGATCGTCGGCGGCATGCTGACCGCGTGGCTGCACTTCCGCCTCGACTTCGCCGGCCACACCGAGGTCATGGACAACCGCCGCAACCGCGTGCTGGCGTCAACGCCGCTGCTGATCGTCGCCACCATCATGGTGGTGCTCGAAATCGGGTCGATGGCCAAGGCCGCGGTGGGCCGCTACCCCGCATACACCACGGCCGCGGCCAACATCGAGGGCGGCTGCGCCATGGCCGACGCGGTGCTGGTCGAACCGGACCCCAATGCCGGCCTGCTGCAACCGGTTCCGGGCCAGACGTTCGGGCCCGACGGGCCGCTCGGCGGGGACAAACCCGTGGGCTTCACACCCGAAGGCGTCGGCGAGGAACTCCAATCGGAGCCCGTCGTCTCCAAGCCCGGCCTGGTGAACTCCGACGACTCCCCCAACAAGCCCAGCTCTCAGGTCGGTGACGGCTCGGGAACCACCGGCGGCTACGGCCCCGAAGGCGTCAACGGCTCGCGCGCCGCACTGCCGTTCGGACTTGATCCCCAGCGCACCCCGGTGATGGGCAGCTACGACGAGAACACCGTCGCCGCCACGGCTGAATCCGCCTGGTACCAGCTGCCCCCGCGCGAGCCGAACCGGCCGCTGGTGACCGTCGCCGCGGCGGGAGCCATCTGGTCCTTCGACGAGGAAGGCGACTTCGAGTACGGCCAGTCGCTGAAACTTCAATGGGGGGTGGCCAATCCGGACGGGACATTCGTCGGCTTGGCGCAGATAGACCCCATCGACATCGGCCCGCAGAAGGCATGGCGCAACCTGCGCTTCCCGCTCTCGCTGGCACCGCCGGAGACTAACGTGGTGCGCATCGTCGCCGACGATCCCAACCTGAGTTCCGACCAGTGGTTCGCGTTCACCCCGCCGCGGGCGCCGGTGCTCGAGACTGTGCAGCAGCTGATCGGCTCGCAGACGCCGGTGCTGCTCGACATCGCCACCGCCGCGAACTTCCCCTGCCAGCGACCGTTCTCCGAGCGCCTCGGCGTCGCCGAACTGCCCGGCTACCGGATCACCCCCGACCACAATCAGACGACGTCGTCGTCGCAGTTGTGGATGTCGGCCGCCGACGGCGGGCCCTTCTTGATCACCGAGGCACTGTTGCGCCCCTTGCAGATTCCGACCTACCTGCGTGACGACTGGTTCCGCGACTGGGGCTCAGTGGAGCGCTACACGCGCCTGGTGCCCGCCGACGAAGCCCCGGATGCCGTCGTCGACCAGGGATCGGTGACGGTGCCCGGCTGGAGCCGGCCGGGACCGATCCGGGCGCTCCCATGACTCAAACCAACAGCGACGGCGTCAAACTCACCCGTTGGGTCGCGACCATCGCGGGACTGATCGGTTTCGTGCTCTCGGTCGCCACCCCGCTGCTTCCGGTGACGCAGACCACCGCGACGCTGAACTGGCCCCAACAGAACCGGTTGGGGAACATCACCTCGCCGCTGATCTCCCAGGTTCCGGTGACGTTGTCGGCGAGCATTCCGTGCGCGCTGGTCGACGATCTGGGCGCCGACGGTGGCCTGCTACTGGGGACCGCGCCCGCCGACGGCAAACAGGCCGCGCTCAACGCGATGCTGGTGAACGTCACCGACGAGCGCGTCGACGTCATCGTCCGCAACGTGGTGGTGGCGTCCGTCGACCGCGACAGCGTGCAGTCACCCGACTGCCGCCAGATCGACATCACGTCGTCGGAGGCAGGCACCTACGCCAACTTCGTCGGACTCACCAAAGGCGATGGCAGCGAACAGCTCACAGGATTCGACGATCCGAACCTGCGTCCGACGATCGTGGGTGTGTTCACCGACCTCACCGGGCCTGCGCCGCCGGGCCTTCAGTTCAGCGCCGAGATCGACAGCCGGTTCTCCAGCACGCCTACCCCACTGAAACTGGCCGCGATGCTGCTGGCGATCACCGCGACGGTGGTGGCGCTCGGCGCGCTGTGGCGACTCGACCAACTCGACGGCAGACGGATGCAGCGGGTGATCCCCAGTCGCTGGCGGACGTTCACCGCCGTCGACGGCGTGGTGATTGGCGGATTCGCGCTCTGGCACGTCATCGGAGCGAACTCTTCGGACGACGGCTACATCCTCGGCATGGCCCGGGTGGCCGGACATGCCGGCTACATGTCGAACTACTTCCGCTGGTTCGGCAGCCCCGAGGACCCGTTCGGCTGGTACTACAACCTACTCGCGCTGATGACGCACGTCAGCGTCGACAGCATCTGGATACGGCTGCCCGACCTGATCGCCGCGCTGGTGTGCTGGTTGCTGCTGTCCCGAGAAGTGCTGCCCCGGTTGGGGCCTGCTGTCGCGTCCAGCCGAGCAGCACTGTGGGCGGCGGGTCTGGTGCTGATGGCGGCGTGGTTCCCGTTCAACAACGGGCTACGGCCCGAGCCGATCATCGCGGTCGGTTCGCTCATCACCTACGTACTCATCGAACGCGCCATCGTCTCCGGTCGGTTGACTCCTGCGGCGCTGGCCGTCGTCACCGCGGCGTTCACGCTCGGAATCCAGCCGACGGGTCTGATCGCCGTTGCCGCGCTGCTGGCAGGCGGTCGACCCATCCTGCGGATCATGGTGCGCAGGCACCGCGCCGTGGGGACCTGGCCATTGGTCGCCCCCATGCTGGCGGCGGGCACGGTGATCCTGACGGTGGTGTTCGCCGACCAGACGCTGTCAACGGTGTTGGAAGCCACCAGGATTCGCACCGCTATCGGGCCGTCCCAGGAGTGGTACACCGAGAACCTGCGCTACTACTACCTGATCCTGCCGACCGTCGACGGGTCGCTGTCGCGGCGGTTCGGGTTCCTGATCGCGGCGCTGTCGTTGTTCGCCGCGATGTTCATCATGTTGCGCCGCAAGCGGGTTGCCGGGGTGGCGCGCGGACCTGCCTGGCGGCTGATGGGCGTCATATTCGGCACGATGTTCTTCCTGATGTTCACCCCGACCAAGTGGGTGCACCACTTCGGGCTGTTCGCGGCGGTGGCGGCCGCCATGGCCGCGCTGGCGACGGTGCTGGTGTCGCCCGCTGTGCTGAGGTGGTCGCGAAACCGATGGGCGTTCCTGTCCGCGCTGCTGTTCATGCTCGCGTTGTGCTTCGCGACCACCAACGGCTGGTGGTATGTGTCCAGCTACGGCGTTCCGTTCAACGGGGGCATGCCGAAGGTCGCCGGAATCAGCGTCAATACGCTGCTTTTCGGGGTTTTCCTGATTGCGGCTGGGTACGCGTTCTGGCTGCACTTCGCTCCGCGCGACCGCACCGAGGGGCGCTGGTCGCGGCTGCTGACCGGCGCGCCGATACCGGTGATCGCCGGATTCATGGTGCTGGTGTTCATCGGGTCGATGCTGGCGGGCGTCGTGCGGCAGTATCCGACGTATTCCAATGCTGCCGCCAACCTCCGGGCACTGACCGGCGGCTGCGGACTGGCAGACGACGTGTTGGTCGAGCCCGACGCCAATGCCGGATTCCTGCAGCCCCTGCCGGGCGACGATGGCGAACTCGGACCTCTGGGCGGCCTCGACCCCGTCGGCTTCACCCCGGACGGCGTTCCGGAACAGATCGTGGCCGAGGCTATTCGGATGACGCTCCCGCAACCGGGCACGGATTACGACTGGGACGCCCCGGTCGAGCTGGACACCCCTGGCGTGAACGGCTCGACGGTGCCGCTGCCGTACGAGCTCGATCCCAGTCGGGTGCCGCTGGCCGGGAGTTGGAGCTCCGGGTCACAACGCCAGGCCACATTGACCTCGGCGTGGTACCAGTTGCCCGTGCGCGACGACGCGCACCCACTGGTCGCGGTGACGGCCGCGGGCGTCATCTCCGGCCGCAGCGTGCTCAACGGCTACACCGAAGGCCAGACGGTCGAATTGGAGTACGCCACAGCGGGTCCCGACGGTGCGCCGGTGCCTGCCGGGCGGTTGGTACCCTATGACCTTGGTCCCACACCGGCATGGCGCAACCTGCGGTTCCCGCGCTCGGAGATGCCCGACGACGTGGTGGCGGTGCGCCTCGTGGTCGAGGACCTGTCGCTCACGCCGGGCGACTGGGTCGCGGTGACGCCGCCTCGGGTCCCCGAAGTTCGGACCCTGCAGGAGTACGTCGGTTCCGACGAGCCGGTGCTGATGGACTGGGCCGTCGGCCTCGCCTTTCCCTGCCAGCAGCCGATGCTGCATGCCAACGGTGTCACCGAGGTGCCTGCTTTCCGCATCACGCCGGACTACACAGCCAAGAAGCAGGACACCGACACGTGGGAGAACGGCATCGAAGGCGGGCTGCTCGGCGTCAGCGACCTCCTGCTGCGTGCCCACGTCATGGCCACCTACCTGAACTACGACTGGGGTCGTGACTGGGGCTCGCTGCGCAAGTTCGACACCATCGTCGAGGCGGTGCCTGCGAAGATCGAGCTGGGTCATCGGACGAACTTCGGTTGGTGGAGGCCGGGCGAGATCCGGATCGGGCCGTGAGTTCTGTTCAGCTGGGCGGCGCCACATAGCCCGCTGCAGCTCTCGCGGCCGGATGACGCGTGCACGTTCGATGTGGACCCGTCGGCCGCTGCGGTGGCGCGGCGTGCGTTGTTCTCCGATGCCGCGCGACTGGGTGCCAAGGTGATTCCGGCGCACTTATCCAGGGCACGGCGGGATGCAGGTGCTGGCAGCAGTCAACGCCCTAGGCGCAAATCAACGCGAGCATGCGCTCGCTATCGCCGGGCTCAAGACCGAGCTCACCGGTTTCCGCCAAGAGGTACGCCCCGCCACCAGACCGACCGACGAACAGCTGGCCGAGATCAAGGACCTCATTCTCGGACGCGGCGCAGCACGCTGACCGGACGCAGGTGGCCAGTGCGACCCAGCTGTGACAGATCAGCGCAAACAGCTTTCACCGCGTGCAACCGTCCCTACAATCGATGGAATCCGAACCGTTCACAGCCGATTAAGGGGGTTCGATTCACATGACTCGCACACAGACACATTCCATCCATGCAGGCGGCCTCAACTGGAACAGCCTGCCGCTCAAACTCTTCGCTGGCGGCAACGCCAAATTCTGGGACCCCGCCGACATCGACTTCTCCCGCGACCGGGCGGATTGGCAATCACTCACCGGACTCGAACGCGAATGGGCCACCCGGTTGTGCGCTCAGTTCATAGCCGGTGAAGAGGCCGTCACCCAGGACATCCAGCCGTTCATGGCGGCGATGCGCGCCGAAGGTCGGCTCGGTGACGAGATGTACCTGACACAGTTCGCCTTCGAAGAGGCCAAGCACACGCAGGTGTTCCGCCTGTGGCTCGACGCGGTGGGCGTCACCAACGACCTACACACGTATCTCGACGATCTGCCCGCCTACCGCCAGATGTTCTACGACGAGCTCCCCGCCAGCCTCGACGCCCTGCTGACGGACCCGTCTCCGGCGGCACAGGTGCGCGCATCGGCGACCTACAACCACGTCATCGAAGGCATGATGGCGCTGACGGGCTACTACGCCTGGCACAAGATCTGCGTCGACAACAGCATCCTGCCCGGGATGCAGGAACTGGTGCGGCGCATCGGCGATGACGAGCGGCGCCACATGGCGTGGGGCACCTTCACCTGTCGTCGCCACGTCGCCGCCGACGACGCCAACTGGAACGTCTTCGAGTCGCGGATGAACGAACTCATCCCACTGGCGCTGCGCAACACCGAAGAGGGCTTCGCGCTGTACGACGAAGTTCCGTTCGGGCTGGAGATGGACGAGTTCATGACCTACGCCAGCGATAAGGGCATGCGTCGGTTCGGGACGATCAGCAGCGCCCGCGGACGTCCGCTGGAGGAGATCGATCTCGACTACTCGCCGCTGCTGCTCGAGGACGCGTTCGCCGAGGAGGACAAGGTCGCGCTGGCAGGCGTGTGACCCCCAGGAACCCAACTCGGTCGCGACAGACGAACGAGTACATCCCGACGCGCATGCTGGCCTGGCCTGGCAACCTCCTGGTAATCGTTTGCGGTTCCTACTTTCGTCAGCGTGCTCCGCGTGGCATGAGTCATCGCGCACCCCGCGGCGCGGCGACAACCGATCGTGTCGGCACGAGGTGATACAACCAAGCCGTGACGCAGGCGCGAGGGACGAGGGGCACCGGCGATGCCGCCACCCGCAAAGCCCGTGGCGCGTTCTTCACCCCGGCCGCGCTCGCCGATTTCGTGTCCCGGTGGGCCATCCGCTCACCCACCGACCAGGTCCTCGAACCCACCTGCGGTAAGGCCGCGTTCCTGGTCGCGGCCGCCGCCCGGTTCGACGCGCTCGGCGCGTCGGAGGCCACCCTCGACGGCATCGAGATCCACCCGGCCAGCGCGGCGTTGGCCCGCGAGGCTGTCGCACTAGCAGGCGGCCACGCCCACATCCGCGTCGAGGACTTCTTCACCGTCGCCGCCGAGCGCCGCTACGACGCTGTGCTGGGCAACCCCCCGTACGTCCGCTACCAGGACCATGCCGGCGCCGACCGCGCCTCCAGCCGCCTCGCGGCGCTCCGCGCAGGCGTCGGGCTCACCGGGTTGGCGTCCACCTGGGCTGCGGCCACCGTTCACGCGGCGGAGTTCCTACGGCCCGGTGGCCGGTTGGGCCTGGTGCTGCCCGCCGAACTCCTGAGCGTCAACTACGCCTCCGACGTGCGCCGCTACCTGATGCAGAGGTTCGGGCGGGTGCGGTTGGTGCTGTTCACCGAACGCGTCTTCCCCGACGTGCTCGAAGAGGTGGTGCTGCTACTGGCCGACGACGCCATGGCACCCGGCGGCACCGACCACTGCGAACTGGTGCAGGTCCGCTCCTCCGATCACCTCGACACCGAACTCGGCGTCAACGAATACCACGCCGCCCATCGCTGGTGGCCCGCTGACACCAGCGGAAAGTGGACTGCCGCCCTGATTCCGACGCCCGCGCTGGACATCTACACCGCCACCGCCGAAGGCGGCGTGTTCGGGCCGCTGCAACAGTGGGGCGAGACCACGCTCGGAGCCGTCACCGGCCGCAACGCGTTCTTTGCGGTCAGCCCCCAGCGGGCGCAGGAGCTCAGGCTGCGCGACGACGAGACGCTGCCGCTGTCGCCGCCGGGCAGCCGCCATCTCCGCGGTCTGGCTTTGACGTCCGCCAACTGGACCGAGCTGGGCCAAACTGGCAGAGCCACAATGCTGTTCAGGCCGGGTGTATCACGACGTTCCATGTCGCCCGGTGCCCGCCGCTACCTCGAGCTGGGTGAGGAGCACGGCGTTCCCGAGGCCTACAAGTGCCGGGTTCGCACCCCGTGGTGGCAGGTGCCGATCAGCCCCCCCGCCGATCTCCTCCTGACCTACATGAACGCCGACACGCCACGGCTGACCACCAACAGCGCCGACGTGCTGCATCTCAACAGCGTCCACGGCGTCTACCTGCGCCGGGGCTTGCGCGCGTTGGGCACCTCGCTGCTACCGCTGGCCAGCCTGAACACCCTCACGCTGCTCGGCGCCGAACTGGTGGGCCGCTCCTATGGGGGCGGCATCCTCAAACTCGAACCGCGAGAAGCCGACCTCCTACCGCTGCCCGGCCCCGCGGCGGTCGCCGGATTCGCCGCGCACCTACGGGCGGCCAGGCCCACCGTGCGCACGGCGCTGGCCGACGGCGATCTGGGCCGGGCGGTGGCCGTCGTCGACGAGATCGTCCTGCGTGGCCAACTCGGACTGTCGGCAGCACAACATGCCGAATTGGCTTCGGCACACGCGATGCTCACTGCTCGGCGCACCGCCCGTGGCCGCCGGGCGTGCTGATGGCTGCCGGATCGGATTCGTTCAGCCAGTTCGATCACCTGCTCACCGGTGCCGTCACCGACCCGTGGACCCACAACCGTGGTGAATATCCACGTTACAAGCCGGATTATGAGCTGCTGGGCCGGTTGCTCACCATTCCGGTGTCCGCTGCGGCAGTCTCGGAGAGCGGCAACTTCGCCAACGGGGTCGACGCATGGATCGCCTACGAGCTGCGCCGCGCGGGATTCGGCACCGACGAGGTGTGGCCGCGTCCAACGCGCCCGCGCGTACTGCCGCGCGACATCGCCCTCCTGCTCGACAAGGTGCCTGCTGCGCTCAGAGCTGAACTCACACAACGTCTTACGAATATGTCCGCTGTTGCTCCCGTTTCAGCGCGGGTGCTCGGGCGCGCCTATGAGAAGCAGGTCGACGTGCTGATGTCGCGCTGGGACCGCGGACCGGAGATCCTCATCTCCACCAAGGCGCAGCTGTCGAGCTTCGGCAAAAACCTGCCCAACCGGTTCGAGGAATCCTACGGCGACGCAGGCAATCTGCGCGGGCGCTACCCCCTGGCGGCCACCGGGTTCTTTTTCGTGCAACGCGCCACCATCCTGGACACCGAACCCGATGCCTTCGAGCGCAGCGTCGACATGATCCGCAAGCTGCGCCAGAATCCCTCGGGCGACGGCTACACCGCAACGGCGCTGCTGCTCGCCGATTGGGACGAGGACGAATTCGTCTCCGCGCGGCCTGATCTGGTGCCCGCCGACGTGCGTCCCGACCAGTTCTTCGTCGCGATCATCGACGCCGCCCTCGGCGTCACCCCCGTCAGTTTCCATGTCCGCGTTCGCGAACTGCGCGAGCGGCGCGCCATACCGGTGGGCTGAGGACGAGCTGCGCACCTGGACCAGATAGACCTGACCCCTGGGAGCACCGGGCCGAGTGGCTATTGGCGACCACAGCCTCGGTGTCCTTGGCCGATTGCGCTCCGGGCGCCGGAAGGCGGCGCACACACGATGCCTGCGTTGCGAAACTAGCGGACGTACACCACGCGGGTGCCGAACACGCGGTCCTGGATAGAGCGTCGGCGCCGGTCGAACGCCACCCACGCGAGACCGACTGGGAACACCACGCATGACGCCGCCCGTAGCAACGCCGTCAGCGGCGGCACCCTGTCGGTGCGTCGGCCCAGCACCCGCACCCCCATCACCACGGCGCCCACTGTGCAGCCCGATACCGCCCAACACAGCGCGAGGTAACAGACCGTCACGCTGAACGTCACAGCGGTCGACAGGAAGAAGTGCACCGATGGGAACTGAAATCCGGTGGGATTAAAGGCCATTCGGGTGATCGTGAGGCCGACGTAGAGCGCGCCGAGGACGGCCAGGGTGACCCCGAGGTCGATGATGGCGGCGACACCACGGCTGACGATGCCCGCTGCTCGCGTGTCCGTCCCCGGGTCCAACGTCATCGCAGATCGCCGTTCCGGCCGAGCACCCGGTCGACGAACGCGGCGACGACATCGTCCGCACGCTCGCTCTGGCCACGCACATCCGTCATCACCTCGGTGGTGACTGAGGCGGTCGAGGTGCGGATGATGCCCGGCAGGTCGATGTCGTCGATCACCTGGTTGGCCAATCCCGCGAGATCCACCTTGTCGCGGACCAGGGCAGTGATATCGAGTTCGTCGAGCACAAGATCGACGACCTGGACCGCGATCGTCTGGATGAGAGCCTTTACCGGTGCGGTACTTGCGGCGATCACCTGGTCACCGCGGACGGTCAAGTCGGCCCGGGTGCGCTGTAACACGTCGCCGACAATCGGGAGACGCTTGGCGCCGCGGTAAATCACGAGCGCGCCTCCACCGACGATCGCGGCGGCACCCACTGCCGCCGACACGACGGGGTGGTGCGCGGTGCCAACCTCCCGGGTCGCTGCGCTCCTGCCCTCCGGACCTACCTCCCGGGTCGCTGCGCTCCTGCCCTCCGGACCTGCTGCGTCAGTCACGATCGAATCGTAGAGCGCGGACGGCCCAGACCGACGAAATGGTGCGTTCTACTCGCACAAATCCGTCGAAATGTGAGTTTCGGCGTTGGTGGTGGTGAGTCGGATTTAGATCGGGATGAGGCCGTGCTTGCGCTGCACGCGGCTGATTTGCTTGTCGCGCAGCAGGCGCATCGCGCTGCGCAGTTGCAGGCGGGTCTGGTGTGGTTCGATCACGGCGTCGATGTAGCCGCGTTCGGCCGCGATATACGGGATCGCCAGGTTGAGGTTGTAGCCCTCGATGAAGTCGGCCCTGATCTTCTGCACCTCGGGTGCTGTCGGATCGGGAAACCGCTTGACCAGCAACTGCGCCGCGCCTTCGGCACCGATCACCGCGATGCGGGCCGTCGGCCACGCGAAGTTCATATCGGCGGTCAGCTGCTTGGAGCCCATCACCGCATACGCGCCGCCGTAGGACTTGCGCACCGTAATGGTGACCTTCGGAACGTCGGCCTCCACCACGGAGTACAGGAACCGGCCGCCGCGCTTGATGATGCCGGCCTTCTCCTGTTCGACGCCCACCATGAAGCCCGGGGTGTCGACGACGAAGACCAGCGGAATGTTGAACGAGTCGTTGAAGCGGACGAAGCGCGCCGCCTTGTCGGATTCCTCGTTGTCGATTGCACCCGCGTTGTACATCGGCTGGTTGGCGACGACACCGACGGTGCGACCGTCCACGCGGGCGTAGCCGGTGATGATGGCTTTGCCGCCCTGGGCGGCGACCTCGAAGAAATCGCCGTCGTCGAAGATCCGCAGCAGGATCTCCAGCATGTCGTAGCCCATGTTGTCGGCGTCGGGCACGAGACTGTCGAGTTCGAGGTCGTGCGGGGTGATCTCGGGCTCAAGGCCGGGGTTGACGATCGGTGTGTCGTCAAAAGTGTTGCCCGGCAAGAACTCCAGGTAGTCGCGGACGTACTGGAACGCCGCCTTCTCGTCCTCGACCACCTGGTGGATGTTGCCGTAGCGGGCCTGGTAGTCGGCGCCGCCGAGTTCGTCGAGGCTGACGTCCTCACCGGTGACGTCCTGGATAACGTCGGGGCCGGTGACGAACATGTAGCCCTGGTCGCGGACGGCGACCACCAGGTCGGTCTGGATCGGCGAATAGACCGCGCCGCCGGCACACTTGCCGAGGATGATCGAGATTTGCGGCACCAGTCCAGACAGCAGCTCGTGGCGACGGCCCAGCTCTGCGTACCAGGCCAGCGACGTCGCCGCGTCCTGGATGCGCGCGCCGCCGGAGTCGTTGATCCCGATGATCGGGCATCCGACCATGGCCACCCACTCCATCAGGCGGGCGACCTTGCGGCCGAACATCTCACCGACAGTGCCCTGGAAGACCGTCTGGTCGTGGGAGAACACCCCAACCGGTCGGCCGTTGATCGTGCCGTGCCCGGTGACCACACCGTCGCCGAACAACGCGTTCGGATCACCCGGCGTCTTGGCCAGCGCGGCGATCTCGAAGAAGCTGCCCGGATCCAGCAGCGAGTAGATGCGTTCCCTGGCGCTCGGGATGCCCTTCTTCGCGCGTTTGGCCGCGGCCTTCTCGCCGCCAGGCTCTTTGGCCAGCTCGAGCTTCTCGCGGAGCTCGGCGAGCTTGTGGGCGGTGGTGGCGGCTTGCTTGGTACCGGTCACAACGACTCCTTCGTGGCGTCTATGCGGTTGATCGCCTCGCTCAGGTGCGCACCCACTTTGGCAATGTACGGCTCATCGATCGCCTGAATGTGCTCGCCCCCGATCGGCACGACCTCCAGATCGGCTACGAACTCGCCCCAGCCGCCGTCGGGCTGACGAATGGCGTAGCGCGGCTCGAAGTAAATCGCGTCGTCGTGGTACCGGTCGGCCATGTACAGCGTGACGTGGCCGTCGAAGGGCTCGATCTCAGCCGTGTCGAGCATCCGGTTGTCCAGGTAGGACGTCCGCTGGTGCTCGACGATGCCGCCGGGGATCTGGACGCCGCTCTCCTTGACCGCGTCCAGCACGAACTGGACCTGGCCTGCGTCGTCCAGCTTCTCCAACTCGTCGTACGGAATCGCCGGGACCTGCACGTTGAACGTGCGCTCGGCGAACTGCGCGTAGCGCTGCCACCTGGCCCTGTTCTCTTCGCGGGTCTGCGGTACCTCTTCGCCCGCGCGGACCGCGTCGATCAGCCCGACGAACCGGACATCGGCGCCTGCCTGGCGCAACCCGATGGCACACGCGTAGGCCAGCACGCCGCCCAGCGACCACCCGGCCAGGATGAACGGCTTACCCGGGTTGAGCTCCAGAAGCTTCGGCACGTATTTGGCGGCCCGCTCCTGCACGGATCCTTCGACGCGCTCGAACCCGTAGATCGGGGGGCCCGCGGGCAGTCGCTTGATCAGCGGCTCGTAGACCACCGTCGAGCCACCTGCCGGATGGAACACGAACAGCGGAACGTGGTCAGTTCCTACCGCGCCGTCTGAGCCCTCGGCCGGGGCCCGCAGCGTGCGGACGAACCCGTCGACCTTGCCGCCTTCCAGGAACTCACGGACGGTGGACGACAGATGTTCGATCGTCTTCGCGGCCCTGACATCGTCGGCCGTGATGGTGCCTTCGGCCCGCTCGGTCAGCCGTGCGGCCAACTTCTCGGCGGCGGCATCATCGAGCGAG
This sequence comes from Mycobacterium sp., assembly GCA_051306175.1. GTDB lineage: Bacteria > Actinomycetota > Actinomycetes > Mycobacteriales > Mycobacteriaceae > Mycobacterium. The sequence continues at coordinate 44,132 of JBPPMS010000127.1, read as the reverse complement.
GGCAGCTCGTTGAAGATGCCTCCGGGCGACTTGCCCGTGACCACAGCCCAGGTGGCGAATGTGACCCGCTCGGCGGCATCACGCGGCGGCACGTCGGCCCCCAACGCGTCGATGACCGCCTGCTGGCTGAGCACCTGCGCTGCCGCCCCCACGGCGGTCTGCGCGGCAGCGCCAGGACCCGCCGGGTTGGTCGGCGGTGGCGGGATGGCACCGGCCCCCGGTCCTGCGGGGTTGGTGGGCGGCGCAGGAAGCGCGGTGGTCGCCTCAGGGGCGATCGCTGCGGCCGCGGGCGCCGCATCTGGCACGGCCTTTTCACCGAGGGAATGTCCCGCCTCGGCCAGCTTGGCCTCGAGCTCGGCGACCGTGGTCGCGCCGCCCATCAACTCGGCCTGCGCGGCCGCGATCTCCTCGGGTGTCTGCGTCTTCTGCGCCTCGGCGAGCTCGCTGACCTCGTCGCGGTGTTCGATCGCGTACTCGATGAGCTTCTCGACGGCGTACAGGTTGGCGTCGCGGACAGCCGTCAATTGGATTGGGGGCAGGTCGAAGTCGTACTCGACTCGGTTCTTGATCCGCACCGCCATCAGTGAATCGAGGCCCAGCTCGATGAGCGGCACCTCCCACGGCAGATCCTCGGGCTCATAGCCCATGGCACCGCCGACGATGGAGCCCAGCCGGTCGGCGATGGTTTCGCCGGAGCCCGCCGACCACTTGGCGAACCCAGCGGCGAGACCCGCACCCGCAGCGAGGTTGTCGCTGAGGATGGCGGCGTCGTCTTCGGGCTCGCTGGGTGCAACCGCGACCGGCGCGGTCTCGGTGGCGGGCAGCGCGACCACTGCGCCCGCACCGACGGCCGTCGGCAGCACGCTCGCAGTGCCTGCACGGCTGAGGATCGCGTCGTACACCAGTGTGAACGACTCGTCGATACGCGCATGCACCTGCACGGTGGCACCACCCGGATGCCGCGACAACGTGGTGACCAGTCGGGCGCCGTCGGCAGGGACCGCCCGCTGCTCGTACGCCGTCACGGTGGCACCCGGAAGCACCTGTGTCGCGGCGGCTTTCACGAGAGTGGCGAGATCGGTGCTAGCCCGCGGTGCGTATTCCCAGACATGCTTGCCGTCGGGTGTCGCGACGTGCGAACCCGGCGCGAGGTTCGAGCCGTCCGCGCTGAACCGCACATCGAGCCAGTGCGGCTTGCGCCGGAACCGGGTGGGCGGAATGTTGGCGTAATCGTGCGGCCCCTCCGCACGGGTGAAGAGCGTACGGAAGTCCATTGCGTGGCCGTGCACGTACAGCTGCGCCATCGCCAGCGTCATCGTCTCGACCTCGTCCTGCTTACGCGCCAACGTCGAGATCAGTTGGGCGTCATGCAGTCCCGCGTCGGCCGTGGTAAGGCCGACCTGCATCAGCGCGACGGGGTTGGGCGCGAGTTCCAGGAAAGTGGTGTGCCCGTTGTCGACCGCGTTGCGGATGCCGTGGGTGAAGTAGACGCTGTGCCGCAGGCCCTTCTTCCAGTAGTCGACGCCGTGGATCGGATCGCCGCCCGTGCGGATCAACTGACCCTCGTGCACGGTGGAGAAGTAGGTGATCCCCAGCGGCAATGGCGTGATGCCCTGCAACTCTGCGGCGAGCTCGCCCAGCAGCGGATCCATCTGCGTGGTGTGGCTGGCGCCCTTGGTCTGGAACTTGCGGGCGAACTTGCCCTCGGACTCGGCCCTGGCGATGATCGCGTCGACCTGTTCGGGCGGACCGCCGATGACGGTTTGGGTGGGCGCGGCGTACACGCACACTTCCAGGTCGGGGTAGTCGGAGAACACCGTCTTGATCTCGTCTGCGGAGTATTCCACGAGCGCCATCAGGCGGATGTACTCGCCGAACAGCATCGCCTCGCCCTCGCCCATGAGATGCGAACGCGCGCAGATGGTCCGGGTGGCGTCGGCCAGAGACAGGCCGCCGGAGAAGTACGCGGCCGCCGCCTCGCCGAGCGACTGACCCACCACCGCACCAGGTTTGGCGCCGTGCGCCTTGAGCACCTCACCGAGCGCGATCTGGATCGCGTAGATGGTGACTTGGGTGGTCTCGATGCCGTAGTCCTGCGAGTCGTCCAGGATCAGCTCGACAACCGAATAGCCGAGTTCGTCCTGGATCAGCGCGTCGACCTTGTTGATCCACCCGGCGAAGATCTCGTCGCGCAGATAGAGGCTCTTGCCCATCTTGCGGTGCTGCGCACCGAAACCTGCGAGCACCCAGACCGGACCCGTGCTGACCGGGCCGTCGGCCGAGAAGATCTTCGGGCTCTGCTTGCCCTCGGACACCTGACGTAGCAGTTTGACGGCCTCGTCATGATCGGTCGCCAGTGCGACGGCGCGTGAGCGGCCGTGGTTACGGCGCGACAGCGAACGGCCAATGGCTTCCAGCGACGTGCCCCGGCCTTCTTCGCTGTCGATCCAGTCGGCAAGTTCGGCGGCGGCCGCCTTCTTGCGCGAGGTCAGGAAAGCCGAAACAGCAAGCGGCACAACCGGTGTGGGGAGTTCGGTGGCTTCGAGCTCCTCGCGGGCCAGCTCCAACAGGCGCAGTGCCTCGTCGGTGAGTCCGGGCAACTCGGGCTCGGCGTCGTCGCTGCTATGGCTGCGGGCGTGTGAGATCTCGGCCGCACCTGATTGTCTTCGCACAAGCGGCTCATCGCCGACGAACTCGCCGTACTCGTCCAACCGCACACCACCGATGTACTCGGCGGACTCGCCGGGCGTGACGCTGACCTCGACGACGGGCTCCACCGCTTCGGGCTCGACCAGGTCGGATGGGAGTACCTCACGCACCACGATGTGAGCATTGGCGCCGCCGAAGCCGAAGCCCGACACACCGGCGATCGCATGCCCGCTGTAGCGCGGCCAGTCCGAGACGGTGTCGTTGACCTTCAGCCCCTCCTTGTCGAAGTCGATATAGGGGTTGGGGCCCGCGTAGTTGATCGACGGCGGCAGCTTGTCGTGCTGCAGCGACAACGCGACCTTCGCCAGGCTGGCCGCACCCGCGGCCGATTCCAGGTGTCCCACATTGGATTTCACCGCACCCAGCAGGGCGGGCTGATCCGCGGGTCGTCGCCTGCCGATCACGCGACCCAGCGCGTCGGCCTCAATCGGGTCGCCCAGGATGGTGCCCGTGCCGTGCGCCTCGATGTAGTCGACAGTGCGCGGATCGATCCCGGCGTCCTTATAGGCCTTGCGCAGCACCTCGGCCTGCGCATCCGGGTTCGGCGCCAGCATGCCGTTGGACCTGCCGTCGTGGTTGACGGCGCTGCCCGCGATGACCGCCAGGATTTGGTCGCCGTCGCGGCGGGCGTCAGACACCCGCTTGAGCACGACCAGGCCGCCACCCTCGGCCCGTGCATAACCGTCAGCGTCCGAGGAGAACGACTTAATCCGGCCGTCGGGCGCGAGCACGCCGCCCACCTCGTCGAAACCGAGCGTCACCATCGGGGTGATGAGCGCGTTGACACCACCCGCGATCACGACGTCGGCGTCGCCTGCGCGCAGCGCCTTCACACCTTCGTGCACCGCGAACAGCGACGACGAGCACGCCGTGTCGATGGACATCGACGGCCCGCGGAAATCGAAGAAGTACGACACCCGATTGGCGATGACGGCGCTGGAGTTGCCCGTGATGGCGTACGGGTGTGCGGAGCCGGGATCGGCGACCGCCATGAACATGTAGTCGTTGACCGAGCTGCCGATGTAGACGCCCACGCTGCCGCCGCGCAGGGCCGAGGCGGGGATGCGGGCGTGCTCGAGTGCCTCCCACGTCAGCTCCAGCGCCATGCGCTGCTGTGGGTCGATGTTGTCTGCTTCCATCTTCGCCAAGGCGAAGAACTCCGAGTCGAAGCCCTTGATGTCGGACAGATACCCGCCGCGGGTGCGGGCCTTGGCCACCCGCTCTGCCAGGCGTGGCTCGCAGAGGAACTCCTCCCACCGGCCCTCGGGCAGATCGGTGATCGCGTCGCGACCCTCGAGCAGGGCGCGCCACATCTCGTCCGGCGTGTTCAGATCGCCGGGAAAGCGGGTGCCGATACCCACAATCGCTACGTCGTATTCGGCGGGGTCACCCCGACGAGCCCTCGACCAGTCCTCGTCCTCGCCGGTGTCGACGTCCTCCGGCTCGCCCTCGACTATCACCGTAGCCAACGACTCGATGGTCGGATTGCGGAACACCACGGTGGCCGTCAGCGTCACGCCGGTCAGATCTTCGATATCGGAAGCCATGGCGACCGCGTCGCGCGACGACAGGCCGAGTTCCACCATGGCGGTCGATTCGTTGATCGTCGCAGCCGACTGCCCGGTGGCGTTGGCCACCCAGTTGCGCAACCACTCACGCATCTCGGGAACGGTGATGTCGGTGCGTGCCTTCTTGGCCACCTCGGTGGTCGGCGCGTCAGGTGTGATGTCAGACATGAGATGAAGCTCTCCCCTTGGTCGAGCCTTTCGCTGGCTCGAGGTGGGTCATTCCGCCTGGTCGGGGAATGCGTTGGCGACCTTGCCCCTGCGCAGGCTGCCGTCGAGATAGGCAGACCTGCAGGCGCGCCGCCCGATCTTGCCCGAGGACGTCCGGGGGATGGCACCGGCGGGCGTCAACAGGACGTCCCGCACCGTGACACCGTGGCGCACCGCGATGGCGGCCCGGATGTCGTCGGCGATGGGCTGCTGCTCCAACTTGTGCGATCCCGGCGCACGCTCCCCGACGATGACCAACTGCTCGCTGGTGTCCTCGGGATCGAACTTGAGCCCGGCGTGGCTGTTGTCGAACACCTCGCGGGGCAGTTGGTTGGCAGGTACCGAGAACGCGGCGACGTATCCCGTGCGCAGTGCCCGACTGGCCTCCTGCGCGGAGTATTCGACGTCCTGCGGATAGTGGTTGCGGCCGTCGATGATCACCAGGTCCTTGACCCGGCCGGTGATGTAGAGGTCACCCTCGTAAAAGGTGCCGTAGTCGCCGGTGCGCACCCACGTGCCATCGTCGGCTGCACCCTCGGCGTGCGACGGGTTGGCCTTGGACTTCAAGATGTTGTGGAAGATATCCTGGGTCTCTTGGGTTTTACCCCAGTAGCCCTGACCCATGTTCTGGCCGTGCAACCAGATCTCGCCGATCTGGCCGTCCGCCAGCTCGGTGGCGGTGTCGCTGTCGACGATCGCCGCCCACTCGTCGGCGCCGATCTTGCCCGCCGAAGCCTGCGCCACCGCATTGGGGGCATCGGCTGCCACCTCGACGAAGCGGAAGCTGTTCAGCTCCTCGCGATCCACGTAGACGATCTTCGGCGGCTCGCCCAACGGCGTGGTCGACACGAACAATGTGGCCTCGGCCAGCCCGTAGGACGGCTTAATGGCGATCTCCGGAAATCCGCACGGACCGAACGCCTCGTTGAACCGGCGCACGGTCGCCGCCGAGATGGGCTCGCTGCCGTTGAGGATGGCCTTGACGTTCGACAGGTCGAGCGGCGGATCGCCGTCCTTGGGCAGCCCACGCGCCGCGGCGTGGTCGAACGCGAAGTTCGGGGCCACCGAATAAGTCAGTCCCGTATCGCCTTCCTTGCGGGCCAACTCGCGCATCCAGCGGATCGGCCTGCGGACGAACGCGGCGGGCGTCATGAAGGTGCAGTGATAGCCGACCATCGGCGAAATCATGATCGCGATCAGGCCCATGTCATGGAAGAACGGCAGCCACGTCACACCGCGATCGCCGTGCTCACCGCGCAACGCCTCCCACACCTGCACCACATTGGTGGCCAGGTTCAGGTGCGTGATCGCGACGCCGGTGGGGATGCGGGTGGAGCCCGACGTGTACTGCAGGTAGGCGATGGTGTCGTGCTCGACGTCCACCTGCTGCCAGGTGCTGCCCACCTCGACGGGGATGGCATCGACGGCGATGACGCGCGGCCGTTCTTTGGCGGGCCTGCTGCGGAAAAACTTCCGCACCGCTTCGGCTGACTCGGTGGTGGTCAGGATGGCCGCGGCCGTGCAGTCGTCGAGCACTGCGTGCAGGCGGCCCACATGGCCGGGCTCGGACGGATCGAACAGCGGCACTGCGATGCGGCCCGCGTACAGGGTGCCGAAGAACGCGACGAGGTAGTCGAGGTTCTGCGGGCACAGGATCGCCACCCGGTCGCCGAGTTCGGTGACCTGCTGCAAACGGGCGCCGACGGCACGGTTGCGGGCGCCGAAATCGGCCCAGTTCAGATCTCGCGCGACGCCGTCGCGCTGCGTGGAGAAGTCCAGGAACCGATAAGCCAAGCCGTCACCTCGCACCGACGCCCACCGCTCGACGTGACGGACGATGCTCCCGTTGTCGGGAAACCTGATCCGCCCGTCCTCATCGATGAACGGGTTGAAGAACGCCATGCCTTTTCTCCTGTCGAAACGCATTCGTGTCGGGGTGTCCGGCGCGCGCGCACGACCAAAACCCTGAGCGATGGTACAGGGGTCGTCGCAGCAGCCCGCCGTTTCGCCCGGGCACCGATTCCTCCAGCTCTTAAATTTTTCTTAAAGATAGGTGGCCCGGTGACGGCGGCCAAATCAGACGCGCGATCGTTACCCATGAGCACGTTCCGGCGCTGTGTTGATCTTGTCGATGGCCCAGTTGGCGGTCCACTGCGTCGCCGACAGTCCACCAGAGTTCCAGAAGTCCGGCGTCGCGTACATGGCGTGCACCGGCTGACCGGCACCACCAGTCAGAACCTTGAGGGTTTCGGGCAGGTTGGTGACGTCGAAAGCCTCTACCGGTGCTGAACAGATCAAGTCGCCGTCGGCGCAGATCTGGTTGACGCGGTCGTTGAGTGCCCCGAAACCACCAGGCCGCGACCCGGACATCGTCAGTCCCATCGTGGACAGGAACGGGATCTGGTGCAGGGTGATTTCGGCGCCTTGGCCCGCCGGTGTGGGCGGGACGTCCACGCCGACCCCTGTTTCACGCCGACCGTCGGCGATCAATGTCACACCGAGGACCAACTCGGCGGCCACCGGACCCTTCCCGGTGCCGATCTGGTTGGCCACGTCACCGGCGATTACCGCGCCCTGCGAGAACCCGACAATCACGTAGCTGGTGATCGGGCACCTGGCGTTCATCTCGGTGATGGTGCGCAGGGTGGCGTCCAGACCCTCCTGCCGGCTCTTGTTGTAGTCCATCTGGCCGTCCAAGACGAACGGGTTCCGGAACTGCGCCGTGTAGGGGACGGTGAAGACCTCCAGCCGTCCGAGGTCGTAACCCTGCTCGGCCACCGGCCCTGCCACATTGCGCAGCAACGCGAACGGAAACTGGGTGGGATTGAACGGATCGTCGGTCACCGACGATTCCCACGTGCCGGGCACGACCACCATCTGCACATCGGGACAACTGGCGTCCTGAGTCGCGGGCAACGGGGCGCCGGGTGTCGGGGTCACAGCCGTCTGCGGCTGACCCTGCGGGGGGCTGACCGTTATGGGCTCGGAATGACTTGACCGCATGTACAGCCAGACGAACGTCACGACCAGCGCAACAACGAGCGAAACCGCCCCTGCGGCCGCCAAACCCAGAATCCGATGGCGTTTCCGCCGGTCACGCTTCACACACTCTCCTGGCCATATTTCTGCTGCTAGCAGAGTCGTTCAGTCGCGATGCGGATGTAGCTCGCGGTGGCGGCATCCACTTCGATCTGCGACGGGTGGGCGGAGCTCTGATCAGAGGTGTCGAGATCCCCGCGGACCAACGGTTCGACGAAGTCCCACACCGCCTGGTCGCCCTGCCCGGCCGCCCGGGCCTGGCAGACGGAGGACGCGATGGTCAACGCCGACAGATCCGACGACGGGCGCACTCCCGCCCGGTCCAGCGCGTCGAGGAACTCGTGCTGCTGCTTCGACGGGGCCATGTAGGTGTCCGGGCCGCCCAGTTCCGCCTGGTTCAGTTCGTCGTTCGGGAGCGCCATCGTCGCCACCATGCTGCGCCCCTGTGAGCATCCGCAGACCAGCCAAGCCACCGTCAGCACCGCCAGCGACGACACTGCGAGGGATGTGACCGGCAATTTTGACAAGCCAGCCCCTCGCCGTAGCGATCGCGTCACCGTATGCAGCACTCCTCCACGGTACCGGCTGAGGGGACCGGCACCGCGGCGGTGAGTACTTCAGGCGATCGTGGCGACCAGTTCGCCGGACATGGCTCCCAGCTGAGAACCCCACGTCGACCAATCGTGATTACCGCCCTGCGAGAAGTCGAATCGCCCGTTCTGCCCGCCGTTGGTGCGGTAGCTCTGGTAGAAGGCCCTGGCACTGCCCTGGGCCTGGTCGCAGTAGCCGATCATCGCGGCCGGATCGCTGCACGTCAGCGTGGACGGGCTATACACCCAGAGTCGGGTGTTGTTGGCCACCAACAACTGTGAGTGCACCTGCGGGTCGTGCCACTTCCAGCGGCCGAGCTGCGGCAGGCCCCACATATTGCGGATGTCCGCTCCACCGTACTGCTGGAGTCCTGCGCTGATGGCGCCGTTCATAAAGGTGTTCGACGGGGTCAGAAAGCCCGACAGCGAACCGGCGAAGCCGAACCGCCCCGGATGGAAGGTCGCGAGCGTCACCGCACCGGTGCCGCCTTGCGCGGCACCGACGATCGCGTGTCCGCCGGGAGCGAGGCCCTTGTTGGCCGACAGCCAATCCGGCAGCTCGGAGACGAGGAACGTCTCCCATTGCTTGCTGCCGTCCTGCTCCCAGTTGGTGTACATGCTGTACGCACCGCCAGCGGGCGCTACCACGGAAATGCCCTTGCCCGCCAGGGTGTTCATCGCGTTGCCCTGCGTGACCCAGGCGCTGACGTCAGGTGGGGCGTTGAACGGATCCAGCAGATACACCGCATGCGGTCCGCCCGGCAGGAACGCCACCGGGATGTCGCGGCCCATCGCAGCCGACGGGACCATCAACTGTTCGAAGGCGGGCTCCGCGACTGCGACCGTCGCCGTCGACGTGCTCGCGCCGACCAAGCCGAAGGCCACCAGCACTGCACCGCACAGCCGCATCAAGGCTCTACTCAACGTCAAACCCCTCACCTCGCGTCCCCTGCCCGAGGTCAGTGTTCCACACCACACCGAGCCAGGAAACGGGTGCCGGCGTGACTACTTAGTTACCGGGTTCCGGAGCGGCGTCTCCCTCAGGGGCCGCCACGGGCAGCGGACCGGGCACAGCGCCCAGCACGCGCTGGAGGTCAGGCTTCATGGCCTGCAACTGCTGACCCCAGTAACCCCAGCTGTGGGTCCCGTCGGCCGGGAAGTTGAACACGCCGTTAGTGCCACCGGAGGCGACGTATGTGTCCTTGAAGGTCTTGTTGGTGCGCAGGGTGAAGCCTTCGAGGAACTGCGCTGACGCCAGGTTGATGCCGTTAGCGCCCTGGTCCAGATCCGACGGATCACCGGTGCCGCAGTACACCCAGATCCGGGTGTTGTTGGCGACCAGCGTCGACATGTTGACCATCGGGTCGTTGCGCTTCCACGCCGGATCGTCCTTCTTGCCCCACATGTCCTCGGCCTTGAAGCCGCCCGCGTCGCCCATGGCGATGCCGATCAGGGTGGGCCACCAGCCCTCAGAAGGGTTGAGGAATCCCGACAGCGAGGCGGCGTAGATGAACTGGCTCGGATAATGGATGGCCAGGTTCAGCGACGCAGAACCCGCCATCGACAAACCGATTGCGGCTCCGCCGGTGGGGTTCACCTGGCGGTTGGCCTGCAGCCACTGCGGCAGCTCCTGGGTCAGGAAGGTCTCCCAGTTGTAAGTCCAGGTGCCGTTCTTGCCCTTGGCCGGCTTGTACCAGTTGGTGTAGAAGCTGGACTGACCACCGACGGGCATGATCACGGACATGCCGGACTCATAGAACCATTCGAACGCCGCGGTGTTGATGTCCCAGCCGTTGAAGTCGTCCTGGGCGCGCAGGCCGTCGAGTAGGTACACGGCCGGGGTATTGGGCCCGCCGCTCTGGAACTGGATGGTGATGTCGCGGCCCATCGAGGCCGACGGCACCTCGATGTATTCCACCGGTAGGCCGGGACGCGAGAACGCTCCCGCGGTTGCAGTCCCGCCAGCAACACCGACCAAGCCGGGCAGCACGACCACCGCCAGAGCAGCCGCGGCGAATCGGCGGGACATACCCTCCGCCGCGCCGCGCATCTTCTCAACGAACCTCATTACCCGCCCATCCCATCTTTCTTGTGCCGCACCGCAAGTGCTCACATGCGGTGGTAGTCAACCACAATGTGGTGCGATTGCTCTTGTCGTGTGATCGGCGCTCAGCCGTTGAGCGTGGAGATCAGCGAGGGCTTCATTGCCACCAGCTGTTGGCCCCAGTACGGCCACGAATGGTTGCCTGCGGGCGGGAAGTTGAAGGTGGCATTGCTGCCGCCAGCCTTGTTGTAGGCCTCCTGGAATTGCTTGTTGCTCTGGATCGCCATCGACTCCAGGCTGTTGGCCGACAACGCCAGGCCGGGGTCGGCGTTCAGGTCCAGGTCGGTACTGCCGCCGGGGGCGCAGTAGATCCACAGCTTGGTGCCGTTGTCGGCGATGGTCTGCGCCTGCTTCACCGGGTCGTTGCGCTTCCAGGCGGCATCCCACGGGGCTCCCCACATGTCGTCCACGTTGTAGCGGCCCGCGTCGAGCATCGCGATGCGGATCGCCTGCTGCATCAGCAGCGCCGACGGGTTCAGGAAGCCCGACAGCGAGGCGGCGTAGACGAACTGCTGCGGGTGATAGGCCGACAGGATCAGCGCCGCGTTGCCCGCCATCGACAGGCCGACCACCGCGTTGCCGGTGCTCGAGATGCCCTGGTTGGCCGCCAGGTAGCTCGGCAGCTCGCTGGTGAGGAATGTCTCCCACTTGTAGGTGTAGGCCTGATCGTTCGTGCTCGACGGTTTGTACCAGTCGCTGTAGAAGCTGGACTGACCGCCGACAGGCATTACCACCGACACGCCCGACTCGAAGAACCATTCGAAGGCGGGGGTATTGATGTCCCAGCCGTTGAAATCGTCCTGGGCCCGCAGCCCGTCGAGGAGATAAACAGCCTTCGTCCCGCCCGGTTGGAACTGCACCCGGATGTCGCGGCCCATCGCAGATGAGTACACGTCGAGGAACTCCACCGGCAGTCCCTCGCGGGAGAACGCGCCTGCCGTCGCCGACCCGCTTATGGTCCCGACCAGCGCGGGTACCAACAGCACCGACGCCGCCATGGCGATCAGTCGGCGGCCCAGCCCGTTCGGGACAGAACTCAATTTCACCGTGTAACCCATCCGTTCGTCATGTCTCGGCATCGCTCTCCGTGGCACTGGCTCGCGGCAGGTGTGTGTTCACACCTGACTGGGTATCGCCGCCACACCCGGACGGCGTTACCAGCAGGGTTCCCGGTCAGCTAACTGTCAGGGGCCTGTTGCCGGTAAGCCAGTGTAACGGGTGCCCCTCGGAACCGGCGCATCCAGACCACAGCGCTCAAGCTCGTAGGCAGGCACCCGATCGATCCGGTACGACGTGAACTCCAGCGCATGCAGCACGTTTGACACGAACCTGCGCGGGCCCATGGGCCCGCGAACGGACGTCAGCAGCGCATCGGTCTCGCGGCACTGCAGCGCCACCTGGGCCTGTGCGATCCAGTCCTCGTCGAGGTACGGCGGGATGTACGGATAGGTCTTAATGAAAGGGCCGTCGGCGACCAACCAGTCGGGGAAAAGGTCTTTGTCGTGGCCTATCCGGCCGTCCTCCAGACGTTGGGTGTGGGCCGCGATGGGGTTTGCCAGACCGATCTGGTCAAGCACCCTCACGTCCAACCCGACGTTCATTCCCAACATGCCGAGATTGGTGAAGAACACCGTGTGAGGTGGGTCGTAGTTGTCCACCACTTCCGGTGGTGCGTCCGGCGGCAGCGGGATCGCAGGAACGACGTCCCACTGGTCGTAGTTTCCTGACGGGAGCAGCAGCGCTCCGTCGGGAGTGTTGTTGAGCGCCACCAACGCCGAGCGCATCCGTGGGTAGTCCAGATAGTCGGCGGCGGTCAGGGGATGCGCGTGCCCCGTGGCCTGGGCGTAGAACCGGCGCTCGTCGACGATGCCGGAATACGTCACCCTGGTGCCGCCGTCGCTCATACCCGGCGAGTTTGCCGCCCACAGCGACCACCCCGCCACTGCAATCCACAGCAGGCTCGTCACGCCTGCCAGCAGATACCCCGTTTCGCGAGTCAGCCGGGTCGCGATCTTTCCCCCGTCGCTTCGCTCGCCCTGGCCGGGCAGTACCACAGGAATGACCGCGACCGGAACCAGCAGGCAAAAGACCGGTGTCAGCAAAACCCGGCCGTGCATGAAGTCGCCGCCCTGCCTGATGGTGTAAACGCCCATCACCAAACCTGTGGCCAGCATCAGAGCCACCACCGCCAGCGGGCTTTGCAGGGTGCGAGCCACCCTGTTGTATCCAGAGGGCACGGTGTGACGGATCCACCACGGCCTGCTGCGCGCGATCAGCAGTACCGTGCCCGCGCCCAGCAGCAACAGGGCGGGGACCCACAGGTTGTACGGAGCATCGAAGTTGGCGAGGTAGAGGAAGCCCTGTGACCACTTCGAACCCGACGCGTCCTTGGCGACAGCAGTGGCAGGCACCACGAGGCCGTAGTAGCCCATCCGGAAGATCTGATAGGCCACCGGTATCAGCCCACCCGCAGAGACGATCAGCAGGCGCCGCCGCCACCCACGCGCCGCGATCACCATCATGAGCAGGGCGCCCACGCCCATCAAGGCCAGTTCCGGTCGCACCAGAACCGACAAACCCGCGACCGCAGCCAACGCGGCGGTGAACCGCGGGCCCGCTGCGTTGCGCCCCGACTCGTCCACCGCCACCCGGGCCGCGGGGCTGCCGCGCCGCGCCAGCGCGGGGCGGCGCGGGGCTGCGTCGTCCCCCATCGCACGCGCCTGCACCCGCAGTGCCTGGGACCAGCAGACCATCATCCACCACAGCAGCCCGACGTAGGTCAGCACCAGACCGTTCTCCAAACCGGACGTCGCGAAGTCGCGTGCGGGGGGGATGGCGATGTACACAAGTGCGCCTGCGGGCAGCAACAGGCCGCGCCTGCCCTCCAGGCTGGGGGCATACAAGCGGGCAGCACCCACCATCGCCAGCACCACTCCGAGCACGCTCAGCACGAGCGCGATGGCGAGCGCCACATACTCCAGCCGCGCCGGACCACCCACCCATCCGCCGAGCGTCAACAGGTAGGTCCACACGGTCGAAGTGTTCGATTCGACCCGCTCCCCCGCGTTGAACACCGGACCGTTGCCCGCCAACAGGTTGCGCACAGTGCGCAGCACGATCAGCCCGTCGTCGGCGATCCAGCGGCGCTGCCAGGCACCCCAGCCGAACAGCGCCGCCACGATGAGAACACCAGTCCACAGGCTGATCCGCAGCGAAACGTCGAGGGGGAAGGCGGGCCAGCCGGCCGTTGCTGCCCTACCCCTGTCAGCCGAAGATGATTGCGGCACAGACGGTTCCGATCCACGCCAACCCGAGGAACTGCAACACCCGGTCGCGCAGGGCGATCTCTTCGGGTTCGCCGGCCAGGCCGCTGTCGACGTCGATCGCGTACCGCAGGATCGCGACGGTGAACGGAATCATCGACACCGCGTACCAGGACCCGCCACCGCCGTCGCGCTCGAAGGCGAACAGCCCGTAACACAACACCACCGCGGTGGCCGACAGTGTCCAGACGAACCGCAGATAGGTGCTGGTGTACGCCTCGAGCGACTTGCGGATCTTGGCGCCGGTGCGTTCGACGAGCTGCAACTCGGCATACCGCTTGCCCGCGGCCATGAACAGCGACCCGAACGCCATCACCAGCAGGAACCACTGCGAAAGCGGCACGCCTGCCGCCACCCCGCCCGCGATGGCGCGGATCAGGAACCCCGAGGACACGATGCAGATGTCCAGCACCGCTTGGTGTTTGAGCCCGAAGCAGTATGCCAACTGAATCGCGATGTAAATGGCAATGACCAGCGCCAGATTGGGGGTCACCAGCCAGGAGATCGCCAGCGACGCCACCCCGAGCACCACCGCCAGCGTGTAAGCCAGCGATTCGGGCACCACACCTGCGGCGATCGGCCGGAACCGCTTGGTCGGGTGTTGCCGGTCGGCCTCGACGTCGCGGGCGTCGTTCACGAGGTAGACGCAGGACGCGGCCAGGCAGAACACCACGAACGCGATGAGTGCCTTGACCAGTACGTCCTGGTAGTTATAGTCATACCGATCGTCGCCGAGCGCCGCCAGCGGAGCGGCGAGCACCAGTAGGTTCTTCACCCACTGACGCGGCCTGACCGCCTTGATGATCCCGGTGGGCAGGTTCTTCGGGGGGCCGGTGACCGGCGCCGCCTCTTCGCTCATCGTTGGTGACTCCTCGCTTCGACTGTGAAGCTGACCGCCTTGGCTACCGCGACGCCAACCAGTACGCCGGTGGCGACATCGCTGGGGTAGTGCACGCCCAGCACCATGCGTGACACCACCATCGGGGGCACCAGGACCGCCGACAGCGGCAAGCCGGTGGCCCGCTGCAGCAGAATCGCTGCGGCGGTGGTGGACGTGGCGTGCGCCGACGGGAAGCTCAGCCTGCTCGGCGTACCGACGTGAACCGCGATCGCCGGATCGTGGGGACGTTCGCGTCGCACCACGCGCTTGATCAACACCGCCGCCGCGTGCGCCAGGAACGCGCCGACGCCGACTGCCAGCCAGTCGCACCTCCTGGCAGGGACGGCGAGCGCCCCGACGGCCGACACCGCGAACCACCCGAGACTGTGCTCGCCGAAATGTGACAGAGCGCGCGCACCTGTGAGCACTCCCGCCTTGTCAGCCAGGGCGGCTTGCACGGCGACGAGCGCGTCAACCTCCGCAGATCCCACGTCAACCGATCCCAAAGGTCCGCCGCCAACTTTCTGGACTCGTCAGCTCTTCATGGGCCGCACGGTAGCTCCTACGCATCTCGTCGAACCGCTGATCGAGTTCGCGCTGCAGAGCCATGGACTCGCGGAGCAGGGCCATCATCTTCGTGCGGTCGCGCTGGCGGTACACCACACCACGGCCGTCGGCGGTGGTCACGGTGACGCCGTCGACACGGCCGAGTGAGTACCAGCGCGCTTCGATCGGCGGGAAGTTCGCCTGCGGCACGTCGTGGTGCTGGGGATCGGCCGGGCGCGCGTTATTGATCAGAACCTTCGCCAACGCTTTGACCTTGGCCAGCACGCCTGCGGGATAGTTGACGCCCAGCCCCGTGGCCTCGCCGCTGGTTCGCGGGAGTTCCGTCGCCGACGGGAGCACCACCGCGTCGGGGAACTCCTTGCGGATGCCCGCGACCTTGCCGAGCGCGGTGGGCAGGATGTCGCGAATGTGATGCGGTCCGCGCAGGAAGTCACGGATCGCCTCGTTCTGGATGGCGACCGTCGAATACTCGAGGCAAATAAGGTGTTTGGCAGTCGCCTTGTGCATCGAGCGGGTGATGCCGTTGATCGGGCCGTCGAGGTGCAGAGCCGCCACCACGAGCCTGTTGCGCAGGTGGAAATAGGCCTGCCAGTCGATGGCGTCGTCCTTGTCGGTCCACGCCATGTGCCAGATCGCGATGCCGGGAACGGTAGCGGTGGGAAAGCCCGCCTTGGCCGCGCGCAGGGCGAACTCCCAGTCGTCCCACTTGATGAACAGCGGCATTGGCAGGCCGATGGTCTCCGCACAAACACGCGGGATCATGCACATCCACCAGCCGTTGCCCTCGACGTCGATCCGCCGGTGCAGATTCTGGGAGTTCTCCCGGTCGCGCAGCGGGAACTCGGCGAAGTCGTGGTCGTAGTCGACGTACGGCGCCTCTTTCCACATCCAGGTGTGGTGGTCGATCACCTCACCCATGACGTGTAGGTGGCTGCGGTCCTGGAGGTTGAGCATCTGCCCGCCGACCAGCATCGGGGTCTTGGCAAACCGCGACAGGGCCAGCGCCCTTAGGATCGAGTCGGGCTCGATGACGATGTCGTCGTCCATATAGAGGACGTAGGGGCTGTCCGTCTGTTGCAGCGCCTCGTACATGATGCGCGAATAGCCGCCCGAGCCACCGAGATTGGGTTGGTCGAACAGGTGCAGCCGGTCGCCGAGCGCGGCCGCCGCCTCGGCGTAGCCGGGTTCGTCGAGCACCTTGCTAGTGCCCTGATCGGGCATCATCACCGCGTCGATCACCGCGTCCACCAACCGATCCGACGTCAGGGCCCGCAGGGCGTTGACGGCGTCGGTGGGCCGGTTGAACGTAGGGATACCGACGGTGATGCGTTTGGTCTCGTCACCACCGGGAGCATCGAGTTCGGTGTACCACCCGGCGGCGACGATCTCGATGTCGATGTCGCTGGTGACGTCGAACCAGATCCAGCCGCCGTCCTCGAACGGGCCGAGGTCCACCTCGAACTCTTTTCCGCCGCGGTTCTCGTCGTCGAGCGTGATGAGTCCGCCCTCGATGGCGATGCGCGAGCCGTCGATCTTGGAGCGGTACAGATCGACGCGACAGGCGACCCGATCGGGTCTGGTGTGGTCGCGGTCGGCATCGCCGCGGACATCCACGCGCAGCACCACCGACGTCACGATCGACCAGCGCCGCCAATACGAAGCAGCGAACGCGTTGAAGTAGGTCTCGAAGCTCACCTCGGACTCGGCTCCCAGCGACACTGAGGTCCGGGTGGGGGCGTGGGCACGGCGAGAGTTGCGTGCTGCCTCGATCAGATAAAGCGACCGGACCGCCAGCGGTTCGCCTGCCCTGGGAAAAATCACCCGCTGCAGCAGGGTCTTGGCTTTGGAGTCCTCGGGCGCCGTGTCCGCGACGATCTGTCCGGCGTCGCTGGCCGGCGGGACCGACGTACCGCCGTCGATAAGGGTCACTGGTCCACCTCGGCAAGGGGCGCACCGTGGGCCAAGTGCGGTGCCAGCACGTTGTCATACATGCCCAGCGCGCTCGCGATCGCCATGTGCATGTCGAGGTACTGGTAGGTGCCCAACCGGCCGCCGAACAGAACCTTGGCCGCGGCCGTCTCGTCTTTGGCCCTGGCGCGGTAGGCGGCCAGCACGGCGCGGTCCGCGTCGGTGTTGATCGGGTAGTACGGCTCGTCGTCGTCGGCGGCGAAGCGTGAGAACTCCCGCATGATCACCGTCTTGTCCGTCGGATAGGCACGCTCGGGGTGGAAGTGCCGGAACTCGTGGATACGAGTGAACGGGACGTCGAGGTCGTTGTAGTTCATCACGGGGGTGCCTTGAAAATCACCGCAGTCGCTCAGCACCTCGAGTTCGAAGTCGAGCGTGCGCCAGCCGAGCTGGCCGTCGGCGTAGTCGAAGTAACGGTCCAGCGGTCCGGTGTACACCACCGGCGCTGCGGGCGACTCGGCGCGTAGCTGGTCACGCACGTCGAACCAGTCGGTGTCGAGTCGTACCTCGATGCGCTCGTCAGCGGCCATGTTCTGCAGCCAGGCGGTGTACCCGTCGACGGGTAGCCCCTCGTAGGTGTCGTTGAAGTACCGGTTGTCGAACGTGTACCGCACCGGCAGGCGCGCGATGTTGGCCGCGGGAAGTTCCTTGGGGTCGGTCTGCCACTGCTTGGCGGTGTAACCCTTGACGAAGGCCTCGTATAGCGGTCTGCCGATCAGCGAGATGGCCTTCTCCTCGAGGTTCTTAGCATCTGCGGTAGAGATTTCGGCAGCCTGCGCTTTGATCAGCGCGCGCGCCTGCTCAGGCGAGAAATAGCGGCCGAAGAACTGCGACACCAGGCCCAGCCCCATCGGGAACTGGTAGGACTGCCCGTTGTGCATCGCGAAGACGCGGTGCTGGTAGCCGGTGAAATCAGTGAACTGGTTGACGTAGTCCCACACCTTCGTGTTGGAGGTGTGGAACAGGTGCGCGCCGTACTTGTGGATCTCGATGCCGGTCTGCGGCTCAGGTTCGGAATAGGCGTTTCCGCCGATGTGCGAGCGTCGGTCGACCACCAGGACGCGCTTGCCGAGCTGGCTCGCCACGCGCTCGGCGATCGTCAAGCCGAAGAATCCGGAGCCGACGACGAAGAGGTCAACGGGTCCGGCAGGCAGGAGCGGAGCGACCCGGGGTGTAGGTGCGGTCATCGGCAGCAAGGGTAACCGACCGAGGCGGCGGCTCTCTGACGACGCCTTAACGGCTGCAGGTCGCGATTACCTCACGATTCGGTCTCGCAACTTCTACCACAGCAATCACATCAGTACCATCGACTTCGTTGGCCCTGCCAACTATCCCGACGCAGGGCCTTTATCCGTAACCGCTTATCCGTAACCGACAACACGTAGTCGACATTGAGGAGACTTCCGTGCCCTACCGACCCCGACGCAAGGTCTCGAAAGCCATGAGCGCGGTGGCCGCGGTGGCAGTCGCGAGTCCAATAGCTGCTTTCGCCGTGACCGATTTGACCGCCGCGCCCGAACCAGAACCGCAACACCGTGAGTTCGTGCAGGCAGCCGTCGTCACCGACCTCCCGGATGAACTGATGTCTGCGCTCTCGCAGGGTCTCTCGCAGTTCGGGATCAACCTGCCCGCCGGGATCCCCGGCGCTGCGGCAAGCCCGTCGTTGGGCACGGGACTGACCAGTCCCGCGTTAACGACGCCGGGCCTGACGACGCCTGGGCTCAACACACCGGGGTTGACCACTCCCGGACTGACCACGCCGTCGCTGACCGACCCCGGCCTGACCAATCCGGCTCTTACCGACCCCGCGCTCACCACGCCGGGCCTCACCACGCCGGGCCTCACCACGCCCGGCCTCACCACGCCCGGCCTCACCACGCCGGGCCTCACCACCCCCTCGCTCGGGCTGGATCCGTCGCTGACGGGCGTACTGCCGAACGAAGTCCCGATCACGACCCCGGACCTTGGCATGTACCCGATCCTGGGTGATCCGTCGTTGGCTTACGGGCCGACGGCGCCCACCGACACGGGATTGTTCAGCGATCTGACCAGCGCCGCGCAGCAACTCGGCATCGGCCAGGCGATCGATCTGCTCAAGGGCGTCGTGATGCCCACCATCATGTCGGCGGCACAGTCCGCGCAGGCACCAGCGGCAGCCGTGCCGGAAGTGCCGGCACCCGCGCCGGGATAGACCTGTATCAAAACGGCACCGCAGGCACACCCGCCCGCCTGCGGTGCCGTTGCACCTTCGAGCGGCGTCATCGCCGTGTCGTACCACAAGTAACACCAATCCCATGCGTAACATCAGTCCGTGCTGTCACGTCTCCCTGCGCCGCCGATTCTCTTCACCGCCATCGCGGCGACTGTCGTGATCCTGCCGTGGGCGGTCAGCGGTGTGCCGGGCGCCGAGCCGGAGCCGTCAACGCCGGACGCGGCCGATACCGCACTGATCGAGCAGCCGTTGGCGGACGTACCCGGCGGCCGTACCGTTCGCGAGATCAGCCAGCCCACCCCGTTCAGCCTGGTGGCGCTCACCGGCGACGATCTCACCGGCACGTCGACCGAGGTACGCGCACTGCAGCCCAGCGGAACATGGGGCCCCTGGTACGAAGCGCACACCGTCGAATCGTCGAGCAGCGACCAGACTGCCGACGCACCTCCGCAGGGCACCGAGCCGGTGTTCGTCGGCTCCACCACCGTGGTCCAGATCGCCATCACCCGCCCCGAGGGTGCCCCCGTCACCGTTGCCTCTGCGACCGTCGGCGAGTCGGACGACGATCTGGGCTACCGCCCGGCCACGATCGAAGAACCCATCGGCACCAATCTCAATGCGGTGCTCATCGCCCCCCCGGAGGCTCCGGCGGATCCCAACTGGTTGCCGCCGACTGGGGTGCTGACGCCAGGAATGCCGCCGACCGTCATCACCCGTGCGCAATGGGGCGCCGACGAGTCGATGCGGTGTGGTGAACCGCGGTACGAAAACGGTATTCGCGCGGCGGTGGTGCATCACACCGCGGGCAGCAACGACTACCGGCCGGAAGACTCCGCTGCCATCGTCCGCGCCATCTACACCTATCACACCCGCACGCTCGGGTGGTGCGACATCGCATACAACGCGCTCGTCGACCGGTACGGACAGGTGTTCGAGGGACGCGCGGGCGGCATCAACATGCCGGTCTTCGGATCCCACACCGGCGGCTTCAACGCCAATACCTGGGGCATCGCCCTGATGGGCAACTTCGATGCCGAACCCCCGACGCCGGTGCAGCTGCGCACCGTCGGTCGCATGCTGGGCTGGCGACTCGGCCTCGACCACGTCGACCCCCTCGGCACCGTCCAATTGACCTCGGCGGGCGGCTTTTTCACGACCTTCAGTGGGGGCGCGACACCCACGCTGCCTACGATCTTCACGCACCGAGACGTCGGCAATACGGACTGCCCCGGCGACGCCGGCTACGCCGCCCTCGGCCAAATCCGTGACATCGCGGCACGATTCGACGATCCGCCGGGCCCCGAAGACCTCGCGATCAGCATGGAGGGCGGCGCGATCTACGCGCGCTGGCAGGCCGAAGGCGGCATGACCGGCGCCCTCGGGGCCCCGACCTCACCTGAGTCCGCGGGCGACGGCAGCGCCCGCTACGCGACGTTCCTCAACGGGGCCGTCTATTGGTCACCCGAGACCGGCGCAGCGCCGCTGACCGGAGCGATCTACCAGACGTGGGCGTCGTTGGGCTACGAACGGAGTGCCCTCGGCCTGCCCACCAGCGGCGAGATCCAGGAGCCGCTATGGATCGTGCAGAATTTCCAGCACGGGACGCTGAACTTCGACCGCGAGCACGGCACCGTCACCCGGGTGATCGACGGTGTCGCCGAGGAACTGCCGCCCCTAGTGTCCGGCCCGCCAGTGCAGCTGGAGCGCTTCACGCCTGCGGTCAGCCCCTAACCGCATCGACTGTGCATGTTCTGACCGCACAATCCGCAGAACAGCGGTCACAACCTGCACAGTCGCGGGCTCACAGGGGGCAGCCGCGGTCTCGCAGCCTCTCGACCACGCGAGCGACGATCCGGTCAGGCCGCGCCATCATCGCGGCGCTCACCCGCACGACAATCCATCCGAGCTGTTCTAGCAATTCGATCCTGTCGATATCCCAGGATCGCTGCCGACTGTCCTCCCAGTGCTGCTCGCCGTCGTACTCGACGGCGACCTTCCACCTGCGCCAACCCATGTCGAGGCGGATGTACGGTTCGCCGTACTCGTCGTAGAACTTGATCTGGGTTTCCGGCTTCGGTAGTCCCCGTTTGACCAGCAGCACCCGCAGCCGGGATTCCTGAGGAGACTCAGCGCCACCGTCACACAGTTCGATCGTCGAGCGGAACAGCCGAACACCTCGGACGCCCGGGCGCCTATCGGCAATGACAGTCACGTCGCCGGTGCTGATGCGCGTCGCCCGCAGCAACGCGTCCACTATCGGGACCGCCTTGGGCTCGGGCAGGAGCCTGCCGATATCGAAGGCGGTGCGTGCCGGGGTTGTGACGGACATCCGATTCACCAGGCATACCTCGTCGGGTGCTAGCTCGAATGACCGAACGACGATGCCAACCGGACCATGCCGATTGGCGCGGACGAGTTCCGCCGGGCCATCGGCGCTCAGGAATTTGGTCCTGTGTACAGCGGCAGCGGAGATTCCCACGAGTGTCGCTTCCCGCTGCGCCCACAGCCAGGCTGCCCGTGCTCGCAGAGCCGCGGTCATAGTGGTCTCGTTCGCGATGTAGACATCGCGATACACCGCGCGGTAGTCGGTCTGCAGTCGATACCTGCTGAGCACCCCGTCGCGCACCGCTTGCCGCCCGCGAAATGGCTCGACGATCATGCGGCACTGTGGCGCATCCGCGCCCCCGGAGGTATTCAGTCAGGTCGAGTTATCCACACGGCCGTCGAATGTGCGGCTTATGGCTCCATGTTCGCCGATCGGGCCGTCACAACCTGCACAGGCACAACCTGCACAGGCACAACCTGCACCGGAAGTGCCGCCCTACATCCACCAGCGTTCCAGGACCCGCGCCACGCCGTCGTCGGCATTGGTGGCCGTCACCTCGTCGGCCGCTGCGACCGCCTCGGGATGCGCATTGCCCATCGCCACCCCATGTCCCGCCCACCTCAGCAGCGGCACGTCGTTCGGCATGTCGCCGAAGGCCACGACGTCGGCCGCGGTGATGCCGAGCGGACGCGCCACCTCCTCGACGCCCGTGGCCTTGGACAAGCCGAGGGGAAGCACCTCGATGAGCCCATTGTTGGTCGAGTAGGTGATATCGCCCTCGATCCCGATGTGCCTGACCAGTTCGGCGGCCATATCCGAACTCTGCGCCCCCGCCTTGCGGACGAGCAGCTTTACCGCGGGCGCGCTGAGCAGGTCCTCGATCGACACCTCGGTGTTGTCGGGATTGAGCCAGGCGTGCTCGTAACCAGGCGAGCTGACGAACTGGGGGGTGGCAGTGTCGTGCGCCGAACGGCCGATTCGCTCGACCGCAAGGCCGCAGCCCGGGATCACGCGCGTGGCGATCTCGACCAGTTCACCCAGCGCCTCAACCGAGAGCGTCCGGGCCGACAGCACGCGATCGGTGGCTGAGTCGTACACCACGGCACCGTTGGCGCAGACGGCCATCGGAGCGAAGCCGAGACCCTCGACCACCGGGGCGACCCAGCGCGGCGGGCGTCCGGTGGCCAGGACGAACGTCGTTCCCGCGTCGACGGCGGCGCGCACGGCGGCGCGGGTACGCGGCGTCACCCGTTCGTCGGAGTCGAGCAAGGTGCCGTCGACGTCGCTGGCGATCAGCAACGGCAAGGTCATGCGGTCACGGCTCCGCGCGCTTTCTGGCCCGCTCGGCCAGCTCGGCCGCCTCGAGACGTTTGGCCTCTTCGGGCGACGGTGCACCGCCGCCGAGGCGCTTCGGCAGCCAGTACGCCCCCTCATCGCGGGGGTAATTCTCCTGCGCGCGATCAAGTAGCGCCGTCATCTCGACGCGCAGCGCCGCGTCCAGTTCGTCAGGATCGCCAACCGCCGGGATAGGCCGTCCAACCACCACGTGGATCGGGAACCTATTGCGCCCGAGTTGTTTCGGATGGTCCTTGGTCCACAGCCGGTGCGCTCCCCAGACGACCATCGGGATGATCGGCACGTCGGCCGCGAGGGCCATTCTGGCGGCACCGGACTTGAATTCCTTGAGCTCGAAACTGCGGCTGATCGTGGCTTCCGGGTAGACCCCGACCAGCTCTCCGGCCCGCAGGCGCTCAACCGCCACGTCGTACGCCTCGGCGCCCTTCGTCCGGTCCACCGGAATGGTCTTGCACCTGCGGAGCAGGAAGCCTGCCACCTTCACCTGCTGCATCTCCGCCTTGACCATGTACCGGATCCGGCGACGACGGCGCCGGACGGCCAGCGCCGAGGGTAACCAGTCGATGTAGCTGGTGTGGTTGATCGCCACCACGGCGCCGCCGGTCTTGGGGACGTTGTCCAGACCGTCAAAAGTGACGCGGGTACCGGTTGCGGCAACCGCCAGTTCAGCGGCCATCTCGCACATGGCGAATACAGGTTCCATCGGCTACTGCTCCGGTTCCGTGTCCCGAGTAGTTTCGCTGGTGCCTTGCGCGGCGGCGCGACGGGCTGCCTTACTAGCGGCTTCATCGGCGTCCATCCGGCTTGCTTCGGCCAGTGAGGGGGCGCCCCCACCGAGCCGGTGCGGCACCCAGAACTCCCCGGGCGGATGAGCGCCGTAGCGTTCCTGTACCCGTTCGAGGAGGTGCTGCATCCTGGCGTGCAGCAAGGTGGTCAGTTCGGGCGCGGGCAGCGTGGGAGCGATAGGTTCGCCGACGACCACCGCGATCGGCACCTTGGGCCGCCACAGCTTCTTCGGCACGCCCTTGGTCCAAATTCGCTGTGCCCCCCACACGATGTGGGGCACGATCGGCACGTTCGCCGCGATGGCCATCCGGGCCGCGCCGGACTTGAACTCCTTGATCTCGAAGCTGCGACTGATCGTGGCCTCCGGATACACGCCGACGAGCTCCCCCGCGTTCAGGGCTTCCACGGCCGCGTCGAACGACGGGCCGCCGGCATCGCGGTCGACGGGAATGTGGCGCAGGCTGCGCATGAGCGGACCGGTCAGCCGGTCATCGAAGACTTCCTTCTTGGCCATGAACCGCACCTTGCGGCCCAACCCTTGGTCGTAGGCGGGCAGTCCCGCGAAGGTGAAGTCGAAGTAACTGGTGTGGTTGATGGCGATCACCGCGCCGCCGGTGGCAGGCAAATTCTCGACGCCGGACACGGCGAACTTCAGACCCTGCAGCTTCCACAGCAGCCGCGCGACCTGAATCACAGTCCCATATACCGGTTCCACAACCGTTGAGCCTAATGGGCCTCAGGACCGCTCCGTACGCAAAGGGTGCCGCGGCCCGTGCGCCATTAAGCTGATACCCGGCGCGGCGTCCACGGCCAGGTCGCGCAGAGAGGTATCAGTGCAGGTCACCAGCGTCGGTCATGCCGGCTTCCTGATCCAGACCCACGCCGGCAGCATCCTTTGTGATCCATGGGTGACACCGGCGTACTTCGCATCGTGGTTTCCGTTCCCGGACAACAGCGGCCTCGATTGGGCCGCGCTCGGGGCGTGCGACTACCTGTACGTGTCACACCTGCATAAAGACCATTTCGATCCCGGCATCCTGCGCGACCACGTCAACAAGGACGCCGTTGTCCTGCTGCCCGACTATCCCGTGCCGGAGCTGAAACGCGAGCTCGAGAAGCTCGGCTTCACCAACTTCTTCGAGACCGAGGATTCGGTCAAGCATCGCGTGGCCGGCGCCAAAGGTGAGCTCGATGTGATGATCATCGCGTTGCGGGCGCCCGCCGACGGTCCCATCGGCGATTCGGGGCTGGTGGTGGCCGACGGCTCGACCGTCGCGTTCAACATGAACGACGCCCGACCTGTTGAACTGGAGGTCCTGGATAGCCAATTCGGGCACGTCGACGTGCACATGCTGCAGTATACGGGCGCCATCTGGTACCCGATGGTCTACGACATGCCCGCGCGCGCGAAGGAAGCTTTCGGCACCCAGAAGCGGCAACGCCAGATGGACCGGTGCAGGCAGTACATCGCCCAGGTGGGCGCCACCTGGGTGGTCCCGTCGGCGGGTCCACCGTGCTTCCTGGACCCGGAGCTGCGCGAGATGAACGACGACCACGACGATCCCGCCAACATTTTCCCCGACCAGATGGTGTTCCTGGACCAGATGCGCCAGCACGGCCACGACAAGGGCCTGTTGATGATGCCGGGCTCGACAGCGGATTTCACTGGATCCGAGCTGAACGGGCTTACGCATCCGCTTCCCGACGCCGAGGTCAAAGCCATCTTCACCACCAGCAAGGCGGATTACATCGCCGATTACGCCGAGCGCATGGCGCCGATGCTGGCCGCCATCAAAGCGTCGTGGGCGCCCGCTGCGGGTGAAGCGATGCTGGCGCCCCTACGGGCACTGTTCGAGCCGATCATGAGTGCCAGCGACCAGATCTGCGACGGCATCGGCTATCCGGTGGAATTGCGCCTCACCGGCGCAGGCCATCAGGAGACCGTGGTCTTGGACTTCCCCAAACGGCTGGTCCGAGAAGCTATTCCAGACGAGAAATTCCGGTACGGGTTCGCGGTGGCGCCGGAGTTGGTGCGCACCGTGCTCCGCGACCGCGAGCCTGACTGGGTGAACACGATATTCCTGTCCACGCGTTTTCAAGCCTGGCGCGTCGGCGGCTACAACGAGTACCTCTATACGTTCTTCAAATGCCTCACCCCCGAACGCATCGCGTACGCTGACGGCTGGTTCGCGCAGGCGCACGATGACTCCGCGTCGATAGCCCTAGGCGGCTGGGAAATTCAGCGTCGGTGCCCACACCTCATGGCAGACCTGTCCAAATTCGGTGTGGTCGAAGGCAACACGCTGACGTGCAATCTGCACGGCTGGGAGTGGAACCTCGACAGCGGCCGCTGCAGGACCAGCAAGGGCCACGAGCTGAGGACCCAGAAACTGTGAGCCCGACCGACGCGGAGCAGTACGACGACGGCCTGGTCCAGCTCGACCGCCACGCACTCACCTTGCGCCGCTACCACTTTCCATCGGGGACTGCGAAGGTGATCCCGCTGAGCGCGATCCGCGGGTACAAGGCTGAGCCGCTGGGCACCTGGCTGCACCGGTTCCGCATCTGGGGCAGCTCGGATCTGCGCCGCTGGCTGCCGCTGGACGTCCGCAGGCCGTTGAAATCCACCCTGGTGACCGTCGATGTACCGGGGACCAGGCCCAGCCCCGCGTTCACGCCGGTCAATCCCGACGAGTTCGTTCTGCTGCTGGATCAGCTGCTGGGGCGTTAGACCTTCTCTGCTCGGCCGCCTGGCGTGTCACGCAGCACCGTCGCCGCGTACACCGTCTGGCGCAGTTCGGATTTCGAGTCGCTCAGGGCGTCGTAGACCCGTACCAGGGAGACGTCGCCGGGCTGCAGGAAGGTCGACGCGCCCAGCGGCGTGTATCGGGTGGCTCCGATGCCGATCAGCAGATGCTCGGGATGGCCGCTGGACACCATCAACGCGCCCACGTCCTCCAGCGGCGTGTCGGCCGAGCCCTTCTGGTTGGCCAGCCGGTCGACGATCCAGTCGAGCAGCACCTCGCCGTAATAGGAGTAGCCGAGCAGCGGGCTGTCCAGTCCGTAGGCATGCTCGTCGCCGCCCTCGCCGTTGAGGAAACAGACCAGGCGCAACGTGGCGGTGGGGCCCTCGGCGGAGAGGTCGCCGATGTCGAAGAAGCTGGCGGCCACGCCCTTGGACGCCGAGCCCCAGTTCTTCTTGTGGCTGATTTTCGGAGCGTTGGGCCTGCGAATCGAGCAGTCGTTGAAGGCGCCGAGCGCAAACGGCCGCAGCCCAGTGACGGTGTCGCCGTTCCACGCCACCTCACATGCGAGCGCCACCTCGGGTTCGATCTGCAGGTTCAGTGGCCCGAAGTCTTCGGCTACCTCCGGCACGACGAGCGCATCGTTGGACAGCGGGAACTCGCCGAGGAACGTGTCCGAACCCGGTGCGTACCAGGGGAAGATGCCCTTCGGCGCCGTCCCCTCGCTGACGACGCTGGCGAAATCGACTGCCTCGCCTGCCTGTTCGAGATGGCCGGCGAAATTGCCCGCCACTCCGAACCCGAACCAGCTGCGTAGGTCGCTCAAGGGAATCTCGATCACGGCTCCAGCACCTCCACACCGACGTAGGGCACCAGCGCCTCGGGCACCAGGACGCTGCCGTCGGGCTGCTGATGGTTCTCCAGTATGGCGACCAGCCAGCGCGTGGTCGCAAGGGTGCCGTTGAGCGTCGCCGCGGTCTGCGGCTTGCCTGTCTCGTCGCGGTAGCGGATGGCGAGCCTGCGCGCCTGGAACGTGGTGCAGTTCGAGGTCGACGTCAACTCGCGGTACGTCTGCTGGGTGGGCACCCACGCCTCGCAGTCGTATTTCCTGGCGGCCGACGAGCCCAGGTCGCCCGCGGCGATGTCAATCACGCGGTAGGGCACGTCGATCAGCGCGAGCATCTGGCGTTCCAGACCCAGCAGACGCTGGTGTTCGGCCTCCGCGTCCTCCGGCCTGCAGTAGACGAAGCCCTCGACCTTGTCGAACTGGTGCACGCGGATGATGCCCCGGGTGTCCTTGCCGTAGCTGCCCGCTTCGCGCCGGAAGCACGACGACCACCCGGCGTAGCGCAGCGGCCCGCCGCTCAGGTCGAGAATCTCGCCCTGGTGGTAGCCGGCCAGCGCGACTTCCGAGGTTCCGACCAGATAGAGGTCGTCGGCCTCGAGCCGGTAGATCTCGTCGGCGTGCGCGCCGAGGTAGCCGGTGCCTGCCATCACCTCAGGACGCACCAGCACGGGCGGGATCATCAGGGTGAAGCCGTTGTCCGTTGCCAGCCGCACCGCCAGCTGCAACAGGCCAAGCTGCAGGAGTGCGCCGCGCCCGGTCAGGAAGTAGAAGCGCGACCCCGACACCTTGGCACCGCGTTCCATGTCGAAGAGCTGCAGCGTCTCGCCCAGCTCGAGGTGGTCCTTGGCATCCGGGATGTCCCGGGGGTCCCCGACGACGTCCAACACCGTGAAATCGTCCTCACCACCGGCGGGCACCCCGTCGACGATGACGTTGGAGATCGCCAAATGTGCTGCGGTAAAAGCTTTTTCGGCATCGCCCTGTTCGGACTCCGCGGCTTTCACCTGGGTCGCCAGAGCTGAGGCCCGCTCCAGCAGGGTGGGCCGTTCCTCCTTGGTGGCCTTGCCCACCAACTTGCTCGCCGCCTTCTGCTCGGCGCGTAGGTTGTCGGCTGCGGAAATGGCAACTCGGCGTTGGGTATCAGCCTGCAGCAGTGCATCCACCAGCGTCGGGTCCTCGCCGCGGGAGCGCTGCGACCGCCGGACGACGTCGGGATCCTCACGCAGCAGCTTCAGGTCGATCACACCGCGCAAGGTTACTTGGCCGCCGAAGCTGGGCCGCACAGAGTCAGCGCTCGAACAACTCCTGGTAGTCGTGCCGCCCGAAACGGGGGTCGACGCGTCGATCGCCGACAGCCCCCCTGGCGGCCGCTGTAGGCTGCGAGCATCACGGCGTCGCGGTCGCGCGCCATAGCGAACAGCCTGGACGCCAGTTCGGCGACTTTTCGGGCACTTCGGGCACAACCCCATAACGCTACATCCGTAACACTTGTCACAGGACCCGCCACGCCTGTCAGAATGGACCCCGATGTCAATCACGTCCGAGCAGCAGGATCTGGAAACCGTCGCGTTCGAGAGACCGGCGGTGCACCAGCCGTGGTGGCGACGGTTGCGAGCCACGTCGACGCACCGCGCGCTGCTGTTGGCTGCGCTCGGCAGCCTGCTGATCGCCGGTCTCATCACCGCGATGCCGGGCACCGCGGACGACCCCAGCCGCATTGTCGCCTACATCGATCCTGGCCCGGTGCCCAGTACCGGCGCGCGCGGCAACGAGACGTTTAACCATGCCCAGGCCGGCGACTGCCTGAACTGGCCGGACAACAGCACCCCGGATGCGGCTTCCATCGTGTCGTGCACCGAGGACCACCGCTTCGAGGTGGCCGAATCGGTGGATATGCGCACGTTCCCCGGCAGCGAGTACGGCCCCGACGCCGCACCGCCGTCCGACGCACGGATCAAGCAGATCATGCAGGAGCAGTGCCAGGCGGCGGTCAGCCGCTACCTCGGCACCCGGTTCGACCCGGACGGACGCTTCGTGGTCAGCATGGTGTGGTCCGGTCAGAAGGCCTGGCAGCAGGCCGGCGAACGCCGCATGCTGTGCGGGCTGCAGCTCCCCGGTCCCCACGACCAGCAGATGGCCTTCACGGGCACGGTGGCCGAGATCGACCAGTCCAAGGTGTGGCCCGCGGGCACCTGCCTCGGCCTCGACACCACCACCAACCAGCCCAACGACATTCCCGTCGACTGCGCCGCGCCGCACGCGATGGAGGTCACCGGCTCGGTGAACGTCGGCGCCCACTTCGTTGGCGACACCTTGCCGCCCGAGACCGAGCAGAACGCGTTCATCAAAGAGGAGTGCACGCGACTCACCGATGTGTACATGGCACCGCTGGAGTTGCGCAGTACGACGCTCACGCTGATCTACAGCACGATCTCGCTACCGAGCTGGGCCGCGGGCAGTCGACAGGTGTCGTGCAGCATCGGCGCGACGCTGGGCAACGGCGGCTGGGCAGCGCTGCTGAACGTCGCAAAAGGTCCACTGTTGATCAACGGCCAGCCTCCCATCCCGCCGCCGGACATCCCGGACGAGCGACTGAATCTCCCCGCCATCCCGGTGCCCGAGATGCCGACCGAGACCTCCGAGCCCGACTACAGCGTCCTGGACGAGACTCAGCACGGCGGCGCGGTGACCACGACGGAGGCCACGCCTGCGCCGGAGCAGACCAACACGATCGTCACCGACGCGCCTGCCGTCCCGGCGGGCGTCGGGCCCCCACCGGGGGTCTTACCGAGCCCCGAGGTCGTCCCCGTCACGCCAGGGCCGCCCGACACTCTGCCGCCTGACACTGTGCCGTCCGCCGACGTCCCGCCCGTGCAGGGCGCACCCCCGGGACCGGTCGAGCCCGTCGCTCCGGTGCCATAGCGGCGATGCCCGTCCGGATGAGCAGGCGCCGCTTCGAGGAGTTGGTGTCCGATGCGCTTGATCGGATTCCAGGCGAGCTGGCCAGCGCGATGAACAACGTCGTCGTCCTCGTGGAGGATCGGCACGCCGAGGAACGCGACCTGCTCGGTCTTTACGAGGGCATCGCCCTGACGGAACGGGACTCGTCGTACGCGGGCTCGCTGCCCGACACCGTGACGATCTACCGACGGGCTCTGCTGGACATCTGCGACAGCGAAGTCGAGGTGGTCGAGGAGGTGGCGATTACCGTCATCCACGAGATCGCCCATCATTTCGGGATCGACGACGAGCGCCTGAATCAGCTCGGCTGGGCGTAGTCGATACACCAACGGGTCCACACCAACCCGGGCGCGGCACCACCATTTTGTCGGCCCCCGGTGATAGGAAAAGCCCATGGGCTACGAGTGCGGGCAATGCCGCGAGGACATCGCGCACTGCCACGGCACCGTCATCCACCACGCGCGGTTGCGGGCTGAGTGCACCGAGGACCACTGCATCAGCCCTGAGAGTGTCCTGCACGGGTTCGCGGTGCACTGCGAGGTGATCGGCTGCGTGTGCGCCCACACCGTCACCGGTTCGTCGCGCACGGCGTGACGCGTCAGCCCATCGGGTCGGCCGACTCCAGCGCCTCCTGCACCGGATCGACGTCCGGCTGCGCAAAGAACGGCGGGGTAAGTGCGCCCCACTGTAGGCAGCTCCACCTGCCGTCGGTGGTCGGCGCCAGCGTCACGGCTTCCGTATTGGCCAGGTGGTGATCGAGCGCGAAGCTGCCGTCGACGCCTGCGAGGGTGGCCCCCACCAATCTGATCGCGGCGCCGTGGCTGACGACCACGATGTCCCGGCCCCAGTCCTGATCGTCCAGGTGACGCAACCGGATCTCGTTGACCACGGGCAGATACCGCTCCAACAAGTCGGTGCCGCTCTCGCCGCCGGGCATGCGCTCGTCGAGCGCTCCCTCGTGCCACCGTTGATAGATCCGCTCGAACTCCGCGACGGCGGCCTCGTCTTTGCGGTTTTCTAAGTCGCCGACCTGCACTTCGTGGATCCCTTGGACCTCCAGGGTGGCCATGTCGAGATGGGTGCCGATCGCAGCGGCCGTCTGCGTGGCCCGCGCGGCTACCGAGTGCGCAATCAAGCCGATCGGCGCCGCGTGCGCGCCGGCGAACGCACGCGCCTGCTCGATTCCGAGCTCGGTGAGATCGGCGCCGGGCGGGCGGGTGTCGAGACGGCGTTCGACATTGGCGTGCGACTGGCCGTGTCGCACCAGGATGAGCCTGCCGCTCATCGCGTCTCCTTCCCGTTCGGCACCCCGTGGCGCAGCGCCTCCAGCCAGTGCGCCGCGTCGTCCCAGCGCTTGGTCGTCCGTCCTGTCACGTCTTTTCCTGCCGGTGGATTCGCACCTGCGACCGACCCCGTCGGCCATGAACCGAGATATCGCACATCCTCACAACGACGATGGAGCGCCTTGAGTGCCTCGGCGACCGAATCGTCGTCGACGTGACCCTCACAATCCAGAAAGAACCGGTACTCGCCCAGCTCGGTCCTGGTGGGTCGGGATTCGATCCTGGTGAGGCCGATATCGCGGACCCCGAATTCCGTCAGCGTGGCCACCAGCGCTCCAGGGGAGTTGTCGATGCGCAGCACCACCGAGGTGCGGTCGGCCCCGGTGCGCTGCGGCGGCGCCGCAGGGTGCCCCACCAGAACGAACCTGGTGCGGGCGTTGACCTCGTCGACCACACCGTCGGCCAGGGTCGCCAACCCGTACCGCTTGGCCGCAAGCGATGTGCTGATGCCCGCGTCAACCCGGCCGTCGGCGACATCTCGCGCAGCGGCCGCATTGGAGATGGCGGGCACCAGTGCGGCGTCAGGGAGGTTCTCGGCCAACCATCGGCGCACCTGGGCAGCGGCCACCGGAAACGCGGCCACCGTTCGGACGTCGTCTGCGCCAAGGCCCGCCGCGACGACGACCGCGAAATCGACGTCGAGAGTCAGCTCGGCGAACACCTGCAGCGGAGTGCCTGCAGCCAGGCTGTCGAGCGTCGGCAATATTGATCCATCGATCGAATTCTCGATCGGGACACACGCGTAGTCGGCGGTGTCGGCGCGGATCGCCTGCAACGCCGCCGCCGCGCTCTCGGTGGGCACGGGCTGCACGAAGTCGGTGCACGCAGGCCGTCCGGGAACCATTCCGGCGGCTGCCATCTGGATCAAAGCCGCTTCGGTGAATGTCCCCTCCGGACCGAGATACGCGATACGCGCCACCACTAGACCCTATCGGTTCGGCAATGACGGTCACTGTACGAAAGGCTTGCGCGCGGCCGCACTCAGTAGTTAAGTGAGCCTTACCTCATTTTTAGATCGGAAGGTTCTCGATGGCTGCTGTAGCAACTACTGCGCCGACTACTGCCGAACGGATCCGCAGTGCCTGTGCACGTGCCGGCGGGGCGATGCTGGCGGCAGAAGGCGGCGAACCCTACCCGACGTCCGTGCATCATCTGCTGGGTGACGGATCGTTCGCGGTGACGGCACCCAGCGACGGCATGGTGCCTGCCAGGGTGTTGGCGGCGGGGGCAGGTGGCGTCCAGGCCGTTCTCGAAATCACCGACTACGCACCGCTGCCGCTGCGCGAACCGGTGCGCTCCCTGGTGTGGATCCGTGGCCTGCTACAACAGGTGGCGTCGGCCGACGTGCCCGAACTCCTCGACCTCATCGCCGCCGACGACCCCAATCCGGCTCTGCTGTCGGTCGAGACCAACGCGAGCCGGACGTCGGACGACGCGCCCCTGACGCTGCTGCGCCTAGAGATCGCATCGGTCGTCGTCGCCGATTCCACCGGCGCCGAAGCGGTGGGTGTCAGCACGCTGCTGGCGGCGCGTCCCGACCCGTTCTGCGCGCTGGAATCCTGCTGGCTGCAACACATCGACTCCGATCACCAGGATCTCGTCGATCGGCTCGCCGCGCGGCTGCCCGCTCCGCTGCGCCGCGGCAATGTCCGCCCCCTCGGCCTGGACCGCTACGGCGTGCGCCTGCGCGTCGAGGATGACGAAGGCGACCACGACGTGCGGCTGTCCTTCGCCAAGCCGGTCGACGACGTCACCGGGCTGTCTCAGGCGATTCGTGTCCTGATCGGCTGCCCCTTTCTGAACGGGCTGCGCGCCCGATACATCTGACCGATCCTCCGCCGCTACCGTGGTGGCGGTGAGCGGCGGAGACAGTGACCTGCCGGATGGCACCCTGACAGCCCACCAACGTCGTAACTACCGCACCGAGATCGTCATCGTCCTTGCGGCGACGTTCGGGCTCAGCGCCTACACCGCCACCCTGCGCCTGATCGACGCCGCGCTGCGCGGCCTGGCCTCGCAGACCGTCGCGCTGAACCCCAGCCGGTCTCAGTTCGACCTGATCGACCTCGGACTCAATCTCGCGTCGATCATCCAGCTGATCGCCTGGGGTGCGCTGGCGGTGTACCTGCTGATCCGAAGCGGCATCCCCGCACGCGTCGTGGGGCTGGGCAGGATGACTTCGCGCGACCTCTTCGGCGGCTTGGGCCTGGCCGCCCTGATCGGCATCCCTGGGCTCGGCCTCTACCTGATCGCCCGGCTGCTCGGCATGAACGTCTCGGTGGTGCCGTCCGCCCTCGATGACACCTGGTGGCGCGTTCCCGTGCTCATCATCGCCGCCGTCGCCAACGGCTGGGCCGAGGAGGTGATTGTCGTCGGCTACCTGCTGACGCGGCTCCGCCAGCTGAACGTCAACCCGTGGGTGGCGCTGGTGGCCACCAGCCTGCTGCGCGGCGCTTATCACCTGTACCAGGGTTTCGGCGCGGGGCTAGGCAATATCGTGATGGGATTGGTGTTCGGGTACACCTGGCAGCGCTACCAGAGGCTGTGGCCGCTGGTGATAGCGCACGGACTCATCGACGTCGTGGCGTTCGTCGGCTACGCGCTGCTGGCCCGGCATCTGGGCTGGCTGCCATAGGGCTCACCGGCTTCGGGCCACGTACATTCGATGGGTGAGTCAGATCCCTCCTCGCGAGCCGCCGCAGATCATCCGGCGCGGCCCCGTCCCAGGGACACCTCCCGCTCTGCCTCCGAACGCTATTCCCCGTGCACCGCAGCAGCCGCGCCCGCCCCAGACGCGGCAGCGCCTACCGCCCACCCGCGAATTTCCACGCCGTCAGCCGCCCGCACCGCCACGTCGACCGCCGGCCCCGCGGTACCAATCACAGGCACGCCAATCGGTGCCACCCTGGCCCCCGCCCCCGGCCGCGCCCACAACCAAGCGTCGACGTCGCCGGAGTCGCGTGGTGCTTGCCCTGCTTCTAGTGTTGGTCGCCGGCGCGGTCGGTTTCGGCGTGTGGGTCGACACGTCGCTGCGGCGTATCACGGTTTTCGGGGCTGAGGCTGACCGGCCCGCGGCGGGGCGCGGAACCACGTGGCTGCTCGTCGGTTCGGACAGCAGGCAATCGCTCAGCGCGGAGCAGCAGGCCGAGCTCAGCACCGGAAGCGACGTCGACGGCAATCGGACCGACACGATGTTGCTGGTCCACGTTCCCGGCGTGGGATCCAGCGCGCCGGCCACGATGGTCTCCATCCCCCGGGATTCCTACGTCGAGATCCCCGGCTATAGCAGCGACAAGATCAACACGGCCTACTCACTCGGCGGCGCTCCGTTGTTGGCGCAGACCGTCGAGCAGGCCACCGGCCTTCGCCTCGACCATTACGCCGAGGTCGGGTTCGGTGGTTTCGCCGAGGTGGTCGACGCGGTCGGGGGCGTGCCGATGTGCCTCGCTGCGCCGGTCGACGATCCACTGGCCGGCATCAACCTGACGCCCGGCTGCCAGGAGCTCGGTGGTGCCGCGGCACTGGGTTATGTGCGCAGCCGCGCCACGGCGCGGGCTGATCTGGACCGCATGGTGAACCAGCGCGCGTTCGTCTCGGCGCTGGTGAAACGCGTGACCAGTCCGGCCGTCTGGCTCAACCCGCTGCGCTGGTACGGGCTCACCCGCAGTGGACTCGATGCGCTGTCGGTCGACGACGACGCCCACATCTGGGATCTGGCGCGACTAGGCCTGGCCATGCACGGCGATATGACCACGACGACGGTTCCGATCTCCGGCTACCTCGACAACGGCTCGGGGTCGGTGGTGGAGTGGGATTCGGAGGCCTCGGCGCGGCTGTTCGACGCGCTGGCGTCGGACTCAGCGGTGCCTCAGGATGTGCTCGACGCGGCACCGTGACACCCCCGCCGGAGACACTGGTTGCGCACCGAAAGGCCGAGGAAGGGGCCAGCATGTGCACCCTGCTCACCGTCGTCGACCGCGCGGACGGCACCCTGTTCCGCGGAGAACTTCGTGGCCAGGGAGCTCACGTCGGTTTTAGCCAGATCCCAATGCTCTGCCCGGCGCCCCGGTGGCGGGGTTTAACACGCTTGCTAATGCCATCTGAGCAGAACTTAAATTAGGCTAACTCAGTAAGGCAAAGCTCAGCTGATTAAGGCGAACCTACGTTGAGAAGTGCCTCTGAGCACGGATATTGTGGGCGTCATGAGCGAGAACGATAATCAAAAGACGAAATTCATGAGCCTCCTGCACGAGCAAATCCGCAACGAATTCACCGCCCAGCAGCAATACCTTGCAATGGCGGTTTACTTCGACGGCGCCGACCTTCCGCAGCTGGCTGGGCACTTCTATGCGCAGGCGGTCGAAGAGCGCAATCACGCCATGATGCTGGTCCGGTACCTGCTCGATCGTGACATCCACGTCGAGATCCCCGGCATCGACGCCGTGCGCAACTCCTTCGACACGCCCACCGATGCACTCAAGATGGCGCTGCAGCAGGAACGCGCTGTCACCGACCAGATCACGCGGCTTGCCGCCACGGCCCGCGACGAAGTGGACTACCTCGGTGAGCAGTTCATGCAGTGGTTCCTCAAGGAGCAGGTGGAAGAGGTCGCCTTGATGACCACCCTGCTGAGGGTAGCCGAGCGCGCAGGCGCCAACCTGTTCGATCTCGAGGAGTTCATCGCCAGGGAAATCAGCGGCCCCCAGCGTGAAACCGGAGCGCCCGGCGCAGCGGGCGGACACCTCTGACCTCTTACCTCTAGCTAGCAGTCAGTCGCGACCCGCTCCCGTCAGGCCGTCCTGCAACCACCCTTTCGTTCTGCCCGGGTGGTTGGTGGCGATCCACGCCACCCCCACATCCCGGCAGAAGCCGACGTCCTCGAAGTGGTCGACCGTCCAGCAGTACAGGGCCCTGCCCTGGGCTGCGGCGCGGTCGACCAGTTCGGGGTGCTCGCGCAACGTGGTAATCGACGGCCCCACCGCGGTGGCGCCGACCGTCGTCGCCGCGCTGCCGCCCAGATACCGCGACGTCTCACCGAGCAACACCGTCGGCAACATTGGCGCAGCTCTGCGGATACGCCACACCGCCGCGGCTGAGAACGACATGACCACCGCCCGCGACAGGTCCGCCGACGCGGGGGATGCGATTCCGTAGCGGTGGAGCAGCGCCAGGACCTTGCTCTCCACCAGCGCGCCATACCGTACCGGATGCTTGGTCTCGATGAACACCTTCACCGGCCGATTCCAGTCGAGCACCAGCCGGACCAGCGCGTCCAGCGTCAACAGCCCCGTCTCGCCGTTGTCGCCGTCCTCGCGCCAGCTGCCGTGCCATGAGCCGTAGTCCAACTCCTTGAGCTGGGCGAGCGTCATCTCGCTCACCAGCCCCGTCCCGGTAGAGGTGCGGTCGACCTTGCGGTCGTGGACGCACACGAGGTGCCCGTCGCGGGAGAGCCGCACATCGCACTCCACACCGTCAGCGCCTTCCCGCAACGCCAACTCGTATGCGGCCAGCGTGTGCTCCGGGCGTTCTGCCGATGCTCCCCGGTGGGCGACGACGAACGGGTGACTGCTCGCAGCGCCTTCTGCGGGGTTCATACCGCCAATGCTGCCGGTTGCCGGCCTTCCGACTCAACCGCAGGAGCGGAATTTCCGCCCGCGCGCCCCTCGCCAGCCGTTTTGCGTGCGGCCGAATCGTCGGCTCCGCCCGTGACCACGACCCACCGTCGGCCGGACCGCTCCACCGGTGTGCGCTCGAAGCCCATCACCACCCGATAGGTCAGTACCACCACGCTGAGCGCGAAGAGATACGCGATGGTGGTGCTCAGTGTGTTGTCGGCGAAGCCTTGCGTGGTGTCGGGAAACGCCGTCGCGGTGGCGAACAACGAGACGGCGGTGCTCAGCACCCACATGATCCACCAGACGATGATCAGCTTGCGCATCCTGCTGTACCGGCCTTCTTCGACCGCCGTCTCGATCACGAAGACCGGCGCCCACAAGAGGTTGCCGAACGGCACCAGGCAGCCTGCCCAGATGGACGCCCTGGATCGAGGATCCTCCTGGCCACGATGTGCGTATCCCGCCGCCCTGCGGCCAATCAGCCACGTGGTGACGGTGACGATCACAGTGGGTACGACGGCGAAGGCCAACGCCGCGAAGGCGATACCGAGCCACGTGGACAAGTCGGCGACCAACGGTGGCATGAGCCTGAGCCGGTTGACCATCATCACCGCGTATCGAACCGCGAACACCAGGGCCGCCAACCCGAACACCAGGGCGGCGATGATCAGGGTGACGCGGACCAGACCGGCCGCCGGACCCCGTCGTGTCGGCGGCTTCTGGTCCTCGCGGCGAGTGCTCGCCGGGTCCAGCAGACCCCAGCGCGGTATCGTAGCGTAGCGAGGGGTGGGACCGAGCATCCTGCGGCCGCGCAACGGCGGCGGTGCCGACCCCGGTCGTACCGCGATCCACCGGAAGCCCTGGGGCGCCCGCGTCGCTGTCGCAGTCGGAGCGGCTGGCCCGCGGGCATCACCGGCGGGCTCAGCGGGACGCTGAGCCGCCAGTGGCGATTCCGCAGGCGGAAGGAGAGCGCCCTGACAGCGCGGGCACCAGAGGCGTTGACGGTCGCGGACGTTCCACCTCGTCCCGCACCGCGAACACACCTGGATCACTCGGACTTCTCCCGTCGATTCGCTCGTCTTGATCGACTACCAGCGTAGCGACGTCGCACGGTGTGCTCAGACGGTGCCTGGCGCCCCACCGTCGGTCACGACCGGCCGACCCGTGCCCGCCCAGGCGAGGATGCCGCCGCTGACGTTTCGGGGTTCGTAGCCGTTGCGGGCGAGGTACTGCGCCACACGTTGGGAACGTCCGCCGGCGTGGCACATAACGAACAGTTCGGCGTCGGGATCGATCTCGGCGATGCGTGCCGGGACGTCGCCCATCGGAATGTGTTGGGCGCCGTCTGCGTGGCCGCGTTCCCACTCGTCGTCCTCACGGACGTCGAGAAGCACGACGGAGCCGTCAAAGGCCGTCGGCAGTGCGGAGACGTCCACCTGCGGAACAGAATCGTCGTCCATGGCCTCGATCCTGGCACGCGGTCGACTCGCGCGCACCAATCTGCGGCGCCAGCAATCCTCCGCCGCCCACAACTATCCACAATTTCCACAGATTCATCCACAGGCCGAGTGGCCCGCCGCAGCGCAACTTACGTCATAACCGAGGCGCGGCAGGCGAACGCTGTGGATAAGCGTCGCCTGGCGCTCGCTGTGATCAACAACGGCCCGACGATGGGAGCGAACTCACGTGCGGAGGCCGCTTCCCGGGCCATTTCATGGCGACGAGATCCCGATTTCCCTGCCCGTGCAAGTCGAGCTATGATCGCGCTCACACATGGGACTTGTGATTGATCTCACTGGGGGTTTTGTTGATCGTGCTGTTCGGGACCGCGAACTGATGCCCGCGCATCCCCTTGGACCGGACTCGGCGACGTCTTCGTCTGAGTGGAACAGCTCGTCGCACATCTACCACCGCAGTCAGCTGATGGCGTGTCTTCGCGCCGCGCTCATCGCGTTGGTTCTGCTCGGTGTCCTCGTGCTCATGGTCCTGACCTGAAATCTCGTCGCAAGCAATCTTGACGCTGGCTGCGCGCCCGCCTGAGGTAGACGTCCTTGCGGTGCGCTCGTCCATGGAGCAATGTTGAGGAAGGCCGAGCCCTGGGCATGGCCGCGTTCGTAGCAGTGGATGTCAGAGCAGAACAGACCGAAAGGAAACTCGTGGCTGAATACACGTTGCCCGACCTCGATTACGATTACGGCGCTCTCGAGCCCCATATCTCGGGGCAGATCAACGAGTTGCATCACAGCAAGCACCACGCCACCTACGTCAAGGGCCTGAACGACGCCATTGCGAAGTTGGACGAGGCACGCGCCAACGAGGACCACGCGGCGATCTTCCTCAACGAGAAGAATCTCGCTTTCCACCTCGGCGGTCATGTGAACCACTCCATCTGGTGGAAGAACCTCTCCCCCAGCGGCGGCGACAAGCCCGAGGGCGACCTGGCCGCTGCCATCGACGACGCGTTCGGCTCGTTCGACAAGTTCCGGGCGCAGTTCACCGCTGCGGCCAACGGCTTGCAGGGCTCAGGCTGGGCGGTGTTCGGCTACGACAGCCTCGGCGACCGCCTGCTGACCTTCCAGTTGTATGACCAGCAAGCCAACGTGCCGCTTGGCATCATCCCTCTGCTACAGGTCGACATGTGGGAGCACGCCTTCTACCTGCAGTACAAGAATGTGAAGGCCGACTACGTCAAGGCCTTCTGGAACGTCGTCAACTGGGCGGACGTCCAGAAACGGTACGCCGCAGCCATCTCCCAGACCAAGGGTCTGATCTTCTAGGTTGTGGGTTCGCGGTCGGGGCGTCGTGCATCGCGCGGCGCCCCGAACTTAGTTTGGGTTAGCACTCGTGTCCTCTTGCGTGCCAGCGCCCTCGTGCCGCATCCTGACCGAATCGACCCACCGGGGTGTCGCGCAGGTATCGCATCGGGGCTCGCCCCGACTGAGTGGTGCGGAGGTGGTCATGACGACCGGATCCTGGGGCGAAGGTAGCGACGGGGAGACGTCCGGCAGGTCGATCGGCCTCGCCCCCTTTCATTCTCAAGGCTCACTCAAAGGGTTTGTGGTCTCCGGGCGCTGGCCCGACTCAACCAAAGAGTGGGCGCAGCTGCTCATGGTCGCGGTGCGGGTCGCGTCTCTGCCCGGATTGCTCTCCACCACAACGATTTTCGGAGTCCGCGAAGAGCTTCCCGACGCGCCCCAGCCGGGAACCGTCGGCTTGGTGCTGGCCGAGGGACCCGTCGTCGGTGAGTATGCCGTTTCGCCAGGCCATTTCGCGCTACGTCAGCCGCCTGCGCTGCTGATGCTACATCCCCCTTCGGAAACCACTCCCTCCCTGCCGGAATGCACTGGCGCGGCATCGGGATGCGTTCTCTTGCCAGGACTTCCACACCTCGGTTTGGAGCACCGTGCCGCTTGGGTGGAAGCCGAGGCCGACGGCACGGTGACCTCGATGGTGAGCCGGGTGGGCGTCGACCCGATCAGCCATCCTGACACCGCGATCTTGGCCATGCTCCTTGCCGCCTGAGTCTGTCCGCCGTTCAGAGCGAGCAGGCGACAGCGCCGCTGGTGTGCTTGGCTTGTTTTCAGTCTGCGCTGGTGTGCTTGGCTTGTTTTCAGTCTGCGCTGGTGTTCTGGTTGTGTCGCCGAAGGGCCGACCTGAGACCTGCCGTTATCGATCGTGTCGGTGATCCGACCCGATAGCGAACCACCCTCGCGGCTACCACCGGGAGAATGTGACGCTGCTTACTCGCGCGTCAGTAAATGAACCCCGCCACGTGCTACGACGCCGCACAAGGACCGAGTTGCACTATCCGCCAGTTCGACACGCCGGCAAACTCGAAGGGCCGTCCGCTCAGACGTTCCGATTGTTGCCCAAAGGTTGCTTGACCAGGCGGTCACGTTACCGCGGCGCGAGCTTCGCGCTAGCCTGTTGACGTTACCGAAGATATTTGCCCGACACGGGTGGAACTGCCCTCCGACGCGGCTCCGAATGCGCACGTCCAGGCCCCCCCGTCAGTGCTCTGCAGCGCCATGCGATGTGGGTGCGTAGTAGTTTGCACTTGGTTGACGGCACAACTCTCGCTACGATGATCAGCAAATACGCCGAAGAACCAACTTTCGTCGCCGTTACGTGGAGGTCAATTCGATGAGCACGACGTTCAGCGCCCGCCTAAACCGACTCTTCGACACGGTCTACCCGCCAGGGCGTGGTCCGCACACCTCCGCAGAGGTGATCGCCGCGCTCAAGGCGGAAGGCATCACGATGTCCGCGCCTTACCTGTCGCAGCTTCGTTCAGGCAACCGTACGAACCCGTCCACCGCCACCATGGCCGCCCTTGCCAACTTCTTCCGTATCAAGCCGGCGTACTTCACCGACGACGAGTACTACGAGAAGCTGGACAAGGAACTCACCTGGCTGGCCAACATGCGTGACGAAGGCGTACGGCGTATTGCGGCCCGCACCGTCGGTCTCTCCCCGGAGGCGCAGCAGGACATCGTGCAGCGGGTCGACGAACTGCGTCGCAAAGAGCAACTCGACGATTAGCCCAGCGGGTGCCCGCGGCGGGCCTCCGGCGAAGAATCGAAACGCTGGCGCGCTGGCTTATGCGGCCGGACGTTGCAGCTTTTGGTACTCCCCAGCGATGGCCAAGATCCAGTCCCGGTCCGAGAACATGAGCGGTTGGCGCAACCACACCAGCCCGGGAAACTCTGCGGATGCCGCCGGATGGTCGCTGGCCAAGCCTTCACCCGAGCCGTCCCCGTCGCGACCCGCGTAGATCCATTCCGCGATCGCCCTCGCCTGCTGTTCGGGCGTCACCTGCGGCGGGTCGGCGACAGCTAGTGCGCTCGCTAACTCCACGTCCGAGGCACTGCCCGTGGTTGACCGTCCGGCAGCTGCGGCCGCAGCTGCCGTCGCCTCCAGAAAGAGCGCGTCAGAGATTAGCGACATCCGCTCGGCCACCCGGAACACGAGAGGACCGCGCGGACGCACCCCGATGCCCACTCCCGGCTGACGGTGTTCCAGCTCAACCAACAGCGGATCGAGGGTGCGTAGCTCGCCCCTCGCCCCTAACCAGTCCTCGATCGTCGGTAGCAGCGCTCCCGCGGCCACGACAGCCATCGCGCAGCCCAGCAGCGTTGCGGATGCACCAAGGCTGACCGTTTGGGTGGTGCCGACGGCCCTGAGCAGAACGAAGGCGCTGGCCAGCACGATCAGGACGATCCCGACGGTGAACACGAACAGCGCCCTGCCGCGTCTACTGAAATTGGAGTGACGCATGCCTGCCCACACCACCAGCGTCAACGCCAAGAGGACGTAGAGCAGCGGCAGCAGCCAGTGCGGGGACGTCTGCGCGGTGCCGAGGTCGTGCCGGAGGTACTCGTCCGGCGACATCTCCGGCGCTTCCCCCAGGCCGAAGAACAGCGCCAGGCTCGCGAGGGCGATCGCGAGGGCGATTCCGTACTGCATCATCGCCATCCGCCGAGTGGCCGTCGGCGTGCGTCCGGACGCTGCGGTGGTGATCATGACGCAGCTGCCCGCCGCACAAGCGACCAGAGCCACCTGGCTGAGCGCCACCGCGATGTTGTTCCAGCGCAGGGTGACGTCGAGCAGCAAGGCCAGCGGGTCCCAGTTCAGTGCTGCGACCAGCCCCAGACTCCCGAGCGCCACGATCATCGCGGTACTGACCAGGGACTGCTTATTGACCAGTGCCCATCCGATACGGAGCCCGGTCGCCAACCCAAGCACCCCCGCGAAAACCCCGATGATCAACCAAACGCCTCTCCGAGCCGTACCTGCACGATCGAGGCGCGATCAGACGGCAGGCGTCCCAGCCGATAGATCAACAGCGCCGCGAAGTCCTCGGCTTCCTGCTCGGCATCCTCCCCGCCGGGCCCCATACAACCGGTCCGCTGATTGAGCATGTATCCAATCAGCTCGTCGGAGGCCAGCTCGGCCTCGTCTCGCGCCGCCTCGGTGACGGGTATCCCGTCGTGGCCGAGCACCAGATGGCCCAGTTCGTGGGCCAGCGTGCGGTCCCACGCAGGCAGTCCGCGCTGCATGACGAACACATCGTGGTCGGCGTACTGGCGCCACTGGCCACACACGCCGTACGGCAGATCCGCCGTCTCGATCGTGATGGGCCGCGACCGATCAACGCTGACCGCCTCGACCAGGCGACCCAACGACACTTCCCCGCGACGGGGTGCCAGATCAAGGACAGCGTTGACCGCTTTCGTGACACGGCGGCTGGCGGGCATGACTCTCTCTCCCGATGGCAGTCACGGCAAGAATCTTGCCGTGCCATTCGTTCGCACCGCGCGACCTGCGTTGGCCTGTCGGTGCCCG
The DNA here is from genome assembly GCA_051306175.1 of Mycobacterium sp. Lineage (GTDB taxonomy): Bacteria > Actinomycetota > Actinomycetes > Mycobacteriales > Mycobacteriaceae > Mycobacterium. The sequence goes on along the minus strand of JBPPMS010000127.1, from coordinate 642 downwards.
ACAAATCCCCCCGCGATGGTGAGCAGCAGCATGCCTGCAACACCTGGTACCGCAGCCGCAATTATCTGGGACACCTCTGCGGTCCGCAGATAGTCGGCGTAGCCGACCCGAAAGTTCTCCGGGCCCAGCACGTTGCTACCGACATTGGCCGGCAGGGACGAATCCTCATTCAACTCCCCCGGCAGCGGCAACACGGCCTCGGGCGGGATTTCCGGAGTTCGAGGCTCCTGGGGCGTCAACGCGGTGGCGTCGATCGACGGGGCCGGCGGTGGCGGCACAATGATCAGCGGCGGCACGACGATCGGAGGCGGGACCACCACCAGGGGCGGTGGGGGGATCAGGACGTTGGGCGCGGACGGTTCCGCGATCTCATCGGGGACCAGCGCTTCCGGCAACGGGTCAGGCCGGTTACCGAAGATGCTGCCGCTGTTTCCGCCGCCCGCGCTCGGAGTCTGTGGCCCCTCCGGCTCTTCACCGGGTTCCTCGGGTTCGCATGGTTTCTTGCCGCAGGGCCCTGTGGGGTTCGGGTTCTCTCCGCCGGGCCCTGTGGGGTTCGGGTTCTCGCCGCCGGGGTGCTCACCATCGGGATGTTCCCCGCCCGGCCCCTCGCCACCGCCGTGTCCGGGGCCCCCAGGATGATTG
>JBPPMS010000126.1:0-4633 GCA_051306175.1 Mycobacterium sp. | reverse complement strand
TCTGCGGAGGGCAGGAGCGCAGCGACCCGGGAATGCAATCTGCGGAGGGCAGGAGCGCAGCGACCCGGGAATGCAATCTGCGGAGGGCAGGAGCGCAGCGACCCGGGAATGCAATCTGCGGAGGGCAGGAGCGCAGCGACCCGGGAATCGATAATGCGGGCTAGTCAGCTCCCCAAGCCAATCGGGCTCTTGAGCCACTGCCAGTCCAGGCCGACCAGGCCCGCCATGAATCCGAGGGCTCCGAGCAGCCACAGCGAGGCGACCACCACGGCTGCGGTGAATAGCGCGGCGATGAGCTGGATCGGCCAGCCCTGCCTTGCGAACCAGTCCATGACGGCGGCGTACTTGTCGCGGGCGTAGTGCAGCAGCCGGTGGGCCCATTCGAATTCGGTGGCCAGGATGCCGAGGCCGACGAAGACGATGGCCCAGCCAGGTCCCGGGTACGGGATCGCCGCGATGCCCACGGTCAGGACCGCGAGACCGATCACGCCGACGACGATGCGGTAGGTGAGGTTGGCGGCGCGACGGTCGCGGAGCCGGTCGCGCCAGCTTCCCCACTTTCGGGGGATCTCCCGCAGTTGCTCTTTCACGGTTGACCTGGTTTCAGTTGCACGAACAGCGCCTCCCCCTCGGTGCACAAGGTGTCGCCGTCGCTCAGTCTGACGTTGACGAAGATCTTGCGCCTGTCGATGTCACGCACCCATGACTCGAGCTGCAGTTCCTTGTCTATCGGGACGAGCGCACGGTAGTCGAGGTGTAGATAGGCGGTGCGTTGATAGCGGTTGCCGGTGACGAGCACCGACGCGGTGCCCAGCACCGAGTCGAACAGCAGACCGATCGCGCCGCCATGCGCCGCGCCGTTGCGGCCCAGGTGGTAGCGCCGGAAGCGGCAGGTGCCACGGACGCGGTCGTCGGGGTCCTTGCGGACACGCATCGGCACCGGCAGCAGGTTGCCTCGCGACGGCAGGTCGAGTCTGCGGCCGGACGGCGAGGTCCACTCGTCGGCGTGGTAGGGGGTAAGCAGAGCGTTGACGTCTTCGATGAGGTCGGCGGCCTTGGTGATGACGTCGTCGGGCGCGTCCACGGCGCGGACGTGATCCTGCAGGTCGCGAACCACCGAGATAAACCGGCCGTAGTCGGGGCCGCCGCTGGTTGTCGGTTCGGGCCGGTCGAACCCGCCGCCGGGATGGGCCGTGGCCGTCATGTGCCTGCGCTGGCGAGTGCCTCGAACTCGCCGTCGGTCAGCTCGATCTGGGCTGCCGCGACGTTCTCTTGGAGGTGGGCGACTTTGGACGTGCCGGGGATGGGCACCATCACCGGCGAACGCTTGAGCAGCCAGGCCAGTGCCAACTGCGACGGCGACGCGTGGTGGTCGGCGGCGATCGTCTGCAGTGGCCCGTCGGCGGCGGCGAGTGGGCCTGCGGCCAGGGGGAACCACGGGATGAAGGCGACGCCCTGCTCGGTGACCGCGTCCAGCAGCGGCTCGGCAGTCCTGGTGGTCAGGTTGTACATGTTCTGCACCGAGGCGATCGGGGTGATCTGTTGCGCTGCGGACAAGGTGTCGACGTCGATCTCTGAAAGTCCGATGTGGCGGATCTTGCCTTCTTTCTTGAGCGCAGCTAGCTCGCCGATCTGATCGGCGAGCGGGACGTTCTTGTCGACGCGGTGCAGCTGGAAAAGGTCGATGGTCTCGACGTCGAGGCGGCGCAGGCTCATCTCGACTTCCTGGCGCAGGTAGTTCGGGTTACCCAACGGTCCCCACACGCCCGGGCCGGTGAGGCGCATGGCGCCGAAGCCGAGGCGGTTGACGGTCAGATCTCCGCCGATAGTGAACGAACCCGCCGCAGAAGCGATGTTTGAGGTGATCACAGGACAAACCGTACTTGGCGTCATGCGAAGGTGAAGCCGTGAAGCTCTCTGATTTGTCCGGGCTGTCCTTCACGTATCCGGATGTCGGCGGCACTGCCGGTGAGCTGCCTGCGGGCTACCACCACGCGCGGACCTTCGGCGTCATCGGATCGGGTCGGGTGCGGTTCGAGGAAGCCGGCGCGGCAGGGATGGCGTGGGGCATGTTACGCGGGGCGGGGATGCGTATCGAATCGACCTATGCGACAGCGGAAGTCGGCGCCGAGGTGATTGTCACGATCGGCCCGCTGCGCAACCCGTGCCGAGTGGTGTACGTTCTCGACGAACCCGATCGTCGCGGGTTCGCCTACGGAACGCTGCCCGGCCACGGAGTCGCGGGCGAGGAACTGTTCTCAGTGCGTTTTGACCCCGTTACCGAGGCCGTCTACGCGGAGGTGGTGGCGTTCTCGCGGCCCGCGGTGTGGTGGAGTCACTTGGGCGGGCCGGTGACTCCCTTGCTGCAGGGTGTTATTGCACGGCGGTATCTGCGGGCGCTGTGACCCAACTACTGCGGCCAATAGAGCGGACTTGCCGATACCGGCCGAACGGCGTCCCCCTCCAACGCTGCGATCTCAGATTCCGCTATATCGGAGCGACGACCACCATGCCGAGCTCGGTCGCCGCCTGGGCCATTCTGTTGTCGTAGGTGACGACACTGCGCAGTGCGCCTGTGGCGCGCTGTGCCGCCGCCAGATGGATTGTGTCAAGGCTGCCAAGACGCGGCGGGCCAAGCGTTCCTGCGTCGTCGAGCAGGGTCCGGGTGAGGGCGACCAGGTCGATGCTTTCGAGCAAGGCACGCGCCTGAGATTGAGTCGACTGGCTTGATCCAGACGTCGCGCGCAGAAAGCTCAGTGCGAGCGAGCGCTGCGCTGAAAACGGTGTCCGTCGGTAATCCAGCGAGATAGCTCAATAACGCGTTCGATTCCGCCTCTGCCACAACAATTTTCACCAAAGCAGAAGTGTCTAGGAATATCTTCACGGCGGCCTCACCGTTCCTCGGCACGCAGCCGCTCTAAGACAGCGGAGGCAGAGGCTGGTGCCGAGTCCGGGAGCGGCGTGAAGTCGCGGACGCCTGAAGCGGGGGTGATCTCGCCGCTGTCGATTAGGCCTTGCCGGGGGTCGGGCGGGATCGGCACCAGACGGGCGATGGGCTGGCCTCGATCGGTGATCTCGATGACCTCTCCAGCAGCAACCCTGGCTAGGTACCGGACCGCTGATGCCCACGAAGCCCGCATCGCCTGCCACCCACTGACGGAAAGCAGGCGGTGCGGGAAACCGCGTCATTCGTCGCCCGCGACGACGCGGGGCGTTGGTCAGAAGCCGGTGCAGCCGCTGGCCAGGATCGTGCCCCCGCCGTTGTTGGAGAGAGCGACAGACTCTGCGTCCTCGACCGTGGAGCCCGCACCGGAGGCCCACGAATCCGGGCTGTCGGCGACGGCTATGCAGCCGCTATATGCCGAGATCGCGATCTGGCACTGGGTGTTGCCTGCGCTGGCGCAGTTGTTCAGGGCGATGCTCTCGGCTTCGGCCTGGGTGGCGGCTCCGTCGGTCCAACCTGCACCGCTGATCTCGTTCTCGGGCGAGATGGCGATAGCGGCCCAGGTGCCCGCCGCGTTGGCGATGGGCCCGACTGGGCTGACCGCGGTGGAACCAAAAGCCGCGGCCGCTGCCAGCACGCCGCCGGCGATCGGGGCGACGAATCGCTTAACAGACAGGTGAACTCCTCTGATCCAATGCAATCGAAGGTCCGCCGATTGGCCTTCGCACAGTAATCGTAGGTCCTACGTACCCAACTCCGTCACACCGAACTGAAGACTTAGCTGAGGACAGCTGATCCACCGGAAGGAAGCCGGCCCAGAATGACCAAAATAGCAGCTCTTGACGAACCTTTCAGAATGCTGCCCATGCACAAATCGTCTTTGCTGAGTAGTCACGGTAGCCGCAAGGTTGCCTGGAGGCGCCCCCGCCGCGTTTTACAGCATTGCCGTTCCTGGAAGGGTTGTCGAGGTGACCCACCTCGACACTCTGCAGCGAATGCGTGCCAATTACGAGGACCGCTCACGGGCCCTATCAGCAGATGGTCCACCTCGTCCTGCAGGCGCAACGAGAAGCGCTGATCGCGATGCGCCGTGACGGGAACGGTCGAACGGGGCCATGAACCAGATTCTTTGCGTACTGGAACTCGAGGAGTCCGGCTGGAAACCTGACCGACGTCGTACTGGTGGTGGTCCCGGCTGGTATCGAACCAGCGACCTTCCGCGTGTGAGGCGGACGCTCTCCCACTGAGCTACGAGACCGAAGGGGTGCCCGGGCGCGTCGAAGCCCGAACGACGTCGAAGACTAGCACGCACTCGGCGTTGGACCAGAATGCGCTGGCGACACCCCTTCCGTCCAAGGGATTTGTGCCTCTGCACCCCGTTGGACTATCGTTTCGCATCGCGACGGGCGACGATCTCGCCTGTGGCGCGCGGATGTAGCGCAGTTGGTAGCGCATCACCTTGCCAAGGTGAGGGTCGCGGGTTCGAATCCCGTCATCCGCTCGAGGTGTTAATGGCATCAACCCCAACGGTGGAGTGGCCGAGTGGTGAGGCAACGGCCTGCAAAGCCGTGCACACGGGTTCGATTCCCGTCTCCACCTCAACGAGAACGTCCCGCGCGATTAGCTCAGCGGGAGAGCGCTTCCCTGACACGGAAGAGGTCACTGGTTCAATCCCAGTATCGCGCACCA
>JBPPMS010000125.1:0-12174 GCA_051306175.1 Mycobacterium sp. | reverse complement strand
CCACGGGATTGCCGAGGCGGTGTTCTTGTCCGACATCGTCGCGGTGATGAGCCCGCGGCCCGGTCGCGTCGTCGACGTCGTCACCGTCGATCTGCCGCGCCCGCGCACGCCGGACATGATGCGCACGAGCGAGTTTCACCAGATCCACGATCACCTCTCGGAGCTGCTCTTCGGGACCGGAGCGACGGGGAATGTGCAGGGGCAGAGCGCGTGACGGCCAGGCCGGCCTGGCTCGGCGGTGTGGCAGGCATCGTCGGACTGCTCGCGGCGTGGTGGGCGCTGGCCCTGCTCGGCGCGGCGGGCGGCACCATCCCGACGCCTGCTGCCGTGCTCTCCACCATGTGGGCTGACGGCTGCGCGCTGTACCTGCCGAACTTCACGGTCACCGCCCGCGGTGCGATGATCGGCTTCCTCTGGGGCAACGGCCTTGCCATCGCGCTGGCGGTCCTCGTGGTGCTGATCCCACCGGTCGAGGCGCTGGCCACGCAATTGGCCATTCTCAGCTACTGCACCCCGCTGCTCGCGCTCGGGCCGATCATCCTGGTGGTGTTCGGCGGACGTGCTCCGACGATCTTCCTGGCCGCGATGTACTGCTTCTTCACCACGATGGTCGGCACCTTGGCCGGCCTACGGTCGGCTGACCGCGCGAGCCTCGATCTCGTCGAGGCGTACGGCGGCGGACGCTGGCAGAAGTTCACCAAGGTCCAGATGTTCGCCGCGGCCCCGAAGACGTTCGCGGCGTTGAAGATCGCTGCGCCGTCGGCGGTGCTCGGAGCGATCCTCGGTGAGTACCTGGGCGGCGTCGACAGCGGCATCGGCGTCGCGCTGACAGCCGCACAGACCGCGTACAACGTGCCGAGAACGTGGGGAATGGCGCTGGCGGCAGCCGCTCTGGCCGGGCTGGGCTACGCCGTGGTGGCGCTGGTGTCGCGGTTGGTGGCGCCGTGGACGTCGGCGGCCACGCGGTGATCGCGGTGGTGGCGCGGGTGGGGCGCATTGCCGGGCCGCCGGTGATCGCGCTGGTCTTGCTCTTCGCGCTGTGGTCTTTGTTTCTGTTCGCGTTCCCGCAGGTGGGTCCCCGAGTCGGCAAGTCGCCGACCGACGTGTGGCAGTACCTCTTCGGGGGTCCCGCCTCCGCCGAGGCCCGCGCCGGCCTGCTGGACAACCTGCAGATCACGCTGCGTGACGCGGCGATCGGATTCGTTGTCGGGATGGGCGCCGCGCTGCTCGTCGCGGCTCTGTTCGTGTTGTTCGCCACCGTCGAGCAGATGTTGCTCCCGGTGGCGGTGCTGCTGCGGTCGGTGCCGCTGGTGGCGATGACACCGATCATCGTGCTGGTGTTCGGCCGCGGACTCGTGGCAGTGACGGTGATGGCAGGGATCGTGGTGTTCTTCCCGGCGCTGGTGCTGATCGTGACGGGACTGCGCGACGCGCCCCGCCAAGCGCAGGAACTCGTCGAGGCCTACGGTGGCAACAGGTGGCAGGCGCTGTGGTACGTCGCGATCCCGGCGTCGCTGCCTTCGGTGTTCGCCGCCGCCCGCATCTCGGTTCCCGGCGCGCTCATCGGTGCGTTGATCGGTGAATGGCTGGGCAGCGGAACGGGTCTGGGCTCCAGTCTGATCAAGGCAATTCCGCGGTATCAGTACAACGAACTGTGGGCGTCGGTGGCCGCGGTCACGATCATGTCGATCGTGCTCTACACCATCGTCGGTCTGCTGGAAGGAGTGATTCTCGTGCGCTTTGGATCCGACGCCGGGAGGCAACCGTGACGACTTCGGCTTACCCTTCGAAGATGACGCCTGCCGCCGGGTTCGACCGCCGTCACTTCCTACGCTATGCCGCTGCCGCCGGATTCGTGGTCGGCCCGACTGTGCTCGCAGCATGCAGCAGTGGCTCGTCGAACTCGGGTACCAGCGCCGACGGTTCGACATACGGGACGGTCGATGTTCAGCTGTCGTGGATCAAGAACATCGAATTCGCCGGTGAGTACTTCGCGTTGGAGAAGGGCTATTACACCGAGGCGGGATTCGGCAGCGTCAACCTGGTCGCCGGCGGAGCCGCGGGAACCGGCGTCGAGGCAGGTCTTGACACGGGCAAGATCTGGATCGGCTTGTCCGCGCCGCAGCTCACCGCCCCCGCTGTCCTGGAAGGCTTGCCCGCGAAGATCGTCGGCGCCACCTATCAGAAGAATCCGTTCTGCATCGTCAGCTCCGCAGCGGCCCCGATCAACACCCCTGCGGACATGGCAGGCAAGCGGATCGGCGTGCAGGACTCCAACCAACTCGTGTTCGGCGCGCTGCTCGACGCCAACCAGATCGACCCGGCATCCATCACCGTGGTGCCAGCCCAGTTCGATCCGAGCCCACTGGCCAACGGAGAAGTCGACGGCTGGGTCAGCTACGTGACCAACGAGCCGATCACGCTGGCGTCCAAAGGTTTCGCCAATCACGCGATGCTGTTCGCCGATTTCAAACTGCCGCTGGTGGCCGAGACGTTCACCGTGCGGCAAGAGACCATCGACAACGAGCGCGATAAGCTCAAGGCCTTCCTGGTGGCCGAGATCAAGGGCTGGCGCGACGCGATCGCCGACCCTGCCGAATCGGCGCGGCTGGCGGCCGAGGTGTACGGCAAGGATCAGAACCTCGACGTGGCCGAGCAGACCGAGGAGGCCGAAGCGCAAGTGGGGCTTGTGGTTTCCGGCGACACGGCGGCCAACGGCCTGTTCACCATGACGCAGGAACTGATCGATGAGAACATCGCCGCGCTGGCGACAGCCAAACTGGATGTCACGGCCGACCAGTTGTTCGATCTGTCGCTGCTCGACGAGATCTACGCCGAGCAGCCAGACCTGAAAGCCTAGCCTCAGCGCAGCCGCAGCCCCCGCGGGGTTCGTGAGAAACCGGCGTCGACCAGCGCGGCCGCCACCGACAGGTTGATCGCGGCCGCGTCGGCCGCCAGCACGGTCACTCCGTTGACGCGTTCCACCAGCAACCCGTCCACCCGTCGGGAGGTCACCAGGTCGGCCAGGGCGGCGGCCGCGACGCCGAAAGTGTCCTGGTCGGCGGTGAAACTGAGCAGTGACCGTCCGCCGCGTTCGATGAACCAGGCGAGCTCGCCGTTGACGAGTACCACCAGCGCGCCGGCTTTGCGGCCAGGCCGGTGTGTTGTCTCCGAGTCGTCGGCGGCGAACGTGGGCCAGGGCAACGCGGCGCCGTACGGGTTGGCCGGATCGGCGGCGGCGAGTGCGACGGCCGTGAACTGCGGACGGTCCTGGTCGACGGAGTCGGCGTGAGTGCGGAGCCTGTCGACGGTGGCAGCCGTGGAGAACTGCGCTCCGCCAAGGGATTCGACGAAGTAACCACGCTGGCAGCGCCCGGCGTCCTCGAACGCCGACAACACCTTGTACAGCGTGGCGAAGCCGCCGGGGAGATTCTCCGCGACCGCGGAGCCCTTGGTGAGCACGCCATATCGGTTCAGGAGCAGTTCAGCCTGGAAATGCGACCGGACGGTCGATGCCGGTTCGGCGGCGGGCAACGCCGACCAGCGGCCTGCCACCGTCGGATCGCTGGTACGGGTCTGGGCATGCGCGACGCTGTAGCGCGACAGGCGCGGTGCCCGGCGCTGCCGGTGGGCAGGGGTAGCAGCCCTGCGGCTGCCTGGTCGTTTACCGCCGGTGAGCATCGACCGAACCGGGGCGAAGGTGTCGCCGGTGATCCAGCCACCCCAGATCAGCTGCCACAGCGCGTCTTTGAGTGCGTCTTTGAGCGATTCGTCACCGAGCTGACGGAAGAAGAACGCTCCCCGCGCTTCGCCGGGCGAGCCGAGCACGTCGAGGATGCTGCGGTGGTGGTCGGTGAACTCGATCTCGGCGGGCCGAGCCAGCGTCAACCCTGCGCTGTCGGACGCGTGAAACGCCACCCAACCGTCGCCGCCCGCGAGGGGGCCTGCGCCCGACCACAGGACTTCGCCCGAGGCCAGCAGTTCGTCGAGCATCGAGGGCTGGTAGTCGCCGACCCGCTGCCCGAACACCAGCGGTTCCACTGCCGACGCCGGAATGGGCGCGCCCGCAAGCTGTTCGATCACCCCGGCCAGGCCGTCCATGCCGCGCGCCTTCTGGCCCACCTGCTGCCACGACGGTAGAAAGCGTGCGAATGCCGCCGTGCTCACCGGCTCGACCTGAGCGCGCAGAGCGGCCAGCGACCGTCGCCGCAGAATTCGCAGTACCTCGGCGTCACACCACTGATCACCCGGCGGGCAGGAGCGGAGCGACTCGGGCGGATGATGCGCACCGGCAGTCTCGGTGAACTCGCCACGCACCAGTTTTCCGTCGGCCGCGAGCCTGCCCAGCACGTCGCCCGCCACCCGCAAGCCGAGGCCGAACCGGGCGGCGGCCTCGGCGGTGGTGAACGGAGCGCGGGTGCGTGCGTACCGGCTGAGCAGCTCACCGAGCGGATCGACCACCGATTCGGTGAACGCCGTCGGCACGCCGACCGGGACCGCGACACCCACACCGTCGCGCAGCCTGCCGATGTCTTCGATGGCCACCCACCAGGGACGTTCGGCATACGACACCGTCAACACCCGACGGTCGGCACGCAGTGCGTCCAGCCAGCTGCCGACGTCGGTGGCGGTGCTGCGCTGCGCGATCTCGTCCTGGGTAAGTGGCCCGAGCAGGCGTAACAGGTCGGCGACGCCCTCGGCGTCGCGTGCCGCGCGTTCCTCGGTGAGATGTTGCAGTTGCCGCGCGGTGGACGCGATGACGTCGGCGTCCAACAGTTCGCGGAGCTCGACGCGGCCGAGCAGCTCGGCGAGCAGGGTCGAGTCCAGCGACAGTGCGGCGGCCCGTCGTTCGGCCAGCGGGCTGTCGCCTTCGTACATGAACGCGCCGACGTAACCGAACAGCAACGACGCGGCGAACGGCGACGGGGTGGCCGTTTCCACTTCGACCACCCTGATGCGTCGCGCGGCGATGCGACCCATGAGGTCGACGAGTGTCGGTACGTCGTAGACGTCCTGGAGGCATTCGCGCACCGCCTCGAGGACGATCGGGAAATCGGGATACTTGCGCGCCACGTCGAGCAGTTGGGCGGCGCGCTGCCGCTGATGCCACAGCGGCGACCGCTTGCCGGGGTGGCGGCGGGGCAGCAGCAGGGCCCGGGCGGCGCATTCACGAAAGCGTGACGCGAACAGCGCCGAACCACCGACCTCGGCGGTGACCAGCGGTTCGATCTCGTCGGCGTCGAACACGAACAGCTCGGCACCCGGTGCGGCGTCGTCGGTGTCGGGCAGTCGGACGATGATGCCGTCATCGGATGCGGTGGGCTTCTCGTCTATGCCGTAGCGCTCGAACAGTCGCTTGCCGACCGCCAGCGCCAGCGGGCCGTGGACCCGCAACCCGTACGGCGAGTGCAGGATGACGCGCCAGTCGCCTAGTTCGTCGCGGAACCGCTCGACCAGCAGCGTCGCATCGGTGGGCACCGTGCCGGTGGCGGCGCGCTGCTCATCGAGTAACCGCCAGAGGTTCTCCGTGGCAAACGCATCGAAACCAATTGTGCTACAGCGTTGTTCGAACTTCTTGCGGTCGAGGCGGGCCAGTTCGCCGGTGAAGGCTCCGACGGCCGCGCCCAGTTCGGCGGGCCTGCCCACCCCGTCGCCGCGCCAGAACGGTAGGCGGGCAGGTTCGCCGGGCGCGGGGATCACCAGTACCCGGTCGTGGGTGATCTCGGTGATGCGCCAGCTGGTGGCACCCAACGAGATGACGTCGCCCGGCCGTGACTCGTAGACCATCTCTTCGTCCAGTTCACCGACCCGGGAGGGCTTTTCGGAATCGGCGTTGGTGGCCAGGTACACGGTGAACAGGCCGCGGTCGGGTATCGCACCGCCGGAGGTGACCGCGAGCCGCTGCGCGCCGGGGCGTGCGGTGAGGGTGCCGGAATCGCGGTCGTAGACGATGCGTGGCCGCAGTTCGGCGAAGTCGGTGGATGGATACTTGCCCGACAACAGGTCCATGGTGGCCTCGAACGCGCTGCGCGGCAGCGTCGCGAACGGCGCAGCGCGGCGGACGATGTCGAACCAGAGATCGGCGCTGATCGGCTCGAGGGCGCTCGCAGCAACGGTGTGTTGTGCCAGCACATCGAGCGGGTTGGCGGGCACCCGCATGGTCTCGATCTGACCGGCGAGCATGCGTTGCACGCTGACGGCGCATCCGATCAGGTCGGTGCGATGCTTGGGTAGCAGCACACCGTGCGATATCTCTGCGACCTGGTGCCCGGCGCGCCCGATCCGCTGCAGACCACTGGCCACCGACGGCGGTGTCTCGACTTGGATGACGAGGTCGACCGAACCCATGTCGATCCCGAGTTCCAGGCTGGACGTCGCCACGACCGCCTTGAGGCGGCCGCTCTTGAGGGCCTCCTCGACGTCGGCGCGGGTCTCCTTGCTGACCGAGCCGTGATGGGTGCGCGCGAGCAGCGGCTCGGCGCCGTAGGTCTGCCCGCTGCCCATGATGTGAGCGGGCCGCCCGCCCGCCACCGTGGGGTTGCGTTCGGTGGTCACTGCTGTGCTGACGCGTTCGGCGTGAATCTCGTTGAGCCGGGAAGTGAGTCGCTCGGCGAGGCGTCGCGAGTTGGCGAAGACGATCGACGATTGGTGCGCTTCGACCAGGTCGACGATGCGCTCTTCGACATCGGGCCAGATGGAGTTGTTCTCCAGGTTCGCCATATCGGGGACGGGCACCTGGACTGTGAGCTCGAATGTCTTGGCCGCAGGCGGCGCGACGATGGTGGTGGGTGCCTGGCCGGACAGGAACCTGGCCACTTCCTCGGGAGGTCTGACCGTCGCCGAGAGGCCGATGCGTTGGGCAGGTTTCTCCAGCATCGCGTCGAGCCGCTCCAGCGACAGCGCGAGGTGCGCCCCGCGTTTGGTGGCGGCCACGGCGTGCACCTCGTCGACGATCACCGTCTGCACGCCCGCCAAGGTCTCCCGCGCCGCGGACGTGAGCATCAGGAACAGCGATTCGGGCGTCGTGATCAGCACGTCGGGCGGCGTGGTGATCAACTCCCTGCGCCGCGCGGGCGGGGTGTCGCCGGAGCGCACCCCGACGCTGATGGCAGGCGCCTGCCTGCCTCGGCGTTCGGCGATCCGGGTGATGCCGGTGAGCGGGGTGCGCAGGTTGCGCTCGACGTCGACCGCGAGAGCTTTCAGCGGCGACACGTACAGCACCCGGGTGCCGTTGCCGGGATCGCCGGCCAGGCGGTCGATGGCCCACAGGAACGCCGCGAGCGTCTTGCCGGAGCCGGTGGGTGCGATGACCAGCGTATTGTCGCCGTCGGCGATGGCCGCCCACGCCTGGGCCTGGGCGGGCGTCGGCTGGGCGAACGTGCCCGTGAACCAGTCCCGGGTCAGCTCGCTGAACCGGGCCAGCGGATCGGTGCTGCCAGCACCGTCGCCCGTCGTCGTCGCCATCAGACCATCGTGCAGGAACCCACCGACATGCAGGGCGCAGCAGTCAGCGGTGCGGGACGGAGACGCCGCAGATGTGCGTCAGTCGGCGAACGACCGCTGCAGCCGTCGCATCCCGGCGATCCAGCGATCGTAATCAGAGCCCTTGTGGCGGTACATGTCCAGCACCTCGGCGTGGGGCAGCACCAGAAACGTGCCCGCTTTGATGGCGTCGACGATGTCGACCGCCACGTGGATGGGGTCCAGCACGTTGCCCGAGCCGACGATGGACGCTGCACCGACGCGCTCGTGTCTGCTCGTTCCGGCGCGCACTTTGTCCAGCAGTGGCGTGTCGACACCAAGTGGGCACACGCAACTGACCCCGATACCGTCGTCGCCGTAGGTGACGGCGAGCCACTCGGCGAAGCCGACTGCGGCGTGCTTGCTCACCGCGTAGCCCGCCCCGCCGAGCTGGGTGAGCAGCCCGGCCGCGGACGCGATCGACACGAAGTAGCCACTGCCGCGGGACTGCCATTGCGGTACCAGAAGGGTCGCGGCCCTGATGTGGGCGCGCAGGTTGACGTCGAGGATCGTGTCCCAGTCGGAATCGTCGCCGAGGCCGGGCGCGCCGATGATGCCTGCGTTGGCCACATAGATGTCGACGGGGCCGAACTTTCGCTCGGCGGTTTCGAGCAGCTTGGCGATGTCCGCGGGGTCGCTGGCGTCGGCGTAGGCCGCCACGGCATCGACGGCGCCCGCGCGCGCCATCACCGGATCGGTGCAGATGAAGCGTGCGCAGTCGTGCGCACCGATTTCGTCGATGTCTCCGATGACGACGCGGACGCCGTTGCAGGCCAGCGTGACGGCGAGCGCGCGGCCGATCCCCGAACTTCCGCCGGTCACGACGGCGACCTTGCCTTCGATATCCATGCCTTGTGCTTACCCGAAAGAAACACCCTGGGCCAGCGGCAGTTCGGACGAGTAGTTGACGGTATTGGTGGCGCGGCGCATGTAGGCCTTCCACGAGTCGGAGCCGGACTCACGGCCGCCGCCGGTCTCCTTCTCGCCGCCGAAGGCCCCGCCGATCTCGGCGCCCGAGGTGCCGATGTTGACGTTGGCGATACCGCAGTCGGACCCGTCGGCAGCCATGAAGCGCTCCGCCTCGCGGATGTCGGTGGTGAAGATCGCCGACGACAGCCCCTGGGGTACCTCGTTGTTCAAGGCAACCGCCTGATCGAGGTCGTCGTAGGTGAGCACGTAGAGGATCGGCGCGAAGGTCTCCGAATGCACTACCTGGGTCTGCGCCGGCATGCGGACCACTGCGGGCCGGACGTAGTAGGAGCCGGCGCCGAGGTCGACATGCTCGCCGCCGACGACCTCGCCGCCGTCGGCGCGGGCCAGCTCAAGGGCGCCGACCATGTCGCGGTAGGACCGTTCGTGGATCAGCGGTCCGACCAACGTGCCCGCGCGCGACGGGTCGCCGATGGGCAGGCTGCGGTAGGCCGTCAGGATGCGCTCGACGAGGGTGTCGACCACCGACTTGTGGGCGATGACACGCCGCAATGTGGTGCAGCGCTGCCCCGCGGTGCCCGCCGCGGAGAACACGATGCCGCGCACCGCGAGGTCCAGGTCGGCCGACGGTGTGACGATCGCCGCGTTGTTGCCGCCCAGCTCGAGCAGCACCCTGCCGAAGCGCTCCGCGACGCGCGGACCGACCTTGCGGCCCATGGCCACCGAACCGGTGGCACTCACCAGTGCGATGCGGGCGTCGTCGACCATCAGCTCACCGACCTCGCGACCGCCCTGGATCAGCCGACCTACCTGGGCAGGTGCGCCGACGTCGTGGGCTGCTCGCTGCAGCAGCGCCTGGCATGCGATAGCCGTCAACGGGGTGAGTTCGGATGGCTTCCACACCACGGTGTCGCCGCACACCAGCGCGACGGCGGTATTCCACGCCCACACCGCGACCGGGAAGTTGAACGCGGTGATGACGCCGACCACGCCGAGCGGATGCCACGTCTCCATCAAGCGGTGTCCGGGGCGCTCCGAGGCGATGGTGGCGCCGTAGAGCTGACGCGACAGTCCCACCGCGAACTGGCAGATGTCGATCATCTCCTGCACCTCGCCGAGCGCCTCCGAGGTGATCTTGCCCGCTTCCACGGTCACCAACTGCGCCAGGTCCGCCTTGTGGTGGGTGAGCAGTTCACCCAACCGCAGGACCAGCGCACCGCGCGCCGGAGCTGGGGTGGTGCGCCATGTCGAAAAGGCCTGCGCCGCTTCTGCGATGGCGGCCTCGGCTTGCTCAGGGGTGGTCTCGGGCACGGTGAACAGCACGTCGCCGGTGATCGGCGTACTGGCCGCCAGGCCGCGCTCACCCGGATCGGCCAGTGCGACGTCAGCCCCGATCGAGCCCAGTGCGTCGCGCACCCGGGTGCGCAGGTCGTCGGCGGTGGGCAGCCGGGTGGTGGTGGTGGTCATGGGTGCGTCTCCTGGGCGATTGCTTGGTAGAGGTCGTAGGGGTCGTGCAGGTGCCGGTCGAGGGCGGCGGCCAGCCAGTGCTGGTCGTAGCCGGACTGGTCGGCGGCGCCGGTGGATTCGGCGGGCAGGAGCGCAGCGACTCGGGGGATGGTCTCGGTGTCGGCGTCGAGGTTGGACCGGAAGATCCCGGCGGCAGAGGCAGGCAGGAAGTCCTCGTACACCACTGGACGGCAAGGATCGCCGCCGCGGTAGTAGGCCAGGCCTGCCGCTGCCATCTCGGCGTCGGTGGCCGGAAAGTAGTTGTGCCACCACGCCGACGGGTCGGCGTGGGCCATGGCCTGGTGGTACAGGTCACGCCCGTTCGGCGTCAGTGCCACACCGCGGGCCTCCACCTCGCCGAACCGTACCCGCAGGGTGCCCTCGGCCACCGAGCCGTCGGCGTCGCGGAACCGGCGTGGCTCGGCCAGCGCGCGAAACGACGTCTGCCGCAACAGCACAGCCGGTCCGTCGGCCGCCGGGGGCCCCTGGATGGCGTCGATCATGGCGATGCCGTGCCCCGACATCCTGACGTACAGCTCATCGATGTCGAGCACCCGCGGCGTCAGATGGTTGATGTGGGTGGTCGGCACGCCTGCGATGTCGGCGGCCACCGCGGAGACCTGCGTGAGCTCGTCGTACCAGGCCCGGTCGATCGGTTCGCGGGACAACGCGAAGGCGGCCACCGCCGCCGAGACGAACGATTCGGCGTCGTCCTGGGTGCACCCACCGGCCTCGGCGACGACCCGCGCCCGGGCGATCAACGCCGGATCGAACAGCTGACGACGCGCCAGGAAGTTCTCGACCCGCCCCCGCAGTTCGGCGTCGAAGAAGCGGGTGTCGGCGGTGGCCAGCATGGAGGTGAACACCCGAAACGGATTTCGGGCCAGCTCCGCAGATTCGGTGGGCCGAAATGCCGTCGACACCACCGGCACCGGCGACGCTGCGTCGCGCAGATCGTAGAAGCCGACGGGGTACATGCCGAAGGCGGCGAAAAGGTTTGCTACATCCCGGAGTTCATCGGCCGTACCGACCCGGATGGCGCCGTGACGTTCGGCGGTGACGCGATCCAGACCGCCGAGGCGCTCCGCATCGGGGTGGGCTGCGACATAGTCGCGGTTCACCGCGGCGGCGACGTCGACGAGCGTGGTGTAGGCGGGCACCTCGGCGCCGTACATCGCCGACAGGGCGGCGGCGAAGCGTGCGCGCAGTTCCCAGGTCGCCACGGTGGTCATGACGCCCGCCTGCGATAGTCTCCGGGCAGTGGCGCAGCGACCATGGGGGTGTGCACGGCGATGGTCGACAGTGCTGATGGGCATCTCGACGAGATCGACCGCACCCTGGTCCGGGAGCTGATCGCCGACGGCCGTGCCACGCTGGCGCACCTGGCGGCGACGGCGGGGCTGTCGGTATCGGCGGTCCAGTCCCGCGTGCGCAGGCTCGAATCGCGAGGTGTGGTGCTGGGGTACGCGGCGCGGGTGAATCCCGAGGCGCTCGGGCACCTGTTGTCGGCGTTCGTGGCCATCACTCCTCTCGATCCTTCTCAACCCGATGATGCTCCTGCCCGCCTGGAACACATCGAACAAATCGAGTCGTGTCACTCGGTGGCCGGCGAGGAGAGCTACATCCTGTTGGTGCGTGTGCCGTCTCCGCGGGCGCTGGAAGACCTGCTCCAGCAGATCAGGACCGCGGCCAACGTGCGGACTCGCAGCACGATAATCTTACAGACTTTTTACAGTGGTCGCGAGTCACTACCGGAATAGTTCCTGTTTGGAGATGCATAGACAGTAAATATTGCGCTACGATGGGCGTTATGACTGCCGTCTTGACGTCCGACGAAGCCGTGCTCGACCCCGCCCGGGTGCACGATGTGCTGTCCCGCAGCATCCTGGCCGACGGCCTGGACCTGGTCCTCGACCTCGACGCGTCCAGCGGCAGCTACCTCGTGGACGCCCGCACCGGGTCTCGCTTCCTGGACATGTTCACCTTCTTCGCGTCCTCAGCGCTGGGGATGAACCACCCCGCGCTCGCTGAGCACGCCTTTCGGGCCGAACTCGCCGATGCCGCCATCAACAAGCCGAGCAACTCTGATGTGTACACCGTGCCGATGGCGCGGTTCGTCGACACGTTCGCCCGCGTGCTCGGCGACCCGCGTCTGCCGCACCTGTTCTTCGTCGACGGCGGGGCGCTGGCGGTGGAGAACGCGCTCAAAGTCGCCTT
>JBPPMS010000124.1:0-2833 GCA_051306175.1 Mycobacterium sp. | reverse complement strand
CGAGGTCGTGATCGACGCCGCGCTGGCGGCCGTCAGAGTCCCCTGAGATACCGGAAGATCACGTGGGCAAGCACCTCAACCGCGCGAAAGCGCACTTCGGCACCGACACCCGCGGCATGCTGGAAGGCGGGCGCTACGCGCTGTTGCACACCCGCAGCATGGAATTCGACGATCTACGCCCGTATGTTCCCGGTGACGACGTGCGCGACATCGACTGGAAGGCCTCGGCGCGTTCGGGCAGCGTGCTCATCAAACGGTTCGTCTCCGAGAAACACCACAAGATCGTGCTCGTCGCCGACGCCGGTCGCAACATGACGGCGTTGGCGCCCAGCGGTGAGTGCAATCGCGACATCGCCGCGCACATCATGGGCGCGGTTGGGCTGATCAGCCTCCGGCGCTCCGATCTGATCGGGATGGTCTACGGAGACCGCCGCGGCTCGGTGAACGTACCGCAGCGCCGCGGCGAGACGCATATCGAAGGACTGCTGCACCGCTGGTACCAGCACACCACCACCGACCCTGGCGCCAGCGACATCACTGCCCAACTCGATTACGTCGCCACGCATTACCGGCATCCGATGCTGATCATCGTCGTGTCCGACGAACCCGACGTCGATGACCGGCTCAGTGCAGTCCTGGCCCGATTGACCGTGCGCCACGACATCATCTGGGCGTGTGTGTCGGACATGCCCGCGGTGGGTCCGGACAACACCGACGGATACGACGTCGCCACAGGTCGTTTCGTCCTCAACGTTGCCGACCTCGGTACGCGGGTGGTGGCGGCGTACCGCCGCTCCGAACGGGTCCGTCGCGACCGTCTCGACGCCTTTCTGACCGGGCACGCGGTCCCGCACGCGACCATCGCACGCA
Source organism: Mycobacterium sp. (assembly GCA_051306175.1). Lineage (GTDB taxonomy): Bacteria > Actinomycetota > Actinomycetes > Mycobacteriales > Mycobacteriaceae > Mycobacterium. The sequence continues at coordinate 1,963 of JBPPMS010000124.1, read as the reverse complement.
GTGACGACATCCGGCGCGAACTCGTCGCACTGACCGAGGCGGCCAGCCGTGCCGGATGACCTGCTTCGCTATCTCTTCGGTCCTCAGCCCTACTCCTCGGAGTGGCTGTGGTGCGCCCTGATCCTGGTCGTTCTCGTTATCGGTTGGTATGCAGGCATTTTCGTGTGGACACTGCCATCGCAGCGGCTGCGGCGTATCCCGGTCGTACGGGGGATGCACGCCAGGCTGCTCCGCAAGCGGTTCGCCCGATGTGTCCAGTGTATCGCCGACCAGCACGGCGCCGGTCGGACATCGGGTCCGGCCGCGTGCGCGTCGATCGGCCGGACGGTCCGTAGCTTCCTGCATCAGGCGACGGGCGTAAAGGCGCAATACCTGCACGTCGGGGCGATGGCCGACGGGGGGCTGGCAACGGCTGCGCCACTGCTGACCGGGCTGGGCGACGCGCAGTTCAACGCCGAGGCTCGAGTCGACGTCGCCGAAATGAGTGCCGAGGCACAGGAGTTGATCCGCTCGTGGAGCTGAAGTGGTGGCCGGTAGCGGCCATCGGCACGGCCTGCTTCGTGATCGCCATCGTCTTGGCGGCATTGCTACCCATCACCGCGGCCCGCGCACGGCTGCGGCCGCTGGCGAACGTCGCACGGCTGATCCGGTTGCCTGAGTACACAAAAGTGGCACGATTGCGGTCGCTTTCGACGGTAGCGACCTTGGTGGTGCTCACGGTCATGTTCGGCGCGGCCACTTGGGCGGCAGCCCGCCCGGCCGGTGCCGGCAAGGGTTTCGACACCGCGCACCCCGAGGACATCATGCTGTGTGTCGGGCAGCCGGTGACCGATGCCGCGACGGCGGAAATGCTCGACTACTTTGCGCGGCAGACCACCACGGCTCCGCAAACCCAACAGATCGGTCTGACGTCGGTGAATCGCCGTGTGGTGCCGCTGACACGCGACCATCGATACGCGGCGGCACGGTTCGGTGACTATGCGCGACCGGATGACGCGCAGTCGGCGACGTTCGCACCGCCGGTGCCCTACACGGACAACGCAGTAAGCGAGGACGACGTTCTGGCGCTGTGTACCTCAGGGTTCCCGTCCTTCGAGCAACGCAGTACGCACCGGCGTTCGGTGATCTACCTCGGGCCCTCAGATCTCCGTGAGGCCGGGGAGCAGCGGGCGGCTCTGTTCACCGACGACGGCGTTCGCGACCTGGCCGAGCGCGCGGGAATCCAACTCAACGTGGTCGATACGGCGCCGTCCGCCGCGAGCGCTCCGCTGGTGACGCTGATTGAACAGACCGGCGGCCGCTACCTCGCGCCGGAGAGCGGATCGATCTCCGAGGCACTCGACGAGATCCGGGCGAACACCCCGCCCGCCCGCCTGGCCGACGGCACCGTTGTGACAGCAGACCAAGGGGATGCCCCGGTGATTCCCCTCGCTATCGCGTTGCTGTCGGCGGCTGTGCTGTCGGTGGCCCTGTTGGTGTTACGCCGATGACGTTCCAGCCGCTATTGCCCTGGGCGATACTCGCCGTCTTCACCGGTGCGCTCGTCGCGGCGCGACTGGTGGCGCTGTGGCAGGTGCTCCTGCCGGCGGGCACCCGACGCGGCCGCGCGGTGTTGCGGTGGTGCGGCGTGACTCTGGCGGTGCTGCTGCTGATTGCCGCAGCCACCCGGCCCGGCCTTCGCGATGACGAAACCCGGTTGGAGACAACGGCCGCGGCGCGCGAGCACCTCAACGTGTTCCTGGTCGTCGACAGGTCGGTCGACTCGGGTGTAGACGACTACGGCGCCGGCGAGCCGCGGATCGCCGGGATGCGCGACGACATCGCGGCCGTGATCGAGCGGTACCCGGCGGCGAGGTACGCACTCATCTCCTTCGCCACCCAGGCCGAGTTGGACTGGCCGTTGTCCCACGATGTCTGGAGTCTGCGGCCCACTGTCGCTGCCCTCGGTCCCTACCCGGGTGGC
>JBPPMS010000123.1:0-32046 GCA_051306175.1 Mycobacterium sp. | reverse complement strand
CCATGACCACCCGGGTCGCGCAGTCACCTGCGTTGCCCGTACCACGTCGCGGTGCGGGACCAGACACGGCACCCCACGTCGTGCCTCTGACCCGCACCGCGACACCCCACCCGTAACTAACTAGCTGAGCGGAATTGAGGCAACAGAGCATGACGCGCAACCGAAGCCGTGTGATGAAGGCAGTGGCTGGAGGGGCCGCGGTCGTCGGCGTGCTCGCCGGGTGCACCGCCACGACCGGCCCCGGTGAGCCATCGACACCACCGCCGTCGACTGGCTCCAGCCCACAGGTCACCGAATCGAACCCGCCGGGAGACATCCCGGACAATCAGGCCTTCGTCGCCTACACCGCCCCCGACCAGTCCTTCACGGTGAAGTACCCCGAAGGGTGGGCGCGCACCGACTCCGGCGCCACCGTGATGTTCAGCGACAAGTACAACAGCATGACCGTCGCCCCCCACGACGGCTTCTACCAACCCACCGAGGCCTACGCCCGCACCGTGGAAATACCCGAGATCGCTTCGGCAACAGCCGGTTTCAATCCCGGTCAGGTCAGCACCGTGACCAGGCCGCCGCCGACGAGTTGGGGTCGGCGCTGATCGTGTCCACCCACGACCCGGCCATCGCCGCACGGCTGCGCACCGAATGGACGATGCGCGATGGTCGGCTCAATACCACCGCCCGCCTCGACCAGGGCAGGTCACGATGACCCTGGTGTGGCTCAGCGGTCTGCTGCGCCGCCACCGTGCCCGACTGATCGGCGCCGCGGCCGGGGTCGCGGTCGCGGTGGCGCTGATCGCCACCATGGGATCGTTTCTGGCCACGTCCCAAGCCACCATGACCGAGCGCGCGGTGCGCAGCGTGGCCGTCGACTGGCAGGTCCAACTCACCCCAGGCGCCGACACCACCGCCACCGCGGCGCTCATCGGCGCCGCCCCCGGCGTTGAAGCCAGTGCCCCGGTAGGATTCGCCGACAGCACCGGCCTGAGCGCCCGCACCGGGTCGAGCACCCAAACCACCGGCCCCGGCGTGGTGCTCGGGCTCACCTCCACCTACCGGTCGCTGTTTCCCGGCGAGATCCGCACTCTGGCCGGTGCCGACACCGGGGTGCTGCTCACTCAGCAGACCGCCGCCAACTTGCACGCCGCTCCGGGTGACACCATCACCGTCGGGCGCCCCGGACTACCCCCGGCGCCGGTTCGGGTCGACGGCATCGTCGAACTGCCGCAAGCGAATTCACTGTTCCAAACCGTCGGCGCGCCACCCGCCGCGCAGCCGGCCGCACCGCCGGACAACGTGGTGCTACTCCCGGCCGCCCAATGGCACCAGTTGTTCGACCCGCTGGCCGCGGCGCGCCCGGATGCTGTGTCCACTCAGATCCATCTGACGCGCGGGCAGAGCTTGCCGCCGGACCCCGCAAGCGCGTACACCGCGGTCACAGCCGCGGCGCGCAACCTCGAGGCCCGCAGTGCCGGCGGCGCACTGGTCGGCAACAACCTCGGCGCGGCGTTGGACGCCGCCCGCGGTGACGCCGCGTACGCCCGGGTGTTGTTCCTGTTCCTCGGGCTACCCGGCGCCGTGCTGGCCGCCCTGCTGACCGCCACCGTCACCTCCGCCGGTGCCCAGCGGCGCCGCGCCGAGCAGACGTTGCTGCGGGTGCGCGGCTCCACCACCGGTCAGCTGTTGGCTTTGGCCGTCGTCGAAGCCGCCGCCGTCGGCGTCACCGGCGCGGTGGCCGGCCTACTGGGCGCGGCACTGATCAACACGGTGGCGTTCGGCTCACCCCGATTCGGGACGACGATCGCCACCGCCGTGGGCTGGCCGGCGGCCGCGGCCGCGGTCGGGATGGCGGTGGCCGCGGCGACGGTGGTGCTGCCCGCGTGGCGCGACCTGCGCCAGCGCAGCGTCACCACCGGCCGGACGCACCTGAGTGCACCCGGCACCCCGATCTGGGCGCGGCTGGGTCTGGACGTGGTGATCGTCGGGGGCGCGGCGCTGGCGTTCCTGGCCACCACCGGCACCGGCTATCAACTGGTCCTCGCGCCCGAAGGGGTGCCGGCGATCTCGGTGTCCTACTGGGCGTTCGCCGGCCCCGCGTTGCTGTGGATCGGTGCGGCGCTGCTGACCTGGCGGCTCGCCGATCTGCTTCTAGGGCCCGGCCGAGGCCTGATCGCCCGCGTGCTGCGGCCGTTCACCGGTCAGCTCGCGAGCACCATCGCCAACGGCATGGCCCGGGCCCGCCGCCCACTGGTGCGGGCCATCATCATGCTCACCCTCGCGGTCGCCTTCGCGGTCTCCACCGCAACCTTCAACGCCACCTACCGCCAGCAGGCCGAGGTCGACGCCCAGTTGACCAACGGCGCCGACGTCACCGTCACCGCCGCACCGACCACCACACCACCGCCCGGCATGGCCGCGACACTGGCCGGCGTGCCCGGGGTGCGGGCCGTGGAACCCATGGGGCACCGCTTCGCCTACATCGGCGCCGATCTTCAAGACCTCTACGGTGTTCACCCACAAACCATCACCCACGCCACCGCCCTGCAGGACGGCTACTTTCCCGGATCCACCGCTGCCGCGGTGATGACCACCCTGACCGCCGCCCCCGACTCGATCCTGGTCTCGGCCGAAACGGTGCACGACTTCGCCCTCCAACCCGGCGACCCGGTGATCTTGCGGCTCATCGACCCCGCCACCGGCCAACCCCGCCCCATAACCTTCCACTATGCCGGGGGCGTCACCGAATTCCCCACCGCCCCCAAGGACAGCTTCCTGGTCGCCAACGCCGACTACCTCGCCGCCCAGAGCGGGGCTGGGGCACCCAACGTGTTCCTCGTCGACACCGGTGACCGCGACACCGCCGCCGTCGCCGCCCGGATCCGCGCAAAGGTCGGCACCACCTCCACGGTGACCGACATCTCCACCGCGCGCACCAGCGTGGGGTCGAGCCTGACCGCGGTCGATCTGGCCGGCTTGACCCGCATCGAACTGTCCTTCGCCCTGGTGCTCGCCGTCGGTTCGGGAGCCCTGGTGCTGGCCCTCGGCCTGGCCGATCGACGCCGCACCTACGCCCTGCTCTCGGCGCTGGGCGCCCGAACCCCGCACCTGCGCGCTCTGGTGTTCAGCGAGACCGCCGTGCTGGGCACTGTCGGCATCCTCACCGGCGCCGCAACCGGATCGGTGCTCTCGGTGATGTTGGTCAAGGTGCTGCACGGGGTGTTCGACCCGCCGCCGGGCACCATCGCCGTCCCGTGGCCCTACCTCGGGGGTGCCGCCGCGGTGACGGCCGGCGCCCTGGCCGCGGTCAGCGCCGCCGCCGTGGTGATGATCACCCGCCGCCCGGCACACACCCTGATCCGCGACCCGTGACCGCCTCCGGGCCAGTTCCGCGGCACCGTCGCTCCGCGGATCTTCAACAGCCATCACCCATCACCGACGCTTCGGGGATGACCACCCACGTCGACGCACGCCCACCCAAGACCGCCGCAGCCCTGGCCGCGGTGCTGCTGACGGTGTTCGCCGTGCTCGGGTTGCTGGCCCATCGGGTCGTGGCCGGGAGCGCTTTCGACCACGGGGTGCTGGCGGCGATGGTGGCGCACCGCAGCGCCACGCTCACCACGTGGGCGGTCGTGGTGACCACCCTGGGCAGCCCGGTCGGCGTCGCCGTCCTCGCCGTGGCGTTGGCCGCGGTGACATGGCGGTGTCTCGGGTCGCCGTGGCCGGCGATCCTGATCGTCGCGACTCCCGCGGCCGCCGCAGCGACCAGCACGGCGACCAAGATCCTCGCCGGTGCCCACCGCCCCCCGGCGGCGCTGCAGCTGGTCACCGAAACCGACCCGTCGTTTCCCTCCGGGCACGTCACCGGGACGGTGGCGCTGCTCGGAACGCTCGCCGCCGTCATCGGCCACCACGCCGGTTGGGCCGTCCGAGTCGCGCTGCTCGCCTCGACGGTGCTGGCCGGCGTGGCGGTCGGGCTCACGCGGCTCTATCTTGGGGTGCATTGGGCCACCGACGTCCTGGGTGGACTGCTGCTCGGCGCGGCGGCCGCGCTGATCGCCCACATCCTCTATCGGCGCATCCTCTCTCCGGTGTTGGCGACAGGCCCGACCGCGCATCCTCGGTAGCGGCTACGCTGCCCGTCACCTGACCCCGAAAGGCAAGCAATCCATGGGCCACTCAGCACTGTTTGTCGCGGTGTTCTTGGCGTGCGCGGTGGAAGCCGTCGAGGCGTTGACCATCGTGCTGGCCGCCGGGATGGCCCGCGGGTGGCGATCGGCGATTACCGGCGTGCTCGCCGGGCTGCTCGTGCTGACCGCGTTGATCGCTGCGCTTGGCCCGGCGATCTCGTCGCTTCCCATCGACGCGTTGCGTCTGGTGGTGGGTGCGCTGCTGCTGGTGTTCGGGTTGCAGTGGCTGCGCAAGGCGATCCTTCGGGCCGGCGGGCACAAGGCACGCCACGACGAAGCCGCGGCCTTCGCCGCCACGATCGCCGACGCCGCAGGGCACATGGCCCCACGTCGCGGCGCGGCACCCGACTGGTACGGGTTCACGCGGCGTTCAAGGGTGTCGTCCTGGAAGGACTGGAAGTGGTGTTCATCGCGCTGAGCATCGGCAGCAATCAGCACGACGTTGGGCTGGCCGCGCTGGCAGCGCTGGCCGCGGTGCTCGTCGTGACCGCGGTCGGGGTGCTGGTGCGAACACCGTTGACCCGCGTACCGGAGAACGCCATCAAGTTCGTCGTCGGGGTGATGCTCACCGCGTTCGGCATGTACTGGGCCGCCGAGGGCGCCGGGGCGCACTGGCCCGGATCGGATCTGGCGCTGCTGGCCCTGATCCCCGGGGTCGGCCTCTATGCGCTGCTGCTGGTCGCCCTGACCCGGCGCCGTCCGAGCGAGGCCGAGCCTGCCGGCACGCCCAGCGAATCCCGGCACCCATGATCGCCGGGCTGCGGGCGTTCGGCGCGTTCTGGTACGGCTTCGTCATCGGCGACGACTGGCGCGTCGCCCTCGGCGTGACGAGCACGCTGGCGATCACCTACGCGATCAGCCATACCACTAGCGCACCGACGTGGCCGCTGATGATCATCGCGGTCGTGGTGCTCCTCGGGGCCAGCATCCGCCGCGCGATCCGGCCCCGCCGCCGATGACCGCACCCGACCGATCCATCGCGACGTTGGGCTGGGCGCCGTCGAGCGACCAGACCGTTCGGCGTCCCGGGGGTCGGGTGCATGCAAGGGTCGACACCATGGCACCCGGCGCGGCGAAGCGGACCACGATGAGCACCGTCACCGCCCGGCTGGCGCACTGGACGGTGCGGACCCGATCCACGGTAGCGGCCGCCCTGGTGGTGACGATCGGCGTCGCGATCGCCTCGGCGGCCATGCTGCTGGTGCTCTACCAGACGTTGCAGGGATCGACGCAAGCAGCCGCACAGACCCGCGCCGGCCAACTCGTCGAACAGTTGCGCACCGACGGGCCCGCCGAACTGGATCCCGGGCTGCTGGGCACCGATGGCCAGATCGGCGTCATCCAGGTGCTCAATGACAACGGGAAGGTGGTGCTGGCCTCGGCCGGCGCGCCGCAGACCCCCGTGGTGTCGGTGGTGGTGCCGCCCAACGAAACGGTGTCGGTCGGTCGTGTGCAGCTGCCCGCCGAACGGGGCGACTTCTGGGTCAGCGCCCGCGGCGCCATCACGCCGGCCGGGCCGGTCACGGTGGTCGTCGGTGGTGACCGCGAACCCGTCGAGACGATCGTCACCACGGTCGGGCTGCTATTGGCGGTCAGCGGCCCGCTCCTGGTCGCGCTGGTGGCCTGGGCGACCTATCTTCTGGTGGGCCGAGCGCTGCGACCCGTGGAACGGATCCGGGCCCAGGTGGCTGCGATCTCCACCGAGCAGCTCGACGAACGCGTCCCCGTCCCACCGACCGGCGACGAGATCTCCCACCTCGCACGCACCATGAACGCCATGCTGAGCCGGCTGGAATCCGGTCATGCCGCCCAGCGCAGATTCATCTCCGACGCTTCCCATGAATTGCGCAGCCCGCTGGCCGCGATCAGTGCCGCGCTGGACCTGGCGCACCATCGCCCCGAGCTGCTCGACGCTGAACTCATCGACGAGTCCCTCATCCCCGAAACCCGACGCATGCGCGACCTCGTCGAAGACCTCCTGCTGCTGGCCCGCGCCGACGAACGGCAACTGAGCGTGTGCGCCCGCCAGGTCGACCTCGATGACATCGTCACCGCCGAAAGGGCACGTCTGCAGACCAATCCAAGACTGGAGGTACAGTCGTGGATCGGTCCCGCCCGGGTCAGCGGTGACGTTGGTCAGCTCACCCGGATGGTGCGCAACCTGGTCGACAACGCGGCCCGCCATGCCCACCGCCTCGTCGAGTTGAACTGCGAGCGCACCGCTGACCTGGCCACGATCCGCGTCGCCGACGACGGGCCCGGGATTCCCGCCGATCAACGCCAGCGGGTCTTCGAGCGGTTCGTGCGCCTGGACGAGGCCCGCGCCCGCGACGGCGGCGGCAGCGGCCTGGGGTTGGCGATCGTCGCCGAGATCGCCGCCGCGCACCACGGCGCCGTCCGGATCAGTGACCGACCCGGCGGCGGCACATGCGTCACCGTCACGCTGCCGGCCGACACCGACAGCTACGTCCCCGCCGAGGCCAACCGATAGCCCACCCCGCGCACGGTGTGGATGCTCCGGGTGCCGAACGGCACGTCGACCTTGCGCCGCAAGTAGCCGACGTACACCTCGACAATGTTGTCATCGCCTTCGTAGTTGACGTCCCACACCGACTGCAGGATCTCTTGTTTGGTGACCACCACTCCCGCATGGCGCATCAAGAACTCCAACACCCCGTACTCCCGCGGCGTCAGCTCCACCTCACGGTCTGCCCGGGTCACCCGATGCCGGGCCGGATCCAGTTCCAGATCATCGACCCGCAGCATCGGGGGGCGCGCCGGCGCGCCGCGGCGCAACAACGCCCGCAACCGCGCGATCAACACCACGAAGGAGAACGGCTTGATCAGATAGTCGTCGGCACCCAAGTCGAACGCATCGGCGAGGTCGTACTCTCCATCCTTGGCCGAGAGCATCAGCACCGGAGTCCACACCTTCGCTTTGCGCAACTCGCGCACGATGTCATAGCCACTCATCGACGGCAGCATGATGTCGAGAACCAGCACGTCGAAACAGCCGCCGAGCCCGGCCTCGAACCCGACCCGCCCATCATGGGCGACCTCCACCACGAAGCCTTCGGACACCAGGCCGCGGCGGATCAATTCGGCCAGCCGCGTCTCGTCCTCGACGAGCAGAATGCGCACGGTCGCTCCACCTCGTCGTTCACCGGTTCATCCAGTACAACAGACCGCGGCCCCCACACAGCCGATCCGCCCACACCCAGCCCGGTCCGCCACCAGTTCGGCGGACCGTCCGGCCGGGGCATCAGTCGCGGCTCGGTCAGCACCGAAGATCCACGTACATCGTCTTATGCGGAGCCACCGGTGTCTGCACGCCGTGGATCTCCTTGTTCTTGCCCATCACTGTCTGCCCGTGGCGCACCGCCGAGATCGAGCAGTCCGTCGCGCCGCCACCCGACACCGTGGTGACTATCACTTTATATCCCTTGGCTTCCAGCTGTTTGACGACCTCGGTCGGGTACGTCTGTGGCGACGGCGCGGCTGCCGTCGCGGATCCCGCAAGCCCCAGTCCGACCGCTGCCAACGAGCCAGCAGTGACGGTGGCGATGATGAACGCTTCATGGTCTAACCGCTTTCGTTGACGAGTGGACTACCCCCTCACCGTGCACCGGTGTCGCTGAAGCCTCGCTGAGCGCTGCTGAAGCCGCCCTCAGCCGACCCCAGGGGCGCCGCTGCTTGGGCATCGGCATCCCGGTAGACGCCGCAGACCTCACGGGTCTCTCAGCCCGGTTCAGCGGGTTCTCAGCAACCACTGATGATCCTGTGCACGTGAACAATTCACCCCGACGCGAACCCCACAGCCAGTCACGCGGAGAAACCATGTCGTGCACCGGGACCGATTCACCGACTCACCACCTAGCCGATACGCCCGCACGTTTTGTCATGCGCAAGCTGCCCCACGTCACCGTGCTGTTCTGGGCGCTCAAGATCGCCGCCACCACCTTGGGGGAGACCGGTGGCGACCTTCTCGCGCAGACGCTGCACGTCGGCTACCTGATCAGCACCGTCGTCTTCCTGGCCGCGTTCCTCGTCGCGGTAGTCTTCCAGCTCAAGGCTGGCCGCTTTCACCCCGCAATCTTCTGGACCGTCATCGCACTGTCCAGCACCGCCGGCACCACCCTGTCGGATCTGACGAACCGCACCGGCGGCATCGGCTACACCGGCGGGGCGGCCATCCTCACCACCGGCCTGATCATCGTCTTCGTCATCTGGTGGCGCAGCGGACAAACTCTCGACGTCGAGAACCTCTCGTCGTTCCGCGGTGAGCTGCTGTTCTGGCTCGCGATCCTGTTCTCCAACAGCCTAGGCACCTCCAGCGGTGACTTCCTCGCCGACAGCCTCGGGATCGGATTTCGCGACAGCGCAATCCTTCTGAGCGCCGTCATGCTGGCGCTGCTCGCCGCGCACTACTTCACCCGCATCAACGGAATGGTCCTGTTCTGGATCGCGTTCATCCTCACCCGACCGCTCGGCGCCACCCTCGGCGACTTCCTCAGCAAGCCCCGCGACCACGGCGGCCTCGCCTGGGGCACCACGTGGACCTCCGCGACCCTGCTGGCTACCCTCATCGCGCTGATCGTCTATGAGATCATCCACATCCGTCGACACCCCCTCACTCTCCTGCCCGCACCCCTGCACCGACGCACCGGTGCACCCCAAAAGCCCAACGGTGAGCTGGTCACCAGCGGGCACTCACTGCCCTGACGGTGCCCTAACCTAACGGGCCGGGCCGTCGTCGCCCGGCACGTCCCCGGCGCAGCACCACGACGTCAACGGCGGGCGGACCTGCTCGACATGCCGGACACCGCAGGCGGGCCGAATGGCCGTCAGTCAGATGCCTTGCTCGTGCCCTCCGATGCGGCAAAAGCGGCGCACCGCGGTGAGGCCGTCCGGTGTTCCGGGCCAGTGCTCGGACAGCGCGGCGGGACCGGCGCGGCGAGCGACCGAACGTAGCGTCAAGGCGACGATGAGCGCGTCGTCGACGTAGCCGAGCACCGGGATGAAGTCCGGGATCACGTCGAATGGCAATGCCAGATAGGCCAGTAACAATCCGAGCCGTACGCGCACGCCCTTCGGCATCGCAGGATCAGCCGCCAGCCGTTTCAGTAGCCGCAGGACATCGGGAAGCAAGCGGACCGCATCGCGCAGGCCGATCTCGTCCGGCTTCGTTCGCCACAGAACCACCACCAGGGTGAGCCATAGCAGCGCAACGCCGGCGACGACGACCAGCACGACCGAGACCACATCAGTCGATTCTGAGTGATGAGCACGACGCAGTCCCCGTCCCATCGCCGCTCACCGACGGGCGTGCGTGGCCGTGGCGTTCGGCGAGGTAGTCGTTCCAGTCGCGTTTCGCATACTTCGACCTGCGGGTGGCGGTACCGGCGTCGATCGCCAGTAGATCAGCCAGGACTGCGGCGGGCAGTTCCGCGGCGGGCAGTTCCGCGGCGAGTCCGATGAGGGCGGTGTTCCTGCCGCCGCGAATCGTGAATCCGTTGTTTTTGAGCCGTTTGCCGAATCCTCCTGCATCCACTGGTCGGTTTGGGGTTCGCCCCGGGAACGGGAGGCTGTCGGGGGCCGATTGCTCAGGCAGGCTGGAGCGCCGAGTCGAGCGCGGCATTGCGATGAGCAGCTCGGCCAACTTCGGTGGCAGCACGAGTTCGTGCTCGCCCATGGTGAGGTAGGTGTCGGCGTCCTTGATGGTGAGCTGGTTACGTCGCAGCGCGAGGACTCGGGTCGTGGTTATCGCGTAGAGCAGGATGAGGGCGCCGCCGGCTCGCAGATCGGTGTCGATGGAGTCGTCGTTGAGGCATCGATGCAGTTGGTCGAGTTGGTCGGCTTCGTCGATGAAGATCGATGGCTGGCCGGGGTAGTTGGCTGGCGCGGACATCCCGTCGGTGATGCGACGTTGGCAAGTCCAGTGCAGGAACCCTCGGATTTCACGGTGTCGCCAATTGCCGTTCGCCAGCCAGGCGTCGACGTCGCCTTGGTCGATGGTGGTGAGGGTTCGTCCGCGGTCGTCAATCCAGGCGAGGAATTCCAGCGCGACGCGGACGCGGTTGCGGATTCGCTGTGCGCCGGAGACGGCGAGCTTCCGATTTGAGCGCCTCGCCCTATGGAGCAGGCACCACACCGCGTAGCTTCGGACCAAATGCGAGTGCTCAGCTGGATGGTCCACCAGATGTCGTTCGAGCCAGGGTTCGATGCGCTCCAGGTATTCGTTGCGCGGTGCCAATATTTCTGTGCATACCAGGATTTCGCGAATGTAGTTGACGTTCCGACCGGATGGCAGGGCGTCGAGCGCGTCGTGCGTGATGGCCTGCCCGGTGCGAGCCAAACCGGCGAGGAGGTTGGCCGCCGTGCTTTTCCCCAGCCAGACGGCGACGCTGCGCGGGTCGGGGCGGTCGACAGCGCGTGCACCAACGGCCGAAGTTGTTGCGGGACATCGCCATCGGGACCTTGCAACACCTCGTGCAGCAGTTCGGCGGTGAAGCAGCGGCTGCACCGGTTACGAGCGCCGACGCAGGGTCCGCACACCCGGTTGCCGTCTACGTCGAGCCCGATGAGCACGGCCGGCAATTCGGCGCTCATACACTTGGTGTATCAGATACAACATCGATGCGCCAACCCAGTAGCTCCCAGGTGGTCGACTCATAACGACTACGAGCAGTGATCATGTAAGCGCCTAGACCGTGAGTTATGCTCATTGCGAAACGCGCAATCATATTGCAGCAGAAGCAATTACGCTCGTTCCTCGCAGGCGTAGGTGCGGATGGCGACATTCGATGTCGCGTTCGCCAACGCGTATCTGACCGCCTAGGAGCAGTACCGCATTGGCCAACGACCCAGTCGCTGTGGAAATTCGCGTTCGACGAGGCGCGCTCGGGCGAGCTCCGCATCGTGCAGAGTGTGCTGCTGGGCATCAACGCCCACATCCACCTCGACCTGCCCGTCGTCTCGGGCACCATGTTCGGCGCGCGAGGACGCGTGGCTGGCGGCCAAACTGATCGGCTGGGTGGTGGCCAATCCGGGCGAGCCGGTCGGCTCACTCGTGCGGCACATCCGACGGGCGAGCGACCACCGACACCGGCACCGTCATCGCCGCATTGGACGGCATCACAACGGCGTAATGCGCCGGTGACCGCACGGAGAAGCCCCGGTAACGCAGACATCGAAGGATGGCGCGATGACGACTGTCAGCAAGATCCTCAGTGAGGGCAAGTCAGCCGATCGCCCAGTCGACGATATTCCGCCGCTCAAACGTCTGCTTCCGCTGGCGGTCCAGCACGTGCTCGCGATGTACGCGGGCGCGGTCGCGGTGCCCCTGATCGTCGGTGGCGCGATGGTGGCCGCGGGCGAGCTCGAGTCGTCCGACATCGTGCACCTGATCATGGCCGACCTGTTCGTGGCGGGTATCGCGACGATCATCCAGGCCGTCGGCTTCTGGCGCTTCGGTGTGCGGCTGCCGTTGATGCAGGGTGTGACGTTCGCGGCGGTTGGCCCGATGATCACGATCGGCAACAACCACGGCATCGCCGCGATCTACGGCTCGGTGATCGCGTGCGGGCTCTTCATGATCCTGCTGGCGCCGGTATTCGGGCGGATGATCCGGTTCTTCCCGCCACTGGTGACGGGCACCATCATCCTGATCATCGGCGTGTCGTTGATGCGTGTGGCGGCCGGTTGGTTCGGCGGCGGTACCGCCGCGGGCGAGGCGTTCGGCTCACCGAAGGCGATCGGAATGGGCTTCTTCACCCTCGTGATGATCATCGTGATCGAACGGTTTGCGCCGGAGAGTCTGCGACGTGTGTCGATCCTGCTGGGCCTGATCATCGGCACCGTCGTCGCGATCCCGCTCGGGATGACGGACTGGAGCCATATGGGCGAGTATGGCTGGTTCGGGGTCGTCACGCCGTTCCAGTTCGGCATGCCGTCGTTCCAGGTGAGTTCGATCATCGCGCTGCTGATCGTCGCGATCGTCATCATGACCGAGACCACCGGTGACATCGTGGCCGTCGGCGAGATCGTCGACGAGAAGATCACCCCGCGCAAGCTCGCCGACGGGCTGCGCGCCGACGGGCTGGGCACCGTCATCGGCGGCATCTTCAACACCTTCCCGTACACGGCGTTCGCGCAGAACGTCGGCCTGGTGGCGATCACCGGCGTGCGCACCCGCCACGTCGCGACGGCGGCGGGCGTCATCCTGGTGTTGCTCGGCCTGCTGCCGAAGATGGCCGCGGTGGTAGAGGGCATTCCGCTTCCGGTGCTCGGCGGCGCCGGTGTGGCGCTGTTCGGCATGGTCGCCGCGTCCGGGGTGCGCACGCTGACGAAGGTGAGATTCAACAACACCAACATACTGGTCGTGGCCATCTCGATCGGGGTCGCGATGCTGACCGAGGCCAAGATCTACTACACCGACCGCACGCTCGGCGATACGCCGGTGAACGTGGCTCTGGACCTCTACCACCAGTTCCCGGACTGGTTCCAGACGATCTTCCACTCCGGCATATCGGCGGGTGCACTGACGGCAATCGTGCTGAACCTGTTGCTCAACACCGGTTCTCGGGCCGATGCCGATGAGGACAAACACGGCTTGGCCGGTTACGACGCGCCCCGCGGCGCGGCATTCGATCCGCTGGACGCGTTACGGGCGGCCGACCCGTCCACGCCGACCGCGACTTTGCGCGAGTTGGCCGAGGAGCGGCCTGAGCTGCAAACGATCGTCGTCACGAACCCATCTGCGGACAAGGCGACGTGTGACTGGATCCGGGAGCAGGGCGATCCGAAAGTCGTCGAGGTGTACCAGAAGTGGGATGCGGTAACGGACGGGCGGTTCTCTCGCCGGAGTCGGGAGTAGCGTGCGGCGCGCACCGCATTCCGAGGGATGGAGGGCCCCCTCGTCACAGCTGCCACTTCCATCCCCAGCCAGGAGAACATTCGAGTTGCCCATCTCCATACGACACGGAGCTGATGTGCCTGGTGATGTTGTTGATACCGTTGCTACCAAGGAGGAGTCTGGCAATCGCCGTCGAATGGGAGGCTAGGCTGACGGAGGGTTGTCGAGCGTTGGCCTACGCTCACATTCGATCCGGCGCCGCCGATTGGGTGCGGCGCCGCAGCCAGGGCGACGTTTCCATCGCTCGATCGGATACCGCGCTTCGGTGCCGGCCTGCTGGGTCGGGTTCGGGACGGTCGAGGTGCTCGCCCGATCAGCGACGCTCGCCCAGCGCCCGCAGGAAGAACGTCAGGTTGGCCGGACGCTCGGCCAACCGACGCACGAAGTAGCCATACCACTGTGAGCCGAACGGCACGTAGACGCGCACCGGGTTGCCCGCCTCAACCAGGCGGCGCTGCTCGGCGTCCCGGATGCCGTACAGCATCTGGTACTCAAAATCGTCGACTCCGCGCCCGAATTCGGCCGTCATGGCTGGAACAGCGTCGATGATCGCCGGGTCGTGAGAGGCCACCATCGGGTAACCGCGGCCTGCCATCAGCACCCGCAGACAGCGCAAGTAGTTGTCGGTGACGGCATCGCGCTCGGTGAAGGCCACCGATGCTGGCTCGTCGTAGGCGCCTTTGCACAACCGGATGCGGGCACCGGCGGCGGCGAAGTCCTCACAGTCGCCGGCGGTGCGCCGCAGGTAGGCCTGCAGAACCGTTCCCAGCCAGTCGAATTCGGTGCGCAGATCCCGCACGATCCCCAGCGTCGAATCGGTGGTGCTGTGATCCTCGGCGTCGACGGTCACCCAGACGCCGACGTCACGGGCCTTGACGCAGATGGTGTGCGCGTTCTCGTAAGCGATCTTCGCCCCGTCGCGGGGCAGTGCCTGACCCAACGCCGACAGTTTGAGCGAGACCTCGAGCGGCCGCACCTCCTGCGCTTTCTCGTCGCGACCCCTCAGCGCGTCGAGCAGGTGTAGATACGCCTGGACGGTCGTCTCGGCGTCGGCCGCATCGGTGGTGTCCTCACCCAGATAGTCGATCGAGATCATCCGGCCGGAATCACGCAGCGCCGCAACGCTGTCGAGCACCTCGGCCTGCGACTCACCCGGAACGAACCGGTGCACCACCTTGGCGGTGACCGGCAGGCGTTCGGCGGTGTGACGCAACCGGTGCGACCGGGCGGCGGCCATGATGGCCGGTCGGGCCACCTTGTCGAAAATCGCCGTCTTGCCGAAATTCGCGGCCATGGTCAGACCTCCATGTGCGGGTAGGTGTGGGTGGTCGGCGGAACGAAGTTCTCCTTGATCGACCGCGCCGACGTCCAGCGCAGCAGGTTCAGCGCAGAGCCCGCCTTGTCGTTGGTGCCCGAGGTCCGCGACCCGCCGAAGGGCTGCTGGCCCACGACGGCTCCGGTGGGCTTGTCGTTGATGTAGAAGTTGCCCGCGGCGAATCGCAGTGCCTCCTGGGCGGTGTGGACCGCGGCGCGGTCATCAGCGATCACCGCACCGGTGAGCGCGTACTGGGCGCCGGTGTCGACGGTGGCGAGGATCTCGTCGTACTGCTCGTCGGGGTAGACGTGCAGCGCGAGGATGGGGCCGAAGTACTCCGTCGAGAATGCCTCGTCGGTCGGGTCGTCGGACAGCAGCACCGTGGGTCGGACGAAATAGCCGACGCTGTCGTCGTATTCGCCGCCCGCGGCGACAGTGACCCCGGCGGCGCCCTTGGCTCGTTCGATGGCCTGGGTGTTCTTGGCGAACGCGCGCTGATCGATCAGCGCACCACCGAAGTTGGTGAAATCGGTGACGTCGCCGTAGCTCAGTTCCTCGACGGCGCCGAGGAAGTCGTCACCCATCTGCTGCCACACCGAGCGCGGAACGAACGCGCGCGACGCTGCCGAGCACTTCTGCCCCTGGTAGTCGAAAGCACCTCGGATCAGCGCGGTGCGCAACACATCCGGCCGCGCCGAACTGTGGGCGACGACGAAGTCCTTACCGCCGGTCTCCCCCACCAGCCGCGGATAGCTTTGGTAGCGGCTGATATTGGTGCCCACCTCCTGCCAGAGATGCTGGAACGTCGCCGTCGAGCCGGTGAAGTGGACGCCCGCCAGCCGCGGATCGGCCAATGCGACCTCGGAGAGTTCGTACCCGTCGCCGGTGACGAGGTTGATCACACCCGCCGGCAGGCCCGCGGCCTCCAGCACCTGCATGGTGAGGTAGGCCGAATAGGTCTGCATCACCGACGGTTTCCACACCACGGTGTTGCCCATCAACGCGGGCGCGGTGGGCAGGTTGCCTGCGATGGCGGTGAAGTTGAACGGGGTGATCGCGTAGACGAAGCCGTCGAGCGGACGGTAGTCCGTGCGGTTCCAGATCCCGCGGCTGCTGACGGGCTGCTGCGCGAGGATCTGGCGCGCGAAGGCGACGTTGAAACGCCAGAAGTCGACCAGTTCACACGGCGCGTCGATCTCGGCTTGATACGCCGTCTTCGACTGACCGAGCATCGTCGCCGCGGTGATCCTTTCGCGCCACGGACCTGACATCAGGTCGGCTGCACGCAGGAAAACGGCGGCCCGCTCGTCGAACGGCATCGCCGCCCACGCCGCTTTGGCGTCCGTCGCTGCTGCGACGGCGGCGACAGCATCGTCATGCTCGGCGTTGCTCAACGTGCCGAGGCGGTGGGCATGGTTGTGCGGCTGCACCACGTCGATGCGTTCACCACCGCCCATCCGGTGCTGACCGGCGATCACGTGAGGGAGGTCGACGGGCTCTGCGCTCAACTGGCGCAGCGCGTCGGCCAACCGGGTGCGTTCAGGGGAGTCAGGTGCGAAATCGTGCACGGGCTCGTTGGCAGGCAACGGTACATCGGTGATGGCGTCCATTAGTGAATCCTCCCCTGCCGGCACCTGCAGAAACTTGTCCGATCAGACAATGCTCAGTGGCAAAGCCAGTACAATCGGCCAACATGGGAGAACGCGGCATCGGCCTCGGCCAACTGCTGCTCGCCCTGGACGCCACCCTGGTGAGCCTTGTCCAGGCTCCCCGGGGACTCGATCTGCCGGTGGCGTCGGCAGCGCTCGTCGACTCCGACGACGTGCGGCTTGGCCTCTCGGCAGGCGCGGGGGCGGCCGACGTCTTCTTCCTTCTCGGCATCAGTCACGCCGATACCCTGACCTGGCTGGATCGCCAACTGTGCACGAGCACGCCTGCCGCGATCTTCGCGAAAGAGCCCTCCGACGATGTGGTTCGCCGCGCGGCGAACCAGGGGGTGGCCGTCGTCGCCGTCGAACCGCGCGCCCGGTGGGAGCGAACCTTCCGGTTGGTCAACCATGTCCTCGAGCACCACGGCGACCGCACCGACCCCGAATCCGCCTCCGGCACCGACCTGTTCGGCCTGGCGCAGTCGATCGCCGACCGTACGCGTGGCATGGTCAGCATCGAGGACGCCCAGAGCCATGTGCTCGCCTACTCGGCGTCGGGCGACGAGGCCGACGAGTTGCGCAGGCTCTCGATTCTGGGCCGGGCCGGCCCCGCCGAATATCTCCAATGGTTGGGCCAATGGGGCGTTTTCGACGCGCTGCGGGCAGGCGCCGAGGTGGTGCGCGTCGACGCGCGCCCCGAACTCGGGCTGCGGCCACGCATGGCGATCGGCATCCACACCCCCTCGGTCGGTCGCCGCCACGCGCCGGGATTCGCAGGCACCATCTGGGTGCAACAGGGCGCCCGGGCCTTCGCCGACGACGCCGACGACGTCCTTCGGGGTGCGTCCGTGCTGGCGGCGCGCATCATGTCACGGCTGGCCGCCACGCCGTCGTCGCACCTGCGTCGCGTTCAGGAGCTGCTGGGGTTGTCCGACGGTGACGTCGACGTCACGTCCATCGCGCGGGAGGTGGGCATCCCCGCCGGAGGCCGCGCCGCGGTGATCGGGTTCGAGACGGCCACCCCTCATCAGCGCCTCGACGACGTATTGGCATTGAGCGCCAGCGCCTTTCACGCCGACGCCCAGGTCGCGGGGCAAGATGCACGCGTGTACGTGGTGCTGCCGAGGACATCGAAGGTCAGTGCCATCACCTCGTGGGTCCGGGGTACCATTGCGACCCTGCGGGCGGAACTGGATCTGGATCTGCGCGCCGTCATCGCCGCCCCGCTGCCAGGCCTGGCAGGTGTCGCGACCGCCCGCATCGAGGTCGACCGCGTGCTGGACAGCGCCGCGCGCCACCCGTCCGCGATCGGCGCCGTGACGTCGCTGGCCGAGGCGCGCACCACGGTGGCACTCGACGAGATCGTCACCTGGATCGGCGGCAACCAGCGGTTGGTCGACCCACGGATTGCGCAGTTGCGCGACCACGATCCCGTCCTCGTCGACACGTTGCGCGCCTACCTCGACAGCTTCGGGGACGTCGCGGCCGCCGCGCAGTGGCTTCACGTGCACCCCAATACAGTTCGCTACCGGGTCCGCCGCATCGAACAGGTAATGACGACGACGCTCGCCGATCCCGATATGCGGCTCCTGCTTTCGTTGAGTCTGCGGGCAGCCGCGTGGCCGACCACCGCCTGATTTGGCTTGACCCCGTCGGCACCACGGCCTACCGTCGCCCATTCGGCCCAAGCTCGTCACGCGGGCGTCCACGTAATTTCCGTAGCGGGGCGGCACTGCGCGACTAGCCGCCGGCCAGCCTGTGCGCCGCGGCCCCGAAGCGCTCGTCGGTGGCCGTCAGCGCCATCCGCACATGCTGCGCGCCAGCCGGGCCGTAGAAATCGCCGGGCGCCACTAGAATGCCCAGCGCGGCAAACCAAGTCACGGTGTCGCGGCAGGGCTCGCCGCGGGTGGACCACAGGTAGAGGCCCGCCTCGGAGTGGTCGACGGTGAAGCCTGCCGATTTCAGCGCGGGCAGCAGCATGGCGCGCCGTGCAGCGTATTTCGCCCGCTGCGCGATTTCATGCTCGTCGCTGGCAAGCGCGGCCACCATCGCGGACTGCACCGGCGTCGGCACCATCATTCCGGCGTGCTTGCGCACCGCCAGCAGTTCCGCGACCACGTCTAGATCGCCGGCGACGAAGCCCGCCCGGTAGCCAGCCAGCGACGACGTCTTTGACAGCGAGTGGATCGCTAGCAGCCCGGTGTGGTCGCCGTCGCACACGTCGGGGTGCAGAACCGACAACGGCTCAGCGTCCCAGGCCAGCCCCAGGTAGCACTCGTCGGAGGCCACCAGCACACCACGTTCGCGTGCCCACCCGACCACCTTGCGCAGGTGCTGGAGACCGAGCACCTTGCCGGTCGGGTTGCTCGGTGAGTTGAGGTAGATCAGCGCAGGGGCCCGCGGGCCGATCTGCGTCAGGGAATCCGCGAGCAACACCCGGGCGCCCGCCAACCGCGCGCCCACCTCGTAAGTCGGGTAGGCCAGTTCGGGCACGACCACCACGTCGTCGGCGCCCAGACCGAGCAGCGTCGGCAACCACGCGATCAGTTCCTTGGTTCCGATGACCGGCAGGATCGCGTCGCTACGCAACCCGCTGATGCCGTAGCGGCGGTGCAACGCAGCGACCGCTGTTTCGCGCAGTGCAGGAGTGCCTGCCGTCGTGGGATAGCCGGGGGCACCACTGGCGGCGGCGAGTGCGTCGCGGATCTCCTGGGCCACCTCGTCCACCGGAGTGCCGACCGAAAGGTCGACGATTCCGTCGGGGTGTGTCCGGGCCGTCGCACCGGCGTCGGCGATGGTGTCCCAAGGGAACACCGGCAGGGACACCGACTTCGGCTGCCGAGTCATCTGGCCGATACTATCGACCAGCTCACTACTCACTTTGCGGCGGGAGTTCCTTGATCGACGCCGGATCGTTGTCGGTCTGGCCGACCTTCGACGCGCCACCCGGCGAGCCGAGCTCGGAAAAGAAGTCGGCGTTCGCCTGGGTGTAGCTGCTCCACTGATCGGGCACATCGTCTTCGTAGAAGATCGCCTCAACAGGACAGACAGGCTCGCATGCTCCGCAGTCCACGCATTCGTCAGGATGGATGTACAGCATCCGTGCACCCTCGTAGATGCAGTCGACAGGGCACTCCTCGATGCAGGCCTTGTCCTTAATGTCGACGCAAGGTTCCGCGATCGTGTACGTCACGAAGGTCTCCTCGATCTTCCGCTCAGTGTGGTCGCCGTTCCCCCTTGGTCGAGGGAAAACTGCTGACCAGTATCCGTTGTCGTATGTCGGTCGTGCGCCTCAGTGTGCCCTAACTCGGGCGCCGCACCGAAGCGGACGCGCAGTTACTGATACTAGACGTTGCATATACAAAGTGCGCACAGGCCGTGCCGTGCGAGACAAACCAGGTGCAACTAATTGCATAGGACCGCCGGTAGCGGATAATGTCGGGGCGTGACGTTGACCCACGCGATCCTGGTCTCGCTGTGCGAGAAATCCGGCTCGGGTTACGAGTTGGCCGCCCGGTTCGATCGCTCCATCGGCTATTTCTGGCATGCCACCCATCAGCAGATCTACCGCACGCTGCACACCATGGGAGACGACGGCTGGGTGACGTGCACCGCCGTGGCGCAGACCGGCAAACCCGACAAGAAGGTGTACCGCGTCGCCGACACCGGGCGCGCAGAACTCGCCCGGTGGATCGCACAGCCACTGAAGGGCCGCGGCAGTTCGGTCACCGATCACCGCACCCGGGAGCTCGCCGTCAAGATCCGGGGCGCAGCCTACGGAGATGTCGAGCACGTGCGTACACAGGCGGCAGCGTTGCGCGCAGAACGCGCCGGACTTCTCGATGTCTACCGCCACTACGAAAAACGTCAGTTCCCTGATCCGGGCGCGCTCACCGGATCCGCTTTGCACCAGTATCTGGTGCTGCGCGGCGGCATTCGGGCCGAGCTGGGCTCGGTCGACTGGCTCGACGAAGTGCTCGATGTGCTCGGAGTCAGGACATGACCAACCCGTACCCGCGCCTGCTGGCGCCGCTGGATCTCGGTTTCACCACGTTGGCCAACCGCGTGGTGATGGGCTCGATGCACACCGGACTCGAGGACCGGTCCCGCGATATCGACCGTCTGGCAACATATTTCGCTGAACGCGCACGCGGCGGCGTCGGCCTCATCATCACCGGCGGTTACGCACCCAACCGGACCGGCTGGCTGCTGCCCTTTGCTGCGCAGTTGATCTCGTCAACCGAAGCGCGGCGCCACCGCCGTGTCACCGAAGCAGTGCACGCCGAGGGCGGCAAGATCGCGCTGCAGATCCTGCATGCGGGCCGCTACGCGTATCACCCGCTGTCGGTCAGCGCGTCGTCGATTAAGGCTCCGATCAACCCGTTTCGACCGCGGCGGTTGTCCGCGGGCGGCGTGCAGCAGACCGTCGACGATTACGTGAGCTGCGCTGTGCTGGCACGCGAGGCGGGCTATGACGGCGTCGAAATCATGGGCAGCGAAGGCTATCTCGTGAACCAGTTCCTCGCGCCACGCACCAACAAGCGCACCGACGCCTGGGGTGGTACGCCTGCCAAGCGGCGGAGGTTTCCGGTCGAGATCGTGCGGCGCGTACGCCAAGCGGTGGGATCGGACTTCATCGTCATCTACCGGATGTCGATGGCCGACTATATCGAGGACGGCCAGAGCTGGCCTGAAATACTTTCCTTGGCAACCGAAGTCGAGGCGGCGGGCGCGACGATCCTGAACTCCGGCATCGGCTGGCACGAGGCGCGGGTGCCCACCATCGTGACCTCGGTGCCCTCGGCGGCCTTCGTGGATATCAGCAGCGCCGTGGCCGAGCATGTGACGATCCCCGTCGTCGCATCCAACCGGATCAACATGCCGCAGGGTGCCGAGCAGATTCTCAGCGACACGCACGTCCAGTTGATTTCGATGGCGCGACCGCTGCTCGCCGACCCCGACTGGGTCCGCAAGGCGCACGCCGACGCCGCCGCCGAGATCAACACCTGCATCGCCTGCAACCAAGCCTGCCTGGACCACGCGTTCGTGCACAAAACGGTTTCTTGCCTGGTGAATCCGCGCGCGGGTCATGAGACGAAGTTGGTGCTGGGCCCCACCCGGCGGGCACGTTCGGTGGCGGTCGTGGGCGCAGGCCCGGCAGGCCTGTCGGCAGCGGTCACCGCAGCTTCGCGCGGACACCGGGTGACGCTGTTCGAAGCCGACGAGGCGATCGGGGGCCAATTCGACCTGGCGCGCCGCGTGCCCGGCAAAGAGGAGTTCACCGAGACCATCCGCTACTACACGACATTGCTCGCCAAGCACGAGGTGACGTTGCGGCTGCAGACCAGGGCATCGGCGGACTCACTGCGCGATTTCGACGACGTCGTGCTCGCCACCGGCGTCGCGCCGCGGTTGCCTGATATCCCGGGGATCGACCGCGCCAAGGTCCTGACCTATCCGCAAGTGCTCAGGGGCGCTCCTGTCGGACGCACGGTCGCCGTAATCGGCGCGGGCGGAATCGGTTTCGACGTCGCGGAGTTCCTGGTCTCTGATGAATCCTTGACGCGGAATCTCAAGGAGTGGAAAGCGGAATGGGGTGCAGCCGATCCCCAGGAAATCCGCGGGGCGCTCACCACCCCTATCCCCTCACCGCCCGCGCGCAAGGTGTATCTGCTGCAGCGCACCAAGGGTCCGCAGGGCCGTGGGCTGGGCAAGACCACTGGCTGGGTTCATCGGGCTTCGTTGAAGGCCAAGCAGGTTGAGCAACTGTCCGGCGTCACCTACGAGCGCATCGATGACGACGGCCTGCACATCAGCTTCGGGTCGGGGCGCAGTCGCCCTCGGGTGCTCGACGTCGACAACGTGGTGATCTGCGCCGGCCAGGAGCCGGTCCGCGATCTGGAAGAGGCACTACACCGCGTCGGCATCAAACCGCACGTCATCGGCGGCGCGGCCGTCGCAGCCGAGTTGGACGCCAAGCGCGCGATCCGCCAGGGCACCGAACTCGCCGCGCGCCTCTAGCTCTAGCCCACTAGCTGGCTCGAGCTAGACGCCCCCAAACTCACTCATGAGTGGATTTGTTCGAGTGGTTTTGAACATTGCGTTGGTCTCGGCGCAGCCGGCGTGCGGCTAGCTACGCCGAGACCAACGTTCGGGTGGGCTCACCCTGGGCCTTCTCCACCCAAAGGTGAGTTTGGGCGAAGAGTGGAATCACGCTAGCTTGAGTGCCTCGATGTCGAGTGTGATGGTGACCTTGTCGCCGACGACGGCACCACCGGTCTCCAGCGGCATGTCGATATCGATGCCGAAGTCTTTGCGGTTCAACACAACCGAGGCCTCGAAACCCGCGACCTCGCCGTGGCCCATGCCGGGGTTGACGCCGTTGAACTTCAGCGTCAGCGCGATTGGCTTGGTGATGCCCTTGAGGGTGAAATCACCGTCGAGCACGTAGTCGTCGCCCTTGGACTGCACGCCGGTCGAGACGAATGTCGCGGTCGGGTACGTCTCCGCGTCGAAGAAGTCGCCCGCTTTGAGGTGCGCGTCGCGCTGCTCGTTGCTCGTGTCGATCGACGTGACGTCGATCTCGGCGGTCACCGACGGCGTGCCGTCCTCGGCGACGGTGATCGCGCCGGAAAAGCTGCCGAACGATCCGCGTACCTTGCTCACGACGAGGTGGCGAACAGAAAAGTTGACGAATGAGTGGACGGGGTCGATCGCCCAGGTTCCCGTGGTCAGGCCGCTCGCTACTGCACTGGTCATAGCTGTCTCCTCGACTCATGGCGCCGGGCTTTCCGGCGCCGCCGACAAGCATAACCGGACCGTAGTCCGAATCTATTCCAGCCGTCCGAACAACAGCCGCGCATTCTGGTCGACGGGACGGCGCGGCGTGGCAGGCAGCGGGTCGGCATTGATCGGTGCCCATCCGAGGCGGATCAGCATCTGCGGGTATTGCATGCCTGCGAAGTCGCTGATCCGGATCTGCTCTCGCGTTTCCGGCAGTTCGAGCACTTCTGTGATTGGGCAGGTCGCCAGACCCTTGACGGTCGCGGTCAGCAATACTGCGCTGGTAGCCTCGCCCGACCGCAGCCGGTCCAACCGACCGTCGCAGGCGGTGCCGAGCGCAAGCACCACTCCGTTGTCGTGTTGCGCTGGTGCAGAGCAAGATTGGGCTAGGACCGCTCCGGCGAAAATGCGCCCCGGTACGGCTGCTCGCGGGTCTGGCACCGGCGTGTTACGGGCAGGCACACCCGCCACCGACGCGTGCCTGCCACTCCATTCGGAGAGCTCCCTGAGGTAGTCCGGATCCGCCACGTGTTCTGCCACCGCAGCCGAGAGCAGCGCGCGGAACTCCATGTCCACATCGACCATGCGCACCGTCATCCCCAGACGCGCTGCCCGCGCCCCCATCAACGCGATGTCGCCCAGCGACACCGGCCACGACGAGAAGTTGCGACGGTCGGTGCGGCGGCGCGGTATCGCCGACGCCATCGCGATGTCGTTGTCGTCAGGTGCGTGACGACGCAGTTCGACGGATGCGAGGTGATCGGGCACGGCCGGATTCGGCAGACGGCGCACCGTGGCCCGCCAACCCAGCGCGGCGAAGGCCACCGTGCAGTGGTGCAGCGCGACGCCGCAGCTGACCTCCAGATCGCGCCGGTCCGGGTCGGTGAGCGGCAGATGACGCGAGTCGTCGGCGAACAGGTGCACGCTGTGATCACCCACTTCCCACCGCCACGGCTGCGAGTTATGCACCGACGGTGCGCGATTGGATAGAGCCAACGCCGCGTACGCAGTGTCGGCGTCGAGGATCGCCGAGGACATGTGCGCTGTTCCCCTCTGCTGTCCGTGGACGGGTGGATCGGTTCCACCTTGGTCGAAGTCCACGGCAAGCGACAGAGGCGTAGGTCACCCGGCACTGGCCCTACAGCGAGGACCAACGGCCCTATTGGCAAGCGGTGGGGACGGGAAAGGATCAGACCAGTCACTAGCTAGCAGGAGGTGACCATGAGTGCAGTCGTGCCGTCCGACGACGTCATCGCGAAAGCGGTTCAACTCGCGTCCCGCGCACCATCGATCCACAACAGTCAGCCGTGGCGGTGGACGGTGGACGGTACGACATTGCACCTGCACCTCGACCGCGACAGATTGGTGGCCACCGATACCTCCGGCCGTCAGGCGCTGATCAGCTGCGGTGCAGCGCTCGATCATCTTCGGGTCGCGATGTCAGCCTGCGGCTGGGCCACAAAAGTGAACTATTACCCTCACGACGGCGATCACACTCATTTGGCCGCGATCCATTTCGTGGCGCTACCCTTCGTAGACGAAGATCGACGCTCCCGCGCCGATGCGATCCTGCGTCGGCGCAGCGACCGGTTGCCGTTCGCCGCCCCACCGGCCAGGGGCAAGGTGGCTGCCAGCCTGCGTGGGGCCGTCGGCGGCGCGGCATTCGTCGATGTACTGGAGTCGGATGCGCACCAGAAACTGGCAGAAGTGACCCAGTTGATCGACACCCTACGTCTCTCTGATTCCGATTATCACGCTGAATTGCGTTGGTGGACAGCGCCTTTTGGCGCCAACGACGGAATTCCACCCAGTTCGCTGGTGTCATCGGCCGAGAGCGACCGCGTCGCCGTCGGGCGGACGTTCCCGGTAACCCGGCACTCCGATCGCCGCCTGGAGATACCGGAGGATCGCAGTGCCGTACTGGTGCTGTCGGCCCGTGACGACACCCGCCTCGAGGTCCTGCGGTGCGGCGAGGCCTTGTCGGCGGTGTTGCTGGAGGCGACGATGGCTGGCTTGGCCACCTGCACGCTCACACACCTCACGGAGTTGCCCGACAGCATCGCGGTGCTCAGCGCGATGACCGGCCGCAGGCTTCCGCAAGTCTTGGTCCGGGTCGGGGTCACACCCTGGATCGAAGCGGTGCCGCCGCCGACGCCGCGTCGTCAGCTCTCCGACTTCCTTGAGTTCAGACTGCCCCCCGACGAGTTCAGACTGCCCCCCGACGTGGCTGCCACCGGAACTCCTCGCGACAACCTGCGCTCATTCGTCGAACGGGATGTGGTCAGAAACCTCTACCTGACGGGGAAAGCCGCGGGGCAACCGTTGAGCGAAGACGACGAGGTGCTCGCCCACGCCCTGGCGACTGCCCCCGCAGGACACCGACCTGGGAGGTGGCCCTGGCCCTGGCCCTGGGAAGGACCAAAGTCCTCGCTGCGGGGCAATTCGACTCCAGCGCTACACCGCCTCCGGTTCGTACGGTTGCGGCATGACATATGTGATCGGTTCGGCTTGCGTCGACGTGACAGACAAGGCTTGCATGGCCGAATGCCCTGTGGACTGCATCTACGAAGGTGATCGCTCCCTGTACATCAATCCCTTCGAGTGCGTGGATTGCGGGGCGTGTAAACTGATCTGCCGAGTCGGAGCGATCGGATACGAGACCGAGCTGTCCGAAGAGGATCACGCGCACTTGGCCGATAACGCCGCATTCTTCGACCTTGTGCTGGCTGGTCGCGCTGCGCCGCTGGGTTCACCGGGCGGCGCGCAGTGCCTGGGTCGCGTCGGGGTCGACACTCCCCTGGTGGCGTCGATGCCGGTGCGGCCCAAGCCCGACCACTGAGGGTCCTCAGGCGGCGAGCGGCGCGTACGTCGTGGTGCGTTGGCGGGCGGGGCGGCCAATGCCCTCGGCGATCGCGACCAATTCCTCGACGCTCTTGGCGGATCCGTTCTCCGAGCCAGCCATCCGCGAGATGGTCTCCTCCATCAGCGTGCCGCCCAGATCGTTGGCGCCACCGCACAGCATCACCTGGGAACGTTCGACGCCGAGCTTGACCCAGCTGGTCTGAATGTGCGCAATCCTGCCGTGCAACATGATCCGTGCCAACGCATGCACAGCGCGGTTGTCGCGGTGGGTGGGGCCCGGCCGCGCGGCGCCGGAAAGATACAGCGGGCTACTCTGGTGGACGAATGGCAGCGGCACGAACTCGGTGAAACCGCCGGTGCGGTCCTGGATCTCGCGCAGCACGTTGAGGTGTCCAACCCAGTGCCGCGGCGTGTCCACGTGTCCGTACATCATCGTCGAGCTGGATCGCAGCCCTACTTCGTGGGCGGTGGCGACCACGTCGATCCACATCGACGTCGGCAACTTGCCCTTGGTCAGGACCCAGCGCACCTCGTCGTCCAAGATCTCCGCGGCGGTGCCGGGGATCGAGCCGAGGCCGGCCTCCCGCAACTCGGTGAGCCAATCGCGGATCGACGTGCCGCTCTTGGTGACACCGTTGGCGATCTCCATAGGAGAGAACGCGTGTACGTGAATCGAGGGCACCCGAGCTTTAACCGCACGCACCAGATCGGCGTATCCGGTGACCGGCAACTCCGGATCGATACCGCCCTGCATACACACCTCGGTCGCACCGGCGACATGCGCCTCCCACGCCCGGTCGGCCACTTCACCAGTTGAGAGCGAGAACGCGTCGGCGTCACCCTTGCGTTGAGCGAAGGCGCAGAACCGGCACCCGGTATAGCAGATGTTGGTGAAGTTGATATTGCGGTTGACGACGAACGTCACATCCTCGCCAACCACCTCACGGCGGAGCGAATCAGCCAGCGCGGTAACAGCTTCCAGCGCCGGACCGTCCGCGGTGGCCAGCGCCAGATATTCGTCGTCGCTGCAGCAGGCCGGGTCACGCTCGGCTGAGCGCAGCGCGGCCAGCACGTCGGAATCGATACGCTCAGGTGCCCGCGCCGCGAGTTCATGCACCTTCGCGCGGATCGACTCCCAGTCGCCAAACGCACTGTCGAGATCGCTTCGCGTCTCGGTGCGTCGCCCCTCACTGTCGATAGCCGCGTGAAGGTCGGTGCGGCCCAACGATTCCGTCGCCTCGTCGGGCTCCTGCCACGGCAGGCCCGACGGGTTGACCTCGCGTGCCAGACCGGTCGCGTCGGCCAGCGCGTCGACATGTGCGCGCACCCGAGGGTCAATCCACGCCGCGCCTGCCTGCACGTACTTCGGTTGGGCAGTCAGCCGCTGCACCAGGTCGTAGCCGGCCTCCGACGTCATCGTCGACAGTTCGTCGAGCGCGGGCCATGGCCGTTCCGGGTTGACGTGATCGGGCGTCAGGGGTGATACCCCGCCCCAATCGTCGACGCCGGCACCGATGAGCGCCAGGCATTCCGCGCGCGACACCAGATTGGGCGGCGCCTGCACCCGCATGCCGGGACCCAACACCAACCGGGTCACGGCAATGGTGGCCAGGAAGTCGTCGATGCCTGCGTCGGGCACCGCTTGCATGGCGGTGTGATCCTTGGCGCGGAAGTTCTGCACGATCACTTCCTGAACGTGGCCGAACTCCTTGTGCGCCTTACGGATAGCGTGAATCGTCTCGGCCCGCTCGACCAGCGTCTCGCCGATACCGACCAAGAGGCCGGTGGTGAATGGAATCGACAGCCTGCCTGCGTCGGTCAGAGTGCGCAGGCGCACGTCGGGGTCTTTGTCGGGACTGCCGTAGTGGGCCAGACCCTTCGTCTCATAGAGCCGCCGAGATGTGGTCTCGAGCATCATGCCCATCGACGGAGCCACCGGCTTGAGCCGAGACATCTCCGACCAGTTCATCACCCCGGGATTGAGGTGCGGCAGCAGACCGGTCTCCTCGAGCACCCGGATAGCCATCGCACGCACGTAATCCAGTGTCGAATCGTAGCCGCGCTCATCCAGCCACTGCCAGGCCTCGTCCCACCGGCTCTCGGGTCGGTCGCCCAGGGTGAAAAGCGCTTCCTTACAACCTAATTCAGCACCGTGGCGCGCGACGTCCACGATCTCGTCGGGCTCCATGTACATCCCTTCGCCCTGTGCGCGAAGGCGGCCCGGCACCGTCACAAAAGTGCAGTAGTGGCATGTGTCGCGGCACAGATGGGTGACGGGAATGAACACCTTTCGCGAGTAGGTGACCGGAAGCCTGCCCCCGGGACCACGTCTACCTGCCGAATCCAGGCCTGCGTCCCGAACCCGCGCGGCACTGGCACACAGGTCGACCAGATCGTCGCCCCGTGCCGCCAATGCGACAGCCGCCTCGTCCACATTCAGCGCGACGCCGTCGCGCGCACGACGGAGAACACGCCGCAACGCAGCCGGACTGGGCTGCGCTGACCTGGGCGGCAGGGCTGGATTAGGCAACAGATTGCCTTGCTCCGAGTTCAGGACCACTCACCTGTAACCACTCGGTGTGTGCGTTTCATCCGTCCGTCTCACGATTTGGAACGCAGTGAAGGTGAGGAGCAGAGAAGACGTTGCCGCACGGCATCCCGACACAGTAGCCGGATCATGGCGCGCTGCGGGGGGTGGGGCGCACCGTCGACGCCACGCTGGAGGCTTCACGCTGGACGAACTGAACGCGCCCGCTCACGGTTACAGCTCAGATATGGGGGGCGTTTTGTCAAGTGGGCAGGGTGAAGCGGCGGGCCGGTAGCCGTCGCCAGAGGCCCGCCGCTTCGATGTACCGGATGAGTCCGCGTGGTGGTGTCGAGCGTGGTGGTGTCGAGCGTGTCGATGCCGACGCGTGTCAGTCTGATATGCGCGGGTTCGTTACCGCAGGACCGTGGGTTCGAGTCGGAGTTGTCCAGCGTGTCTAGGATCGAGCGTGAACATGTTGTGGGACAGCATGTTTGCTCATAGAACTGGCGCGGGTCACTCCCAAACGCTTTGCCGACACCGTTGTGGTCTTATCCGGACAGTTGTGGGGTGAGTGCAGTCAAGTCGTCGAGCACGGCCAGCGACCAGCACCAGCCGGCCAGTTCCCGGGCGATGGCGGCGTTGGCGACCACGGAACGTTTCTTGCGCGCAGCGGAGCCAGTCCAGCGATCATGGAGCCGGTGGTTGGCGGCATGCCCGCGAGCTTGGGCGGCTGCCGGTGCCGCTATCCAGCGTCCCGTAGGTCCCGGCTGGGCCGATACGATTTGCGGTGCTGCCAGGCCGCTTCCACCAGCAGCCGCCGGGCGTGACCATTACCGGTTTTGGTGACCCCCACCCTGGACGCGGGTGTCCCCCCGAGGAGTACTCGCACGGCACCAAACCCAGGTACGCGCCGATCGAACGGCCCGTCAAGCGGTGCCAGTCGCCGTCTCGACAGCCAACCCGAACGCCGTCAGGGTCGAGACGCCGCGCAGACACCCCAGCCGTTGCACCACCGCAGTGAACTCCGAGTCGGCGGCCATCGCGACGATTGCCTTATCGAGGCGGTCGCGCCGGTGCCCACTGGCGACCATGGCGGTGTCATAAGCCAACTGCAATCCGAGGGCCTCGAACCGCTGGCGGCGCAGCCACAGTTCGTGTTTTCCCGTCCAAGCCTGTTCAACGTAGTAGACAATCCCTTGCCGCAGAAGCAGTTTCGAGATCCGGTGCCGCACCGTCATCAGATCACCCCGGCAATCCTCACGTGCCTGCACCAGATCCCGAGCCGCCTCCTGAGCGGGGCTAGCTAGACCGCCGAGGTCCCGCGACGGAAAGCAGAGATCATGAGCGTCTCGATTCGGTCAGTTCCGATGGCGGGAGCAGCGTCGTTGAGCGCCGTGGTGATCGCGCTTCCCGCGTCGGTGACCGCGCCGGAGCGTCACGTGCCCGTCGCCCCCGCCGCGCAGACCACGCCGCTACGCATTGCTGTCGAGCCGACCGCTTTTGTGTCAGGCCCCGCTTCGGCCGTCGTCGCCGATCTGGACGCGCCGCCGACACCCGGCGCCGCGACGCGCATCCAGCTGGCGGCCCCGGGGGACGTGACGACGGTCAACGCCTCGACTAGGCGACGACTAGGCGGGAGCGGTCTCCCAACGCAACAACCACGCCGCGGGGATCGCGCCCACGGCGAGCAGAAGTAGTACCGCAAAGCCGCCGAGGTCATTACCGAAGACGACGTCGCCGCCGGGGCCTCCGAACATGAGCGCCAAGACGGTGATCACAAACGTCCACAGGGGCAGGCCTGCCACGCGCAGCGACTTGCTCCACTGCAATGCCGCCCACACCATGGCCAGATTCAAGCCGCCAGCGATGAACGCGCTGATCGGGAACGGAAACCCGCCGAGCCTGGCAGGGAGAAAGAAAGCCGCAGTGACAGCAATGCTCACGCCGTCGACAGCTAGCAGCGTCAGGACGACGCCACGCAAAGCGCTGTTTGAGGCTGTCAGGTCGGGATGCTGTCGGGATGGCCGACGAGCGAGCCCACCACCCACTGGAAGTTGTCCAGCCGGTCCTGCTGGTGCTGCAGGTTCGGGTCCAGGTCCTGGTCCATAACGGCCGCCTTCCCTCGCGCCCACGTCCGAGCGCTTGCTTGGTGCTTACCGTACCTTGCGCCGCCCGATCCCTAAAGCGTGTCGGCAACCTTCGTCAGCTATCCCGCTGAGCTATCCCGCCATAGGTGCCGTGGCGCGCTCGACCGCAGCGGCGTGTGCGCTGCAGTCACGCGGTATGTGTGTCGTCGTCGTCGGGTTTGTCGGTGTCGCCGTCTTTTTGGAATTCGGACAGGTAGCGCTCGGGATGATGAAAATCGTTGGTGGTGGCGGTTTTCCGTGGGTAGTTCGGTGGTGGGGTCCAGTGCACCCGGCCGTCGCGGCCGAGGGTGGTGTCCCAGCCGTCGTCACCGACCTGGGGATGGTCCTCGTAGCAGGCCAGCGTCATCTCGTTGATATCGGTACGCCGGTAGGTCGCCCACGGTTTGGTGTGATGCGCCTCGCATTGGTCGGCCGGTTTATCGCAGTTGGGCTTGGAGCAGCCGCGGTCGCGGGCGAACAGCATCAACCACTGATCCCCGGTCACACACCGGTTGGCTTTGGCCAAATGCAGGGCCCGGCTCTTGTGATCGTCGAAGACCGCCAGATACGGCTGGGTCTGGGAGGCCAGCCGGATCAGGTCCCGGATCGGGATCAGCGTGCCGGTCGCGGTGACCGCCATCCCGGCGGCTCTGGTCAACTCGTCGAGGGTCATGGTGGCCACCACCGTGATCGGCAGCCCATGCCGGGTCCCCCACCCCGGATTGCCTAGCATCGCTTTCAGCAGCGCGGCCAACGCATCATGGCGACGCTGCTTGGGGGCCCGATCATCTTTGACCTTGACCTTGACCGGCGGCTGCGGCACCACGGCCCCCGACGCCTCCTCGGCGCCCGCACCGCTGGTGGGCTCGCCCGGCGGGCAGTCGTCGGAGTCGGCGTCCACCGGCGCCTCGTCGGGGTGCCCGGCACCGGTATCGGCGTCTGGGCAGTCCGCGGCCGGCGCACCGGTAGCGGGCTCGGTGACGGGCTCGTTGGTGTCGCCCTGCAGATGGAACGGATCGGGGTCGTCGGGCAGGCACATGCCGGGTTCGGCGAACTTCGCGAAGAACGCCTCCAACTCCGCCCGCAACTCCGGGCTGGCCCACAGGGTGCCTTTGCTCATCCCGTCCTGGCGTTGCGGCCCCCAACTGAACCCCGACTGCCGGACCCGATCCTGCTCGCAGAACTTGCCATCGGGGTTGATCGTCAACGCCAACTTCGCCGCCAACCCCGCCAACTGATCGCTGCGCAACTCCACCGCATGCGCCGCCAGGAACCGCTCGGCGTCCTGGCACACATCCCGCGGAGTATCGGCGGGCAGGGCGGTGAAGAAGTTGGTGATCACCCGCACATGGGCCTCATCCAACAACCCGGCATGCCAGGCCTTCGCGGTGGCGGGCAGATCAGCACCCAACGACTCCCCGGACAACGCGAACCGCTCCCGCACCAACCCGGCCTGCGCCAACCGCCCCCTCGCCTCTTTCGGGCCGATCCGCGTCACATCCGCCAGCAACTTATGCGGCGCATCCCCCAACTCAGAAATATCGCGATCCGCCAACTGTGCGGCGATGGTGTTGCTGACCGCCAACAACCGCCGCCGCCCCCGCTCGACAAGTTCGAGCACCTCCGAACACGACGGGAAGTCCTCGACCACCCAGTCCGCGGCCTCCAGCAGGTCCAGGGCCCGAC
>JBPPMS010000122.1:0-41646 GCA_051306175.1 Mycobacterium sp. | reverse complement strand
GAATCGCCACTGGTGGAGATGCCGTGGGTGGATCATGTGTCGGCGGCGTGGGAGCCGGAGCCGCTGCGCTTTGTGGGCGTGCGGGGTATGTATCTGGCCTACCAGTTTGCCGACCGGCACGAATCGGGCGGTCGGGCCACTACGTCACCCATCGCCGAGCTGGCCGATCGGATCGCGCGCCGCCCATGACCTGTGACGGTTACGAAAGCTGTTTCTCGGCGGTCTCTTTGAGGCGGGCGAGGGTGGCGCGCATGTGCTCGGCGTTCGCCGCCTCACGGTCGGCTACGCCGGTGGTCCGTACCGCCAGCTTGCCGAACCAGCGCGGACGGCGATCCCACGTGCGCTCGCTGACGCGACATCCGCCGGTGGCGGTGGGTTCGAAGTCGTACTGCCAGCGCGACACCGGGAGCACCAGGAACTTGACGTCGAATGCGAACCGTCTGCCCGGATCGGCGTCGGTGACGGTGCATGTGGTCGACCAGGTGTGGTCGCCGTTGCGGTTGTCGCCGGTGAACACCGCTCCAGGGGCGACGCGGTTGCCTTTGCGCCACTTCATCCCGGTGGTCTCCTCGGCCAGCACCGAAAGACTCTGCAGGTCGGTTACCAGGCTGTACACCGCTTCGGGCGGCGCGTCGATCACGATGTCGACCTCGACGTCGGCTTGCTTGGGGTCCGTCATCCGGGAATCATATCGGTGACGATCTGTTGCAGAGTGAATGACGCCAGAAAAACGCCCCGTCTACCAGCCCGGCCCCTCGCATCCGATCACCGTGGAACCCACCGGCAAGCGCGTAACTGTGCGGGTCCGCGGCGAGGTTGTTGCTGAGACGGTTGATGCGCTGACTTTGGCAGAGTCTTCGTATCCTGCGGTTCAGTACATTCCGTTGGCTGACGCGGTGGCTGAGCGATTTCGGCGTACGAACGCCACGTCGTACTGCCCATACAAGGGGGACGCGGGCTACTACAGCGTGGTGATGTCGGTCGGGGACGTCGTCGGTGATGCCGTATGGACCTACGAGCGGCCATATGCTGCGGTGGCAGCCATCGCTGGCCATATCGCGTTCTATCCGGACAAGGCCGACATCACGATTGAAGGACACTGCGAGTGAGCGCTGGCAACTACTAATTGACGTTTCTGTCTTTTCGGAAAGATTCGAATGTCCCCCCGTTGGCAAAATCATAGAACCTATTATGAGTTTGCTTGTGGATCACAGGGAGGACCTGCGCGCGGCTGCAGTAGTGTTCGTTCGCGAGTAGTGTTCGTTCGCGCACCCTCGCCGACGGCGCAGTTCGTTGCGCCGCCCGCCCAAGGAGGCCACCGCCATCTTGTCGTCTACCGCGAAGAGCGGGCTGAGCACCACCGTCATCTTCGATGGTCCGGCGAGCCCGGGGGCAACGCTGTCACCGCAGCGGCGCGGCGTCGGCGACCCGTGCTTGCACATCGCACCCGACCGGGCGATCTGGCGCACCACCTTGCTGGACACTGGGCCCGTCACCGCGCGGCTAGTCCAAACCGCCTCTGACACAGTCGAAGCCACCAGTTGGGGCGACGGCGCCGAAGAGTTCGCGCAGCGGTTGCCTGCACTGCTCGGTGTCCTCGACGAGGCAGCGGGATTCGACCCGGTCGAGCCGACGGTGGCCGCGGCCCGCAGGCGCGCGGGCCACTTCCGCATCGGGCGCACCGATCGTGTCCTGGAGGCGCTGATTCCTGCGGTTCTGGAACAGCGGGTTCCGGGCGTCGACGCGTTTCGGTCCTGGCGCCTGTTGGTCACACGGTTCGGTTCCGCCGCTCCCGGTCCAGTTCCGTCGCATCTGCGGGTGGCGCCGAAGGCGGAGGTGTGGCGTCAAATCCCGTCGTGGGAGTTTCACCGCGCCAATGTCGATCCCGGGCGGGCACGCACCATCGTGGGGTGTGCGCAGCGTGCTTCGTCGCTGGAACGGCTCTGCACCAGGGAACCCGCTGTGGCCACCGCCGCGCTGACCTCGCTGCCAGGGGTCGGGGTGTGGACGGCGGCCGAGACCGGGCAGCGCGCCTTCGGAGATGCCGACGCATTGTCAGTCGGTGACTACCACTTGTCCAAGGTGGTTGGCTGGACGTTGTTGGGCCGGCCCATCGACGACGCGGAAATGGTGGCGCTCCTTGAGCCGTTGCGACCGCACCGCTACCGGGCGGTACGCCTACTGGAGGTCAGTCGGGTGGCGTTCCAGCCCAGACGCGGTCCCCGCCTGCCGATCCAGGACATCCGCAGTCTCTGATCTGATTGATTACCGTTGATTACCGCCCCAAGCCCCTGGGTACTCGTCGCAGGACAGTGCACGAGCCCACGAGCGCGAAGCTATGCAGGCAAAGGAGTAATCGATGCCACAGTTCACCATTCCGGGCATGACCGACAAAGAGGCCGTTCAGGTCAGTGAGTTGCTGCAGAAGCAACTCAGCACCTACAACGATCTGCACCTCACCCTTAAGCACGTCCACTGGAACGTGGTCGGGCCCAACTTCATCGGCGTCCACGAGATGATCGACCCGCAGGTGGATCTCGTTCGCGGATATGCCGATGAGGTGGCGGAACGCATTGCGACCCTCGGTGGTGCGCCGGAAGGTACGCCCGGTGCAATCCTGCGTGACCGCACCTGGGACGACTACTCGGTAGGCCGCGATAATGTGCAGGCACATCTGGCCGCAGTCGATCTAGTCTATGACGGCGTCATCGAGGATATCCGCAAGGCGATCAGAGAGACCGAAGAGCCCGACCCTGTCACCCAGGACATGCTCATCGGGCATGCGGCGGAGTTGGAAAAGTTCCAGTGGTTCGTCCGCGCTCACCTCGAAACCGCAGGCGGCCAACTCACTCACCAGGGCAAAACCACGGAGAAGAGCGCTGCCGCCAAGGCTAGACCGGAGCGTAAGAACGGCAGCAAGTAGCAGACCAGGACCCGTTTCCGGGGCCACTCAGACCATGGCCACTACGCACGCCCCGGGGGATGGTTGTTCTGGTTTGTGTTGGGCTGGCGCCTGAGGCGAGTGTGCGCGCGGTGCGGGGAATGGACTGACACGTCTGTGCCCGTCCTCGGTGCAGGACGGGCACAGATGTTTTGGAGGTCAGGCGTCGAGGTCCTGCGCCACCAGGTCTGCGATGGCGTTCAGGGTGGCGTCGTCATCGGAGTCGACGGTTACCTCGGCACCGTTGGCTGCGCCGAGCGTCATGATCATCAGCGCCGAACCCGCGTCGACGGGCTCACCGCCGTCCATCGACAGCGTGACGGGCACGCCTGCGTTGACGACGGCTTCGGAGATGATGGCGGCCGGGCGGGCGTGCAGGCCGATGGCCGATCCCACGGTGACGGTCTTGCTGGACATTGTGCGCTCCTTGGGTTGTCGAGATCGACGTTCGGGTGATTTGTACTCGGTTTTATGCGCCCGTTCGTTCGTTTGGGCAACTGGGGTCAGGCGGGGACTAGTTCGGCATCCTGCTCGGCGGGCTGGCGGGAGAACCGTTTGGCCGCGATGACCGCGACGGCTGCGGCGACGGTGCCTGCCGCCAGTGCGATGAGGAACCCGAGCTTGTTGTCGATGGCGAACAGCACGAAAATGCCGCCGTGGGGTGCTCGGGACGTTGTGCCGAAGGCCATGCACAGCGCGCCGGTGATAGCGCCGCCGAACATCATCGACGGGATGACCCGCAGCGGGTCGGCCGCAGCGAACGGGATCGCGCCCTCAGAGATGAAGGAGGCGCCGAGCAGCCATGCGGCCCTGCCGTTCTCCTTCTCCGGTTCGCTGAACATCCCGGGCCGCACCGTGGTGGCCAGCGCCATCGCCAGCGGCGGCACCATGCCGGCGGCCATCACCGTCGCCATGATCTCGAAGCTGGTGGTGGTGGCCGCCGCGAGTCCGGTGGTGGCGAAGGCGTAGGCGGCCTTGTTGACCGGGCCGCCGAGGTCGAAGCACATCATCAAGCCGAGGATGACGCCGAGCAGGATCGCCGAGGTGCCGGACATCCCGTTAAGCCAGTCGGTCAGGCTCGTGTTGATCCACGCCAGCGGACGACCGATCAGGAAGAACATCACGAGGCCGACGGCCAGTGAAGCGACCAGCGGAATGATCACCACCGGCATCAGTCCGCGCAGCCAGCGGGGCACGTCGATGCTGGCGATCCACAGTGCGACGAAGCCCGCGATGACGCCGCCGACGATGCCGCCGAGGAAGCCGCCGCCGATGAACACCGCGAGTGCACCGGCTGTGAATCCTGGTGCGATGCCGGGACGGTCGGCGATCGCGAAGGAGATGTAACCGGCCAGTGCGGGGACGAGGAAACCGAACGCCAACCCGCCGACGGTGAACAAGATAGCACCGAGATACTGGCCGAATCCGCCGCTGGGTAGGTCGGTCAATGAGTTGTTCAGGGCGATGTCGTTGGCGATCTCCTTGATCTCGTAACCGCCGAACAGGAAGCCGAGCGCGATCAGCAGACCACCAGCGGCCACGAACGGAATCATGTAGCTGACGCCGGTGAGCAGGATCTGCCGAGTCCTGGTGCCCCAGCCGACGGTGCCCGACGGGGCCGACGACGCGGCCGCCCCACCTGCGGAGCCCTCGACGCGCGCCGCATTCGGATCATCCGCGGCTGCAACGGCTTCGGCAATCATCGTGTCGGGTTCGTTGATGGCGCGCTTGACGCCGGAGGCGATGACGGGCTTGCCCGAGAACCTGCCGCGGTCCTTGACGCCCACATCGGTGGCGAAGATGACGGCGTCGGCGGCAGCGATGGTCTCCGCCCTCATCGGGGTGCTACCCGAGGAGCCCTGCGTCTCTACTGTGAATGTCACTCCCGCACGCTCAGCGGCGGCGACGAGCGAATCGGCGGCCATGTAGGTGTGCGCGATACCCGTCGGACACGCGGTGATGGCGACCACCGACTTGACTGCAGGCGAAGCTTTTTCGGCGACCGGCGCCTTGACGGTGGCCGCTGCCGCGGCGGGTGCGGCGGCGGGTGCGGCGGCTTTGGAGACGGCAGGAGCGGGTGTCACGACGTCGTTCACCAGTGCCACCACTTGCTCGGCGCTACCTGCGGTGCGCAGCGACTCGACGAATGCGGGACGCACCAATGCGCGGGCCAGGCTGGAGAGCAGCTTCATGTGCTCGGCGCC
This sequence comes from Mycobacterium sp., assembly GCA_051306175.1. Classification (GTDB taxonomy): domain Bacteria; phylum Actinomycetota; class Actinomycetes; order Mycobacteriales; family Mycobacteriaceae; genus Mycobacterium. The sequence goes on along the minus strand of JBPPMS010000122.1, from coordinate 36,501 downwards.
TGCACCGTCGGGGGCGGCGATCAGGAACACGAGTTGGGCTGGGCCGTCGGGTGCGCCGAAGTCGACCGCGGGATCGAGGCGGGCGAAACCGATCGAGGCCGACTCGACCGCAGCGGAGCGGCAGTGCGGGATCGCGATGCCGCCGGGCAGGCCGGTGGCCGACTGCGCTTCGCGGGCCAGGGCCGCGTCGCGCAATCCTTCGCTGTCAGAGGCACGTCCGGCGTTGGCGAGCTGGCGCGCGAGGCGGCCGATGACGGCCGTCTTGTCGGCGCCCGCGTCGACGTCGAGCAACACCAGATCGGTGCTGATGATCGAATTATCAGACATCACAGATACTTTCGGGTTGATTTATCAGAATTGGACAGGTGCGATCGAGGTGACGCGGACAGCGTCGAGGAGCAGTTGCGCCGGGGTGGGGAGGGCAGATCCGGGCAGTGCGGCGGCGGCGCTTCCGTACGCCACTGCCATCTGTAGCCGCTGGGGCGGTGGTGCTCCCCCGGCGTCGGCGCGCAGGTATCCCGCCAGCGAGGAGTCGCCGGCGCCGACGGTGCTCCTGGGAATTATGGGCGGGGGAGTGGCGACCCACGCGCCGACGTTGTCGACGAGTACCGCGCCGGACGCACCGAGGGTCGCGAGCACGGCCCCCGCGCCGCGGTCGACCAATTGACGCGCCGCGGCCACCACCGGTTCTGGATTACCTTCGGCAACAGCGGATTCCAAGGCTTCCGGTGATCCGCCGGTGAGGCTGGCGAGTTCTTCGGCGTTGGGCTTGATCAGGTCTGGCGCCGCCCGGTGGAAGGATGCGGCCAACGCGGCCAGTGGACCTTCCGAGGTGTCGACGGCGACCTTGCACGGCAGCGGCGCCAGCAGCGCTACCACCTCGGCGTACCAGCTGTCCGGCAGTCCCGGGGGCAGCGACCCTGACAGCACCACCCAGGCTGCGTCGCGCGCCGCGTCGATGACGACCGACGTCAACCGGTCGGTGGCCGCCTGGTCCAAGGCCACCCCACGCTCATTGAGTTTGGTGGTGGTGCCGTCGGTTTCGGTGATGGTGAGGTTGGTGCGGACGGCGCCTGCCATGGCGACGGCACGAAACGCGACGCCAATGCCCGTCAGGGCGGACAGCATCGGATCGCCGGGTGCGGCGGGCAGGACGGCGATGGCGTCGACGTGAGCCAACGTCAGGGCTCGCGCGACGTTGACGCCTTTGCCGCCGGGCTCTGTGGTCCCTTCGGTGACTCGGTGAACAGCGCCTCGCACCAGCGGCAGGGTCAGGGTGACCGTGCGGTCGATGCTCGGGTTGGGGGTGACGGTGACGATCATGCGACCACCACCTCGATGCCGCTGCCGGTCAACGCGTCCTGGTCGGCTGCACTGAGCTGGCGGTCGGTGATGAAGGCGTCGACGCTGCCGATCGGGGCGAAGCTGACGAACTCCTCGATCCCGACTTTCGACGAATCGGCGACCACCACGACGTAATTGGCGCTGCGCACCATCGCCCGCTTCACTGCGGCCTCCTCGCTGTCGGGTGTGGAGAGGCCGTGGCCGACGCTGATGCCGTTGGTGCCGATGAACGCCACGTCGACCCGCATCGTGTCCAGCGCGCGCAACACTTGTTCTCCGACCGCCGCCTGGGTGAGTCCCCGGACGCGGCCGCCGAGCAGATGCAGCGTGACCGACGGCACGGCGGCCAGTCGCGCGGCGATGGGCACCGAGTTGGTGACGGCTATCAGTTCGCGATCCCCAGGTATCTCGGCCGCCACGCGTGAGGTGGTGGTGCCCGCGTCGAACAGCACCCTGGCCCCGCCGAGCGGGAAGAACTCGACGGCCGCCCTGGCGATGGCGTCCTTGCGGTCGGCGCGCGTGGTCTCGCGTTCGTTGACCCCAGGCTCGACGACCTGCAGGGCCCGCGAGGGAACCGCTCCGCCGTGGACGCGCCGCAGCACGCCCGCCCGGTCGAGCACCGCGAGGTCGCGCCGGACCGTCTCTGTGGTCACGTCGTAGCACGCGGCGAGTTCGGCGACCGACACACGACCTTGCGTCAGCACCAGGGCGGCGATCGCCTGTTGACGCTCTTCGGGGTACACGTTGCTCCGTTTGTGTTGGGGTGTTGGTAATTGAATGTTGATATCTGTTGTTTTACCCGTGTTCGTGTTGACTTGTCAAGAATTTTCTGTAATCTGGTTCACATGGCGACGACTTCCCCCTCTGCATCACTGCTGTTCCCTGCGACCGCAGGCACTGTCCTGGCCGGCGTTCCGGTGGTGGCGGGAGTCCAGTACGCGCCGGTGATCCGGCCGGGCAGCCTTCCTGCGGTCGACCGGCTGGGTGCCACCCCCGATATCGCCGAAGGCGACCGCGAGGCGGAGGGCGCGCGGTTCACCGCAGCTGCCTCGGCCGTGTCACAGCGACTGCGCGAGCGCGCCGCCTCGGCCACCGGAGTGGCGTCGGAGGTCCTGGCCGCCACCGCGACACTGGCTTCCGACCGCGCATGGCTCGGTGCGGCGGAGAAGCGCATCAAGGGCGGCGCTCCCGCCGAACGCGCGACCGTCGGCGCCGTCGAACAGTTCGTCGAGATGTTCACCAAGATCGGCGGTCTGATGGCCGAACGCGTGACAGACCTGCGCGATATCGGCGATCGCGTCCTCGCTGAACTGAGCGGGCTGCCCGATCCGGGCGTGCCACTTCCGGATCGTCCGTCGATCCTGTGCGCCGAGGATCTTGCGCCCGCCGATACCGCAGGCCTGGATCCCCAACTGGTCGTGGGACTCGCGACCACGCTGGGTGGTCCCACCAGCCATACCGCGATCATCGCCAGGCAGCTGGGGATACCGTGCGTTGTCGCCGTCTCGGGTCTCGACGACGTCAGCGCCGGTGAGTTGGTATTGATCGACGGCACCGTCGGTACCGTGACCGTGGCGCCCGATCCCGTGGTCGCAGAGGCTGCTGTGCAGCGTGCCGACCGCGAGGCCGCGCTGCTGTCGGGTTGGAGCGGGCCAGGAGCCACGGCGGATGGTCACCAGGTGGCCGTGCTGGCCAACGTGCAGGACGGTGCGGCGGCCCGATCGGCCAGTTTGACGCCTGCCGAAGGGGTCGGCCTGTTCCGCACCGAGCTGTGCTTCCTTAATCGCGACACCGAACCGTCGGTGGCGGAGCAGACCCAGATCTACGGCGAAGTGCTCCAGGCGTTCGCCGGCGGGCAGGAGCGAAGCGACCGCGCGAAGGGATCAAACCGGAAGGTCGTTGTGCGTACCTTGGACGCCGGCTCCGACAAGCCGCTCAGGTTCGTCGCCCACCCCGAGGAGGCCAACCCGGCGCTGGGCGTCCGGGGGATACGGATCGCCGACGGTAATCCCGGGCTGGTGGAGCGTCAGCTCGAAGCCATCGCGGCCGCCGGTGCGCAGACAGGCAACCCGCCGTGGGTGATGGCGCCCATGATCGCCACCCCGGCCGAGGCCGAGGCGTTCGCCGCGATGGCTCGGTCATACGGACTGACACCTGGCGTGATGATCGAGGTGCCCGCGGCGGCGCTGCTGGCCGACCATATTCTCGAACACGTCGACTTCCTGTCGATCGGCACCAACGACCTGGCGCAGTACACGATGGCCGCCGACCGCATGTCGGCTCAACTGGCGACGCTGACCGATCCCTGGCAGCCGGGCGTGTTGCGGCTGGTGGCGATGGCGGCGGCCGCGGGCGCACGGGCAGGCAAGCCGGTCGGGGTGTGTGGCGAAGCGGCCGCCGATCCTTTGTTGGCCTGTGTCCTGGTGGGCCTTGGCGTCACCTCGCTGTCAGCCGCCGCCGCGGCGGTCACCGGTGTCGGCGCCAAGTTGGCGTCGGTCACGCTGCAGCAGTGCCGGGATGCGGGCGCACAGGCGCTCACTACGTCGAGCGCAGCCGAGGCTCGTGCCGCGGCGTTGCGTTACCTGTCCGCGGAATAGACGCGGTTGGGTCCGCATCGCCCCGCGTTGGAAGGCAGGCGATCGAGGATTCCAACGCGGGCACGTTCGGGGGCATCCCGCCGGGCGCGTTGATGTTGCGGTCGTAGCAGCGGCCGACGCGCCCCCGCGGCTCAGCGCGGCTCGGGCAACAGCTGCGGCGCCTGGATGATCGGATAGATCAGCTCCAACTCGCCCAGATAAGCGGCGACGGTCACCAGCGGCAGGGCGGCAGATACCGCCGCCTCGTCGCCGGTGGACTCCGCACGCAGAGCGCGCACCAGGTCGTCGCTGATCGGGTTCCACGCGGCGGGGTCCGCCGCGCCGGTGAGCCGGTCGCACACCGAGTCCGCGTGCGCGTCGATCACCGTGCGGGCCTGCGGGTAGTCCGACAGCGGCGGCGGCCACGGAATATCCGCGATCAGGTCGGCCGCGCCGCGCAACCGGATCACCTGGTTGGCGGCCCGCACCACCGGCGCCCGCGAATCGGAGGGGCCACCGCTTTCCGAAAGATACTGTCGGACCGCATCATCGAGAGTCCGCGACACCGTCAACGCTTCGTGGCTCAGCGTCGTGATCCGGTCTTCGATCCCCTCGGAGGTGCCGCGGGTGATTCGCCGCACCGCGGCCCGCAGATAGCGCGAACCCACGGTGCGGGTGGCCGCGATGGCTGCGGCCACCGAAGCCGTGGCACCGCGCGGCCACAGCAATAGCGACACCACGGCACCTACCAGGGCTCCCACCACGACGTCCTCGATGCGGATCAGTCCGACCTGCCAGCCACTTGGGTGGATGAGGTTGAAGATGATCAGCACCATCATCGTGAACGCTGCCTGCGCCGCAGCGAAGGACGCGATCTCGGGCACGAACGCCGCCCCGAAGACCACCACGGGTAGCAGCGGCCACAACACATCCGGGTCGATCCCCACCACCGTGATCACCAGCGCGCCGAGCACGAACCCCAGGGCCGTGCCGATGACGGCGCGGATGACCTTGGTGCCTGTGGTCAGCGCACTGCTGCGTAGGACCGACAGCGCGCCGAGCACCACCCAGAAGCCATGCTGAACCGGGATCATATGCGTGGCCGTGACGGCCAGCGCCAGCCCGATGCCGGTGCGAAGCGCGTTGCGGGCGGCGACCGAGCGGGTCGCGACGTAGCCGGTGCTCAGCTGGGCGACGGCCTCGGTCTCGGAGAGCACGCGCGTCGCGGCGCCCGTCTCGGGCAGCTGCCGTCCCAGCACCCGAGCCAACACCGGCCGCGCGTCGGCTGCCGCCGCGCCTGCGATCACTCGTCCAGTGATGCCGACGGCAGCGCCGATCGTCCTGCGGTTGAGCAGCCGTCGACCCACGGCGACGGCGACGTCGTCGTCGCGTTCACCGAGGATGGCTTCGACGTCCTCGCGGTAGGTGCTACGCGCCACCGCGCGCAGGTCCTCGAGTGCACTGTCGAGTTCGGCCCGCGCGCCCGCACGGTCCGGTACGTGGGAGATGTTCAGCAGTGCTGCTGACCCGCGCAGCGCCCGGATGGCCGGTCCCGCCATCACATCCAGGTTGGCGGCGGTCTCTCCGGTGATGCGATCGGCGAGCCACTGCAGGTCGTCGACCACGCGTACCAGCGCCCGGCTGCCCGCGGTGAGTCCGACCGGACGGAAGTCGGTTCCCAGGAAGTTCTCCCGCAAAGCGTCCATCGCCTCCGTCACGTCGTGCCGGGTGGCGCTGCCGTCGAGTCGGTCGGCAAGCTCGGTGCACACTGCGGCGGCGTGGCGGCGCAGGTCGTCGTGGTGGCGGGGCGGCAGGAGGAACAGCGCGGCGGGTACACAGATGGCCAGTGCCGTCGCCCAGCCGAGCAGGCGTTCGTCGATCGGCCCCTGCGGTGTGCACGCAGGCAGTACGAATGTCAACAGGGTGGCACGCTGTCCTGCGGCAAACGTCTCGCTGAGCACTCCCGCGAACGTCACCGTCACCCCGAGGACGAACATCAGAGCCACCGCCAGCGGCGGAATCGGAGACACCAGCGTGCCCAGCGTGATCAGTATCGCGCCGTTGACGCCGAGGCCCAGATACGCGCCCGCGCGCAACTGGCGATTACCGGGAAAGTCGACGAGCACGAGCAGCGCGAACGATCCGAAGAACGTGAAGAGCGGCGTCTGGGCTCCACCCCACACTGTGAAGCCGAAGGCGGCCGCCGCCGGGACGACGATCGCGGCACGGACCGCGCGCCGCAGTGCATCGCGCTCCGGGTCGCGACTGGTGACGTGCTCGATGCCGCGCCGCACCAGAGCCCGCGGCGAGATCATGTCAGCGACGATATCGCCGTGGCCCCCCCGTGCGCGATCTTGACCACGATCACGACGGCGCGGCGCCTGCCAGCCCGACAATCAAGCAAAGCCTTTGCCGCCACGGCGTTGGGTGTGGCGCACGGGCGACCAGCACCGACGCCGCCACCGAGGAGAAAGCCGACCTCCTCGACGACTTCGTATCGATCGTCTACGGCTTCGCTGCCCGCCGGTACGGGCTGCGGTCGGCGCGACGCAGGACCGATGCCGTGATCGCGGCGCTGGATATCGACCCCAAACTCGCGGCGGGACTGGGGTGAGGTGGTGATCGCCGCGCACCGTCAACACCTTGACCCTGGACGGGATCGTGGCCAAGGTCGCGGCGCGCGCACGGCCACCCAGCACGGACGGGTGGACTATTGGGTGAAAGTCGCCACTCTGGTCCGCGGTTCACCGCCGAGCTCGACCTGGCCCGCGGGTCGGGCGGGAAGTGTTGCTCGGCGATCCAGCTGCACCGCACCGAACACGGCGTCGAGGCGGATCGGCGATTACGTAGCCAACGAGATCGGCCGGTTGCTCAATCGCCTGGCCGCTGACGACATCGGTGAACTGGTGGTGGAGCGACTGGATTTCCGCGGTGGCGGACTGTCGAAACGCATGAATCGCCTGGGCACCCGCACCGGACGGCGTGTCCTCAAAGCACGGTTGGCGCGACTGACCGAACGCCACGGCATCGCCGTCACCGTGGTTCCCGCACCGTACTCCAGCCAGCAGTGCTGCGGATGCGGCTACGTGCACAAGACCAACCGCAAAAGCCAAGCACGATTCGTGTGCGGGTTCTGCGGCAAGAAACTTCACGCGGACCTGAACGCGTCCAGGACCGTCGCGTCGAGACGTTCTCGACCACTACCGGACGGCACTGGTCCACGCTCGCGGGAGAACACCCGCCGACTGCTCGACAGCGACCACCGCCAACGGTGGAACCTGCCGACACAAGGCGCGGTCCACGGCATGACAGGTGCCCGTGGACGCAGCCGAAAGGCCGCGTGACCTAAACCCATGAAATACCATGAAATTAGGAACTGTTCTAGAAACGTCACCGTTTGAGATCAATGTTATGTTGACGGTGGCGTAGAATAGCCTTTCGGTACGCATGTGAACATTTCCGGGGGCCGAGCAGGTGAGGTGATCCGAGGCATTTGTCGGCGTCATGAGAAGCGCTGTGGCACTGCGAATCCTCGTCGCCTTTGTGGTGCGTAGTCGACCCGTTTGGCGAAGTCGTTGTGTTCGCCGCCGAGGCAACACCGATGCTCTGGCCGACGCACAATTGCCGCGACTCCCGGATGTCGCCGCCATTGCCCGGGGCGGGCTGCCACAGCAGCCATTAGGCGACCCCTCGTCGACGTCGACGTAACGGTTTCGGCGCCGGAAGAGGAGACTGTGCACCTAGGCCTACCTGTGTGTTTCCGAAATGTCCGAGTGTGGCGGCGTCGACGTGCCTGCGCCGCCTTTGCAGTCAGTGAGGTGACGTATGGCACAATTCGATGATGCCTAATACGGCGAGTAGGGGACCGGGTCGTCCCCCAGCAGCGAAGGCGGCGGAGACGCGTGAGCGCATCATATCGGCGGCTCGCGAGGTGTTCAGCGAACTGGGATACGATTCAGCGACGTTCCAGGCAATTGCTGTCCGAGCCGATCTGACCCGCCCCGCCATCAACCACTATTTTTCCAGTAAGCGGGTTCTCTATCGGGAAGTCGTGGAACGCACCAACTCGCTTGTGGTGGCGTCCGGGATTTCGCGCGCCGAAGCCGAACCGCATCTGCTCGGCCGCATCGGCGCTTTCATTGCCGCTGCGACACAGGCTGAATCGCACGACCGGTCCGCCGCCGCGTTCCTGGTCACATCGGTGCTCGAATCGCAACGACATCCGGAGTTGCGCACCGAGGAACACGATTCGCTCGAAAACTCACGTAAATTCCTCACCTGGGCTGTTACCGACGCGATCGAACGCGGCGAGCTCGTCACCGAATCCGAGACGGACGCCACAACACTTATCGAGTTGCTGCTGGCACTTCTGTGGGGGATGGGCTTCTACGCGGGCTACGTTGGCACCCATGACGACCTGACCACCATCACCGATGGTCTCGGCAAACTGCTGAGTGGAAAGCTCTGGAAGCTCGGCGAGTAGTCGGGGGTCCGCGTGGCTTTTCACGAGTCAGGCAGGTGTTTGCCGGGTGAAGTGGCCCAGTCTGCCGTCCTGTCCGGAGAACTTGGTGGCGACACTTCCGTCGTTGACCGGCAACCGTGGCGCATAGGCGATCTAATAAGTTGGGTAGCATGTGGTGACGTTGAAATTCGATGACATATCTTTCGAAATTGTTGTCGATCTGCCGCTACCGTTCGAGGAGAGCACCGTTCGAGGAGAGCTATGAGTACCACACGCACTGATGACGACACCTGGGATATCGCCACCAGTGTGGGATCGACGGCAGTGATGGTCGCGGCGTCGCGAGCGGTGGAGACGGCGCGCGCCGACGCGCTGATCGACGATCCCTACGCCGCGTTGCTGGTAGAAGGGGTGGGCGCCGGGGTGTGGCGGCAGATGCTCGACGCATCGGTGCAGGAGAAGGTCGCGGCCATCGAACCCGAGATCGCCGCGATGTTCGAGCACATGAACAACTACCAAGCGGTGCGCACCCACTTTTTCGACGACTTCTTCGGCGCCGCTGCGCAGGCAGGAATCCGCCAGGTCGTGATCCTGGCCTCCGGACTCGACTCGCGTGCCTTCCGACTGGACTGGCCCGTCGGGACGGTGGTCTACGAGATCGACCAGCCGCTGGTGCTCGAGTACAAGGCGACGCGACTGGGCGAACACGGCATCACCCCGTCGGCCACCCGGCGCGAGGTGGCGATCGACCTCCGTTTCGACTGGCCCGCCGCGTTGGCTGCCGCTGGATTCGACACCTCTGCACCCACCGCCTGGCTGGCCGAGGGCCTGTTGATGTACCTGCCTGCCGACGCCCAGGACAGGTTGTTCGAACTCGTCACCGAACTCAGCGCGCCCGGCAGCCGACTGGCCGTTGAGACCGTCGCCAAGCATGACCAGGGCCGTCGCGAGGAGATGACCGCGAAGTTCCGCGCGATGTTCGACAAACTGGGCATGGTCGAGGCCGTCGAGATGCAGACCATCCAGGACCTGATGTACGACGATCCCGCGCGTGCCGAGGTGGCCGCCTGGCTCGCCGGACACGGCTGGACCACCAAGGCGGTCACCTCCGAGCAGGAGATGAAGCGACTCGGCCGGCACCTGGGCATCAATTTTGGCGACGCTGACTCCTTCTCCTCGTTCGTGACTGCGCAGCGCCGCTGAGTGGGCCGGTCCGTTAACGGAGTAGTTGGTTAGGATCGGGACTTTCCGGCCGGAAGGACGTCCCATAACGACAGAGTCCGTGGCTGGGCTGTGGCTGGGCGCACAACGGATGCCGTGCCCGTCGTCGATATCCGCAACGGCCGGCTGCTTGCGTAAGACATTCGCCAGCCGCCGCACCCGCAGTGGCGCCAGGGCAACTGCGGGCCATCGAACGACTGATCACCGAGAATGAGTCGCGTCCACGGCAGCTGAGGGTCGGCCTTCGCCGCCAAGAACGTCAAGAAGCGGATGAGGCGCTGTCCGTCGAATCACTCGATTTTGCAATAGCTTTCGTTAATTCGCGACCGAAGGCGCTGTCGGCGTATCTGTTCACGAAGTCGCGCGATATCCGCGAGAAGGTGATCGCCGTTCAGCGATAAAAAGTCGGTGATGACCAAGCCAACCCGACCCGACTTATCGGCGATCGTCTACCCACCGTATACAGAGAAGGCGTGGAGGGTGTTCTGAGACCGTTGCCGGTCGGGACTCCACACCCAGATGACAACTGACTGAAAGGACTGCCGCAAGTGCCTGGAGTGCAAGATCGTGTCGTTATCGTGACCGGGGCCGGTGGTGGGTTGGGGCGTGAGTACGCGCTGACCCTGGCCAAAGAAGGCGCAAGCGTCGTCGTCAACGACCTGGGCGGTGCCCGCGACGGTACCGGCGCTGGAAACGCCATGGCCGACCAGGTGGTCGACGAGATCAAGGCTGCTGGTGGGCGCGCCGTCGCCAACTACGACAGCGTGGCCGAACCCGAGGGCGCGGCCAACATCATCAAGACCGCGTTGGACGAGTTCGGTGCCGTGCACGGCGTCGTCAGCAACGCGGGCATCCTGCGTGACGGCACGTTCCACAAGATGGCTTTCGAGAACTGGGATGCCGTATTGAAGGTGCATCTCTACGGCGGCTACAACGTCATCCGTGCCGCCTGGCCGCACTTCCGTGAACAGAGCTTCGGGCGCGTCGTCGTCGCCACCTCGACCAGCGGTCTGTTCGGCAACTTCGGGCAGGCGAATTACAGCGCGGCCAAGCTCGGTCTCGTCGGACTGATCAACACCCTGGCCCAGGAGGGCGCGAAGTACAACATCAAGGCCAACGCGCTGGCGCCCATCGCTGCCACCCGTATGACGGAGGACATCCTGCCGCCGGAGATCCTGAAGAACCTGACGCCTGAGTATGTGGCGCCGGTGGTGGCTTACCTGTGCACCGAGGAAGTGCCCGACAGCGCATCGGTGTTCATCGTCGGCGGCGGCAAAGTGCAGCGCACCGCGTTATTCCAGAACGAGGGCGTCACGTTCACCACACCACCGACGGTCGACGACATCGCGTCGCGGTGGTCGGAGATCGACGACCTGTCGGAAGCTAAACACGCATCGTTCACGATCGGCTAGCCGGCGGGAAATTCTGCACAGCCTGGCCGCCGCTGGTGCGTCGGCAAGGTGGTGCAAACCCTAGCTCGCGACGTGGCTCGCGTCATCCCTGGCACACATAACCTGCGATGTGGTCGCGGACTGTTCACCTCATCCGGAAAGCGGCTCGGACTAGCGCGGCGATAGCCCAGTAGGGTCGTGCTCGTGGACACCCAGACACTCGAGATCGTGCTGGTCGCCCTTGCGATTGCGGTAGGACTCGTCGGAATCATCGTGCCCCTGTTGCCTGGCGTCATCCTGGTGTGGGGTGCGATCGCGGTGTGGGCGTTCCTGGAGTCCACGGTCACGTCGTGGGTGACGTTGGGCGTGGTGACGGCGCTCATCGGATCCACCACCGCGATCAAATACATGTGGCCCGCCAAGCGGATGAAGGCCGCCAACGTCAGCTCGTGGAGCCTGTTCGCCGGGGCGGTACTTGGCATCATCGGGTTCTTCGTGGTGCCGATCATCGGTCTGGTGCTCGGCTTCGTGTTGGGCGTCTATCTCGCCGAGCTGAACCGGCACCGCAATCAGCGGTTGGCCTGGGCAGCGACGGTGCATGCCATCAAGGGGGTGGGACTGTCCATGGCGGTTGAGCTGGCGGGTGCGCTGATGGCGACCGGCGTGTGGGTGGCCGGGGTATTGCTGTCCTGATGCGCTGCGTGCCGGCAGACGAAGCTGGGTCCGGGTTTTCTCGCGCGTGCCGAGGCGAGCGTGTGCCGGGTGGGCGACACTCACCTCGCGGTCTCGTCAGTCGAGGAGGGCCGCGCGCAGCTTCTCGATATGGGCCGACGTGACGTCAGCAGCCTGGAGATATCCCTGCAGTCCACCGAAGTCCTCGTCGACCACCCGGCGCGCAGCTTCGAGATAGTCTTGGCGTACGCCGAGTACCTCGTCGTTGAGACGCGCCTCGGCAACCTCAAGCGCTTCCACGGTGGCGAGGTGGGAGTTGCGTTCTCGAAGTCCGAGCAGTATCTGCTCACGCAATTGGGGGACCGCGGCGTTGCTAGCCAGGTAGTCGGCCACGATCGCGTCGCGCTCGACGCCCGCCGCCTCCAGCACTGTGGCGACCGCGAAACCGGTGCGGTCCTTGCCCGCGTAGCACTGCGTGATCACCGGTTTGCCCGCACCGATCAGCGTGATCAACCGATGCACTGCGCGTCGCGCACCGGCAAAGCGCGCGAACCGCTCGTACTCCCCGACCATGTATCGGTGGGCCGCGCCTTCGGCACCCTCGGCGCCCGGGTCCTCGGCGAGCAGGCGGCGAAAGGAGTGCTCGTGCGGTGCGTCGTCGCCCCCGCTGCCCTCGTCGCCGACGATCGGCGCGTCCGGGAACGGCAACAGGTGGATTACCACGTCGTCGGTCACCAGGCCCGCCCCGTTACGTTCGACCTCGCGCGGTGAGCGAAGGTCGGCGACGTCACCAATACTCAAGTCGCGCAACGTCGCCCGGCCGTCGTCATCGAGGCGGCTCAGCTCACCGGACCGGAACAGTCTGCCCGGTTTGATGGCCCCGCCCGTCGAATCGGCGACGTCGCGGAAGTTCCAGCCACCGCCCAGTACCACTGCCATCGAGCTAGGTGACCGCGGCGGCCAGGGGAGACTTCTCGCGCCCGAGTTCGGCGCGCGCAATGGCGCGCATGTGCACCTCGTCGGGACCGTCGAAGATCCGCATGGCGCGGTGCCAGCTGTAGAGGCGCGCGAGCGGGACATCATCGCTGACGCCCGCGCCGCCGTGCACTTGAATGGCCCGGTCGATCACATCGCAGGCGACCTGAGGGGCGACGGCTTTGATCATCGCGACCAGACTGCGGGCTTCCTTGTTGCCGTGTTGATCGATGGTCCACGCAGCCTTCTCGCAGAGCAGCCTGGCCTGGTCGATCTCGTTGCGGGACTGTGCAATTTGCTGCTGCACCACCCCCTGTTCGGCCAACGGCTTGCCGAAGGCGATGCGCGTGCGGGCACGGTCGACCATCAGCGCCAGAGCCCGCTCAGCAGCGCCGAGAGCGCGCATGCAGTGGTGGATGCGGCCTGGGCCGAGACGGGCCTGCGCGATGGCGAACCCGCCGCCTTCCTCGCCGAGGAGGTTGCTGGCGGGGACGCGGACGTTGTCGTACACGATCTCGCAGTGGCCGTGCTGGTCCTGATAGCCGAACACGCCCGTCGACCGGATGATATTCACCCCGGGAGTATCGCTGGGCACCAGGATCATCGACTGCTGCTGATGGCTCGCGGCGTCGGGGTTGGTGCGGCCCATCACGATCAGGATCTTGCAGCGCGGGTCGGCGGCTCCGCTGGTCCACCACTTGCGGCCGTTGATGATGTAGTCGTCGCCGTCGAGGACGATCTCGGTCTGGATGTTGCGGGCGTCGCTGGAGGCGACGGCGGGCTCTGTCATCGAAAAGGCACTGCGAATCTGGCCGTCCAGCAAGGGTTTCAGCCACTGCTCGGTTTGCGCCGGCGTGGCGAACAGGTGCAGTGTCTCCATGTTACCGGTGTCGGGCGCAGCGCAGTTGATGGCCTCGGGGGCGATCTCGACGCTCCACCCGGACAGTTCGGCCAGGGGTGAGTACTCCAGGTTGGTCAGCCCGGAGATCGAGGGCAGGAAGAGGTTCCACAGGCCTCTCTCCTTGGCGAGGACCTTGAGATCCTCGACCACGGGTGGGAGGGTGTGATCCTTGGGGCCCGCCTCGGCGCGGTAGCGGTCGTATGCCTTCTCCGCGGGGAAGACGAACTCCGTCATGAACTCGGTCAGCCGTTTGTGATAGTCCTGCGCCTTGGCTGACATCGCGAAATCCATGGGAGGTCCTTCCGGGTGGCGTGCCACTGCCAACCGCTTGGTTGGTTCCAGCTCTCACGATAGGACACCACCCCAGCTCCGGCGGCACCGCCATGTGGTGGGTCTCGGCGCGGGTGCGTCAGGTCGTGAGCCCGCGGGCGATGACGAGCCGTTGGATCTGGTTGGTGCCTTCGAAAATCTGGGTGATCTTGGCTTCCCGCATGAATCGCTCGACGCGGTAGTCGCGGGTGTAGCCGACTCCGCCGAGCACCTGTACGGCGTCGGTGGTGACCTTCATGGCGGCATCGGTGGCGACGAGCTTGGCGACGCTGGCCTGTTGCGCATACGGTTTGCCTGCGTCACGTCTGCGCGCGGCGTCGAGATAAGTGGCGCGGGCGCTGACGACGGCCGCCGCCATGTCGGCCAACAGGAAGCCCAACCCCTGATGGTCGATGATCCTGCGGCCGAACGCAGTTCGCTCGTTGGCGTAGCGGGTGGCTTCGTCGAGCGCGGCCTGCGCGATCCCCACCGCCACTGCCGCGATCCCCAGCCGGCCAGAGTCCAACGCGGAAAACGCAATTGCCAGACCCTGGCCCTCGGCGCCGATACGGCGGTCGGCGTCGACGTGAGCGTTGTCGTAGAACGCGGCCGTCGTCGGAACGGCGGCCAAACCCATCTTCGCTTCGGGTTTGCCGAAACTCAGACCCGCCTGGTCTGCAGGTACCAGAAAACAGGAGATCCCGCGCGAGCCTTCGCCGGTCCGCGCGAACAGCGTGTAGAAGTCAGCCTTGCCGCCATGGGTGATCCAGGACTTCGAGCCGTTGATGACATACTGGCCACCCACCTGCTTCGCAGCACACGTGAGCGCCGCGGCGTCGGAGCCCGCCTGCGGCTCGCTCAAGCTGTAGGCGCCGACCTGATCGCCCGAGAGCATGCCGGGTAGCCAGCGCCGCTTCTGCTCGTCGGTGCCGAACGCCAGCAGCGGATTCACCGACAGGCTGTGCACGCTCACCGCAACAGCCACCGCCGCCCAACGAGCGGCGATCTCCTCGAGGACCTGCAGATACACCTCGAACGGCTGCCCTGCGCCACCCCATTCTTCGGGCTGCGGCAGGCTCAGCAGCCCGGCCGCGCCCAGCTGCGCGAATGCCCTGTCAGGATAGGTCTCGGCCTTCTCGTGGGCGTCCACGATTGGGTCGAGCACTTTAGCCGCGATGTCCCGAGTCAGTTCGATCAGCTCGGCGGCGTCGTCAGAGGGCAGGAGGCGGTCCACTGGCATGGTTGGATATCCTTTTTTGATCCCGGGCTAGTGGTGTACGGCCGCCTCCAGCGCCGAGTTGATGGCGTCCACCCTGTCCTTGGCGTCACCGAACAGCATCTGGGTGTTCTCCCGGAAGAACAGCGGGTTCTGCACGCCCGCGTAGCCCGACGCCATGGAGCGCTTGAAGACGATGACGTGCTCGGCGTTCCAGACCGTGAGCACCGGCATGCCTGCGATGGGGCTGCTTGGATCCTCCGCGGCCGCCGGGTTCACAGTGTCGTTGGCGCCGATGACCAGGACCACTGAAGTATCGACGAAGTCGTCGTTGATCTCGTCCATTTCGAGCACGATGTCATAGGGCACCTTGGCCTCGGCGAGCAGCACGTTCATGTGGCCAGGCAGCCGGCCCGCGACGGGATGAATGCCGAATCGGACGTCGACGCCGCGGTCGCGCAGTTTGCGGGTCAGGTCGGCAACGCCGTGCTGGGCCTGGGCGACTGCCATGCCGTAGCCCGGTGTGATGATCACCGAACTTGCCGAAGACAGCAGTTCGGCGGCGCCTTCGGCGTTGATCTCGCGGTGCTCGCCGTAGTCCTTATCCTCCGCGGGACCGGCCTCAATGCCGAAGCCGCCTGCGATGACGGACAGGAACGACCGGTTCATTGCCTTGCACATGATGTAGGACAGGTAGGCGCCCGAGGAGCCCACCAGAGCGCCGGTGACGATCAGCAGATCGTTGGACAGCAGGAAGCCCGATGCGGCGGCCGCCCAGCCGGAGTAGCTGTTGAGCATCGACACCACCACGGGCATGTCGCCGCCGCCGATCGAGGCCACCAGGTGCCAGCCCAGCAGCAGCGCGAGGGTGGTGACCGCGATGAGCAGCCACAGCTGCGGGTCGATCACGAACCATACCGTCAACGCGACGAATCCCACCAGCGCACCGACGTTAATGAGGTTCTTGCCCGGCAGCATCAGCGGGGTGGATTTGATGCGCGCCGACAGCTTGAGGTTGGCGACGATAGAGCCGGTGAACGTCACTGCGCCGATGAAGACGCCGATGAACACCTCGGCGGAGTGGATACCCAGCATTCCTTGGGTGCTGAGCTCCAGGGCGTCCGCACCGGACAGGTGACCCTCCACGTGCAGGTAGCCGTTCCAGCCGACGAGCACGGCGGCCAGGCCGACAAACGAGTGCAGCAGCGCGATCAACTCGGGCATCCCGGTCATCTCGACCACCTTGGCCCGCCACAGCCCGATGGCTGCACCGACGGCCATGGCGCCGACGAGCAGGGCCAGGCCGATCGACTCGATCTGCCGGGCGAGCGCGAGGGCGATGGTCGCGATCAGTGCCACCGCCATGCCGGTTATGCCGAAAGTATTACCAGCCCTTGATGTTTCGTGCTTAGACAGGCCGGCTAGCGCCATGATGAACAGCAGGGCCGCGACGACGTAGGCTGCGGTGGCGGCGGTCTCTACAGTAAACATGGTCCTAGCTCCTCGAGAACATGGCGAGCATGCGACGCGTGACCGCGAAGCCGCCGAAGACGTTGATGCTGGCGAGCAGGATCGCCAGCGTGGCGAGCGAGGTGATGACGACATCGCCGTGGCCGATCTGTAGCAGCGCGCCGACGACGATGATTCCCGAGATCGCGTTGGTCACCGACATCAACGGCGTGTGCAGCGCGTGGTGCACGTGACCGATCACGTAGTAGCCGATGACGATCGCGAGCGCGAAGACCGTCAGGTGGACCTGCAGCGCTTCCGGGGAGAGTGCGATCAACGCGAAGAGCACCGCCGCGGCGGCGAACGTCACGCCGAGGCGGCGTTGGGCGGTCATCGGCTGCTTTGCCGGCTTGACCTCAGCAGGCGCCGCGGCCGCTGCCGCCGGCGCTGCCGACACCTGAACCGGGGGCGGCGGCCAGGTGAGCTCACCGTCGCGGACCACGGTCACCGAGCGCTGGACGACGTCGTCGAAGTTCAGGGTGAGTTGGCCGTCCTTCTCGGGGGTCAGCAGTTTGACCAGGTTGACCAGGTTGGTGCCGTACAGCTGCGACGCCGTGGCGGGCAGTCGGCCTGCCAGATCGGTGTAGCCGATGATGGTCACACCGTTGTCGGTGACGATCGCCTGGTCCTTGACTGTGCCCTCGACGTTGCCGCCATTGGCCGCGGCCATGTCGACGATCACGCTGCCCGAGCGCATCGAGGCAACCATGTCCGCGGTGATGATGCGAGGTGCGGGTCTACCGGGGATCAACGCGGTGGTGATGATGATGTCGACGTCGCTGGCCTGGTCGGCATACAGCGCGGCCTCGCGGGCCTTGTAGTCGTCACCCATCTCCTTGGCGTAACCGGTGGCCGACACCTCGGCCTTTTCGGAGGCTCCAGCCGGGTCGACCGCCACATACTCCCCACCGAGGGACTTCACCTGGTCGGCGACTTCGGGGCGCGGGTCGGTGGCGCGGACTATGGCTCCCATGCTGCCTGCCGCGCCGATGGCGGCCAACCCGGCCACCCCTGCGCCCACCACGAGAACCTTGGCCGGCGGCACCTTGCCCGCCGCGGTTACCTGACCGGTGAAGAACCGACCGAAGGTATGGGCAGCCTCGACCACGGCACGGTACCCGGCGATATTGGCCATCGACGACAGCACGTCCAGCGACTGCGCCCGGGAGATCCGCGGTACCGCGTCCATCGCCAACACCGTGATCGGGCGGCCGGCGAGCTTCTCGACGAGTTCGGGCTTCAAAGCCGGCGAGATCAGGCCCACCAACGTTGCGCCGTCGGCCAGCGCCGCGATCTCGGCATCGTTCGGGGCGTTCACCTTGAGCACCACGTCGGCCGACCACACCTGCTCGGGTGCTCCGATCGTCGCGCCGGCCTCGGCGAATGCCTCATCGGAGAAGCTCGCCGCAGCACCTGCACTGGATTCGACCAACACCTCGTACCCCAGCTTGAGGAGCTGCCCAACCGTCTGCGGCGTGGCGGCGACGCGTGTTTCTCCAGCTAGAGACTCGCGCGGAATCCCGATGATCATCGATTTCGGTCCGATCTTTGTTGGGTCTTGGTGCGGCCAGGAACCACTCAGGCGGCGTGACGCGTACGGGTCAAAGGTATAAGTGTAGAAGTTGAACAATTTGCGCCGTACGGTCCGTCACCCCAGCGTTGGTGTGGCGGCGTCAAACGCCCCGGCATTTTCTGTGCATTGACCACGACATCGGCTTTGTCGCTCGCCCGTAGCAGCGACCCCGCTATGGGTTTGCACAACTGACCAGCGAACAGACACGGCGGACCTTCAGGTGGCAAACTACGCAGTCGTCGGGGTTCATGATCGGAAGGAACGTAGTGGCAAACCCGTATGGGCAGCGGCAATCAGAGGACCGCGGCCTTCGAAGACCTCACTTTCCCCACCTCGATCGCGCTGGATGAGGCGGGCAACATCTACGTCGTCGACAAGGTCGACAACCGCGTACTGCGCCTGGATGCGGAATCCAACGAACAGACCGAGCTCACGTTCGACGACGACGTCGACATCTTCGAGATGGCGGTCAGCCCCGCGGGCGACGTCTACGTTGCCAACAGTATCGACACCGTGCTGGTGATCCCGGCAGGCGAAGAAGACTCCGAGGAGATTGACACCGACTCGCTGCCGTCGGACAGCAGCTCGCTGCTGGTCGATTCGATCGCCACTGATCCTGACAACAACCTGTGGGTCATCGACGGGATCGGCGAGGAGATCATCACGATTGATTCCAACGGCTCGGACTGGTCGACGGTCGGTGAGACACCCGCCGACTGCTTCGTCAGCAGCCTCACGGTCGCCGATGACCAGAACGCGTACGCGTCCGTGTACGACAGCGACGCCGAAGAACACAACTTGAGCCACTGGACTGGCGACGACAACTGGGACACGTTGCCCGACAGTGAGATTGCGAACGTCGGTGGGATCGCCGTCGACGCCGAAGGTGCCGTCTATATCACCGACGCCCGGTCGGACCGTGTTGGGGAAATGCAGCCCAAAGGCGCACTTGACTGTGCGCTCGAGAGGCGGACCTGGCCCGAAGACCGACGGTCATCGCAGAAGCAGAAGAAAACCGGCGCCGACCCTCAGGCCGACGCCAGCTGCGTCAGTTCTTTAGACCGGCGGGTACGCCGGAGGCGGGTACTGGCCGCGCAGCGCCCAGGGAAACCAGGTAAAGAAGTATTCGACCTCGTCGCTGACGTCATAGTCCGGATTCGGATCCATGTGACGACCTCCTTAGAGTCCTCGGGCTTGCGATGGTTCCCGACGATACTCCTGCCTACATTCGAGGGGCTAGACCCCGAAGTAGACTGTCCAACCAGTTGATAGATAGCGGGACGCCTGTCCTTGCGGAGGAAGTGAGTTGCGCATGCCGCCCGAGAACGGGAGAACCCGTCGTGAAGAGCTGTTGGCCGTCGCCACCAAGCTGTTCGCTGCCCGCGGCTATCACGGCACCCGGATGGACGACGTCGCGGATGTGGTCGGCCTGAACAAGGCGACTGTCTACCACTATTACGCAAGCAAGTCGCTGATCCTCTACGACATCTATCAGCGCGCCGCCAACCACACTCTCGCCGCCGTGCATGACGATCCGTCCTGGACCGCCCGCGAGGCGCTGTACCAGTACACCGTGCGTCTGCTGGGGCAGATCGCCGCCAACCCGGAGGGCGCGGCGGTGTACTTTCAGGAGCAGCCGTACATCTCCGAGTGGTTCACCGATGAACAGGTCGCCGAAGTCCGTCTCAAGGAGACCCAGGTCTACGAGCACGTCCACGGCGTGATCGACCGCGGCATCGTCAGCGGCGAGTTCTACAAGTGCGACTCCCATGTGCTGGCGCTCGGCTACATCGGGATGACGCTCGGCGCCTACCGCTGGTTGCGCCCGCACGGTCGACGCACCGCGCAGGAGATCGCCGCCGAGTTCTCCACCGCGTTGCTGCGGGGGCTCATCCGGGACGACGGTGTGCGACGGGATCTGACGCTGGGCGGGGACCCCGCCGTCGAAAAAGGTGGCCGCGCGAGCGCCGATGTGATCCCCTGATGCCCATCGTGAGCAAGACCGTCGAGGTCTCAGCCTCGGCGGAGGCGATCATGGCGATCGTCGCCGACTTCGAGGCCTACCCACAGTGGAACGAGGAGGTCAAGGGCGCCTGGATCCTGCACCGCTACGACGACGGACGGCCCAGTCAGCTTCGCCTCGACACCGAGATTCAGGGCCAGGCGAGTACCTACATTCAGGCCGTCTACTACCCCGCGGCGGGCCAGATCCAGACGGTGATGCAGCAGGGGGATCTGTTCTCGAAGCAGGAGCAGCTCTTCGCGGTGGTGCCGATGGGCGCCACCACGCTGCTGACGGTCGACATGGACGTCGAGGCGTCGCTGCCCGGGGTGCCGAAGGTGATGGTGAAAAAGCTTGCGGGCGATGTGCTCGAACACCTGGCGGAGAATCTGCGCAAGCGCGCCGAAGATCTCGCAGGCGGGCAGGAGCTAACCGACCCGGGCAGCGGATCCGGTTAGCTCCAGATCCCACTGCTGTCGAGCTTCTCGGTGAGCCGTCGGGCCCCGTCGTCGAACCGACATTTGGTCAGCCGCACCGCCTCGTCGGCGTCACGCGCACGCAGCGCCGCGATCAGGTAGCGGTGGTTGTCGATCGCGACGACGCCCCACTCCGGGTCGGCCGCGTAGACCGTCGCCGGTGTGTAGCGGGAGGCATGCAGCAGAAACCACGCCATTTTCATCCGCCCCGAAGCGAGGTTGAATGCGCGGTGGAACAGGAACTCGACTGTCATCACCTCGACGATGTCGCGTTTCTGGACCGCGGCTTCCAATTGATCGGTGAGGGTTTCCAGCTCGTCGATCTCGGCGTCGGTGATCCGCTCGGCGGCCGAACGCGCCATCGCCACCGCCAGAGTGGACTGCAGCCAGAAGATGTCGTCGATGTCCTGGCGAGTCAGCGGCAGCACCACGTGACCGCGGTGCCGTTCCAGGCGCACCATGCCTTCGCCGCGCAGCGTCAGTAGCGCCTCGCGCACCGGGGTGATGCTGACGCCGAGTTGCTCTGCGGTGTCGTCGAGTCGGATGAAGGTGCCCGGTGCGAGGGTGCCGGACATGATGGCCGACCGCAGATGACCGGCGACCTCGTCGGACAACTGCGCGCGCCGCGGGCGTGCGCGCTTTTGCGGCCGAGCTTTGAGGGGCGCGTTCACAAGGCTCCTTTGGCCGTGTGGCTGGCGCTGAACCTACCCGTCGGTACGGACTTGTCTGCGCGCCGTCCACGCCATAATGTGACCGGGGCAACTCAATGTTTGATCAAATATCAAGTTCGCGCAACCGCGGGCGAGCTGGCGGGACAGGAGATCGCACGAAGTTGACTGCGTCCACGGGGATCAAAACGTCCAGCACCGGCGGGCAGGAGCCGAGCGACCGCGGCAGGTATACCGAGCAGCCGTACCTCGCGCGCCGGCAGAACTGGTCCAACCAACTCACTCGGCACGCGCTGATGCAGCGCGACGCGACAGCGCTGCGGTTTCTCGGCAAGACCACCACCTGGGGCGACCTCGACCGCCGCGTATCCGCTCTGGCCGATGCACTGAGCCGACGCGGGGTCGGGTTCGGCGACCGCGTGCTGATCCTGATGCTCAACCGTCCCGAGTTCGTCGAGACGTTTCTGGCGGCCAACGCACTCGGGGCGATCGCGGTGCCGATCAACTTCCGCCTCACCCCGCCGGAGATCGCATTTCTCGTGGCTGACTGCGACGCGCGCGTCGTCGTCACCGAACCGGTGCTGGCTCCCGTGGCGGTGGGCGTACGCGGCATGGAGTCCCGGCTGGCAACGGTGATCGTCGCGGGCGCAGCCAGCGACGACGCGATCATCGGCTACGAGGACCTGATCATCGAGCAGGGCGAACACCACGAGCTGGTGGACGTCCCCAACGACGCTCCTGCGCTGATCATCTACACCTCGGGTACCACTGGCAGGCCCAAGGGCGCCGTGCTGACCCATACCAACCTGACCGGCCAGACGATGACCGGGTTGTTCACCAGCGGCGCCGATCTCCATAACGACGTCGGTTTCATCGGTGTCCCGCTGTTTCACATCGCGGGTATCGGCAACATGCTGCCGGGAATGTTCCTAGGCAGGCCAACGGTGATCAACCCGCTCGGCGCGTTCGATCCCGGCCAGCTGCTCGACACCCTCGAAGCCGAAAAGGTGACGGGTGTGTTCCTGGTGCCCGCACAGTGGCAGGCGGTGTGCGCGGCGCAGCAGGCCAAGCAACGCGATATCCGGCTGCGGGTGCTGTCCTGGGGTGCGGCGCCCGCATCGGACACGCTGCTGCGGCAGATGTCCGACACCTTTCCGGGCACTCAGATCCTGGCGGCTTTCGGCCAGACCGAGATGTCGCCGGTGACGTGCATGCTGCTGGGCGAGGATGCGCTGCGCAAGCTTGGCTCCGTCGGCACGGTGATCCCCACCGTATCCGCACGTGTGGTCGACGACGATATGAATGACGTCCCGGTGGGCGAGGTCGGCGAGATCGTCTATCGTGCGCCGACGTTGATGGTTGGGTACTGGAACAACCCGGAGGCCACCGCTGAGGCGTTCCACGGCGGCTGGTTCCACTCCGGCGATCTCGTACGGATGGACGCTGACGGCTATGTCTGGGTGGTCGACCGCAAGAAGGACATGATCATCTCCGGCGGCGAGAACATCTACTGCGCCGAAGTCGAGAACGTGCTGGCAGGCCATCCCGACATCGTCGAGGTAGCTGTGATCGGTCGCGCGCACGAGCGGTGGGGTGAGGTTCCGGTGGCGGTGGCCGCCGTCAGCAACGCCGCGTTGACGCTCGACCAACTCGACGGATACCTCACCGAGCGGCTGGCCCGGTACAAGCATCCCAGGGGTCTCGAAGTCGTCGACGCGCTGCCGCGCAACCCTGCTGGCAAAGTACTTAAGACGGAGCTGAGAAGCCGGTTCGGGGACGGGAAACGGCAGTGAAAAAGGCCTGTCAGCACTGGTTTCGCACCGAGTCCACGTCTGTTGACGTGGGCGCAAATTTGAGTGAAGGCCTTCGGCGTGGGTTAATCGTGCCGTTGAGGGCCACGGCCTTACTCTTATCGGGTACATTCGTGTGGTCCTTATCGCTACTGGTCGGTAAGGTGAGGCCCGTCACGGGGGACGCTGGCAGAGGAGGCGACTTGCAGAGCGATCAGTGGTCGGCCGTTTTCGGCACGCTGGATGTCCCCCCGTCGCTTCGCTCGTCCGACGGACTCGCCACGCCTACTGGGCGGTCGCGCCGGTGAGCGCTTCGACCGGTATCACGACTTATGTGCGTGATCAGATCAGGGGACCGCTGCAGATCGTCGGCGGTTTCGTCCGCATGGTCGCCCTTACTGGCAAAGCCCTGTTCCGCTGGCCGTTCTACTGGCGCGAGTTCGTCGAGCAGGGCTGGTTCCTGATGCGGGTCGCGTTCCTGCCGACTGTCGCAGTGGCGGTTCCGCTGACCGTGCTGATCATCTTCACGCTCAACATCCTGCTGGCCGAGTTCGGTGCGGCTGACGTCTCCGGCGCCGGAGCCGCGCTAGGCGCCGTCACCCAGCTGGGACCACTCGTCACGGTGCTCGTCGTGGCCGGCGCGGGTTCAACGGCCATCTGCGCCGACCTCGGCGCGCGCACCATCCGCGAAGAGATCGACGCGCTCGAAGTGCTGGGCATCGACCCGATCCACCGTCTGGTCGTCCCCCGCGTGGTGGCTTCGACATTCGTCGCCTTCCTACTCAACGGCGCCGTCATCACCATCGGGCTGGTCGGCGGCTTCGTCTTCGGCACCACCATCCAGAACGTCTCGGCAGGCGCGTACGTGTCGACTCTGACGCTCGTCACGGGCCTTCCCGAGGTGTTCATCTCGATCGCCAAGGCGGTCATCTTCGGACTGATCGCGGGTCTCGTCGGCTGTTACCGCGGCCTGACCGTGTCGGGCGGAGCCAAGGGCGTCGGAACCGCCGTGAACGAGACGTTGGTGCTGTGCGTCGTCGCGCTGTTCGCCGTCAACGTCGTGCTCACCACTATCGGCGTGCGATTCGGAACGGGTAGCTGAGATGACCGCCAATGCACAGGTATTGAAGTCGCGGTTCCCGCGGGCCTATACAAACGTCAACCGCTATGTGGGTGGTCCCGCGCGGTTCCTCGACAGCGTCGGGCACCTGGCGGTCTTCGTCTTCACCGCGGTCGGCCAGGTCGGCCACGCGTTGCGCCATTACCGACGCGAGACGCTACGGCTGATCGCCGAGATCGGCATGGGCACCGGCGCCATGGCGGTCATCGGGGGCACCGTCGCGATCGTCGGATTCGTCACCCTGTCGGGCGGTTCGCTGATTGCCATCCAAGGCTTCGCGTCGCTGGGCAACATCGGTGTCGAAGCGTTCACCGGCTTCTTCGCGGCGCTGGTCAACGTGCGCATCGCGGCTCCCGTCGTGTCGGGGACGGCGTTGGCCGCCACGGTCGGTGCGGGCGCCACCGCGGAAATCGGCGCGATGCGGATCAGCGAGGAGATCGACGCGCTGGAGGTGATGGGCATCAAGTCCATCTCCTACCTGGTGTCCACTCGGATCATGGCCGGACTTGTGGTGATCATCCCGCTGTACGCGATGGCGATCATCATGTCGTTCCTGTCGGCGCAGATCACCACTACCGTGTTCTACGGCCAGTCCCAGGGCACCTATGAGCACTACTTCCGCACCTTCCTGCGCGTCGACGACGTGATGTGGTCGTTCGTGCAGGCCATCATCATCGCGGCGATCGTGATGATCACCCACTGCTACTACGGATACTGGTCCAGCGGTGGGCCGGTCGGCGTAGGCGAGGCGGTCGGTAAGTCGATGCGCACGTCACTGGTGATGGTCGTTGTCGTCGTCCTGTTCGCTTCGCTGGCGCTGTACGGCGTCAGCCCCAATTTCAACCTCACGGTGTAAGGCCATGGCAACGAGTCCTGAAAACAGCCCGCGCACAGCGCCGTACAAGACGGCTGGTCTCATTTTGATCGCCGTGCTGGCACTGATCGCCACCCTGGTCATGATCCAGTTCCGCGGCGGCTTCACCGACAAGGTGCAGCTGACGATGATGGCCACCCGGTCCGGTCTGGTGATGGACAAGGGTTCCAAGGTGACGTTCAACGGCGTCGAGATCGGGCGGGTCGCCGACGTCTCGGAGGTCCAGGAGGGTGATCGGCCCGAAGCCAAGATCATCCTGGACGTCTATCCCGAATACATCGAGCTGATCCCATTCGACGTCGTCGCCAACATTCGGGCAACCACCGTGTTCGGCAACAAGTACATCTCCTTCACCAGCCCACCCAACAGCTCCGCCGACGTTCCGCGGATCAAGCCGTCCGACATCATCGACGCGCGATCGGTGACCACGGAGTTCAACACGCTGTTCGAGACCCTCACCGAGATCTCCCAGCAAGTCGATCCCGTCAAGCTCAACGTGACGCTCAGCGCCGCCGCCGAGGCGCTGGACGGCCTGGGCGGCAAGTTCGGCGAGTCGCTGCTCGACGGCAACGAGATCCTGGCCAACCTCAACCCCCTGATGCCGCAGATCAACCGTGACATCGTGGCCCTCACCGCGCTCACCGACATCTATGCCGACGCGTCCCCCGACCTGTGGGCCGCGCTCGAGAACGCGGTGGTCACCGCGCGCACCTTTAACGACGAGCGCGACACCCTCGACAGGGCGCTGCTGGCCGCGGTCGGGTTCGGCAACACCGGCGCCGACGTGTTCGGGCGCGGCGCACCGTATCTCGTGCGGGGCGCTGCTGACCTGAGGCCCACCGCGGACCTGCTCAACGAGTACAGCCCCGAGGTGGTGTGCACGGTGCGCGGACTCAAGGAGGCGGTGCCGCTGGTCAACGGAGCGCTGGGCGCCAACGGCTATTCGTTGGCGGCCAATGTCGCGATCCTGGGCGCCGAGAATCCGTACGTCTTCCCTGATAATCTGCCCCGGGTCAACGCCAGTGGCGGTCCGGGCGGTTCGCCGGGATGCTGGGCCTCGATCGACCGCGACAGCCTGTGGCCAGCGCCGTTCCTGGTGATGGACACCGGCGCCAGCATCGCGCCGTACAACCACTTCGAGTTGGGTCAACCGATCCTGCAGGAATACGTCTGGGGTCGCCAGGGTGGGGAGCTGACGATCAACCCATGAAAATCGCAGGCACAGTATTCAAGCTAGGGATCTTCGCGGTGGTTTTGTCGGTGTTCACCGGCGTCATCATCATCGTGTTCGGTCAAATGCGCTTCGATCGCACCGTCACCTACTCGGCGGAGTTCAGCAGCGCCAGCGGCCTGCGCGCGGGTCAGTTCGTGCGCGCGTCGGGTGTCGAGATAGGCAAGATCGACAGCATCCGGTTGGTCGACGGCGGCTCGAAGGTGATGATCGACTTCAACGTCGACAGGACACTGCCGCTGTACCAGTCGACCACCGCCCAGATCCGCTACTCCGACCTGATCGGTAATCGCTATCTGGAACTCAAGCGCGGCGAGGGCGAGGGCAGCGATCGCACACTGCCCGAAGGCGGTCTGATCCCGTTGAGCCGCACCACACCCGCGCTGGATCTCGACGCGCTGATCGGGGGGTTCAAGCCCCTGTTCAAGGCGCTTGACGCCGAGAAGGTCAACAGCCTGGCTCAGTCGCTGATCACGGTGTTCGAGGGCCAGGGCGGAACGATCAACCAGATCCTGGTCCAGACTGCCGAACTCACCTCCCGCCTGGCCGAGCGTGACCAGGCCATCGGCGAGGTGATCACCAACCTCAACACAGTGTTGGCCACCACTGTCAAACACCAGCAGGAGTTCGACCAGACCGTGAACAACTTGCAGGTCCTGATCAGCGGACTCGAGACCCGCGCCGACCCGCTGGCACAGGCGGTCGCCGACATCAGTACCGCTGCGGGCACGGTCGGTGACCTGCTGGCCGACGAGCGTCCGGCGCTGCAGAGCACCATCGGCCACCTGGAGAACGTGCAACAGCCATTGATTGACGAGATCGACTATCTAGACGAGGTCCTGACCAAGTGGCCGGGTGCGTTCCAGCTCCTCGGCCGCTCCGGCGGCATCTATGGCGACTTCTTCAACTTGTATATCTGTGACATATCGCTGCGGCTCAACGGACTGCAACCAGGTGGACCGGTCCGAACCGTCAGGCTCACGTCGCAGTCCAGTGGCAGGTGCACCCCGCAATGAGGACATTGGAAAGCGGCAACCTCGTCCGCACCGGCCTGCTCGGCGTCATCCTGACGCTGTTGGTCATCGGCATCGGCCAGAGTTTCACCAGCGTGCCGATGCTGTTCGCCACGCCTGCTTACTTCGGCCAGTTCACCGACTCCGGCGGCATCAACGTCGGCGACGACGTCCGCATCGCGGGCGTCGACGTCGGCACCGTGCAGTCGATGGAAATAGAGGGCGACCACGTCCTGATGGGTTTCACCCTCGGCACCAACCAGATCGGCACCGACAGCCGCCTGGCCATCCGCACCGACACGATCCTGGGTAGGAAGGTCCTGGAGATCGAGCCGCGGGGCACCGATGTGTTGCGCGCCAACGGCATTCTGCCGGTGGGGCAGAGCACCACGCCCTACCAGATCTACGACGCGTTCTTCGATGTCACCAAGGCGGCGAGTGAGTGGGACATCACCACGGTCAAGCGCTCGCTCGACGTGCTGTCGGAGACGGTCAACGAGACGTCCCCCAACTTGAGTGCTGCGCTCGAAGGGGTGTCGGATTTCTCCGAGACCACCGCTAAGCGCGACGAAGAGCTCAAGGAGCTGCTGGCCAACGCCAACCTCGTCGCCGAGGTTCTCGGCGACCGCAGCGGCCAGATCCGCCAGCTGCTCCTCGGCTCGCAGACGCTGCTGTCTGCGCTCAACGAGCGCAGCTCCGCGGTGGACTACCTGCTGGAGAACGTGCAGGCGGTGTCCGTGCAGTTCGAGGGGCTGATTGACGACAATCCGAACCTCAATCGCGTGCTGGAGCAGCTGCGTACCATCAGTGACCTGCTGGTGAAACACAAGTACGACTTCGCGGACCTGCTGGGCACCGTGCGCAACTATGCTGCTTCACTGGCCGAGGCGGTCGGCTCGGGTCCGTACTTCAAGGCGCTGCTGGTCAACCTCGTTCCCGGCCAGCTGCTGCAGCCGTTCATCGACGCCGCGTTCCGCAACCGCGGCATCGATCCGCAGAAGTTCTGGGGTGATGCAGGCCTGCCGGCCTTCCAGTTCCCTGATCCCAGCGGCACCCGGCTGCCCAACGGGGCGCCGCCACCGGCGCCGACGGTCATCGAGGGACCGGGGCTGGGGCCCGCGGTCGAGGTGGGTGCGCCCTGCTCGTACACGCCCGACCCCGCCAACCTTCCGACCCCGCAGAATCCGCTGCCGTGTGCCGAGGCCGTCGACGGTCCGTTCGGTCCGGTGCCCGAGGGCCCGTACCCCGCGCCCACCAACGTGCTGACGTCGGAGCCCGATCCTGAGGGACTGCCCCCACAGCCGGGCGTCACCCAGGCCGCGGTGCCCGGCGAACCGGTCCCGGTGGTGCCCGGTACCCCGGTCCCCATCCCGGACCTGCCCGCCAACGACACCCAGTCGGTACCACTGTCGCCCGAGTTGCAGATCGCTCCGCCGGACCCAGGAACGGGAGGTTAGCCTGTGTCGACTGTCTTCAACATCCGGCAGATGAAACTGCCGACGGTATCGCGGTGGGCGATCGTCATCGGCGCGATCGTCGTGATCATGGCGCTGGTGGCCGGCTACTTCGGTTTACAGCTGTACAAGCAGCTCACCCGTAATACCGTGGTCGCGTACTTCACCGAAGCCAATGCGCTCTATGTCGGTGACAAGGTCCAGATCATGGGCGTCCAGGTGGGCAAGATCGACGCGATCGAACCCAACGAGACCGGCGACCTGATGAAGGTCACCTTCCACTACGACAACAAGTACAAGGTGCCCGCCGACGCGCAGGCCGTCATCCTCAACCCGAGCCTGGTCGCGTCGCGCACCATCCAGCTGGTGCCGGCCTACAGCGGTGGCGAAGCGTTGCAGGACGGCGCGGAGATTCCGCCGGAGCGCACGCAGGTGCCGGTCGAATGGGACGACCTGCGCAATCAGATCACCGACATCGTCGGCGAGCTCGGTCCCACCGAGGCACAGCCCGACGGTCCGTTCGGCGACGTGCTCAACGCGTTCGCCGACGGGCTCGAAGGCAAGGGCGACTTGATCAACACCACGCTGAACAACCTGTCGACATCCCTGACCGCGTTGTCCGAGGGGCGCGGCGACTTCTTCGGCGTGGTCAGAAGTCTCAAACTGTTCGTCACCGCGCTTTACCAGGACGACCAGCGATATGTGGCGCTGAACAACAACCTCGCCTCATTCACCAACGGGCTGACCCAGTCCGATCAGGAGGTGGCCGCCACCATTGCGCAGCTCGACAGTGTGCTGAGGGCCACCCAGGACCTGCTGGCGGAGAACCGTGGGGTCTTGACCGCCGATATCAACAACCTCGCCGAGGTCACTAACGCCATCTTGCAGCCGGTTCCGCGCGACGGCCTCGAGACGGCGCTGCACGTACTGCCCAACTTGGCTGCCAACCTGGCCGCCATCTACGAGCCCGCCCACGGTGCGTTGACGATCCTGCCGGTGATCAACAACTTCGCGAACCCGATGGAGTTCATCTGCAGCTCCATCCAGTCCGCCAGCAGGCTGGGCTACCAGGAGTCGGCGGAACTGTGCGCGCAGTACCTCGGCCCGATCTTCGACGCCATCAAGTTCAACTACCCGCCGTTCTCGGCTAGCCTGTTCAACGGCGCAGACACGCTGCCCGGCATGGTGGCCTACTCCGAGGAGCGGCTGCGGCCGCCGCCCGGGTACAAGGACACGACGGTGCCCGGTGTCTGGGCGCGCGACACGTTGTTCTCGCACGGCAACCACGAGCCCGGCTGGCTGATCGCTCCGGGAATGGACGGGCTGGAATTGCAACAATTCACTCAGAACATGTTGGCCCCAGAAAGTCTCGCGGGTTTGCTCGGTGCACCGATTCCCGCCGGGGTCACTCCCGCGCCGGCCGAGCCGCCACTGGCGGCGGAGGTGCCCGCGCCCGGCGCACCGGTGCCGGCGACGCCGGTCGAATCGGCGCCGTTGGGTGCGGCCGAAGAGCCCGGGCCTGAGCAATTGCCGTTGGGACCGGGACAATGAAGCGGGCCTGGACAGGCAAGCGGCTTGTCACCAGGACTCTGGCGCTCGGGTTGATCGCGGTGGTCGTGTCGTCGTGCAGCTCGTGGCGCGGCATCGCCAACGTGCCGCTCCCCGGCGGTGCGGGTAGCGGCGCGGACACCTACACCCTCTATGTGCAGATGCCGGACACGTTGGCGCTCAACGTCAACAGCCGCGTCCGCGTCGCCGACGTATTCGTGGGCACGGTAAAGGCGATCACCCTGGATAACTGGATCGCGACGCTCACGATCGGCTTGGACAAGAGCGTCCAGCTGCCGACCAACGCGACCGCGATGATCGGGCAGACCAGCCTGCTCGGTTCGCAGCACGTCGAATTGGCCGCGCCCGAGGACCCGTCGTCGGAGATGCTCAAGGACGGCGACATGATCCCGCTTGCGCAGTCGTCGTCGTATCCGACCACCGAGCGCACCTTGGCCAGCATCGCGGTGGTGTTGCGCGGCGGTGGCATCCCCAACCTTGAGATCATCCAGACCGAGGTCAACAACATGCTGTCCGGCAATGCCGAACAGATTCGTGACTTCCTCGGCAACCTTGCGACGTTCACCACCGAGCTCAACAGGCAGCGCGAGGACATCGTGCGAGCCATCGACTCGACCGCCGAGCTGTTGGCGATTGCGGCCGCAAACTCCGACACACTGGATCAGGTTCTCACCGAATTCCCGCCGCTGATCGAGTATTTCGCTAACCAGCGCGATCTGTTCGCCGACGCCATCGAGGCCCTTGGCCGATTCGGCGACGTGACCGCCGACGCGTTGTCAGCGGCCCGAGAGGATCTGCACTACAACCTCGAAACGCTGCAGCGCCCGTTGGAACAGCTAGCCATCGCCGCACCGGATGTCCCTGAGGCCACTCTGCTGCTGCTGTCCCTTCCGTTCACCGTCGACAGGGTCGGCAAAGTATTCAGGGGCGACTACATCAACATCTCGCCCACGATCGACCTGACGCTGTCGACGCTCGACAACAGCATCCTCACCGGCACCGGCTTCTCGGGTGCGCTCCGTGCGTTGGAGCAGGCCTGGGGCCGCGATCCCAACACGATGCTTCCGGACGTGCGGTTCGTAGTGAATCCGAACAACGCCCCGGGCGGTCCGCTCGTGCAGAGGAACTGAGTGCTATGCGCCTAACCCGATTCATCATTGGTCAGCTCGTCCTCTTCCTGGTGCTGACCGTGCTGGCGCTGACCGCCCTCGGCGTGTACTACCTGCGCCTGCCTACGCTGGTCGGCTTCGAGCAGTACAAGGTCACCGTCGATCTCGAGGCTTCAGGCGGCCTGTACGCCACGTCGAATGTGACCTTCCGAGGCATTACTATCGGCAAGGTCACCGACGTCAAACCCACCGAGACGGGCGCCCAGGCGACGCTGAGCATCACCGACGACTACCGGATCCCGCTGGACGCGCAGGCCAACGTGCATTCGGTGTCGGCAATCGGTGAGCAGTACATCGACCTCACGTCGGAGGGCGGCGCGACCGACTATTTTCCCACTGACGGGACTGCGCTCATCACCAACAGCTCCGTTCCGCGCGAAATCGGCCCAGCGCTCGACACGGCGAACCAGGCGCTGGCGGTGTTACCGAAAGACAAGATCGCCTTGCTGCTCGACGAGACGTCGAGTGCGGTCGGCGGTCTCGGGCCCGCGCTGCAGCGACTCGTCGACTCCACCCAATTGGTGGTCGGCGACTTTCGGGCCAATCTCGGGGATATCGACGACATCATCGTCCAGTCCGAACCGCTGATCAACAGCCAGGTCGACTCCGGCGACGCGATCGGCACCTGGGCGGCGAACCTGAACACGATCTTCAGCCAGACCGCTGCCAACGACGCGACGTTGCGTAACGTGCTGAACCAGGCCGCGCCGACGGCTGAGGAGTTGAGCGCTCTCTTGGGCGACGTTCGCGACTCGTTGCCGCAGGTGCTGGCGAATCTGTCGATCGTGCTGGATATGCTCAAGCGCTACAACAACGGCGTCGAGCAGACGCTCGTGGTCCTGCCGCAGGCCGCGTCGATCGCCCAGACCGTCGGCGGCACGATCGAGAACAACGCGCTGCTGGATTTCAACTTCGCGCTCAACCACCCGCCGCCGTGCCTGACCGGCTTCATGCCCGCGAGCGAGTGGCGCTCCCCAGCCGACACCACGACGGCACCGCTGTCCGACGACATCATGTACTGCAGGATCCCTCAGGACGCTCAAAACGTGGTGCGTGGCGCCCGCAACTATCCGTGCGCCGACGTCCCGGGCAAGCGCGCGGCGACGCCAATGGAGTGCCGCGGTGAGGGTCCGTATGTGCCGCTCGGCACCAACCCCTGGTACGGCGACCCCAACCAGATTCTGAACTGCCCTGCCCCGGCGGCGCGCTGTGACCAGCCGGTCGAGCCGGGCAACGTGATACCGGCGCCGACCATCAACAACGGGCTCAATCCGCTACCTGGCAATATGGTGCCTGCGCCGCCGGGCCCCGTCAGCGACCCGCTCACACCACCCAACCAGGGTGGCACGGTGCAATGTAATGGCCAGCAACCCAATCCGTGCGTCTACACGCCGGCAGCGCAGACATCCGGCTCGGCCGTCTACACGCCGGCCAGCGCCGAGGTGGTCGGCCCCGACGGTGTGCGGTATACCGTTGAGAATTCGACGAACACAGGAGACGAAGGATGGATGGAGATGCTGGCCCCGGCCAGCTGAACTCCGCCGACACTGACGGCCACGACGCTGCCGACGCGGTCGGCCCCGCCAACGCCGAAGAAGCCGTCAGCGCATCAGAGGTTCCGCCCGACCCGAACGTATCGGTCGCACCGTCGCGGGTCAGAGGCCGGTGGATCACGTCGGTGGCGGTGCTGCTGGTGCTGCTCGCCGGCGCACTCGGCGGGGCGGGCTATCTGGCGTTGAGGGCAGAACAGCACAACGTGGCGATTGCGGACGCCGATGGCCAGGCTCTGCTGGCGGCCAAGGACTGCGTAGCGGCCACTCATGCGCCCGATGCGTCGGCGATGCTTGCCGGCCAGCAGAAGGTCTACGAGTGCATGACGGCTGACTACGCCACCCAGGCAGGACTGATGGTGGGTCTGATCGCCGATGCATACCAGGTGGCGCAGGCCAAGGTCGAGGTGGCCAACCTGCGCGGGGCCGTCGAGCGGCACCTTCCCGACGGGACGGTGCAGGTGTTGGTGGCAGTCAAGGTGAAGATCACCAACACCGACGGGGAGGAGTTCTTCAGCTATCGACTGCGGGTATCGATGCAGTCGGAGGACGGGGCCTGGAAGATCGCAGGGCTGGACCAGGTGTCATCGTGACAGCTGTCGTCGACCTGGAGACCTCAGAGGACGACGAGGCCCAGAAGACGGTGGAGATCAACTCCACGACGTCGACCGAGCGCCTGGCCGGCTGGTTGCCTCGCGCGGGAGCGCTGGCGGTGGACGTGGTGTTCGGCGCGGCCCTGGCCGCGACAATGGCGGTGCTGCAGGCGGCTTCACCCCAGCACGGTGTGCTGCGGTGGGTCTACGTCTCGTTCTTCGTCCTCGCAGTCGTCGCGGTGGCCGTGAATCGTGTTGTGTTGCCTGGGTTCTGGGGTTGGACCCTGGGGCGGGCGTTGTTCGGCATCGCGGTGGTGCGGCGCGACGGAGAGGACGTCGGTCTGATCCGGCTGATGCTGCGCGACCTGGCCCACCTGATGGACACAGTCGCGGTGGGTATCGGTTGGTTATGGCCACTGTGGGATTCGCGACACCGAACTTTCGCTGATCTGCTGACCCGCACCGAAGTGCGGCGGGTGGAGCGCAACGCAGGGCGGCAGCGACCTGTGGCGCGGCGGTGGACGGTGATCATGGTGTTCGCGGTCGCGGCACTGTGCGCCGTCGCCGTCGGGTGCAACTATTTCGCGGTCTTCCGGTATGAGCGGGCAGTCGATGTGGCGCGCGAGCAACTCGCGGTGGATGGGCCGATGATCGTTGAGGACGTCCTGAGCTTCGGGGCTGATACCAGGGGCGCGGATTTCACCAACGCGCAGACCCGCGTCACCGAGGGGTACCGGCCCCAACTCGTCCAGGATCAGTTGACGGCCGCCTCGCAGCCGCCCTTCACCAACGACTTCTGGACCGTCGGCCAGGCAATCC
The DNA here is from genome assembly GCA_051306175.1 of Mycobacterium sp. Taxonomy (GTDB): domain Bacteria; phylum Actinomycetota; class Actinomycetes; order Mycobacteriales; family Mycobacteriaceae; genus Mycobacterium. The sequence continues at coordinate 2,024 of JBPPMS010000122.1, read as the reverse complement.
TAGCCGCCACGCCTGACCGCGGGTCGATGCTGATCATGTTGCACGGCACTCGCGTCCACAGCGAAGAGGACGTCACCTTTGTGACGACGGCCGTGCGGGTGTCCTTCGAGAAGGTCGACGGGGAGTGGCTGCTGTCCAACCTTGAGGTCCTCTCCAAACAGCAGCCGCCGGTGGAGGCACCGAAGTGAGTCCTCGCCGCAAGCTGGAACCGCTCAGGGTGGCCGAGGACGAACCCGTCGTCGAGAGCGAGCCGGGGACTCGTCGGTGGGGCCTGCCCGCGGCGATCGGCGCGGCGGTGGTGCTGGTGGTGGCGGCGCTGGTCGCCAGTGTGTTCCTGTTGCAGGCCCACTCGGACAACTATCGCCAGGACCGGGACGGCGCTTCGCTGCTGGCCTACGTGCGCCATTTCATGACGCAGTTCACCTCGCCGGATCCGTTCAACGCCAACGGGTACGCCGATGCGATCCAGGCCCAGGCCACCGGCGACTTCGCCACGAAGTTCCAGGAGAGAAAGATCCAGCTGCTGGTGGAGGTGGCGATATCGCAGCCGGCGGCGGGGACCGTCTCCGAAGCCGGGGTGGAGAGGTGGAATGCCGACGGCAGCGCCGACCTGCTTGTGCTGACCACCATCTCGACCACGTCGCCGGACGGGACGCAGCCGGTCGAACGGTGGAATCGGTGGTCCATCACGGCTGCCAGGGAGGGAGACCAGTGGAAAATCAGCCGACTGGAAGAGGCACTGTGACCAGGTTTCGTCAACCGCTCGACATGACCGGCTCCGACGACGCCACGACGGTCAACAGTGTCGATACGGTCGCGGCCGCTTGTCCGAGCGACGAAAAGGTCACTGCACGAACCGGATCGCTGTTTGATCCGGACGCCACCGTCGAGGTTGATGCGGCCACTACCACTGAGGCCGCCGAATCTCCTGTCGGCGCGGAATCCGAGACCGCGGCCGAAGAGGGCTCAGGAGACGACGTCACGCCGGCCGCCGAAGCCGAGGAGTGCGAACCCGCGCGACTGCGCGCCATGCGTCGTCGCGCCGCGGTGGTACTGATCGTGGCTGCCGCATTGTTCGTCGGTGCAGCCGGATTCGCCGGTGCGACAGCGCAGCCCTACCTGAATGCCCGGGCCACGGTCGCCATCAAAGAGCGGGTGGCCGCCACGGCGGCCGATGCGTTGACGACGCTGTGGACCTACACGCCAGCGGATGTCGACTCGCTACCCGCGCGGGCAGGGAAGTACCTCGCCGGTGACCTGGCCGTGCAGTACCGGGAGCTCATGGGAACCGTTGTGCCGCAGAGTAAACAGCTGCAGGTGACCAAGCGCACCGTGGTGGTCGGGGCGGCGGTGGAAGCGCTGAGCGAGAACGAGGCCACCGTCGTGGTGTACACCAACCAGACCAGCAGCAGCACGCTGACCAATGACATCCCGAAGTTGAGCTACTGGTCCTATCAGGTGACGTTGCAGCGCGAAGGCCGCGATTGGCTGGTCAACAACCTCTACAGCATCACCACGTTGGACCTCACTCCTCAGTTGTGATCGCACCCAGCACTGCCGCCACCTGATCCGGCGCCCTCCCATACCGGGGTGTGAGCGGCCTCCGTCGTGGCGTTGACCGCGGCGGGGCTGGACGGCTGGCGCTGCAGCCGCTTGTGGCTATCTTTCATCGCAGGGGAAGGCTGAACAGGGTCCGCGAGATGCCTATTAGCTGTAGGTAGACGGCTGACAGCTTCGGCGATCGTGCAGGGGCCGCAGGGCGAGGTGCGAGTGTCGTACGGAAAGCTCAACTTCACCCTCGAATCGCCGCCGACAGCGTGGTAGGCCACCCGGATCCGTGCGATCTGCGCGCGCCGCCCGGGTCGCACTGCCAGCCGATATCGACGCTGTGACGTTCTCGATCAGTTTGCTGATTTGTGGACGCCTCCGTCAATATCGTGTTAGCTTCGTCACGTCGCAACGGCGCGGTTAGGGAAAGGGCTGGCAGATGGCAGGTAAGCATCGCAGGAGAACCGGCAAGGCCA
>JBPPMS010000121.1:0-19691 GCA_051306175.1 Mycobacterium sp. | reverse complement strand
CCCACCGGCGGGCATGTGCATTCAGGCGGGGTCGAAGAGGCCGTGACCAGCGGGCTGCTCGTCGACACGGCGTCGGTCGAGGCATTCCTGCGTCGCAGGATCCGCACCACGGGACTGGTGACCGCATCGATCGCTGTCGCTGTCCAGACCGGTGCGCTGTCGGTGGAGCTCGCCGACGCCGAAACCGATGCGCGCACACCGTCTCCCGCTGCGCGCCTGGCGTCGCGCGGACAGGGTCGTGGGCTGGCGCGGTTGGCCCGCAGGGTCTGGCCCGGGGAACGCTGGGCGGCGCTGGGCACTGCCCAGCATCTGGCGGTCGCGGCCGGTGTGGTGGGCACCGTGAGTGGCCTGGAGGTCGAGCACACCGCGCTATCCCTCGTCTACACCACCATGACGGGTTCGGCGACCGCCGCCCAGCGGCTCCTCGCGCTGGACCCGGCCGACGTCGCGGCCATCACTTTCACGCTTTGCGCACTGTGTGAATCGACTGCCACGGAAGCGGTAACCGGATTGGCCGACCTGTCCGATCCTTTGCTCGACGTGCTTGCCCAGCGCCATATCGAACGCGAACGACCCCTGTTTGTTTCGTGAAAGGTAAGCCATGCCACCACATTTCATCGACGGAGAACCGCACTCCCACACGGAGCGGCCGCGCCGAGTGCGAGTCGAGGGCGAACCGCTGAGAATCGGCGTCGGTGGGCCCGTCGGTTCAGGCAAGACTGCCTTGGTCGCGGCCTTGTGCAGGCAGTTGCGTGAGGAACTGTCACTGGCCGTGCTCACCAACGACATCTACACCACCGAAGACGCCGACTTCCTGCGCCGAAACGCCGTGCTGCCGGACGACAGGATTGCCGCGGTGCAGACGGGCGGTTGTCCTCACACTGCGATCCGCGATGACATCACCGCCAACCTCGACGCCATCGACGACCTGATAGCGGGCCACGACGCGCTCGATCTCATCCTGGTGGAGTCCGGTGGCGACAACCTCACCGCGACGTTCTCGTCGGGTCTGGTGGACGTCCAGATCTTCGTCATCGATGTCGCGGGTGGCGACAAGGTGCCACGCAAGGGCGGACCGGGTGTGACGTTCTCTGATCTGTTGGTGATCAACAAGACCGACCTGGCCCCGATGGTCGGGGCCGACCTTGAGGTGATGCGGCGCGATGCGAGCGCGGTGCGGGACGGCAGGCCGTTCGAACTCATCTCCCTGACCGAGGATCCCGCTGCCACCCAGGTGCTGGCCTGGGTGCGCGAGCAACTCCGTGTGGCGCATCCGGTGTGATGCGATCCGACGTCGTGATCGTGGCCAGCCGAGACCGCAGGCCGCGAATCGAGTGCCGCGGCGGCATTGCGGGCCGTGAGACATCAGATGGCACAGTCCATCTGGTGTCGTCTGCGGCGACACCGCTGGGTGGCGACGCCATCGCCATGCGCGTGGTGGTCGAGTCGGGAGCACGGCTGCGACTCCGAACGGCGGCGGCAATGATGGCGCTGCCCAGTGCGAAGGAGCGCACGTCCCATTCGCGTTGGACGCTCGATTGCGCGGGTGTTCTCGATATCGACATGGAACCCACGATCGTCGCCGCCGACGCCCGGCACATGACCGAACTGCGGATCGCGATCGCCGATAGCGGTCTGCTGCGAATCCGTGAACGCGTCCAGATCGGCCGCTCAGGCGAGCGGGACGGATTCTGGTCGGGTCTGCTGCACGCTGACATCGAGCGCAGACCTCTCCTGCGTCATCGCGTCGAATTGGGGGCAGGATCCGTGGCCGACGACGCGTTGACGACGCCGCGGGCGATGGTGAGCGAGTTGCGCTATCCGAAAGGGGCGTTCGCCGGGACCGCTGAGGCAGTCGGCACCCCCCTGGCGCTGGCGGCCGGAGGGGTGCTGACGACGTGGCAGGGCGGGCGGTTGTAGCCCGCTAACTTGCTTGTTTCTCTGCTTCCTGGGCCGAGGCCGCGATCTCCTCGAGGTTCTCTATTCGCGTTCGGGCGTAGGCCTGCTGCTCGGTGATGGTCAACTGACCGCGCTGACGGCTCAGGAACGTCACCGTCCACGACATGATGGTCGCGATCTTGGTCTTGAAACCCACCAGGTAGATCAGGTGCAGGCCCAACCACGCCAGCCACGCGAGGAAACCACTGAACTCTAACTTGCCGATCTGCGCGACGGCGTTGTACTTCGACACCGTCGCCATCGAGCCTTTGTCGAAATACTTGAACGGCTCGCGCTCCGCCGGGGCGGCACCTGCCGCCTCGGCCTTGATCAACTTCGCCGCGTACTTGCCGCCCTGGATGGCGCCCTGCGCCACGCCTGGAACACCTTCGACGGCGGCCATGTCGCCCACCACGAACACGTTGGGATGGCCTGGGATGGAAAGGTCCTGCAGCACCTTGACGCGCCCGGCACGGTCGATCTCGGTGTCGGACTGATCTGCGAGATCCTTGCCAAGCGGGCTGGCCGACACACCGGCCGACCACACCTTGCACGCCGATTCGATGCGACGGATCGTGCCATCGGAATCCTTGACCGTCAGGCCGTTCCGGTCGACGTCGGTGACCATGGCGCCCAGCTGGACCTCGACGCCCAACTTCTCCAGCCGCTTCTGGGCGGCAGCGCCAAGTTTCTCACCGAACGGAGGGAGTACCTGCGGTGCGGCGTCGAGGAGGATGACGTGCGCTTCGGTGGGGTCAATGTGGCGGAAGGAGCCCTTGAGAGTTTGGTCGGCCAACTCCTGGATCTGCCCCGCCATCTCGACGCCCGTAGGGCCTGCGCCGACCACGACGAAGGTGAGCAGCTTCTCGCGGCGGGCATGATCGCTGGACCGCTCGGCCTGCTCGAATGCGCCTAGGATGCGGGCTCGCAGCTCCAGCGCGTCGTCGATCGACTTCATGCCCGGTGCGAACTCGGCGAACTGGTTGTTGCCGAAGTAGGACTGACCGGCACCGGCGGCGATGATCAGGCTGTCATATGGGGTGCGGTAGGTGTGACCCAACAAGACCGAGTCGACCGTCTGCTTCTCGAGGTCGATATGCGTCACGTCGCCCAACAGCACCTGCGCGTTCTCCTGCTTGCGCAGGATCACCCGGGTGGGGGGAGCGATCTCACCTTCGGAGATGATGCCCGTCGCCACTTGGTACAGCAGCGGCTGGAACAGGTGATGCGTGGTCTTGGCGATCAGCTTGATATCCACATCCGCACGCTTCAGCGTCTTGGCAGCGGTCAGACCGCCGAACCCTGAACCGATGATGACGACCTTATGCCGATCAGATGCAGTGGCTCCGGGATGACTCACTTCTGACTCCTCGTTGCGCGACACATCAAATACAACCCACACGGTAGCCGTCCCAGTTCAGTCCAGCGCGCCGACCTCGGTGAGATTAGTTACCCCGTAATGTCTGGTTTACCCGGCAACGAGGGTTTTGACGGCAGCGCCCACGGCCGCGACCGCACCCGGAACGTAGTGGGGCAGCAGGTTGAAGATGACGCCGTCGATGCCCGCGTCAAAAACCTTGGTCTTGATCTGTTCAGCGATCGCCTCGGGGGTTCCTACGACGGTGCGTGCCCGCTCCGCCACCGGCACGTCGTAGACGGTCAGTTTGTCATCAGGCAGAGCCGTCACCAGCATGCTGGTCTCGAGTGTCGCCGGGTCACGACCGATCTTCTCGCATTGTTCGTTGACCACCCTGACCTTGGCCGCCAGATCATCGAAACTTGCGATGACGTTGAGATGGTCGAAGTGCTTGACTGCCAACGGAATGGTCTTCTTCTCGCCGCTGCCGCCGATCATGAGTGGAATGTGGTCGCGATATCGCGGTTCGGCCATCGCGTCCTGCGTTCGGTAGTACCTGCCCTCGACCGTCGGCCGCGCGCCCTCGAGCATCGGCAGGATGATGTCGAGCGCCTCGTTCAACTTGTTGAATCGGTCGGTGAAAGTGCCGAATTCGTAACCGAGCTGGTCGTGTTCGAGTTCGAACCACCCCGTGCCGATGCCGAGGATCGCCCGGCCCGCACTGATCACGTCGAGGGTGGTGATGGCCTTGGCCAGCAGCGTCGGATTCCGGTACGTGTTTCCGGTGACCAGTGTTCCCAGCTGCACGTTCTCGGTGGCATTGGCCAACGCGCCCAAGGTGGTGTAGGCCTCCAGCATCGGCTGATCCGGCGTTCCGATTCCGGGAAGTTGATAGAAGTGGTCCATCACGAATACCGCGTCGAAACCTGCCGCGTCGGCCTCCTGAGCCTGTTGAACCACAGTAGGGAAGAGGCGCTCAACGCCGGTGCCGTAGGAGAAGTTGGGGATCTGGTAGCCGAGTCGAATGGTCACCGTTGCGACCTAACCACCGGTTGCGGATCTGCGCTCCCGGGTTCGCTGCACGCGAACCCGGGAATACGCCTGGAATACGTCAGCTCGGCTTCAGCCGAAGTTGACCAGCTTGCCCGAGCTAACATGCAGCGTCTGGCCCGTGATGTGCCGCGCACCGGGGGTGGCGAGGAACGATGCCAGCCGCGAGATCTCGGTCTCCAACGGTGCGGTGGTGCTCGACAGGCCGTCGTATCCCGACGATGAGCCGCGTCCCGCGGCCACGACGTTGACGGTGATTCCGCGGGTGCCGAGTTGCACGGCCCGCCCAGCGGTCCAGTTCGACAGGGCGGCCTTGACGGCCGCCGCTGCGCTGCCTTCGGCAGGGTTGTCTGCCACGACGCTGATGACCGAGCCGCCCGAACGCAGGTGATCGCCGAGGGCCGCAACTGTCAGGACCGCGGAGATCATCGTGGTGTCGAGTTCGGTGCGCCACGCGCTGGCGTGGTCAGTCAGCGAGAAGGTGCGGGGATCGCCGCTCTCCCATACGGGGGCCGGAACGTTGATGATGGTGTCCAGGTGGCTCGGGAACAGCCTGATCACCTCGCCGATGCTGTCGGCGTCGGTGTTGTCGCACACCACTGCGTCAACGTCGAGTTCTTTGGCAGCGACCTCAAGGTCGTCGCGTCGTGCCCCACTCAGGACCACTCGGTGGCCATCGTCGCGGAAGCCCTCCGCAATCGTGCGTCCCAGCAGTGTGTCTCCGCCTGTGACCAGCACATCCATCGCCATGACCTCCTCTAAGTTCAGCGCTGAACCCCCACGCCATCGGTCTTCCGATCGTGGCACACCGACGGGTCGGTGCTTGGGATGCCGCGCAGTGATGGCGTCGATCTCGGGTGATGTTACTGGACAGTAGCTAGTTTTGTGGAATCTGACTCTTAACGATGTGAACAATGGCGCGACGGTGGGTAGCCGGGGAGGTCAGAGCGGTGTCGTCGGCCATCGCCCGTGGTGGCCCCGCCCAGCGATGTTAGCGGCGCGCGTTCAGCAACACCTACTGGCATGAGGGGGAGGGGCCAGGAATCGCACTTCTCAGCAACGCTGCTCACCGGTGAATGCGGCACTTTAGGTACCTATTGACGCGGCTCCAGCTATCGGCCGATGCGACACGCTGAGAGCAACTCACATTTGCGTCATGGGCTCGACACTGTAGTTTCGTCTTCATGGATCAGCCGGATGCCAGACGGAAAAGACGCAACGGTCTCTCGGTGAAGTTCGCAGCGGCGGCGTGTGCGGGCGCGGCCGCGGTGACCTTCATGCTGCCGGGTACCACGGCATTCGCCGAACCCGACCCGCTGCCGCCAGCCACGGACACACCGGCTCCCGCGCCCGCCGATCCCAATGCCACACCCGCGCTGGTGGACCCCGCCGCCCCGGTGGACCCGACCGTCGCGCCTGAGCCCGCAGATCCCGCTGCCACCCCGGCGCCGGTAGAGCCCGGACGCATCACCGACGAGGCTGGCGGGTTGACCTTCGTCCTCCCCGCAGGATTTGAACGTAGCGACACGTCGCAGCTGACGTACGGCTCGTCGCTGCTCACCAAGCCGGACGTCGCCGACACGAGCATCCTCATCGGCAAGCTCGATCTGAAACTGTTCGCAGGTGCCGAACCCGACAACACCAAGGCAGCGCAGCGCTTGGCCTCGGACATGGGCGAGTTCTTCATGCCCTATCCGGGCACGCGGATCAACCAGGAGACCGTCGCGCTCAACGCGGGCGGTGTTCCGGGTGCGGCGTCGTACTACGAGGTGGACTTCACCGACACCACCAAGCCGAACGGGCAGATCTGGGCCGCGGCCATCGGCAACACGTTGCCCGACGGCGCCGCCAACGCCGGAGCCAACCAGGAACGGTGGTTCGTGGTGTGGCTCGGAACAGCGAACAGCCCGGTCGATAAGGCAGCTGCCCAGGCGCTGGCCGAGTCCATCCTCCCGTGGTACCCGCCGCCGCCCCCTGTCGTCGACCCCAATGCGCCAGCGCCTGCGGTGGATCCCAACGCTCCGGTCGAGCCTGCGCCGGTCGGGTCACCCGTCGGGGTCCCTGTGCCGGTGGCCACTCCGGTTCCCGAGATGGGCTCCCCGCCAGCCTAAAGCACGCCGTCCGCCCGGACGTCGTCGCTGCCGGTCGGATCGAACGGTCGCCGCGACGGAACCGGATGCTCGTCGACGCCCAAGGTCGTGGTGGCTACGTGCCGATCACCGATGTCGTCGTCGACTGTGAAGATCTGGACACCAAGCGCGCACACTTGCGTGACGATTGACGTAACACCACCATCGGGTCTGCTGCCACGCCTAGAGTAAAAACGGTTCTGTCCTACGGCTTGAGGAGTTCACATGTTCCTGGACATCATCGGCGCCATTATCGGTGGGGCGATCATCGGTGCGCTGGCGCGTCTTCTCATCCCTGGAAAGCAATCCATTGGCATCCTGATCACCATCGCGATCGGCATCGTCGGCTCGCTGATCGGCTATTGGCTTTCTGGCGTGCTCGGCGTGGCGAGCACGCCTGGCCCGGACTGGATTCGCTGGGCGATCAGCATTGCCGTTGCCGTAGTGCTGGTCCTGGGGTACACCGCAGTCACCCGCAAGAGCGGCCCGCGGGTGTAGCGTCCGCTCATATCTGCGCGAGCATGGCCTTGCACTCGGCAGGCAAGCTGCCGCGCTCGGGTCGGTAGGGCCCATCGCCGATCGGCACGTGGCGGGCGCAGTCAAGTCGACAGGTGCCACACCGCCGCCGCGGCGAGTGCGCCGAGGCCGTTGAGTGACCAGTGCAGCGCGATCGGAGCGATCAGGCTGCCGCTGCGCCTGCGCAACCAGCTGAACACGAAACCGGCGCAGCCCGTGGCGATCACCGCCATGGTCACGCCCGCGATGGTGCCGACTGCGCCGCCACCAAATATCCGGGTGAAACCCACATTGCTGCTGGTGAGTCCCATGGAGGTGGCGATATGCCACAGCCCGAACAGCAGCGATCCGGCGGCGGCGGCGCCTCGGAAACCCCAGGCGCGGTCCAACGCGCCGTGCAGCACACCGCGGAACGCGAGCTCTTCCGGGATGACGGTCTGCAGCGGGATGATCAGCATCGAAGCGATCAGCGCGCCGGAGATCGTCGCGTAGTTGTTGTTGAGGAACATCGGCCGTGTCCACGGCAGCAGGATCCCGGCCGTGATCACCGTGCCCACCAACAGCACGGCGGCCAGTGCATAGCCGGCGCCCGTCTTCCAGTGCTCACGGCCAAGGCCGATCTCGCTCCATCCCAGACCGCGCGAGCGCACCAGGAACAGCAGTCCGACCGCAGCGGCAGGCACTGCCGCGATACTGGACCACGGCGTGGTGAAGTGGGCGATCAGATTGGTCAGCGCCAGCACCACAACCACCACGGCGATATCGACGTAGATGCGGAAGTGGTGGATCGCGTGCAACTGCGAGAGCAGCGGGTGGGGCTGGGAGTGCCTCGGTTCGGCCAGCGCGCTCAGGTCAGACATATCAAGGTAATCGTACGGGCTGTACCTGAGTGCCTCGTTCGTGAACATCCAGCGACGAACTGGGCGCGAGTTGGGTATGCGGGGGTTGGATAGGGACGACTCAGTTCGAAGATCGCCGAAGAGGAGCGTGTTGATGACCACTGCGACGACCGCCTGGCCGCTGGCCGAGGTGAACCCACCCAGCGACGAGATGCTGGCCAGGCTCGACGGCTGGTGGCGCGCCGCGAACTATCTGTCGGTCGGCCAGATTTATCTGCTCAGTAACCCGCTGCTGCGGACGCCACTCTCCCGTGACGACGTCAAGCCTCGCCTGCTCGGGCACTGGGGCACGACACCGGGCCTGAACTTCCTCTACGCGCATCTCAACCGGGTGATCTGCGAGCGTGGCCAATCGACGATCTACGTGACCGGTCCGGGCCACGGCGGGCCCGGTCTCGTCGCGAATGCCTACCTCGACGGGACGTACTCGGAGACGTACTCCGACATCACCGGGGACGTCGAAGGCCTGGGACGGCTGTTCCGGCAGTTCTCCTTTCCGGGCGGCATCCCGTCGCATGTGGCGCCCGAGACGCCCGGTTCGATCCACGAGGGCGGCGAGCTGGGCTATGCGTTGTCGCACGCCTACGGCGCGGCCTTCGACAACCCCGGTCTGTTAGTCGCCGCCGTCGTAGGCGACGGGGAGGCGGAGACGGGCGCGTTGGCCACCAGCTGGCATTCCAATAAGTTCCTGCATCCGGTCAAAGATGGGGTAGTGCTGCCGATCCTGCACCTCAACGGTTACAAGATCGCCAATCCGACTGTGCTGGACCGTATTCCATCTGACGAACTGAAGAGCCTGATGGTCGGCTACGGGCACCGCCCGTACTTCTTCGAGGCGACCGAGGACGACGATCACGCTGACGTGCACCGACGCTTCGCCGAACTCCTCGACGAGGTGATGAACGAGATCGCCGAGATCAAGGCGCGTGCCGCCGACGGTGACGAGCAGCGTCCGTGCTGGCCGATGATCATCTTCCGCAGCCCGAAGGGCTGGACCGGCCCCGACTACATCGACGGCAAGAAGACCACCGGATCGTGGCGCGCACACCAGGTGCCGTTGGCGAGCGCCCGCGACACCCCCGAGCATCTCCAGGTCCTGGCCGACTGGCTGGGCTCCTACCGCGTCGGCGAGCTGTTCGACGAGGAGGGAAGGCTAGACCCCGATATCGCGACCTTGGCGCCTGAGGGGCTGCTGCGGATGAGTGACAACCCTCATACCAACGGCGGTCTGCTGCTCAAGGATCTCCGGCTGCCAGATTTCCGCAGCTACGGGGTCGACGTACCCGCGCCCGGTGCCACCATCGCCGAATCCACGCGGGTGCTCGGTGGCTGGCTCACCGACGTCATCCGACTCAATCCAGAGAACTTCCGCATCTTCGGGCCTGACGAGACCGCGTCGAACCGCTTGCAGTCGGTGTACGACGCGACCGATAAGCAGTGGAACGCCGAGTTCTTCTCCCCCGAGGTCGACGAGCACCTGGCCCGCGCCGGGCGGGTCATCGAGATGCTCTCCGAGCACCAGTGTCAGGGCTGGCTGGAGGGCTACCTCCTGACCGGCCGCCACGGGCTCTTCAACTGCTACGAGGCCTTCATCCACATCATCGACTCGATGGTCAACCAGCACGCGAAGTGGCTGAAGGTCACCAACCACATCCCGTGGCGCCGCCCGATCGCCAGCCTGAATTACCTTCTCTCTAGCCATGTCTGGCGTCAGGACCACAACGGCTTCTCACATCAGGACCCCGGCTTCATCGACCACGTGGTGAACAAGAGCGCCGACGTCGTCCGCGTCTACCTGCCGCCGGACGCCAACACGCTGCTATCCACCTACGACCACTGCCTGCGTTCGCGCCAGTACGTCAACGTGGTGGTGGCGGGCAAGCAGCCGAGTCCGAATTTCCTGACGATGCCGGAAGCCGTCGCGCATTGCACGCGCGGCCTCGGGATCTGGGAATGGGCGGGGACCGAGGACGTCGGAACCGATCCCGATGTCGTCATCGCCTCGGCGGGAGACGTTCCTACGCTGGAGGCGCTGGCGGCGGTCGACCTGCTCAAGCAGAGCCTGCCGGAGTTGAAGATCCGGTTCGTGAACGTCGTGGACCTGATGCGGCTGCAGGATGCGACCGAGCATCCCCACGGGCTGTCCAACCGCGCATTCGACATGATCTTCACGCCGGACAAGCCGGTGATCTTCGCCTATCACGGCTACCCGTGGCTCATCCACCGGCTGATCTATCGGCGGACCGGCGCCAACAACGTCCACGTCCGCGGATACAAGGAGGAGGGCACCACCACCACGCCGTTCGACATGGTGATGCTCAACGATCTCGACCGCTACCACCTGGCGATCGACGTGATCGACCGGGTGTCGTTTCTGCAGTCCAAGTGCGCGACGCTGCGCCAGCGGCTCGTCGACAAGCGCATCGCCGCCCGCGAATACACCCGAACACATGGCGACGACATCCCCGAGGTTCGCGACTGGCTGTGGCCAGCGGCGCGGGACGCGGCGGCAGGCTCCATCGTCGATGCCGCAGCAGCCACCGGCGGCGATAACGAGTAGCTGATCACCCACGAGGCGGTACGGTCGAACCGGTCATGATCGGGACGGACGGAGGACCGAGTGGGCACAGATGCGGGTGTGACGGGCCACGGCGCCTTTGCTGGTCTGCTCGGTGGCTTGCGTGTGCTCGATCTGGGCCGATCCGACGCTGACGCGGTGACACGGTTGCTCGCCGATCTCGGGGCTGACGTGCTCAAGGTCGAACCGCCTGGCGGCAATCCTGATCGACAGGCGGCTCCCAGCGTCGACGGCGTCAGTGTCGCATTCGCTCTGCACAACGCGAACAAGCGCAGCACAGTGCTCGACCCACGCGAGGCGAGCGACCGTGAGCGGTTCCTGGAACTGGCCGGATCGGCCGACATCGTCGTCGACAGCGGATCGCCTGGGCAGGCGGCGGCATTTGGGACGTCCTGCGCGCGGCTCGCAGATCAGTTCGACCATCTGGTAACGATGTCCGTCACCGACTTCGGCGCCGACGGACCGCGCGCATCATGGCGGGCCACCGACCCCGTGCTCTATGCGATGTCCACGGTGTTGTCCCGCTCGGGGCCCACCACCGGCATGCCCGTCCTCCCGCCGGACGGGATCGCCTCCGCGACTGCCGCTGTGCAGGCCGCGTGGTCGGTACTGGTGGCCTACTACAACGTATTGCGTTGCGGCACTGGGGATTATATCGACTTTGCACGTTACGACGCGGTGGTGATGGCGCTCGATCCTCCCTTCGGCTCCCAAGGTCAGGCGGCGGTCGCCCGATTGGGGTCGTCACGCTGGCGGGGTAGACCGAAGAACCAGGACGCCTACCCGATCTACGCCTGCCGCGACGGCTACGTCCGTCTGTGTCTGTTGTCACCGCGCCAATGGCACGGGTTACGGGCGTGGCTGGGGGAGCCTGCCCGGTTCCGGGATCCCAAGTACGACAAGATCGCCGCGCGGTTCGCCGCCTGGAGCGATATCAGCGCGTTGGTCCGGCTCGCGTTCGCGACCCAGACGATGGACGAGTTGGTGGACGCTGGCCAGGCGCACGGTGTGCCGATCGCAGCTGTCCTGAGCCCGCAACACTTGTTGAGTTCGCCGCACTTTCGCGCTGTCGCCGCCGCGCGGGACGTGTCGCTGATGCCCGGCGTGACGGCGCCGATCCCAACGGGCTGTTTCGTCGTCGACGGGTTGCGGTCCGGTTTCCGCACAACCGCACCGCAGGTCGGGTCGGACGGCGCCGGGTGGACCGCGGCGCCGCTGCAGGTGCCGTCGCCGTCGGTTCCCCAGCGGCCGCTGCAAGGCGTGCGGATCATCGATCTCGGCGTTATCGTCGCCGGTGGCGAATTGGGCCGCCTGTTCGCCGATATGGGCGCCGAGGTGATCAAGGTCGAAAGCATCCACTACCCCGATGGACTGCGGCAGGTGCGCGACAACCAGCCGATGAGCGAGTCGTTCGCGTGGACGCACCGCAACAGCATGGGGTTCGGGTTGGAGCTACGGAGCGACGACGGCGCCGAGGTGCTCAGTCAGCTGATTGCCGGTGCTGACGCCGTGTTTGCCAACTTCAAGCCGGGAACATTGTCCTCCCTTGGCTTTCCGTACAGTCGGCTGCAGCAGCTCAATCCGCGCGTGGTGCTCGCCGAGAGCAGCGCGTTCGGTGATACGGGACCGTGGAGCGCCCGGATGGGATACGGGCCGTTAGTGCGCGCGACCACCGGGATCACCCACCTGTGGAGCAGTGGTGACGCCGCGCCAGCGGCCCTTCGCTCGCCGATCGCGACACGGCATTCGTTCGACGACGCCACCACCGTTTTCCCCGACCACGTGGTGGCGCGGATCACCGCTGTCGGGGCGTTGGCCGCATTGATCCACCGCGACCGGACGGGTACCGGTGCGCGGGTGCACGTTTCGCAGGCCGAGGCTGCGGTGAACCAGCTCGACACGCTGTTTGTCGCTGCGGCGCTGAAGGATTCGGATATCCCCGGCCTCATGCCCGATACGGCAGTGCACGCGGTCTATCCGTGCGCCGGAGATGACGAGTGGTGCGTCATCTCGGTGCAGTCGGACGCCGACTGGCGCGCGCTGGCGGCCGTGCTCGGTCGGCCGCATCTGGCCAGCGATGCACGGCTGGCCACAGGGCGGGCCAGGCTCCACAACCGGGCGCTGCTGATCGCGGAGGTCACGGAGTGGACGAGCACGCTGCCTCCCGCAGAGGTGGCCAGTGTGCTTCAGGACGAAGGCGTCTCCGCGGGTCCGATGAACCGGGCCGCCGACATCCTGGCCGACGCGCAGTTGCGGGCGCGACGACTATTCGCCGAGATGAAGCATCCGCTGTTCGAGGCGCCACTGCCCGCCGAGACCGGCCCGGCGAAGTTCCGCAACATCGGAGCGGCACCGATGCGGCCCGCGCCGTTGCCCGGCGAGCACACCCGGGAGATCTGCCAGAAGACGTTGGGGATGGATGCCGACGAGACCGACCGGCTGATCGCGGCCGGTGTGTTGTTCAGCGCCGACCCGCCTTACCAGGATACGAGGACTACGAGATGACCCCACAATTGTTCATCGGCGGCGAGTTCCGACCGGCCGCGAAGGTCTTGCCGATCATCGAGGCGGGCACCGGCGAACCCCTCGGCGACGGGCCGTGCGCCACCGAGTCGGATATCGACGACGCCGTCGCGGCTGCTCACTCGTCGGCCGCCGACGGGTGGCGAGTCTGCGATCCGGTCGAACGGGCAGAGGTGCTGCGCCGCTTCGGCGCGGCGCTGAGCGCACGCGGTAAGGCGACCGCCGAGTTGGTGACACGAGAGAACGGGATGCCGATCAAGCTGTCGCGCGGCGCCAACGGGGCGTTCCCCGCGATGTTGCTCGACTATTACGCCGGACTGATCACCTGCGAGACCGTTGAGGAGACCCGGCCCAGCGTGATTGGCCACACCCTGGTGCGGCGTGAACCTGTCGGGGTGGTCGGTGCGATCACGCCATGGAATTATCCGCAGGCGCTTGCCGCGATGAAGATTGCCCCCGCGCTGGCGGCGGGTTGTCCGCTGGTGCTCAAGGCGGCGCCCGAAACCGCGCTGGACGCTTTGGTATTCGCCGAGGCCGCCGTCGAGGCCGGGTTGCCGCCGGGCGTGCTGAACATCGTTCCCGGCGACGCCGTCGCGGGCGCCCATCTGGTCACCCATCCCGGCGTCGATAAGGTCGCGTTCACCGGGTCGACGGCCGCGGGTCGGGTGATCGGTGAGATGTGCGGCCGCATGATCCGGCCGGTGACGCTGGAGCTGGGCGGGAAATCGGCGGCCATCATCCTCGATGATGCCGACCTGGAAGCGGCGATGAAGGGTTTGCGGACAGCATCGTTCGTCAACAACGGGCAGACGTGTCACCTCAGCTCGCGCATCCTGGCGCCACGGTCGCGGTACTCCGAGGTGGTCGAGGCGCTGGCCGCGCTGGCCGACAGCCTCAGGGTGGGCGACCCGCTGGACTCCGCTACCGAACTGGGACCCCTCGTCAGCTCGCGCCAGCGGGACCGGGTGCTGGACTATATCGGCGCCGCAACAGCAACCGACGCCAAACTCGTTGCCGGCGGAGGTGTTCCGAAGGACCAACCACGCGGGTGGTTCGTTGAGCCGACGGTATTCGCCGACGTCAGCAATTCCGACCGACTGGCGCAGGAAGAGGTGTTCGGCCCGGTGCTCGCGGTGATCGCCTACGACGACGACGCCGACGCGGTCGCCATCGCCAACGACAGCGAGTTCGGCTTGGCGGGCACAGTGTGGTCGAGCGACGTCGACCGCGCCACGGATGTGGCGCGGGCGGTGCGCACCGGCACCATCGGGGTCAACGGTTATGCACTCGACGTGCGTTCCCCGTTCGGTGGGGTCAAGGCCAGCGGTCTGGGCAAGGAATTAGGCCCGGAGGGCCTCGACGCTTATCGCGTGGTGAAGTCGATCTACCTCGCCCGCTAACAGCTAACACCCGAACCCCCCAAACCAAACCGCGTATCGCCCAAACTCACCTTTGGGTGGAAAGTCCCAGGTGGGTTCCCCCAGATCGTCGATCTCGGCGTCTCGGGAGGAGGAACTTCGGGCCGGGGCATGCCGGCGCACCAAACTCGACGGGTGTTAGGTTTCTGCGCATGTCTGTGGATCCTCGGACGCCCGTGCTCGTCGGCTTCGGACAAGTCAACCAGCGCGACGACGTCGACCCGGTCGAGCCCGTCGCCCTGATGGCGGCAGCGGCGCGTGGCGGGATCGGCGCGCGCGTACTCGAAGCCGTCGACGCGATCCGCATCGTCAACCTGCTGTCGTGGCACTACCGCGATCCCGGCCTGTTGCTGGGCCAGCTGATCGGCGCGAGTGGGCCCGCTTCGCGCTGCACCGGCATCGGCGGCAACGTTCCGCAGACGCTGGTCAACCAGGCGTGCCTGGACATCCAGGCCGGCCGCACTGACGTGGTGATGATCGCCGGGGCTGAGACCTGGCGCACCAGAATGCGTTTGAAGGCTGCGGGTAAACGCCCAGACTGGCCGCGCCAGGACGAGTCGATCCCAGAGGCGGTCGGCGGCGACGACAGCGTCGCGATGACGGGCCCGGCGCAGGAACGCGTCGGGCTGGCACGTCCCGCCAACGTCTATCCGCTCTTCGAGCAGGCGGTCCGGATAGCAGCGGGTGAGTCGTCCGACGCTCACCGCAAACGCATCGGCGAGCTGTGGTCCCAGTTCAACCAAGTGGCACAGGACAATCCGTACGCGTGGAGTCGCGAGCACGTCGCAGCCGACGAGATCTGGCAGGTCGGACCCAAGAACCGGATGGTCAGCTGGCCCTATACCAAGCTGATGAACTCCAACAATATGGTCGATCAAGCGGCGGTGCTGGTGCTGACGTCCGCCGAAGCGGCGCAGCGGCTCGACATCTCACGCGACCGTTGGGTTTTCCCGCACTCCGGCACCGACTCCCACGACACCTACTCGGTGGCCGAACGCGCCGAATACCATCGATCGCCCGCCATCAGGATCGCCGCAAGCCGGGTTCTGGAGCTGGCCGGCATCGGTGTCGACGACGTCGGCCTCGTCGACCTCTATTCCTGCTTCCCGTCCGCGGTACAGGTTGCGGCCCGCGAAATCGGTTTGCCGGTGGGCGATCCCGCGCGTCCACTGACGGTGACGGGCGGGCTGACCTTCGCGGGCGGACCGTGGAACAACTACGTCACGCACTCGATCGCGACGATGGCGGCCAAACTCATACAATCACCAGGAACCCTGGGGCTTGTCACCGCAAATGGTGGCTACCTGACGAAGCACAGCTTTGGCGTGTACGGCACCGAACCTCCGACTCAGCGGTTCCGCTGGCGGGACGTGCAGGACGAGGTGGACGCCGAACCGACGCGCGCTGCTCTGGTGCAGTGGGAGGGCACCGGCACCGTAGAGACGTGGACCACGCCGTACACGCGTGACGGACAACCCGAGAAGGCGTTCGTCACCGTACGCACGCCTGACGATTCCCGGGCGTTGGCCGTGATCGCCGATCCGACCGAAGCGCAGGCGACCGTGACCGAAGATATCGCGGGCGCCAAAGTCCAAGTGCGGGCCGACGGTACGGCATCCCTGAACTGACCAGCAGCGACTGTCAGTCGGCCTGATCGGCGCGGACCAGCGCGTCGCTGTACTGCTCGAGGTCGATCTCCTCCGCTGTCACGACCTTGGTGCCGTTATACACCTCGCGATCGATCTCGTCGTCGGCGTTGGCCACCAACATCGCGACGAAGGTATCGCCGTTGACGTTCAAGAAGGTTCGGAAGATGCCCGCGAACCAGTCGACGGCGATCAACAGGCCGACGGCTTCGAACGGCAGACCCAGCGAGGTGGCCAAAAACATCGCGACAACCGGGAATCCGCCGGGAACGGTGATGGTGCCCATGTTGAGTAGGATCGCCAACCCCATGCCGAGCGCAATCTGACCGAAGCTCAAACTGATGTCGCCGGCCTGCGCGAGGAACATGACGACGATCATGTAATTGAGGACGGCGCCGTAGCTGCCCATCGTCAATCCGATCGACAGCGTGAAGTTGGCGACCTTCTGGCTGACGCCCACCTTCTCCACGGTGTTCTTCAGTACCGTCGGAAAGGTCACTGCGGAGCTGGTGGTGGTGATCGCGATGGCGGTCTGCTCGGCGAGCTTGTTCGGCAGTTTCGACGGGTTCAACCGGGTGCGGACCGTCACGACCGCGACAAAGATCGCGAACAGCATGAGAACGCCCAACAGCGTTGTGCCCAAATACTTCAGGGCCGTCGTCACGACCGTGAAACCCACGTCGCCCGCCAGTGCGGCAAGGAGACAGAAGACGCCGACCGGGGCGATCATCATCACCAGACGGATCATGGTGAGCACGATCTGCTGGATCTGATCGATGAAGGTGAGAACCCCGGTATCACCGCTTTTGTTGATATGACTGCGCAAAGCGATACCGAACAGCAGCGAGAACACGATGATGGGCACCATGGTCGCCGTCGACATCGCGTTGAAGATGTTGGTGGACACGAAGTTGAGCAACGTGTCCTGCCAGCCCAGTGCCTCGCCCGCGGATTCCTCCAGGGCGGGGTCGAGCTCCTCGGTGTAGACCATGCCAGCGCCGGGCTGGATGAAAACGCAGAGCGCCCAAGCCAGTATTGCCGCGACGACCGAGAAGCCGATCATCCATTTGAACGTACGGAAGGCGATCTTGCCAGTGCCCGTGCCTGTCATCGAGCCGGTAGCCACGATCACCGACGCCATCACCAGAGGCACGATCGACATCTGGATGAGGCGGATGAACAGGTCGCCGATGAACTTTAGGTTCGCCGCCCAGTCACCGACGAGGAGGCCGAAGATGATTCCGCCGACGGCGGCGACACCGATTTGAAGTGCTGGGTTGGATAGAGCTTTCATGGTCGAACGATAGGTTGACGGCGATACATCGTCGCGCCACCGGCATTTCACGGGTGTAACCAACAAAAGTTGCTGAACTAAGGATTCCTCCGTGCGAGGTCGAGTACCTCTTCGGTGGTCGGGGGGCTGGCTGGGTGGTACGACAGGCACCACGGCGCCCGGATCTTATGGAACGGCTCGCCCTCCAGTGCTGTGTAGAAGTTCCCGGCCCGAAGCTTGCCGATATCGGGTACGCGACCACCTTTGACGCGAGCGATCTCGTGCGCAACGGCGATCTGGACCGGAGAGTTGAGCAACCCGAAGAACTGGGTCGTGGCGTTGCCGGGGATGTGTGGATGCAAGCCCTTCGGCGCTTGCGTGGCGTAGACGAGGCCCAGCCCATACTTTCGTGCTTGCGACGATAGCGCCAACGTACTGCGTAGGCATGGCGTCGATCGGCCCGACGGTGCGAAGTTTTGCGCCTCGTCCATCACCAGAAGTCCGCCGAGCGGACGACCACCCGCAGGGTTGCGTTTGATCCACGAAAACAGGGCCATCTGGAGTTGATTCACAAATCCCTGCCGCTGTTCGTCGCTGGTAAGGCCGACCATGTTGATCACCGACACCCTCGCGCGATAGCCGCTCGACGGCGTCAGGAGCACTGCGGGATCCGCGGGTGTGCCTGAGCCTCCGAACATCGGGTCGTTGACCGTGGCGGCGTTCAGATTCTGTCCGAGCTCGGCCGCCAGCTTGGCTGCGCCGCCGAGATCGCTGACGTCGTCCGGTAGATCTCCGAGCATGCGGATGAAACCTTGCAGTGACGATCCTCCCTGCAACCCGTAAGTCCGCAAGGCCTGAACAAGTACTGCCCGTGCGAGTTTGGCTTTCGCTGAACTGCCCGAAATGATCGCGCGGGGCTCAAGTGCCGCCACAGCCGACTCGACCGCCTCGTCGAGTTCCTCCTCGTCATCGCGCACGCTGGCGAAATCGGGCAGTGGCTGGAACGACACCGGGCGCCCGGAGTTCTTCCTCGGCGTCCATACGACGACTTCAGTATTGCTGAAGTACTTTGCGGCCCGTCCCTCATCCGCCGGATTCCATCCGTTTGGCAGTTCCGGCCACGGGCTGCCCAGGCGCGACAGGTCGTTGTTGGGATCCAAGACGATCGAGGACACGCCGCGAAGCGCGCACTCCTCGACCAGTCGTCGAATGAGAACTGTTTTGCCAGAACCTGATCCGGCGAAGATCACGACATGCTTGCGCAGCGCGGCGAGCTCGACTTCGACCAGCCGTCTTGCTGTTTCGTCGATCCCAAGGGGAACCGCAGCGGGATTGACGGCGTAGTCTATATCGGGTTCGGCGTCGTGAGGTTCGCGTGGGGGAAGCTCCGATGCAGGCGGATCGGGGATCTTGGTCGGTGGGGGGCCTGCGCCCTCGCCGAGAGCTCCGCGCAGAAAAGCCAAGCCGTGGGCCGGCTTTCGCTCGACCAGCCACCGGGGAAGGTCGGCATCGTCGTCGTCGACGAGATCGCGTAGGGCGGTGGCGGTTCGCACATCGTCTTCAGACAGGGGAAGCGTCCGTCCGCCCGCCGCCTCGAAGGCGGCCACCACTTCATAGGTCTTCGGGCCGCTGGGCCATGCCCCATTGCGGAGCAGAAACAGCTTGCGCTTGTTCAGATTTGGGCCGAACCCCGCGGCGTTGACGGCATTCTTGATGCGGCTCTGAACCGCACCGGCATGAGTGTGGGCGATGGCGCGAAAGGCCCAGTGCCGCTCATCATCTGAGTTGGCGTCGAGGCTCTGACGAAGGCGCCCGTGTAGTTGGGCCTGCCTGCCCGGCGGCGGGTCGAGTCGGAACGTCTGCTCTGTTTCGCCCCGCTCGATGATCCACGCTTGCAGCACCGCCGAGAGCAGGCCCGGCATAATGAGGTTCTCGCCCTCGGGATCGAGCGGCGCCGACACCACCGCCCGGCGGCGGTACTCGTTGAACAGACGGTCGATATGTGCGTTGTCGATGGGGGATGGGTCCTTAGTGGTCCCTTCCTCCTCCGATCTGGGACTGGTGTCGGACAGGTTTTTCAACTCTTCGACAACACCGCGGTCCAGGCAGCTGCGGACATGGGTGTCGGCGCGCTTGAGCAGTTGGCGCGGAGTGTAACTCGGCGCATCCTCGAAGGCCGACGGGCGGATCGGCCAACTGGGGTAGGGCGGAACGAACTCGATCGTGCGGTAACTCGCGGTGAAGCGGCGCTCCAGGATGGCGCGTCCGATATCCGCACTAGGCAGTGGCCGCAGCGGTTTGGTGACCCGGAACCTGTCGGCCACGGTCGACGTTGCACGCAGGCGGACCTCGTCCCACACACCG
>JBPPMS010000120.1:0-22260 GCA_051306175.1 Mycobacterium sp. | reverse complement strand
TGCCAGACGTTTGATCCCGGAACGGGGCGCAGGACTCGCTGAGGCGCCGTCACCCACGAACTTAACTTGAGATGACGGTGTCAAGATAATGTCATCCACTGGTGTCCAGACCGCCCACCGGTGACTAAACTGGGCGACTCGTTCAGGGGGTGAACAACGCCCCCCCATGCCTTGCGCAGCTCGACGTTGTCCTTCGACGGCATGAGAACATCCTGCCGTACCCCCGTTCGAACTGGACGGCGGACTCGCGGCCCAGCGGACACGGACGTCAGCTGCGGTCAAGGGGCCGGCCTGACTCCTCAACTCCGTCTGCTCGCGCCAGTCGTCGTAGTTGAGCAAGGTTTTGAGAATTGTGCGGCTTGCATCGCCCCAAGGCAGAAGGGTGAAGACGACGTAGGCGAGGTCATCGTCGCCGAAGTCCTGCCACATCGGATCCGGTTCCCCAGCTTTGCCGTGCGGAATTCTGGTCGTATGTGTGGCGGCGAAGCGGCGCCAAATTCGGTTCACCGCGGCGCGAACTCCGTGGTGAAGGTGCCGCCAGTCAGCAGCAGGAAGTGGCAGTTGCTGTCACCGGCTCACGCTATTTGTTCGAACACCTAGTGGTGCGGATTTGAAGTTGTGGAACGGTTGGCCTTCTTGAGGATCTCTTCGGCGGTCTTGGTCCACACGAACGGGTGGGCTCGCTTGTTCCAGCCCTCGATGTAGGCCCGGAGCTTGGCGTTGAGGTCGGGCACGGACTTGAACACACCGCGGCGCACAGGTAGAGCCCGCAGATGTCGGTGACCTTCCCGACCAGTTCGGGGTCGGTGGAGAACCGGAACGACTCCGCCTTCCACGGCTTGATCCCATAGGAACGCCACGCACGCGCGATCGAGGTGTTCGAGATTTTGAGTCGATCCGCCAGCAGCCGGGTCGACCAGTGCGTCACACCGAGCCGCTTCGGCGGCGTCTTCAACGTCTCGGCCACGATCGCGCGATGATCCAACTCCCGGGGACGACCCGACCGAGCACGATCATCGAGGCCGGCCAGGCCACGCGCCTCGTAGCGATCACGCCAGCGGATCACCGTCGCACGGCCCGCGCCCACCCGCTCAGCAATCTCAGAGTTCGGCACCCCATCGGCGGCCAGCAGCATCATCCGCGCCCGCCGTGCCAGACCTGCACCGACAGTGCGAGAGCGTTGCCATTCCTCAAGCCGCTCACGATCACCTTCACGGAGCGGAAGCGCTGCTGCCGGACGGTTCGCCATACCGCCATGATTTCAGATCACTAACCGTTTCAGAACTTACGCCACGCGCCACTAGGTCACGTCCTCGGCGGTGGCAGGCGCGGTGCCGTGGCCGCGACGGAGCCGATGGAGTTGACGAACCGGCGGAGTTAGCTAGCTCAGCCCCAATCGACGCAACTGCGGCTTGTCCCAGGATGACCGTGTACTGGGCGGCGGCCGCGGTAGCGTCGTCAGAGGCGGCGACGTCGTCGTACGTCGTCTGACTCGCTCCGGCCGACTGAGACTGTCATGGATCGTGCAGCGGAGGTCTTGATCTCGGGCGAGGGAACATAGAGGGTAGTAACCCAACTGGCGTGATCGAACGACAGCTCAGACCAGCCAACATGACGAGGTAATCATTAAGCCAGCATCTACCAGCCAGGAATGGCGTCATGTCGACGACGCCGACGACCCGGCCGCTTTCACACGTTCCATCGACGCGCGCAACGAGTCGGCCGATACCGCGGCCTACAAGGCCCTGATCCTGAGCTCGCTCGACCTCGGGACCGAGGAACCGCTGCGGGTCCTAGAGGTGGGCTGCGCCATGGGCTTCGACGCGCGGGCCGTGCTCGCTGAGCTCGGCCCGAACGGGCACGTCACCGCGGTCGACGTATCGGAGGTGATGCTCGCTGAGGCGCGTAGTAGGCACGCAGATGCCGACACACGGCTCAAGTTCCAACGCCAAGACGTGGAGTCCCTGTCCTTTGCCGATGAAACCTTCGACCGGGTGCGCGCGGATCGCGTCGTGCGGCACCTCGATCAGGCCCGGTCACTCGCCGAGCTCTTTCGCGTCACGCGACGGGGAGGTCGCATCGTCGTGAGCGAGCCGGACTGGCAATCCGTCATGATCGAGACCGACACTCCGCAACTCGATCGCCGGCTCGAGTCCGCCGCAGCCCAGGGCGATGACTCCCCGCGAAGCGGCCGGAATCTGGCCTCGGCCCTAGAAGTTGCTGGTTTTGTGGACGTAGCCATCCGCACCTATGTCCTTGTGTCCCGGTCACTCTACGAAGTCGACGCCGTCTACGGCCTGCGGACCGGGGTCGCCGACTCCGAGCCGGGCGACGGATGGACTCAGGTAGAACTCGAGACGTGGGTGCGAGGTGCCGACACCGCCGCAGCGCACGGGCGTTTCGTCTTCGCGCTCCCGTGCTTCGTCGTCACCGGGATCCGGCCGGCCCCAGCCGATGCCTGACCGGACGCCGGCAGTTCGCGCAGTGGTGGTCGTTGGTCGCGCGCCTACCGCGGGAGGCTTCCGGCTGGGGCCAGCGAGCAGCGTCTCGATACTAGATGACGGCTATGCCGCGTTCCTTCCGGCGACGATGCAGGTGATAACGACCGATCGCAGCAGAGTGACCTCGGTCATCGAGGTTCCGTGGAAGGCTACGGGCGCATGGATGCTGGGGGAAGACTTCGTGCACTGGCTCGACCACCACGTGTCGGTGCAGTCCGTCGCTGCCCCCGCCGCACCGCTACAGGTGATGCGCCTCGACGACAGGCTCCGAGGGGCTCGGGTGTCGGCAGTGGCGCGTGCAGCGAATGGCGGTCTGCTGATGGCAGTCCGTCCGGACGGAGCGCGTCACGCCGGGATCTTGAGCCTCGAACCGCGAGCCACAAGACCAAAGTGGTGCATCACGCCGGAACGGGCACTGCTGTGCGACCCGACAGCGATTGTAGCGGGCGAGGACGAGATCATCGTGGCCGACGCAGGGGCCCACGAGATCGTCCTGCTCGGCCCGCACGGACGCACGACCTATGGCGAGACAGGCACCCCGGGTCGATCAGACGGGCAACTCGCAAGTCCCGAAGGCATCATCAGAATCTCACCCAACCGCATCATCGTCGCCGACACCATGAACGACCGACTGGTGAGTTTGGTAGTCGATCGTGGCAGGCTTGCCCTCGACGAGCGGCACACGAGCATGTTTCTCGACCTTCCGCTGCTCGGACCGCGCGCCGTTGCTCATGACCGCGAGCGAGGCGTCCTCGTGGTTGCAGACAGTGGCAACGCACGCATAGTCGAGGTCGACCTCGAGACCGGCGACCACACCGCGGTCGGCGTTCTCGAGTGTGATCGGCCACCTCTTTCCTATCCGCGATCGGTCGAGTGGCGGGGCGGCGTGCTCACGGTGTGCGACTCCAACAACAACCGGGTCGTCGACATCGAGCCGCGGATGGCCACGGAGCCGGACACCACCTGGTCGACGTCGGGCTGCGAGCGGACCCGCCCGGTTGACTCGGCCGGAGCAGGCCTCCATTGGCCGCGTTGGGCGACGGTCGACGCTACATCGGAGATCGTTGCGGACGGCGTCAACGGTCGACTCGTCCGCGTCGGACGCGAGGGACAGGTCCTCAACGAAATCAGCAGCGTCGTCGACGAAAACGGTGCATACCTCAAGCTCCAGGACCCCCACCACCTGTTCGTCGTGCCCGACGGTACCCTGCTGGTCACTGACGCCGCGATGGACGCCGTCCTGTGGCTCGACGGCCACGAGGTCGTCCGCAGCATCGGGCTCCGCGGTGAGGTGTCGCTAGACGATCCTCATCAAGCTGTCTGGGACAGTGAGAAGCATCTCACAATCGTCGCCGACTCCGGCAACAACCGAGTCCTGTGGTTCTCCGATCAAGGGCTCGTCATCGACGAGATCGACCACACCATGGTGAAGGGAACTAGGCGCGACCTAGTCTATCCCCGCGCGGTCCTGCCCTTCCGGGGGTCGTGGATCGTGGCCGACGAGTTGGGGCCGCTGCTCTACCTGTGCGGCGACCACGCGCACCTCATCGATCCGCGGATTGACGACCTGGCGTCACCGCATCTAACCGCATCTCGTTGTCTCGTCGCGGTCAATCACAACACCATCCTGGTATCGGATTGCGAGGCACACCGGATCGTGGAAGTACACATCCCCCCCGAGTGGCCGGCGTGCTCGTCATGAGGTTTCTGCGCGCTATGGATCATGATCTCTGGCAGAACAGACGATTCAAACGGCTGTGGTTCGCACATGCGACCACGTCGGTCGGCGACACGATGGTCGAGGTCGCCCTCGTCTTCGCCGCTCTGGACCTCGGGGCATCACCAACAGGGGTAGGCCTAACTCTCGGTGCCCTCGCCTTGGCGCCCATCTTGTTTCTGTTCATCGGTGGTGTCATCGGCGACCGGTTCGCACGTGACCGGGTCGTCGTGTCCAGCCACTTCGCACGGGCCACAATCCAGGCACTCGTCGCAGCCCTGCTGTTGGCGGGCGGCCCTCTGACTGCACTGATCACGCTGGTGTTCCTCTACGGGGCCGCTGAGGCCTTCTACTCGCCCGCGTCGACGGCGCTCCTGCCGGAGATCGTTGAGCGGGGGAAGATCCAAGCCGCCAACGCCAGCCTGGCGGTGGTTCGCCGGACGATCGGCATCGTCGGCCCCGGAGCAGCGGGGTTCGTGATCGCCTTCTTCGGGACCGCGTGGGTCTTTGCGATCGACGCCGTGTCTTTCGTCGTCGCCGCCCTCCTATATCGGTCGATCGCCACCGGATCGAAGCAAGGTATCGAGGCGACGTCGGTGCGAGAACTCGTCGCCGACATTCGAGTCGGATGGGCAGAGTTCTCGACGCGACGCTGGCTGTGGGTGTCCGTCCTTGTCTTCTCCATCAGTGGCGTAGCGATGGTTCCGCTCTTCACGCTCGGGCCGATCGCGGCGTCGGACCTCGAACTCGGGGAGGCTTCCTGGGGCATCTGTGTCGGGGTGGCATCCGTCGGATCAGTCGTCGGCAGCCTGGCCGCAGGGTGGTTCACTTTCCGGGCGCCGCTACTGTTCGCCTTCTTGATGGTGACACTGCTCGCCCTACCCTTGCTTGCGCTCGGTCTTACCAGTTCGATCATCGTGGTCGCCGCATCGCTGACCATCGCCTGGGGCGCCGCGGCGATGGCGAATACCGTATGGGCTACCGTTCTGCAATCGAACGTGCCGCAGGACCGCCTCGCCCGGGTGAGTTCCTTCGACTACTGGGGCTCGCTCGTGCTTACACCCCTCGCTTTCGCGGTGGTTGGACCTGTCGCCGAATTCGCGGGAAGGGACCAGACCCTCGTCGGTGGTGCAGTCCTCCTGGTCGCAGTCACGCTGCTAGGCGTCGTCTTGTCGCCCGATATCCGACGGGTCAGAATCGTGACGCAAGCGGCCGTGGGCGAGGACGACGAGGAGCCCGACCTCGCACCGAGCTGAAGATTCAGAAGCGCGACGTCTCGAGCGCCTCTTGGAGGCACCCACGCAACACCTTGGGCACCGGATGGTCGGTTCCAAAGCCCGCGTAGTGACAACCGCTCTCGATGGCGAACCTGACTGGTGCGAGGTAGGTAGCGACCTGATAGATATCCCGCCGGTTATCTACGTCCGGGGAGACACCAACCGTGTGGACGTCCAAGTAGTTTCCAGACCTTCTGCAGAAGGTGAACGCCGCCACTCGGCCCTGAACCAAGGTTCTGAGCGCTATCAGGTCGCCCGGCCTGTCCACGAGCGACGACAACGCCCATTCCGACGCGCGGACGGGCTGGCGCATTCCGTTCATCTCGGCCACGGAGGTGACCATCGGAGCTGCGGCGGTGATCACCGACGAGTCGACTTGGCACACCTCGGTCTCCGCCCCAAGCTCATCGGCGATGCGTCGGTCGCGACGCCAGACCTGACGGGGCTTGCGCGGATAGCCGTCAATGAAGGACGACAGCGACGCGTGCTCACCCACCCACAGCGACGACCACTGCGACGTCTGCCAAGTCGCGAATCCGCGCTCTCTTGCTGCTTGGGCGAGCGGCGGGATCGCCGACACGAACACGGGGCGGACGCCGAGGTCCTTCGCCAACGCCGTCCCGTCGTCCAGTACCGCTCGGGCTGCGGCGGAGTCGTCGACCCCCAGCGGAACGGTGAATGCGCTGCGCCCACCGGCCACGCCTCCTCCCACGAACAACATCGGCCCCTCCACGGCCCGCCCCAGCTTGAGCAGACCCCGGTACGACGAACTCAGCGACTGAGGTCGTCGCAGGACGAGATGACACGCGCGGACCGGATCGCTATCAGCAGCGACGGCGAGCTCCCG
Organism: Mycobacterium sp.; assembly: GCA_051306175.1. Classification (GTDB taxonomy): domain Bacteria; phylum Actinomycetota; class Actinomycetes; order Mycobacteriales; family Mycobacteriaceae; genus Mycobacterium. The sequence continues at coordinate 15,918 of JBPPMS010000120.1, read as the reverse complement.
CACCACCGGCTCGAACCGTGTGTCTTGCAAGGCGTGGGCGATCTCGTCCTCCACCACGAGCTGATCGAGGTCGCGCCGACCGGTCGCGAGGAGGCCCGGGTCGCCGGTCACAACCAGCCCGAGAGCAGGTGCACGGCCGAGGTGTCTAGCTTGCCGTTGGCGTTGAGCGGAAGGGCCGGAACGGCTAGACATCGCCCTGGCCTCAGGTGGGGAGCCAGAGCGTGCCGAAGCAGGCGTCTGAGGTCTGCGGTCGAGCCCGAGAACTCGCACGCGACATAAAGGACACCTGCGACATCGACGAACGCGACCGCCGCCGCAACGCCGTTGATCGATCGCACGAGATACTCCACCTCCCCAAGCTCGACCCGATGGCCGTTGAGCTTGACCTGCCTATCGCCCCGTCCGGCGAACACCATGTCGCCAGAGTCGAGGACCGTCACCGCGTCGCCCGTTCGGTACCAGGCGTCCGGGATGCCCGTCGCGTCCGCCATGGCGGCATCGCCTGCAGGGCCGATGAACGCGGGGCGCTCAACGTTGCCCAGGTAGCCGTCGAACCGCTGCGGCCCACGGACCAGGAGCTCCCGGCGGACACCGCCGTCGAGCGTCGACGTGTCCCTGACATCGACCTCGACGCCAGGCAGCGGCCGACCGATGGGAACGGTCCCGTTCGAAGTTGCCGGGAGCGCTTCCAAATCCGCCGGCAGCCGATAGGACATGCACCCGATCGTTGTCTCGGTCGGGCCATACAGGTTGTGAATCACGCTGTTCGTCGCCGCACGTCCCCACTCCCGTGCGTCCTGCGTTGTCATCGCTTCACCAGCGAAGATGGACACCTGGAGTCGAGCGAGTGAGTCCGCCGATAGCGGTTCCAACTGCTGGGCGAGACGCACGACGGACGGGACCGAGAACCAGTGCGTCAAGCGACAACGGTCGACGTACGAGTTCGGGGTCAGGAACTCGCGACCGACCGGCAGGTGGAGCGATGCGCCGTGCAACAAGGTGACGAACAAGTCGTGCATCGCGACGTCGAAGGAGAGCTGGAACGTGGCAGAAACACGCGAGCCGACGCCGATCCCGAACGTTCGGGCCGCCGCGTCGACGTACGCCAGGAGTGCAGAGGGTTTTACGGGAACGCCCTTCGGCGGCCCGGTCGACCCGGACGTCAGGAGAATGTAGGCAAACGCCGGATCGCACACCTGCTGACGGCCGAATCGATCGCGTGCCGCGTCGTCCAGATGCGGTACGCGTGAGCGAAACGGGAGGTCGGCGTGCACCTCTGAAGCAGTCGCATCGACGACGAGGTCGATCGCCGCGATCGAAATCGCCGCCTGGTTGCCGGCCTCGTGGGACGGCGAAAGCGGCACAGGGGTTCGACCAGCAAGCAACACACCCAGGAAGGCGGCATAGGTGCCGAGACTGCGGTCCACAACCACGCCAACGTGAGCTGCTGCCGTCGACGCGCTCACCCAATCAGCACAGTGTAGCGCCTGCTGCTCGAGCTCGCGGTAGGTCCACGAGACGTCACCGAGAGTGATGGCCTCTGCGTCTGCGTGGTCTGAGAAGGCGGTGTTGATGGCAGCGATCAACGTCATCTGTTCGTTGTCCTCACAAGCGCTAGAGCTATCAGTGTGGAGCGCGGGATGCATCTGCGACAACGCAGCATAATCGACCCAACCTCCGGTCGGAGCACCATTGGCCCCGCAAATGTCTTTCCATGGTCGAGGGGCGGGACTATGCACCAGACCACTTTCAGAAATGTACGGCACCTGGTTGCCTTGGACTGCCCGCATATGCGGTACTAGGGCCTCGCGCTCTGGCCGAGGAGGAACTCTTGACAGCACAATTGGCGATATCGGGTGGCTCGTCCGTCACAGAGGGGACATTATGGCCCCGATGGCCAGTTGTGACTCCCGCCGTTCGCTCCGCGCTAGAGGATGTCGCGGAATCAGGGGTGTGGGCGATCTCGGCGCGCAGCAACGGACTACCCCTTGCCGCGCGGTCGTTCGAGACCGACTTTGCGCGGTTCAACCAGCGCGCGTGGTGCGTAACGACCGACCACGGGACCAGTGCACTCGTGACGGCCATGGAGGCGTTGGGCATCGGCCCAGGCGACGAGGTAATCGTTCCCTCGCTGACGTGGGTAGCCTGCGCCTCGACGGTGCTACAGGTGGGCGCGACACCGGTTCTGGTCGATGTCGACGCCGAGACCCTCTGCCTCGACGCCGAGCGGATCGATTCAGCGGTCACCGCTCGGACCCGACTTATCATGGTGGTCCACCTTCACTGCACGGCGGCGGACATGGTGTCGATCAGCAGTCTGGCCGAGCGACGCGGGCTGCTCGTGCTGGAGGATTGCGCCCAAGCGCACGGCGCACGGTGGCGCGACGGTCGATCCGTGGGATCCCACGCGCCCCTGGCCACCTTCAGCTTCCAACAAAGCAAGGCGATGACCACCGGCGAGGGCGGCGCCGTAGTGGGCGACGACGACTCATTGCGTCGAGTCGTCGAGGTCTCCCGCGCCGATGGCCGGGAGGTCGTCGAGCAGGTCCCGGGTCGAACTGAGATGTATCTCGAGGAGACGGGACTGCGCATCGGCAGCAACTACTGTTTGACGGAATTCGGGGCGGCGATCGGAGCCGCTGCGCTCGCCGACCTCGACGCACAGGTTAAGCACCGCTCCATCACTGCAGACCTGCTCGACACCGCGCTCCACGAGATCGGGGTCGCCACGATCAAGCGCCACCCGGACCTCGAAGTTCGGCCAGTCTACGAGTACGGCGTCTGGCTCGACAGCTATCCCTTCGCACAGGTCGATCCCGCCCTCCTGCGCCAAGCGTTGGCCGCCGAAATCGGTGTCCCCGTCTACGCTCCTGACGCACCCCTTCACGACTCCCCATTGTTCCGTCCGGAGACCAAGCGCCGGTTCGGGCACCCTGCATCGCACTACTTCGGGAGCGGTCACGCCGGATTTCAGAACTCCGAGCGGGCAGGTCGGTGTCTCGCCATGATCCACCATGCGGCATTCCTCGCGGAGCCCGACCAGGTCCTGCGCATCGCGGAGGCGTGCGCGAAGCTGATCGACAGGGTCGACGAACTTCGCACGTTTGCTGGTGCCGAATGAAGCGATTAGTCCTACAGCCCCACTTCGACGACGCCGTTCTCTCGTGCTATTCCGCCCTGCTTCCAACCGCAGAGAGGCCCGCCATACCGACCACTCAGATCGAGGTCTTGACCGTCTGTGGCGGCATACCCGGACGCTACGTTCCTGCCACACCCTGGGACACCGACTGCGGCCTCGGCGCGCCCAGGCACGCCGTACTCGAACGCCGGCGAGAGGATGAGCTGGCTACGCCAGCCGGAGCCCACCGCACGGTGCTCGACTTCCTTGATAGCCAATACGTCCTTCGACGGAGCCGACGCGACACGGCCGCCCTTTTGGAAACCCTAACGGGGGCGATCGGTTCGGCCACAACGGTCTGGATTCCCGCGGCGATCGGGGGGCATCCCGATCACCAGTGGGTCCGCGACACAGCATTGACAGCGGTCGCCAGTCTCGACCGGGCACCAATAACACGACTCTACGAAGACCTTCCCTATGCAGCAATGGGTCCGCGCCATGACAGCGACGGCATGTGGATTGCCGTTGCGATGTCTGATCTCCTGCTCAGAAAGAAGATGGTCTCCTTGGCACACTACGAGTCACAACTGCGCGGGTTCCACGTCTCCGGCGCCTCGGCCTTTCTGGCTCGCGAGCACCTCGGACTCGAGCGCTACCGGTTGACCGCGTGACGGGCTCCGACCACCGAGTGCTGCTGATCGGCGGCGGGCGCATGGGCCGCCAGCACGCTGCCGCCATCGAGTCCGAGCCGTCCGTGACCCTGTCTGCTGTCATCGACCCCTCGCCGACTGTCGGCCGCTTTTTCGCAGCCCGCGGAACCGAGGTCAGGCCGGAGCTCAAGTCGACCGACCTGAGCGGGGTTGACGCCGTCGTCGTTGCTGCGCCGACGCGTCATCACCTGCCGCTTCTTGCTGAGGTGCTGCCCACCGGTCTTCCGGTCCTATGCGAGAAGCCATGCGCCCTCGACGCCGGCCAGTTCACCGTCCTTCGACAGCTGGTCGCTGGCGCCTCCGGTCGGGTTGCGGTCGGGTTCTGGCGCCGTCACTCGGCCAGCTTCAATGCGGCTCGGGCCTACGTGCAGGCCGACGAGATCGGCATGATCCGCGCGATGGTCGCTCTTCAACTCGATGCCGCACCGCCCGAACTGTCATTCCAGAGCACCGATGTCACGGGTGGTATTGGGCTCGACTGCGGCGTCCACGAGACCGACACGGCACTCTGGCTCACAGGGGCTGACGGTTTTGCCGCCTTCCGGACAGCAACGCCGCAATCGCGCCTCTCCTGGGTTCCCGCCAACGACGCGGATACGATGGCAGCGCAAGCCGAACTCGGGTCGGGTGCGGTGATGAGCAGCGTGCTTACGAGAACCGCCGGTGGTGAGGATCGAATCGATTGGTTGATTGTCGGAGATCGCGGAAGCATCCGGGTCGAGATCGGCAGCCGGGAGCGCGTCACGTTGTCACGACTCGATGGCACCACCACAACGGACGACTTCAGCGGCGACCCAGTGCACGAGGCACTGCGGAGCCAGTTGCGGTCGCTTTGGACCGTTGGGGCTCACACGTCAGCCGGCGTCGACGACGCATGGCGTGCGGCGCTTCCGTGGCTGCCGACGTGATGAAAGGCCCAACATCCACCACTCAAACCGGAGAACGCGAGATATGAGCCAGTCGTCGGTAACGCGACTAAACGATGTCACCTTCAGCATCGGGAACGTTGCCGTGCCCTACGTGATAGGACCGGATGCAGTCGACGCGTTTGTCGACACCGTCAGAAACCTCGTGGGGCCCGGCTCGGTCGTCGGCGTCGTGTACGATGAAAACGTCACCAACCTGGTCCGCAACACGATCGTGCCCGGGCTATCCCGGGCCTGTGGCGACAACTACGTCACGGCCGAAGTACACGCCTCCGAAGTCACCAAGAGCCTGGCCCAGGTTGAGGGAATCTGCGACACGCTCTGGAAGGGCGGGCTGCGAGGTGACGGGGTCGTAGTCGCAGTGGGCGGCGGGATCCTCCTCAACACCGCGGGTGTGGCTGCGAGTCTCATCCTTCGGGGCATACCGCTTATCTCGGTCCCTACGACGGTCCTTGCCGCCGTAGATGGCGTCGTCTCCGCTAAGCAAGCCGTCAACTCCCGCAACGTGCGCAACGGTCTCGGCACCTACCGACCTCCGGCAGCGGCCTTTGCCTTTGACGAGGCATTCGAGACGCTGTCGCTGCAGCGCAAGCTGGACGGGGTCTTCGAGCTCGCCAAGAACTGCCTCATCGGAGTGACTGACGAACCGGATCTCGTGCAGCACCTCACTAGCGTCGTCGTCGCGGGAACCGACACCCCAGCGGACTGGCAGCGTGCAATCCGGTTGGGTGTCGACGCCAAACGGGCGCTTCTCGAGGTCGACCCTCACGAAACCGGCCCAGCCCTAATTTTCGAGTATGGCCACACGGTCGCCCACTGGCTCGAGATGACACGCGCGGTCGAATCGCACGGCGCTGCGGTGGGCGTAGGTGCCCTAACAGCTTCGATCATCGCTGAGACGTTCGGCCTTCCAGGCCAGCAGGCACATCTGGACCTTCTCGCCGGCTTGCGGCACGTCGACCTACCGCACGACATTCCTGAGCTGTCAGAGCTCCGCCACGACCGCAAGCGTCTTAGCACCACAGACCACGACACCGTGCCCATGCTGCTGAGCAACGGCGAGACCTGTGTGCCCCCGGTCGGTGGCGGCCATCTATGGCCGGTCCCTGTTGATGTCGTAGCCGCCTGTTTACGACGCGCGCTGAAGATCGGTCGCGGCGCATGAGGACCAGGATCTGGACGGACGTCGCTCGCAACCGGGTCATGGACGACTCAGACCTGTTGGCGGCCGTCGCCGAAGCCACTTCACGGGGCTCCGTGGTCGTCGTGGACGTCGCGCTCGCTCCGGCTGGTAGCGCAAGCGCTCTGGAAATCTCGACATCTGAGGAGCATGAGCACGGTAACGCCTTCTCGGGCAATGGCCTTGCCGTGCTCATGCCCGAACGTCGCTTTTCCGCCGAGCTCCTCCACGCACCGAACTGCTCCCCCCACCTAAGCGCTGTGGTTCTGGGCGGGCACAGCGAGGGAACCCACGTATCACTGGGCCATACCGTCGTCTGTGGCGTGTCGACACCCCACGAGCTCGACACGGCAGGGGAACCGGTAGAAGGCGGGTGCCAAGCCGGAGTGTTTTGCAAACGGCGCCGCTCGGACCGCGTCGACATCCTGGACGTCTCCAATCTGCCCCGCAGCGACTTTGTCGTCTTCCTCGTGTGCAACAGCTTCAGCCTGTCTGCGACCACCTGGGCGACGACCTCTAACTTGGCACTGTCCATCGCCCGCCAGGATCGCGTCGCGATCATGGCAGTCGGCAACATCGACGAAGCACGGAGCCAGAAGGTCGCCGCCTCGCTCCTTCCGACTTGGGCGACGACCCCCGGGACGGCCCGAATCTGCAATCTGCTCAATCAGGAGCTGGGCAACGAGGTCGGAGGATTCGTCATCGTTCGAGCGGGGGGAGCGGCTTCGAGTCGAGGGACCAACGGTGCCACGGTGTTGCGCCCGTCGGAGACGCATGAGCTCTCCAGCGGAGCGTCCGTCGACGTGGAGCAAACGATGCCGGAGGACGCCTCCGTTACCACCCCCTATGGCGACCTTCTCGCGGCGCTGAGAGACCATCCTGAAGCGATCGTCTCAACCAGACCGAACGAACTAGCCATCTTGGAGAACTTTACCCGCGCCCTGGCTCAAGGTGCGGCCGACCAACAACGCAAGTTGGAGTCCTGGCTCATGCGCCTCTTCGCCACCGAGCGCGTCACGGGCGACTCGGTCTATTTGCCCGACCTGATTGGACCGGTCGAAGATGTTGACGGATTCGCCGCGTCCAGCCGGCTGTCGTGCCCGGTGTGCGGGTCAAAGGTCCTTGAAAGATCGATCGCGGAGCGGTCGTGGCACGAGGTGCGTTGTCCGGGCTGCGGACCGCTCACCGGTGCGAGTTCAGTCAGTTCGCGGCGGATGACCGTTCTTCGAACAGCCGATGGGGTCCAGATCGTCTACAAGGGTCCCAACGACGGTCTCAGGTTCGCGGCGGCAGTGCGCGACGAGGCCCAAGGGAAGTGGCTGTGTTCCCAGTCGGGTTGGCTCACATGGACCAAGTTAGACCTGCCATTCTTGATCCCAGCCAGGAGCGACTGGGGCTATGCGTGGCTGGTGGCTATCAACGAGACGAACCGATTCTTCATCAGAACAAAAGTGTGGATGGGAACTGTTTGATGGCGGCAGAAGCTGAGCACACCATTCGCGAACTTGCGTGCCAGGTGCTCGACCGAGAAGACATCGGCCCCGACGAGGACCTATTTGACCTGGGCGCCGACTCGCTCGACATCATCGAGTTGGTGGCTACGCTTGAGGTGCAGCTCGGGATCAAGGTCAACGTCCGCACTGTCATGCGCAACCCTACGGTTCGATCGCTCGCACTTGCGTGCAAGGAAGACGGTTCTTCATGAACATTCCCATGTCTGCGGGACGCCTGAACGACCCGGCCCGCATCGCGCTTCGCGGGTTGTATCGCACACGCCGAGGCCTGACGAGTTCGTTGTTCGAGCTGGCCGGACCTCGCGAGTTTAACGACGTTTGGCACCGTATCTCGACGGTGCCCGGGTACAGCACCGATCGTGCGGAGTCGATGATGCTGTACGCCGCCGGCAAGCTCTCGACAGGCCCGGTGGTCGAGGTCGGCTCGTTCCTCGGACGGTCGACCTGCTTCCTCGCCGCCGGCGCCGAGATCGCCGGCCAGCATGTCTGGGCGGTCGATCCGTGGGAGGGCGGCACTGGTGATCCCGGGAGCCAGAACGCTCGCAACCAAGTCGACGTCCAGCCGATGTTCGAAAGCAACCTGCGTCGCACTGACCTTCAACAGGTCGTGACAGGGCTGCGCGGCTCGGCGGCCCAAGTCGCCCCTAAGTGGACGAACGGCGAGATTTCCGTCCTCTTCATCGACGGTCTGCACGATTACAACGGCGTCATGAACGATTACGTGTCGTTCGCGCCGCATCTGGCAGCCGATTGCCGTCTGATCTTCGACGACTACGCGCCGGCGGAGTTCCCCGGCGTGCGCGAGGCGGTAGACGAGATCGCCGAAATGCGCGGTGCGACGGTGCACGTCGCCAACCGCTTCGCCCTACTCGACACGTCCGGTTTCGCCCTGGTTCGTTCGGCAGGTCGATGACGAACAGGGTCGGGTCGCGGCGATTGGTGCGGCTGACTCCGTGGCATTACGTCCCCAAGCAGACCGGAACTTGGGACTTGCGGTTCGACCCGGTCGGCGGCATGGCGGTGCAGTCTCTGGTCATCGCGCGCAACGCAGCAGCGCACGGCTGGACGGAGGAGGTGCTGACGCTCGGACTACCCGGAACGCCGAGGCGCTGGTCCAACGCGCCCGGGAGTACGTCCGTTCGTACCCGAGTCCCAATGCCCCGCATCCGCAATAACCACAGTGGCTCCTACGCCTTGGTCGAGAGCTGGGCAGCGGCCGCTTACCGCGAAGCCCGACGGGCCGCGCGTAGTGGGGCGTGCGATCACATCCATGTGCACCTGGACGGCACCGTGGCGGCCCTGCTGGCGGCGGACGCCCTTATCAATCTGAGGCGCGTCCCCGTCACAGTGACGGTAAACTGTTTCCGCGCCGCGGAGTATCAAAGCCCCGTGCTGTGCGCGGCGAGTGTAAGCAAGGCTGCCGCCCGCCTGCAGGACAGGGTCATTAGACGCGCCGACGGGGTCGTCGTTTTGACGGACGCGCGGCGCGAGGAGGTCGAGCGCCAGACGTCTCGGCGCGACATCGTCGTGATCCCGGACGCACTTGCGTCGGTACCCGAATCCTCTCTCGATCCGGCGGCGCGTCGGCATGCACGCGACCTACTCTCCGTCGCAAGCGACGCCGAGGTTGTCGGGTTCGTAGGCCGCCTAAGCTGGGAGAAAGGCTGGCGCCACTTTCTGACTGTCGCCGGCGAGCTCCACCGCTCCAGGGGAACACTTCCGGTGATCCTCGGCGGCGGTCTCCAAGAGGCTGAGGCACGGGCGGCGGCCGAGTCGCTCGGCCTCGGCGATATTCTGGTGATCACCGGGTACATGGAGCGGCGTGACCTCGTTACTAGGATTCCTGCACTTGACATCGTGTTGGTGCCCTCGCAGCACGAGGAGCACGGGGTCGCCGCCATCGAGGTGCAGGCCGCAGGTGTTCCGGTTGTCGCCTATGCGGTCGGAGGGTTGCCTGAGGTGGTCCACCATCCCGGGAGTCTGGTGGATCCCGGTGACGTCCAGTCAATGAGTCGGGCCGCCGCGCAAGCCTTCTCAGCCACCGAGCGCGACCGCGCCAACCTACGTGCACATGCGTCCAACCTATTCGAAGAGTCCGAAGTAATGGCTCGGTTCTTCGCGTTCCTGAACTCGAAGAACAAGTGATCGCCGCATCTTCGCTGGAGGTGTCCCTGGGCCAGCCAATCGCATGCATTTCGCCGATCGAACGCAGCTGGGGAGAGCACCTCCGGGCCCGACTCGACCTCGCAAACGGCGATGTCGTCTTCCTGAAGGAGCGTCCCGAATATCTCAGCGTACGTGAGTTCGCCGGGCTGCGCGAAGCGCTGTGTCTGCTGAGCGACCGGGGCGCTCCGGTCCCTCGCAAGCCGGCCTCGGTACCGGCCCTAGTCCGGTACCGAGGGCTCGCCCTGTGGCTTGAGGAGTTTAAGGTCTCTGGTACGCCGCCGGGACCTGTGGATCCGGCCGTGGCTGTGGCTCTCGCGTCCTTCCACCGCGAGGCCGAGGCCGTCTCGCTGTGGCGGCGGCACCGCCACCGACGTCCAGCGCAGCGGTGGCTCCATCAGAGCGATGCACCGACCTGGCTCGCACGACGACTTGAGATGACCGTCCTCGCCTCCCAACGCGGGGCACAGCGGAAGGCAGCCCGTCTAGGCATGGAGCAGCTGCTCGATAGCGTCCCTTGGCACCACGGCCCCATGCCTAGACCTCGCCTATTACACGGGGACCCCGCGTCAGAGAACGCTGTGCTCGATGCGGTGACCGGTCTAGTCACACTCGTCGACTTCGACGACGCGCGGTGGGGAGAGCCCGAGTACGACGTACTGCAGTACCTCGTACGGGAGATCCACGAGCGGCAGGATGCACGCGACCCAGCAATGATCGACAACTTCCTGGCCACCTACAGGGAGCGGGAACCGCTGAGCCAGCAACGGCTGTCGGCCCTCCTGCCGTTGGTATCTGCGGCGACCGCGGCCATAGAGTTCGACCTCATGGCCTCGCTCGGGCCTTCACCCGACGACTGGTTGAACGCGGTTGCCATGGCCCGGCTTGCCCGCTCCCTGCTCGGGGAGGTCCTGGCACGCTAGGACAATCAACGACGGCTGCCGATATGACATCTGTTCGATCCCTCGCGTACTTCAATAATGGAGGTCTCCTTTGTGGTGACGATCGACTGGCAACAAACCGCCACCGTCACCACACCCAAGATCGCACGGACTGCTAAACACGACGAAGATCGTGGACACTTCTTGGCCCCTGCTGGCCACCTCTACCTGGCCCCCAGCCCGTCGTTGCCACAAACCAATCACACGGTTTCGGCCACCAAACTCCATCACCGCGATGCAGGCGAACGGGGACGACGCTTGACGCAGAACGCCTTACTCTGAAGGTCGCGCAAGTAGCTGACGGCAGCGTGGCCCGCAGCTACCACGCATCTCCCGGCCGATCTCGGCACGACACGGACCATTTTCGGTCGATCCCCGCTGCTTGGTGCCCGTAGACCATGAGCCCGCCCTGCTCGCCGTCCGCCACCGTCGCGTTACCGCGTACCGTATAGGACGCACCTTGCCACGGAACCCAACCGAGTGACTCGTAGAATGCGGTCGCGCGACCGGTCGATAGGAGGGCGAGGCCCCAGCGCGAGGTGATCTCGCCATGCAAGTGACCCATCACAAGACGACCAACTCCGCGACGCTGCTCGCTAGGATGGGTGGCGACCGCCTCGACATAGCCGATCGTTCTCCATGGTCGTTCCCCGAACTTGATAGATCGCGGAACGGCGCTAGCATGCCCGATGAGACGGTCGCCGTTGCAGGCCAGCACGTGGACTCCACCGTAGGCATGCCCAGCGTCAGCGTCGGTAAACCGACTGCCGAAGGCATAATCCCACAGTTCACGTAGAGCCAAGCGGCACCGCACATCGATTTGTGAACTCTGGACCACCACAACATCCATGCATCCAATCTTAGGCCGAACTCTGTATTCGCACCCGAGACACCGCACGAGGCGCCGCATGATAGGCGGAACCCAGAGTGCGGCCAAGGAATCCCCATATCGGCCCGTCGCGTCACCCTGCACCTACCGCTGACCTGGCTATGGGTCAGAACGGTTGGACCGCGCCGTTCGACAGGGCCAGCACCCCAAACAGCCCTTGCGGCCTGACCACCGAGAACCTCCGCTGCACTACCCGAGGACCCATCGACGTACCGGACAGCAAGGTCCGCCAGATCGACACCCTCCACCGATCACGACCAACCCGCACAGACCGACCCGCTCCTTAACATGCCCAACCGTGGATCAAGGCTCAGTGGCACCGCCCGTCCAGGGAGCGTCAGATTTCCGGTGTAACTGGTCACTGGCGTCCTGTTAGTTGTCTGAGGGGTTGATGCGTCCCTCAAAGGTGATGGCGAAGGCGTTCAAGGCTGCCTTCCATCGGATGACCCATCGTGCCCTACCGCTGCCGGTGGGGTCGAGTGATCGGGTCACCGGGTACAGACACTTCAGCGCGGCCTGGTCGTTGGGGAAGTGCCCTCGGGCTCGGACCGCACGGCGGTAGCGGGCGTTGAGGGACTCGATCGCGTTGGTGGTGCAGATGATCTTGCGGATCTCTACGTCGTAGTCCAGGAACGGAATGAACTCACCCCAGGCGTTGCGCCACAGCTTGACCGCGGCCGGACAGATCGTCCCCCACTTCTCGGCGAAGTCGTCGAGCCGGGCGGCTGCCTGCTCGGCGTTGACCGCGGTGTAGATCGGGCGCAGATCCTTGGCCATCTTCTCCCAATGCTGCCGGGCGGCGTAGCGGAAGGTGTTGCGGATCAGGTGGATGATGCAGGTCTGGACCTGGGCCAGCTCCCAGGTCGCACTGATCGCGTCGGGGAGACCTTTCAACCCGTCGCACACCGCAATACAGATGTCCTCCACGCCACGGTTCTTGATCTCGGTCAAGACCTGCAGCCAGTACTTCGCACCCTCGCCGCCGTCGCCGGCCCAGATGCCGAGGATGTCGCGTTCGCCGCTGGTGGTGACCCCGATGACGACGTAGAACGGTTTGTTCGTCACCTGACCGTCGCGGACCTTGACGACCAGGGCGTCGATGAAGATCACCGGATAGACCCGATCCAAGGGACGGGTCTGCCACTCGGTCATCTCCCCGATGACCTTGTCGGTGATCCGGCTGATGGTGTCTTTGGACACCTCGGCTTCGTAGACATCGGCGAAGTGCGCAGCGACCTCACCGGTGGTCAGACCCCGTGCGGTCAGCGACAGCACGATCTGGTCCACCCCATCGAGTCGGCGTTGTCGTTTCTTGACGATCTTGGGCTCGAACGAACCATCACGGTCCCGGGGCACGTCGAGTTCGACCGGCCCGACCTCGGTCATCACGGTCTTGGACCTGGTGCCGTTGCGGGAGTTCTGGCCGTTCCGGCCGATCGGGTCGTGCTTGTCGTAGCCGAGGTGGTCGACCATCTCCTCTTCCAGAGCTGTCTCGAGCACCTGCTTGGTCAGACCAGCCAACAGGCCACCCGGGCCGATCAGATCGATCCCTTCAGCCTTGGCCTGGTCCACCAGCCGCTGCGCGAGCGCCTGCTTGTCATCCTCATCGAGCGCCATGGGCTCGATCGTGTCGGTCATGATCACTGCTCTCTGCCAACCTCATCGGTCAGCGTGTCGAGCCAGAGACCAGTTACACCGTTGATCTGACAGACCCTGTAGTTCGGTGGCATGCCTCGTGCTGGATGGAAGAAGCCTGAGACGGAGCGGCGTCTGTCGGATCTGGTGTCCGTGGGTGTGCTGACACGGGTGTTTCCGCCGGAGTTGGTCGATGAGGTGATCGCGGACGTTGGTCGTACCGAGCAGCGGAACCGTTCGCTGCCCGCGCGGGTGATGGCCTACTTCTCGATCGAGATGGCGCTGTACTCCGAGGGCTCGTACGAGGATGTGTTGGCGCAGTTGACCGACGGTCTGTCGTGGGCGTCGGGCTGGACCGAGACGTACAGCCCGCCGAGCAAGTCGGCGATCTTCCAGGCCTGGGCGCGGCTGGGAGCGGAGCCGATCGCGGCGCTGTTCGAGAGGGTCGCCAAACCGGTCGGCGCCGATGACATGGCCGGCGTGTGGCTCGCTGGCCGGCGACTGGTCGCGATCGACGGGATGTGCCTCGATGTCGCCGACTCGGCCGTCAACGCCGAGTACTTCGGACGCCCGGGTGTGAACAAGGGCGAGCAGGCGGCCTTCCCGCAGGCCCGGGTCGTCGCATTGGCCGAGTGCGGCACCCATGCCGTGTTCGCGGCCGAGGTCGGCGCCTACACCGAGTCCGAGGCATCGATGGCCGATCGCCTCGTGAGCCGCCTGACGCCGGGGATGCTGCTGACCGCGGACCGCGGCTTCTTCTCCTACGCACTGTGGCGCAAGGCATCAGCCACCGGCGCGGACCTGTTGTGGCGGGTTCGGACCGACCGGTCCGCCCGGAAGCCGGTCCATGTCGAGGACCTGACCGACGGGTCCTGGCTGGGCCACCTGCGCCAGACCCACTCAGCAGCCGCGCGGGCTGCAGAGCCGATGCTGGTCCGCGTCATCGACTACACGCTCGACCGTGGAAGCGAAGACGGTCGTGACAACGCGACCAGCTACCGGCTCTTCACCACCGTCCTGGACCCGGACGAGGCCGACGCCACCGACCTTGCCGCCGCGTACGCCCAACGTTGGGAGGTCGAGCTGACCTTCGACGAACTCAAGACCCACCAGCGTGGACCGCGCACCGTGCTGCGCAGCAAGTCGCCGGACCTGGTGCTCCAAGAGATCTGGGGCCACCTGTGCTGCCACTACGCGATCCGCTCGCTCATGGCCGAGGCGGCCAGACACTCCGGCCACGACCCGGACCGGGTCAGCTTCGTCGCCGCGTTGCGGATCACCCGCCAGACCCTCGCCCACCCGGGCGCCTTCCCCCTGACCAGCGCACTCGGGAGAGCCCCGGCTGGCTGGACTTCCTACGCAGACTCCTGCGGCGGCTCAACCCAGCGCGCAGGCACCGCTCCGCGCCACGCGTGATCAAGCGCAAGTACACCAAGTGGCACGTCAAACGCGCCCACCACAGATCCTGGCCCCAACCCAGCGACACCACGACCATCTCCGTCGCACGTTGCTAACTGAACGGTATTGGGGCTAAGCGCCTTCGCCACGATCCGACCTGGCGAGCGAAATGGCATCATGGCGAGTCGGGCAGGATGACAATGTTCCGTTACCATCCGCAATCAGCATCCTCAGCGGCGCTGAGGATGCTGATTGCCGACAAGATGTGTCGCCCGTCGGTTGTCCACCTTCCCGACAGTTCCCACACCTCCCCCATCGGGACCAACAGTCCCCGGGAGAGAGTCGCCGCAAAGTGGCCGGAGGGATCGAGCCTGACTCCGACATCCTCGAAACCAAGCCAAGTCCGCGAGAGCGGGAACCAGACTTTATACACTGACTCCTTGGCGGTGAACAGTAGCCGGTCCCATTGAACCTCTGGGCGGCACTGGGAAAGCCATCGAATAAACTGGATCTCTTCGTCATCCGCAACGACGTCCAGCACACCGCGCGGGAGCGCTTCGGCTGGCTCAGCATCTATACCCACCGCCAACACGTCAGACGACCGTGCCACGGCCGCCGCTCGATATCCTTGACAGTGAGTGATGCTGCCCACGACCGCCCGAGGCCATGACGGAGACCCAGCCAAACCCGGAACCATCGGGGGGCGTTCCACACCTACGAGAGAGAGCGCGTCGCGAACGCACCGACGCGTCGTCACAAACTCCCTACGTCGCCTCGGGACCGCATGTGCGAGATACTCGAATTCTTCCTGATACAAAGCCTCGAAGTCACGGTCGTCCCGGCGCTCGCTCACCTCCACGCACAGCGGAAGGATGGATCGAAGGCTTGCGTGGTTAAGTGCCGACACCGCACCAGTTGTACACCCACCCGAGGATCGCAGGCGAGGGCTCGTCAGGCGAGAAGGGATCGAACTTCGCGGTACGTCTAGTCACGCAGCCCGACGGTCATCTCCACGAGTGACCTGGAACACTCACGGCTGGAAACACGTATCCGAAAGCCGGCGAACCGCATCATGATCGTTCTGCATGACGTGTATGTCGAGAAGAGCGCAGCGGACGCAGAGGACGGGCGGAGGGCCGAGGAAGCGCGACGACGGCCGGGGCGGCACACCTGCGCAGCAGAGCGGCTCTGAGCCACAGGGAGCAAGGAGGCAACGTGAAAGTCGGACCGGTTCAGGATCTCGGATCTGTCGTACGATACGAATGCGACGACCTAGTCGGCCCGCCGTCAGGGCGCCGTACGCGTCCTTCTCGGGGTGTTCTCGCGAAGGCGACCAGGACTCGGCCATGACGAACGCACGATGCTTCTCGCTCCTGGCGACCGCTACCGCGGTGGCGATCGCGATGGGAGGTTGTGCCTCCGACGGCAATGATCCGGAGGCGAC
>JBPPMS010000119.1:0-2726 GCA_051306175.1 Mycobacterium sp. | reverse complement strand
CCTCGATCTCGGGCGCGTCACCGGCCAGGCCCGAGCGTAGGACCTGGACGTCCTCGGTCAGTGCAGTGCTCATGTCGCCTCCCGGCAGCCGTGAATCATCTAAGTGCTCTAAGTGTACACGGCCCGGGGAGGGACGGTGACGAACGGAAATCGACGGCCGTCGTTGGTCCGCAACGACTGTCTTGCGGACTTTTTGCGGACTAGGCGAAACAGACCGGCCCCTGATTCTGCGTTTCTGCAGGTCAGGGGCCGGTTTGCTAGGTCTCAGGGCCTAAATATCATAGTAGAGCTCGAACACCGTAGGGGGTGTTGGCCGGTGTTGGTCATCTCCCGAAAATGCCGTTTGACCTGCAGAAACGCCGATCCGGCGCGATGGTCAACGTTGGCCGATTTCGGCCTCGAACGGATCTCCTGCGGAATACCTGCGGAATTTCGCGGAGTCGCGACGAACGCAGTACGCCTAGGCCTGGTTGCCGCCTCCGTACCTCTTCCCCAGGCCGACTGCGGTTGCTGCCAAGGCGGCTGTGCCCACGACGGCCGGCCCCTTGTCCTTACTCTGCTGGATCGCCTTCGACCCGAACTCCACAACGGGCGCCAAGGGGCGCGGCTCCCATGCTCGGCGGTCCGCATCGACCCCCAGCAGCACGAGGAATTCGTGGACATCGGCGGCGACGCTGTTCCCGGCGTTGATGATGAACAGCGACTTGTCGCGGGTCAACGGCAGCCGCGTGTTGGCACGGCCGACCGCTGTATCCATCCGCCCCAGCAGTTCGGCGGTGTGCCCAGTGATGAACTTGAGACGATCGGCTCGATCGGCTTCGAGGCCCTGCCGTCGCGCGTTGAGCACCTCTGACGACTCGTCCATCGCCTTGTCGAGTGCCAGCACGTCGAAAGCCTCCTGGAGTTGGAAGGTGTCAGCCAGGACGGCCAACCACTTCAGGACCTCAGGCTTGACGTCCTCGGCGGCCGCGGCGATCCCGCCAACGTTCTTGCTGCTCTCCATCTTTGTGGCGATGGCTTCAAGCTGGAGGAGTGCGTAGCCCTGCACATCTGCCAGCTTCCCCGACGCGTTCTGCACCTCTGACCAGGCGTCGGCCGTGACGCGCCCCTCCCGGTCACGCATCGTCATCGCCCGCCTGATCTGAAGGCGTGCGCCACGCATGTCCTTCAGGACAGTGTCGTCCACCTTGCCGAGGACCTCATCGACCTTGGTATCGATCCTGTCGAGGTAGGCCACGATCTCGGCCATCGTCTGCTGGCCAGCGACCTGTGCCATGACCCCCGCCACGCCAGAGATCGCCGCGGGATTGGTGAGCAGCGACCCCATGTTTTGCTCAGTCTGGAGCCAGCTCTTCACTCTGCCGGGCACCCCGATCATGAGGTGACTGACGCCGTCCGTGTCGGTCTCCATGAGACCGTGCTCCTTGACGAGTCGGGCGGACTCCTCCGTCAGCTTGATCCACCGCCCGGAAATGGCGGAGAACTCAGATGCTGCCTGTGCGATATCGGCGCCGAGACCCAGGAGAGCCTTGACCCGCCGCAGGTCGAAGCTCTGGGACATGGCCCAGACACCTTCGTCGCGCAAGAACTTCTCGACAGCCTTCGGCTCGCCGATGACCGCAAGGCCATCGCCATCGCTGACGAGCTGAATCTCGTTGTCCATCGCCACTCCCTCGGGCTTCTCGAGTCGGGCCAACGGTAGTGGGCACATCCGACGAATCAGGTTGTTTGGCTGCGCTGGTCACGAGTCGGCGTGCCTCACGACGTCCAGCGGTGTGCGCCGGGTGTCCTCGTCACGACGGTACTGATGGGAGTCCGTGGCGATCGGTACGTGGAGCGTGGCCTCGACGACCGCGGCCCAGTGGGTGCGCATCGGCTCGGGGACGTGCAACTCGTTCCAGAGGTCGATGAGGAGTGCGCCGTCGAGGTGGAGGATCAGGCTCGCCTCGTCCCCGTAGGTGAGCAGGCGCTCGTAGACGAGTATTCGGTCCGCGCGGTCGGAGAGGTCCCACCAGAACTTGTCGTTGTCGTCGTCGATGAGGTCGAAGAACTTGATCGTGCGGAAGCCTGCGGGGGCTTCGAGGCGCCACAGCCGGTCGGGGACGGTGAAGGGGAATCGGAATCCGGGCGGTGCTGGTGTTCGGTGAAGCTGACCCGCGGCTGGAGGGCGATGTTCCAGCCGGCGGCGTTCACGATTCGCTCGGCGACGGCGAGACCCGGGCTCTTCTTGCCCCGCTCGTAGGCCGACAGCGTCGGCTGCGAGGTCCCGGCGAGGGTCGCAAGCTCGGCCTGGCCGAGTCCGCTCGCGAGACGCGCCTCCTCGATGACCGTCCTCGGTTGTGGTCTCCAGTTCGTCACACCTGCATCGTACATATCTGACTAGATCTAAATTCCTCAATCTGGGGACTGCTCGGCCACCTACCTGTTGCCCAACCCGGGGCTGACAGGAAGGGAGCAACGTGATGAGCGTTGCCAAGTGCCTGGGCGTCGATGACCTCGACGCTCCCAACATGCGAGAAGTGCGAGCCGAGTGGCCGCAGTGGAAGCGGATGTCGTCTGATCTGCCTGACGTCGCCGATCTGAAGGACCTGCCGTGCTGGATGCAGAATGCCGAGCCGGCCCAGCGCGATGAAGTGCTCACAGCTCTCCAGAGGGTCGCCGCGGGCGACCGACGGGCGTACGTCGCGCTCGCGTGGCTGCTGATGCCGGGTGCCGCGCGAGTCGCC
>JBPPMS010000118.1:0-17092 GCA_051306175.1 Mycobacterium sp. | reverse complement strand
GATCTGACCCCCGACGAACTTCCGGGCGAGACCACTTAGGCGCCGCCCCCCAGGTTTCCCCAACAAAAAACTGCCGGATAGGAGCGAGCCGTGCCCCGTCGTGCTGACGTTCCGTGCATCGTGTGCGGGCGGCTGCTGCCGACGTACCCGGATAGTGCGCCGCCGGATCGCCGTCGCTGCGGCGCGTGCGTCAAGACCGCTACGGCTCAGTGGCAGCACGGCACCCGGACGGGGTACCGGCGCGAGGGCTGTACGTACGACGAGTGCCGCGCGTGGGCAGCGAACGAGGCGCGGGAATACCGGGCCGAACACCGAGAGCGCACCGGAACCGACTTGCGGACGAAGTACCGCCGAACGGCACAAGACGCGATCGCCGCGAAGCCTCACGAGTCGATGACCTCAGCCCGCCCGGCAAGGCCTGGCTCGTCGAGGTCGGCGTCGTGGTCCTCGTCGTCGGCGTGGGTCCGACAGTCTGGACCCGCGGACCTGCATTCTCGGCGGATGTCGAAGCGCGCCGTGTACATGTTCGCGCTCTACGAGGGCTCGCTCGCCGAGCCCGGCGATCGCAACCCGTACAAAGGGAAGTCGTTGGTTCTGGCGAAGCTGTGGATGCGCGGCTATCGCCGCATGTTGCTCGTACAGATCTACAGCGGGCCAGAGATGCAACCCTACCTCGCGGCGCGCGCTTCCGACGACGCTATCGGCGGGCCGAGCCGGTGACCTGGTTCCACTGAGAGCCGAGTTCCGCCGCGTTCGGCCACCACGACGATTCGCCGCGACTGGGCCTATCGCGATCGCGACTGCGACATGGTTGGCTCGAACCATGCCTGACGTCGAACTCGAACCACTCGATAGCCAGCCAGACCCAAAGGTTGACGCCGTCTACGAGTTCGGACAGCCGATAGAGCCGCTTCTCGACCAAGTGGACGGGATCACTCTCGGCGAGAGGTGGCGCGCCCATGACACCGAATCGGGGCAGACGGTCGTCGTCACCGTGCTGGATGCCGATCACACCACCGACGACGACTACGTGGAGTATTTCTACCGCGAGGCTCTCGCCGCGGCGAATCTGCACAACGCCCACCTGATACCCATTCTCGAAGTCGACGAGATCGACCACCGGCATTATGTCGCAACACCGTTCGTTGACGGACGGAGTCTTCGGGACATTCTCGATGAAGGCCCGTTGGCGCCGTCGCATGCTGTATCGGTCGTCGCGCAGATCGCGTCGGCGTTGGGCGTCGCCCATCGTGCGGGACTGGTGCACGGTGACGTCACCCCGTCGAAAGTTCTTATTGGACACAATAACTCCGCGTACTTGACCGATCTCGGGATCGCGCCCGACCTGGACGCCGACGTGGCCGACGACGTGTACGGACTGGCATCCGTGCTGTCGGAATGCCTCGGAGGCTATTCGGGCGAGGCCGATCACGGCCTCGCGGAGGTGGTCGCCAAGGGCACGGCGGCTGATCCCAGGATGCGTTACTCCTCGGTCAAGCAGTTGGCTCAAGCGGCCAAGGCGGCGCTACCGCAGACCGATGACGTCGATGCGCCTGGAAATGTTTCAGCCCAGCAGGTTACGCCCGTCGCACGACCTGCCACCGTCATCCTTGCGAGTGTCCTCGCCTTCTTCCAGGTCGTGTTCTTCTGGTTCCTATTCGCGCTCCAACTATGGACAGTCAGCGCCATCAGCAGCGGGTGGATCGTCGTCAGTGGCCTGTCCGCGACGGTGACGTCGACCGCATTCACCGTCGTCCTCGGCGTCGCAACAGCCGCCATTTCGGTGCTGCTGATCTGGGGCGGTGTATCCGCACTGAGGGGGCGGTCGGGCCGGCTGCTGCAGTACGTCGAGCAAGCGGCTGCGCTGGTGGCCATGGTGCACGCGGTAATGTCGCCGACCTACATGACGGTGCTGGTGGTCTGCGCCGCTGTGGTCATCGTCCTGCTCGCAGTGCATCCAAGCAGAGCGTATTTCGACGCCAATCGCATGGAGTCCGACTCGAGGCTCGACGGCCAGTCCATCACGGCACTGATCACGGTGGTGCTGCTGCTCGTGGTCGGCTGGTTGCTGTTCTCCGTCGGTTGAGGACACGCCGGTCTCGTGCCGCGATCGATTCGACGACGATGTCCGAGCTCGCGCGCTTGCTGCTGCTCTCGATCCGGGCCGAGGACGAGGCGGCCGAGGACGAGTACCGATCGTGCTGCGCTTCGGCGGGCTTGACGCGGCTCAAGTGCACTGGATCCGGTTGACGCATCAGCGGCTCGGCGCGATCGATCTGGCCGACTGGTCAGGGATCATCCTCGGCGGCGGTCCGTTCAACGTCAGCGACCCACCGTCGTCCAAATCGGATATCCAACAGCGCGTCGAATCCGAGCTGACGGAGCTGCTGACCCGGGTGATCGACGTTGACTTTCCGTTCCTGGGCTGCTGTTACGGCGTCGGCACGCTGCAGGCAACCTGTCTCGCGTGGTCACCGGCGTGCCCGGTGCAGGCGTTCCGGGTCGGTGCCAACGTCTACGCCACCCAGTTCCATCCCGAGCTCGACCTCGACGGCCTGTGCACCCGCATCGACGTGTATCAGCACTACGGGTACTTCCCGCCCGAGACAGCCGACGAGCTCAAGGCCGCGGCGCGCAAGCACGAGGCCCGGCATGCTTGACGATTCTGCGGCGGTTCGTCCAGCGGTATTCGCCGCCCCTCGCCTGAGCGGACACGGTCACAACAGCGGGGACACTGGTTCAGAACATCCTGAACTCGTCACGGTTGACGAAGAACCCTCGTCCGGTCGCGAGGTGCTTGCACGTGATGCCAGCGGATTCGGACAGGCACACCATCGACACCACTTTGGTGCTGATCCGGCCCTGCCGGTGCAGCGCGGCGACCTGAGGCAGCCGATGCCGCAACGCCATCGCGATCCGCATCTGATTCGACGCCGCCCGGCGGGTCAGCTGCGCGGCGGCGGCGACCTCAGCGCTCACCGACGCCCAGCAGTCCGCCCACCAGTACTCGCGGTTGAGCACCGATTTGTGGTCCTGGGCGCGCAGCTCGATCAGATCGGCGATCGCGTCGAAGCGGTGCGCGGCGTCGACCGCCTCCGCACGGGGAGCGGCGGTGATCGCCGCGATCAGCACAGCATCATCGGCCAACGCCGCATCCGGCGCACCGCCGGCTGGCGTCCCACCACACCCCGATTCATCGAACATGCATTCGACTATCGCCGGGGCGGCGGCAACCACGCAACCGATTCACCGCGCCCAAACCGGAAACTGTGGATGAAAACCAAGCTGTGGATAAATCCGTCGTGCCGCGGGCCCTAAATATGTTCTGGCGCGACGGCCAGCCCGAGTCCGTTGAGCGCGGTGAGCGTACGGCTGAGGCCTTCGGCGTCCTCGGCCCTCCATGATCTGTACCATCTGCGCTGAGGTCACGATGCTATTTCCCGTCGTCGCCAGTTCGGTGATGGCGGACTCGACCTGGCGTCTTAGCAGTTCCGCGAACGCGATGACCTTGGCTCCCGTCGCAAAGCCCGCGTTGCCTGCGGCGCCGGGATGCGCCGAATCGAACAGCGGCGGCAGAACCAGCGTGGCCTCGTCGGCCTCGGTGGACATCATGCTGCCCGCTGACGTGACGCCGTCGCGCTCGATGTCGAGTCTGTCGGTCACCAGTAGGACCGTTCGTCGAACGGACATGGCAATCCGGATCCGTCGACGCCTTGAGCGGCCCGTCCGACGTCGACGCGAACGCCACCAGACTCACGAAGAAGCCGATCGAGGCACAGCTTGCGAGCACCGTCGCCACCGAGATCGTCAGCCGCCTACTGCATGCGATTTCTCGACTTGGTGCCCTGATTGCGGCCCCAGAGCCACCCGGAGAAGCAGAAGACAAGCGGGGTGGACGCCGCCAAGGTAACCAGCGCGTACGGACACCGGTTGGGCAACGGTAGTAGGTCACGGCACTGTGTGCTGATCGCGTAGGGCGTTCCACTGGTCGACCCTGCGCTGGGTGCCGAGCAGAGCCACCGCAATGCAGCCAACGGCTACGGCACCGAATACCACGCACAACCATGCCGTGCGAAGAGGATGGCGGCGTGGCCAACTCGAATAATCCGGCGTGGCCGTTGCGGTCGTTCCAATGCTGGGAGAGCGGCTCTCGTCCGTTGGCGTGGATGTTCTCTGCGGTTGCCACAACGCAGGCTGCGCGTCGCGCATCTCGGCGGATGGCACCTAAGACCAACCCCTCAACGAGGGTGCGACGCACCGCGGGCGTTTATAGCTGAGCCTATTGGCCGACAACACCTGTCGATGACTCGAAATCAGTACACGTCGCGCACATAACGTTTCTCGGCAATCAGCTCGCGCTTGTAGTCGTGTGCGGCTTCGTCGGTCAGCCCACCGTGCTCGGAGATGATCCGAGTCAACGTCGCGTCGACGTCCTTGGCCATGCGGGTCGCGTCGCCGCAGACGTAGAAGTGGGCACCGTCCTGCAGCCACTGCCACAGCTGCGCACCGCGATCGGACATCTTGTGCTGGACGTAGATGCGATCGGCTTGGTCACGAGAGAACGCCAGATCGAGGTAGGACAGGAAGCCGTCGCTGACCATGTCCTCCAAATCGTCGCGGTAGTAAAAGTTCTCGGCGCGGTGCTGGTCGCCGAAGAACAGCCAGTTCTTGCCGGTATGGCCCAGCGCCCGTCGCTCCTGTAGGAAGGCGCGAAACGGCGCGATGCCAGTGCCCGGTCCAACCATCACCATCGGAGCTTCGGGGTCCTCCGGCGGCCGGAAATGCGGCGAATGCTGCAGAAATACCGGGACGCCCACACCGTCGGCGCGGTCGGCCAGGAACGTCGACGCTACCCCTCCCCGTGGCCCACCGTCCGTGCCGTGGTAGCGCACCACCGACACGGTCAGCTGCACCTCGTTGGGGCTCACCAGCGGGCTCGACGAGATCGAGTACTGACGTGGCGTCAACCGCACCAACACGTCTTGCCATTGCTCGACGTCCGCACTGACCGGAAACTCCCTCAGCACATCAAGAGCATTGCGGCCGACAAGCCACTTGTCGAGTTCGGCGCGATGGCTTTTCAAGACCTTCGCGGCCGCCTTGTCTGCGGTGTGCTCGGCGACGAACTTGAGCAGATTGGGGGTCACGCGGCAGACGTCATAGTCGGCGAGCAGCGCCGCACGCAGTGGAACCTCGGCGCCGTCGACTTCAATCGATTCGGCGCCGGAAAGTCCGGTCACGGTCAACCAGGCATCGGCCGCAAAGTCGCTGTTGGGTGCGAACACTCCAAGGGAATCACCTGCTGCGTATGTGACATCGTGTTCTGAGACGTCGAAACCGAACTGACGCACCTCTTTCGACGCCGAGGACGGCGTCAGACAGACATTGCGGCACAGAGGTGCGACGACGGGACTGTTCCGGGTGAACGGTTCTGCGGCCGTGCGTTGCCGCTGTGCGACGCCAGATGACGCCGCGCCTGCAGGCGACAGCGCCTCGGTGAGCGTGTCGGCCCACGATTCCAGCGGCTCGTCGTCGTAGATCTCACACTCGGCTCGCTGCACCACCGACATGGCACCAAGGTCGGAGAGGCGGGCGTCGAGCGATTTGGCGTAGCCACAGAAGTTGTCGTAGGACCTGTCGCCGATTCCCAGTACGGCGTAGCGCAGTCCGTCGAGGGCAGGGGCATCTGTCGCGGCCAGCCGGTCCCAGAAGTCTGCGCCGTTGTCGGGTGGGCCACCGTCGCCGAAAGTACTGGTTACCACCACGACGTCGCGGGCCGCGGCCAACTGGGTCAGGTCGCAGTCATTCATATTCATCAACTGCGAACCGTCGCCGAGACGTTCGGTGACGCGGGCCGCGAAGTCCTCGGCGTTGCCGGTCTGTGACGCCCACAGAACAAGCGGCCCGGTTCCCGTCGTCGGCGCAGGCTCGCCGACCGCCAGCCGAGAATGCGCACCTGCCAGCATTCCGTCGATCCAGAGTCGCACCTCGGTGCTCACCGGAGCGCTGGCAGGCAACACAGGCACCCCCGCTGCACCACCTTCAATACCAGCTAAGAACGCTGCTACGTAGTTCTTTTCGTTGGCCGTCAGGCTAGGTGGACGGTATCCGTCGACCCCGAGTGCCGCAGCCATCGACAGGCCGGGCGGCAGCTTCGCCATCGGCGTCTCGACAACCTTCACCGGCCGCAGAGTCACGGCACACACCTTGAATTCGGGCTGCAGGGAATCGCTGTCGACGGCGTCGTTGGTCAACGCGTTGATGGTGAGATACTCGCCGTGCTCGTCATTCCAGTGAAACGGCACCCAGACGTTTCCGGGCCGCACCCGGTCGGTGACCGATGCGGGCAGCACGGCCCGGCCGCGCCGCGACGCCAATTCGACGGGTTGCCCATCGACGATGGTGAGACGGAGCGCGTCGTCGGGGTGGATCTCGACGAACGGGGCGCTGTTGAGCTTGTTGAGCTTGGCCACCCTGCCCGTCTTTGTCATGGTGTGCCACTGGTGTTGGAGTCTGCCGGTGTTGAGGAGCATCGGATAGTCGTCGTCGGGCAGTTCGGCGGCGTCCATGTGTGGACGTGGGTGAAAGATCGCCCGGCGCGACGGAGTGGCGAACGCCAACCGTGGACGGTTCCCGGCATCGTCGACGAAAAGATGCTGGCTCACACCGTCATTCACGTACCGGGTGGGATGACGGTCGGTGTCCCCGCCTTCGGCATCAAGCGGTGGCACCGGCCACTGCAACGGCGTGTGGCGCAGCCGATCATAGGATGCGCCGCGCAGATCGTAACCCGTTCTCAGGTTGGTGAACTCGCGGATCTCATCGAAGATCTCCTCACTGGACTTGTACGCGAAGGCCTCGCCGAAGCCGAGCTGTGCAGCAACGTCGCAGATCAGCTGCCAGTCGGGGCGGGCGTCACCGAACGGGAGCGTCGACTGCTGCAGCAGCGTCAGGTTGCGGTCCGAATTAACCATCACCGCATCGGTTTCCGACCACAGGGTGGCCGGCAACACCACGTCGGCGTACCGATTGGTAGCGGTGTCGGCGTAGGTGTCCTGGGTGATCACCAGCTCGGCGGCTTCCAACCCGGCGATCGTCGTGGCCCGGTTAGGCATGGTCGCGACGGGGTTGGTGCAGATGATCCAGCAGGCTTTGATCTCGCCGGTTGCCATGCGCTCGAACATGGCGACGGTGCCGGGACCGACGTCGGTACGGATGCTCCCCGGCTCGAGTTCCCATTTCTGTTCGACGAATTCGCGATCATCGGACGATAGGACAGCGCGCTGGCCAGGTAACCCTGGGCCCATGTAACCCATCTCCCGGCCGCCCATCGCATTGGGCTGACCGGTAAGCGACATCGGACCGCTGCCCGGCCTGCAGATGGCGCCGGTGGCCAAATGGAGGTTGCAAATGGCGTTGGTGTTCCAGGTGCCGTGGGTACTCTGGTTCAGCCCCACGGTCCAGCAGGTCATCCACTCACCGGATTCGGCGATCATCGCGGCGGCGGTGCGGATATCCGCTTCCGGAAGGCCGGTGATCTCGGCGACCCGAGCGGGTGGATAGTCCGCGAGGAAAGCTGGCATCGCCTCCCATCCCTCGGTGTGGGCGGCGATGAAATCGGCGTCGATGGCGCCGCTATCGACCAGCAAATGCAGCAGTCCGTTCAGCAAGGCGAGATCGGTGCCCGCCCTGATCTGCAAGTAGAGGTCGGCCCGCTCGGCCGTGGCGGTACGCCGGGGGTCGACCACGATCAATTTCGCACCGGCCTTGAGCCGATCCGCCATCCGCAGGAACAGGATCGGATGGCAGTCGGCCATGTTGGACCCGATGACGAAGAAGAGATCGGTGGCATCGAAATCGGTGTAGGAACCCGGGGGGCCGTCGGACCCGAGCGATTGTTTGTAACCCGTTCCGGCACTGGCCATGCACAACCGTGAGTTCGACTCGATGTGCACGGTGCGCAGATAACCCTTGGCCAGTTTGGTGGCCAGGTACTGCGATTCGATCGACATCTGCCCTGACACGTATAACGCGACAGCGTCGGTTCCGTGTTCGTCGATGATGGCGCGCAAACGGTTCCCCGCCTCGGCCACCGCTTCGTCCACCGAGGTCGGCACTGGCTCGTCGCCCCTGGTAGGCCGCACCAACGCCGTCCCCAGCCGGTTCTCGTCGGCGGCCATCATCTCCGCGTGGGTGGCGCCCTTGGTGCACAGCCGACCGAAGTTGGTGGGATGCAACTTATCCCCCGAGACACGGGCGATAACGGGTCGCCCGGACACGGGGTCGGGCCGGGTCCGCACTTCGATGCCGCACCCCACCCCGCAGTACGAGCACGCGGTGCGGACCGTTTCGTCGTCCTTACGCGCAGCCACGCCAGTCATGGTGCACGTCTCCTGTTCCCGTCAGTTAGCGTCGACGTTAGAGCCACGAAAATCTACTGTTGCTCACCAGACGCGGTCGGTCACCCAGCCGACGCAGGGGCAACGGCTGGCGCGGCTTCGGCCGAGATCGGCTGCAGCGGACCCGCGGACTTCATGCGCAGGAACACGAACCAGGTGACGATCGCACACACGATGTAAAAGCCCATGAATACCCAGAACGCATTGGTGGCCGACTTGGCATCACTGACGTAGGACGCCCGTAGCACGATGTTGATGAACACCCCACCGAGTGCGCCGACTGCACCGGCGAAGCCGATCAACGCGCCGGACATGCTCCGCGACCAGGCGGCCTTCTCCTCGCGGTTCCACTCCTGGTGGCCCTGCGCCTTGGCCTCGAAGATGGATGGGATCATCTTGTAGGTGGATCCGTTTCCGATGCCCGACAGGATGAACAGCAGGATGAAACCGATCACGTAAGCCACCATTTGGCCGTTGGTGGCGGCACCCGCCAGCGCGTCGTCCAGCAGCCCAGCCGTCACGAGGACGCCTGCCGCGAAAGTCATCGCCACGAACGTGAACAGCGTGATCTTCCCGCCGCCGATCCGGTCGGCGAGCTTGCCGCCGAAGGGACGCGAGATCGAGCCGAGCAGCGGGCCGAGGAACGCGATCTGGGCCGCGTGCAGCGAGGCCTGAGCCGGAGTGTCGCCACCTGCGAGGAAGTTGATCTGCATCACTTGGCCGAAGGCGAAGCTGAACCCGATGAAGGAGCCGAAGGTACCGATGTACAGGAAGCTCATCACCCAGGAGTGCTTGTAGCGTAGCGCTTCTGCCAATGCACCGAGGTTGGACCGCTGGTTGCCGAGATTGTCCATGAACAGCGCCGCACCGACGGCGGCGATGGCGATCGCGACAAGGTAGATAGCGCAGACGATCTCGGGTGAGGTGTTGCTGACCAGCGCGATCACCATCAGACCGACGAGCTGGATCACGGGCACGCCGATGTTGCCGCCACCTGCGTTGAGCCCCAACGCCCAACCCTTGAGCCGTTGCGGGTAGAAGGCGTTGATGTTGGTCATCGACGACGCGAAGTTACCTCCACCGAGCCCGGCGAACGCGGCGACGAACATGAACGTCGTGTAGGAGGTGTCCGGCCGCTTCATCACCCACACCGTCAGAAGGGTGGGAATCAGCAGCAACAACGCACTGACGATCGTCCAGTTGCGGCCACCGAACTTCGCGGGCGCGATGGTGTAGGGAATCCGCATGAAGGCGCCGACCAGCGTCGGCATCGCGACGAGGTAGAACTTGCCTGCCGGGTCGATGCCGTAGACGTCCTGCGGCATGAACAGCACCATCACCGACCAGATGGACCAGATGGAGAATCCGACATGCTCGGCGACGACGGACCAGATCAGGTTGCGTTTGGCGATATCCTTGCCGCCTGCGTCCCAGGCAGCAACATCTTCGGCATCCCAGTGCGCAATGGTCCTGTCGCGGGTGAATGACGGCACGTGAGCCCTCCAGCGGGGTCGATGATTGTTACTTCCGATACAACCCGGGGGTCGTTCCGCGTCGGTTGCCCGCGGGTATCGCCGATGTCAACATTGCCTCACACGTGCTTTATCTCTCTGTGAGCCAACCGGCGATGTGATCGCTGGTATCCACGGCCGAATCATCGTGGCAACGACACGGAAACATTCCCGACCTAGCTTCGGGTTCACCGGGTGGGGTCACGGTGCTCTCAGCGATCCCTGCACGGTCGTCCGCGAACGCGCGCCCAACAATTTCGGAGGACTCATGAGCGACGGCAGCACACCACGGTTTCTGCAGGGAGCGTTCGAGTTCGAAGGCAACGGGTTGGACAAACCGGCCGTAGTCGACGACGCGCTGCGCTACGTCGTCCCGATCGGCAGCATCACCCAGCCGGTCTACTTCCGCGGCGGCAACTCGACTGACGAGATGATCACGGTCGTGCTGTTCCGCGACGGAAAACCCATGCGCTACTTTCCGATCGCCGCCAAAGGCGCCACTCACGTATCGTTGCGGGTGGTGGAGGATCTGCTGGCCGACACGGTGCTTGAGCTGTTGGTCGCGGCGCCGGGGGGGCTGCGCGGCACCGTCGTCGTAGACCTGGGGTTGGTGGAGATCTGATGACCGTCGTTGAAGACAGTTACCAGGAGCATATCGCCACAAACGGACATCAGTTGCCCTCGGGCAGAGCGAAACTGGTGGTCGTCGGAAACGGCATGGCCGGGGTGCGGGCCATCGAGGACATCCTGGCGCGCGGTGGCGCAGAGATGTTCGAGATCACGGTCTTCGGGGACGAGCCGTACGGCAATTACAACAGGATCCTGCTGTCCAATGTGCTGGCCGGAATCGACGGCACCGACGAGATCTATCTGAACGAATTCGACTGGTACACCGAGAATCAGATCGAACTGCGCGCGGGGGTCCGCGTGGTCCGGATCGACCGCTACGCACAACTAGTGCACGGCGACGACGGCTCGGTCACCCGGTATGACGCGTTGGTCCTGGCGACCGGCAGCCGGTCGTTCTTCCCGCCGATGGCCAGGCTCTGGGCCGACAACACCACCCTGGCCGACGGCGTGTTCGGGTTCCGCACGCTCGACGACTGCGTCGGGATGATCGATTCCGCCGCGGATCGCACCAAGGCGGTGGTCATAGGCGGCGGGCTGCTCGGGCTGGAAGCCGCACGCGGACTGCAGAATCGGGGTCTGACCGTCGAGGTCGTCCACGCGGGGCCGGTACTGATGAACGCGCAGCTCGACAACCCCGCAGGGGCGATCCTGCGAAAGTCGGTGGAAGCCATCGGTATCACGGTGCACACGGAGAAGCGCACCACCGAGGTGCTCAGCGACGACAGCGGCCGGATGACGGGTATCAAATTCTCGGACGGGGACACCATCGACTGCGACATGCTGGTGGTCGCCGCGGGAATCCGGCCCAATGTCGGTCTGGCACAACGCGCAGGGCTCACCGTCGAGCGCGCGATCGTAGTTGACGACAGAATGCGCTCCATTGACGACGACCGCATCTACGTGGTCGGCGAATGCGCCCAGCACCGAGGGCAGGTGTACGGCCTGGTGGCTCCGCTGTGGGAGCAGGCGACCGTCTTGGCCGATCACATCACGGGATCGAACACCGATTCCGCGTATCACGGTTCACGCACCGCGACGAAGCTGAAAGTGGCAGGGGTCGACGTCGCCTCGATGGGGCTGAAGGGCCCCGAACACCCCGACGACGAATTCGTGCAGTACTCCGAGCCCAAGCACGGTGTCTATAAGACGGTGGTGATCCGGGACGGAAAGCTGGTGGGCGCCACGCTGGTAGGCGACGTCAGCAAGGTGTCGTTCCTGATGCAGGCCTTCGACAGCGGCCTTCCGCTGCCCGAGGAACGCGTGTCGCTGATGTTCGACATCGGCACGCCCGACGTCGGCGTGGGCGTGGCCGAACTGGCCAACGACGCGCAGGTCTGTAACTGCAACGGTGTCTCCAAGGGCGCACTGGTGGCGTGTGTCGAGTCAGGAACGACGTCACTGACCGGCGTGATGGCAGCGACGAAGGCAGGCAAGGGCTGCGGCTCGTGCAAGAGCCTCGTCGGCCAGATCGTCGAGTGGGCGGCGGGTGGTGCGGTGACCGAGGACCCGAAGGCGTCGTGGTACGTGCCCGGTGTCCCGTACGACAAGCCGAACTTGATGCGGTTGATCCGCGAACTGGAACTGCATTCGGTGTCCTCGGTTTTCGCCGCTTTGGCGCCCGACGGCAAGCAAGACGCCAATTCGAAGATGGCACTCGCGTCGCTGTTGCAAATGATGTGGGCCGATGAGTTCGTCGACGAACGCGACGCGCGATTCATCAACGACCGCGTGCACGCCAACATTCAGCGCGACGGCACGTTCTCGGTGGTGCCGCAGATGAAGGGCGGCGTCACGAACATCGCCCAACTGCGCAAGATCGCCGACGTCGCCGAGAAGTACGAGATCCCGATGATCAAACTGACCGGCGGTCAGCGCATCGACCTGCTTGGCGTGCGCAAGGAGGATTTGCCTGCGGTGTGGGCCGACCTGGACATGCCTTCGGGCTACGCATACGGCAAGAGCTTCCGCACCGTGAAAACCTGTGTGGGAAGCGACTTCTGTCGCTTCGGCGTCGGCGACTCGACCGCCCTGGGCATCGCATTGGAGGAGCGCTACCAGGGTCTGGCGAGCCCGGCAAAGATGAAGCTCGCCGTGACCGGTTGTCCCCGCAACTGCGCCGAGGCGTTGTGCAAGGACCTCGGTGTGGTGGCGGTCGACGGCGGTCGCTGGGAGATGTACGTCGGTGGGGCGGCGGGCGCGCACATACGCAAGGGTGACCTGCTGGCCACTGTCGACAGCCCCGAGGAGGTCATCACGTTGACAGGGCGGTTCCTGCAGTACTACCGCGAAGATGCCAACTGGCTCGAACGCACCTACGCCTGGGTGCCTCGGGTCGGGATCGAGAAGATCCGCGCCGTCTTGATAGATGAAGCCGACGACGCCTTCCTGGAGGGGTTGGACGAGCGGATGCAGAAATCCGTTGATGCATATAAAGATCCGTGGCTGGACGGCCGCGAACCCGCTACCACGGGGCAGTTCCGGACGTCGTTGCCGTTGCTGGCACTCCCCCAGGTGCCTGTGCGATGAGCGCTTGCGCGAAGAGCCGAGGGCAGCGATGAGCGCTTGCGCGAAGAGCCGAGGGCAGCGATGAGTGCGTCAGAGCCGGTGGCGATCGGGTCCGTCGACGAGATCCCGGTTGGCGAAGGACGCACCTACGCCGTCGAGGGCGAACAGATCGCGGTGTACCGGATGCGCGACGGATCGCTACGCGCGCTCGGAGCGGTGTGCCCGCATAAGGGCGGACCGCTGGCCGATGGCCTGACTGATGACGACGTGGTGGTGTGCCCGCTGCACGGCTACACCTACGACCTCAGGTCCGGCACCGAGATCAGCGGCAGCGGGATGACGATCTGCACACACGAGGCGACCGTCGGTGACGACGGGACGGTGCGTGTGAGCCTCAATCACTGATCCGTCGGGTCAACTCGCCCACCCTGAGCCCGACAGCTCTGACGGAGCGATGCGACGACCGCACGCCGCCCGCAGTGCCGACACCAGCCCAGCAACCGATAGCCCATCCCCGACGGTGAAGTCGGCGTCTTCGCCGGTGAGACTCAGGCCCGCGAGTCGGCGCCAGTGCCGGACAATCGGTTGTCGGCCAGATACAGGCTGCGGCACGGACGTCGACCGTGGAGTAGGTGTGGCGCAGGCCGAGCGGGCGCCGAATGTCTTCGCCGTGCACCACGATTTCGATGATGCGAGCAATCGTGGGTATCGGTGGAGACGCAGTGGATTTCGCCGATCTCCGCAGCGCTGCCAACACCTCCGCCGGATCGTGTCTGCGGTCATCGGCGATTTGCCGCTTTACCATCTCCTCAGAGCTGAAACCGGCACGAACGAACTCCCTGGCGAAGCGCCGTTTCGGCAGCACGGCCTCCACGATTTCGGGAGAACCGCGGTCCTGGGCAAACCAATTGCCCAGAGTGCCCTCGTTGATCCCCAGATCACGCGCGACCACCGCGATCGGCTTACCCGTCTCACGCACGATCCGAACAGCTCCCTGCCGGAACTCCCGGTCGTACTTGCAGACCACGGATCTGTGTGGAAGATTTTCTTGCTGACCCGAGGGTGCAACCGTTGCCGCCGTTGACGGCGTGCCGGAATGCCGCCTCGGTCGGCGCATGCCGATCGGCGAAGCCACCGCCGAAGTGATCACCGGCCAGCAGCAGCGGGTCCGCGCGATGTTCCCTGACACGGCGGTCGCCGAGCTGACGCTGCTACCCTCAAACCGCCGAAATCCCCACGGGCACAAACCAATAAGAATCGACACCCTCGACGCCGGGGTCCCGATCGACCTCCTGGCCGAACTGCTCGATCATCGCAGCTATTCGGTGACTCGGCGCTACTACCGCATCGGCGAAGACCGACGCCGCGCCGCGGTCGACACGGTCACCGCGCTCAGCTTCGACCGGCACCGCAACCGGATCTGGCGTGAGGCGCACATGCTGCTGGAGTCCGAACGTGCTCGCCACGCCGTGGGTGAGGTCTCCGTGCCCTACGGCACTTGCACCGAGCCGACGAACGTTAAAGCCGGCGGCGGGGCCTGCCCGGTCCGGTTCCGGTGTGTGGGCTGCGACCACTTACACCAACATCGCGTTCCTGCCAAACCTGCAGGCATACCTCGATGATCTGCTGCGCACCCGGGCACGGCTGGCCGCTGCCATCGACGGTGTCGACGACTGGGCTCGCGCCGACGCCACCCCGACCGAGGAGGAGATCACCCGCATCCGCCGGCTGATCAACCGCATCAAGGGCGATATCGCCGAGCTCGACGACACCGAACGAGCCCAGATCGACGAGGCAATCGCGATGGTGCGCCGTCACCGAGCAGCCCACGCAGTGCCGCTCGGCATGCCAATCCTCGCCGTGACCCCACCCGCACAGGCAACCACCGCTTCGGAGGCCACCGCATGACCACCAACACCGACACCACGTCGAATCACACACGCGCACAATCTGTTTCATCGAGAAAACGCACCCGATCGATGCTCGACGGCCGGCGCAGCGATTCGATGCGCCGGCACCCGACCTGCTCGAGAAAATCCATGCGCTGCAAGCAGATCCAGTCCCCGACGAGCATGCCGGCCCCGGGGTCACCCGCGCCTCGCTACAGGCCGACCTGCTCGCCGCCCACGAACGCGACGAAGACCTCGCCGCAGCCCACACCACCAACCGCGAACTCATGGCCAGCCTCAACGCCCCGGGCCCCAGAAGGTAAACGAACGCAAGCCCGGCCCGATCTGTGACGTGAATCCAAATAATGTACGCTCGGCCTACTGCGACAGGAGGTCCGATGGCGGTAGACCGGCAGACTGTGGACCTGAGCGCGTACCCCGACCTCGTTGTGATCTACCTCGGCATGCGCGTGCGGCGCCCGCGGGGGATGCGCCGCCTGCTCGGTCTCGGGCCCCAGATCCAGAAGTCGTGGAAGGAGCAACCGGATGGCCTGCTGTTGCACGAGGACATCATCTGGTCGCTGATCCCGCCACATATTGGGATGCGCCAGTACTGGCGCGACCTCGACAGCCTGGAGCGCTGGACCCGCTCGGAGCCGCACAAGCTGTGGTGGCAGCAGTTCCTGAGGGACTCCGGTGGAACAGGCTTCTGGCACGAGACCTACTTCATGGGCGGCGGCGTCGAGGCGATCTATGACGACATGAACCCGACCGGCATGGCACGCTTTGCGCCGACGCGGCCGGCGCGCGGTGCGATGTTCGCGGCGCGGCACAGGGCAGGGCGCAGCGAGCCGCCGACGGTCGAACCCGTGATCGCCGAGGCGGAGTACTACGGCGGCTAACGCTCACGCGGGACGGCGAAGGTGGCCATGATGATCGTGAACACGACGAGGTTGTCCACCGACAACGCCTTCTCGGTGACGTAGCCCGCGAAGTACTCCCCGCCGTAGCCACCGCCCCACTGCCACATCACGAACAGCCCGAAGACGATGGCCAGCGCGATGTAAACCGCCGACCAGGCGGCGGGCTCCTTGAACGACGGTGCATGTGGCACCCGCGCATTGACGACCAAGTCGAAGACGAACAGAACCAGAATCACCACACACGTGACGATCCACACCAACGCAAAGACATCCGTGCCCGACAGTATGGGAAGCGCAGATGAGAACATTTTCATCTTCGCGGGTCACGCCGGCGCCTCAACCAGTAGGTCGGTGAGTGCGCTGCCGCCGAGATCAGTTGGGCAGCAACAGGTTGTCTATCGTGCGCGCAGCTGTGTGGACGTCGCGCCGGTATGATCGACGGCACAGTACCGGACCTTCAGCGTCGCCAGAAGTCGTATTCGTCGCGACCGGGCCGAAACCCGGCCGCCTCGACGATGTCGACCGCCACGTCGAACAGCTGACCGACGCGCAGGGGAAGGTGCGCGTCGCTGCCGAACGAGACCGCGTCGCCGCCTTCCTCGTGCCACCACCGCATCAGTGTGGTCGACGCCAGCGGGCTGGTGGTGTTGAGTTCCAACGCGCGGCCCGACGCCGCCAAGGCGCGGAAGACGACGCGGTACTCCTCCTCGAAGGCGGCCTCGCGGTATGGGCCCTCCCGTCGCGGCCAGTATCGGCGTGGATAGTCGCAGTGCGCGAGCACCTGAAAGACGCTCGAACCCTCGACGAGGCGAACCAGCTCGTCGAAGTAGCTACGCATCACATCTGGGACCGGACGATGGGCGAACACGTGGTGGACGCCGACCAGATGCCCGTCGTGCACGATCGAATGCAGCGACCCGAGCACCCTGTCGAATCGGCCACTGGCCAGCACGGTCGCGACGCTACCCGCGAAGTGGTGTGGCTCCCCCACTTCGATCCCGGACAGCACGCGCAAGCCTGCGAACTGCTCCCGGCAGCTCTGCACGCTCGCCAGATAACCCTCTACGTCGACAGGTTCCACCCGGTGGCGACCGACGATCGTGCCTGCCGGGTGGTCGTCTGCGCCCCACGCGGTGAAATCGACGTGCTCGGTGAACGCTATTGAGGGCAAACCGATGTCGATCGCACGTCGGCACGCGGCCTCCATCGAGGCGTCCGGACCGGTGTCCCAGGAG
>JBPPMS010000117.1:0-29094 GCA_051306175.1 Mycobacterium sp. | reverse complement strand
CGAAAGTGATCGATTCCACTGCAACAGTCATGAGCCGAACCTTAAGGGAGGGCTCCGACACCCTAAGGAAATTCTTCGATTCGGCAGTCGGCATCAAGGGCACACTCTCCGACGTGACCGCCCGGCACGTTTCCCCGTCGCTTCGCCCGCCCCGGCGCCCCATCGTCGGCGGCAGCGCGTGAGCGTCGTCGTCGTCGGCCAGATCGGCCGGGATCTGGTGCTGCAGACCGACGGCATGCCGGAGCCGGGCGGCGCCGCGGCGATCGTCCAACGCCGCAGGCTGCTCGGCGCAAGGGAGCCAACCAGGCGGTCGGGCTGCGCCAACTGGGTGTTCCCGTGGCGCTCATCGTCGTCGGCGATGACGACGAAGGCAGCTCGGTGCTGTGGGACGCGTTCACCGACGGAATCGACGTGAGCGGGATGGCCCGCCGCGGCGCCACCGCCCTGCGCATCGATCTCGTCGACGCCGACGCCAACCGGCGCACCTTCGAGGACATCCCGGCGTCGTCGCTGGTGACCGTCGACGACGTCAGGCGCGCATGGCAGCTCATCGATGCCGCCGACGTCGTGTCCATCCAACTACACCAACCAGCCGACACCGTGCTGGCGGTCGCTCACCGCGCCCGGCGGGTCGGTGCGCGCGTCGTCGCCGACGGTGTCCCCGTGCGGAGGTGCGCGACGAACTGCTGCAGACCATCAACGTCTTGCGCGCCGACGCGACCGAGGCCTCCCAGATCGCCGGTACACCGATCGACTCCGTCGCCGACGCGTCGGCATTGGCACGCGGCCTGCTCACCAAAGGCCCCAGCCTCGTCGCCCTGGCCGTGCCTGGTGTCGGTGATCTCGTCGCCTGGCCGGGTGGCAGCCACCTGTTCAGCTACCCGGATATCCCGATCGTCGACCGAACCGGGGCGTGCGACGCCTTCATCGCGGGTCTGGTGGCGGGACTACGCAGGCGTGACGACCCCGTCCGCGCAGGCAGGTTCACAGCGGCAGCAGCGGCGTCGACGGTGCAGCGTCTCGGCGGGCGGCCCGACCTCTCAGACCTCGGCCGGAGACAGAAATGCCCCCAAAGCGGCCGAATACGCCTCCACGTCGTTGGCGCCCATGAACTCACGCGCCGAGTGCATGGCCAGCTGAGCCGCGCCGACGTCGACGGTGGGGATGCCCGTGCGCGCTGAGGTCATGGGTCCGATCGTCGACCCGCAGGGCAGATCGGCGCGGTGTTCGTAGCGTTGCAACGGCACTCCGGCCTGCCTGCATGCCAGTTCGAAGGCCGCCGCGGTGCGCCCGTCGGTGGCATACCGCAGGTTGGGCTGCACCTTGAGCACCGGCCCGGAGTTGACCTCGATAAGGTGATTCGGCTCGTGCCGCTCGGGATAGTTGGGATGGGTGGCGTGCGCCATGTCGCCCGAGGCCACCATCGAGGACGTCAGGCAACGAAGGTAGTCCTCGCGGGTTCCGTCTGCGGCCAACACGATTCGTTCCAGCACCGTCTTGAGCAGTTCGGACTGCGCCCCGTGGTCCGAGGTCGAGCCGACCTCTTCGTGGTCGAACAGGGCGAGCACCGGAACGAAGGCGCTTCGCTCGGCGGAGAGAAGCGCCTCCAGGCCCGCGTAACAGGTGCCCTGGTTGTCCAACCGCGGTGCGCTGACGAACTCCCCTGCGGCGCCGGTGACTGCCGACGGTGCCAGGTCGTGTGTCATCAGGTCAGCGCTGAGCACGCCGTCGACGCCGAAGCCCGCCTGTTCGGCGATGTAGGCCAGAAAGGACCTCGTCCCGGGCCCGACGCCCCAGACGGCGTTGACGTGGCGCTGCGGGTCCAGCGACACTCCCTTGCGGTCATCGGACAGGTGAATCGCCAGCTGGGGCACCCGCAGGATCGGCTCGTCGATGCGGATGAGGTGGTGCGCCACACCGCCCGGCGCGTCACGGTCGGCCACCGAGAGCCGCCCGCTCAGCCCCAGATCGCGGTCCAGCCAGGAGTTCAGCCACGCACCGCCGTAGGGCTGCAGAGCCACCACCTGCCAGCCCGCGACCCAGCGATCGGGGCGCTGCTTGACGCGCAGGTTGGGGCTGTCGGTATGACCGCCGATGACGCGGAACGGCCGAACGCTGCCCGGGGAACTGTCCCAGGCCAACAGCGATCCGGCGCGGACGGTGAAATACCGGCCCCCGACCGTCGGCCAGGCGTCCACTTCGGCCAATTCGGTGTACCCGGCGTCTCGCAGCCGGGCGCCGACCGTCTGGCACACGTGGAACGGCGACGGTGAGGCGTCGATGAACCTGCACAGGTTCTGGGGGCTAGCTGGCATCTTTTCATCTTGACCCGCGTGCCGCCCGGGTGTGGCGCTAGGGTCCAACCGTGTCTGATTCACGGCTGGACCCGGCGCCTGATCCGATGCCGCAGCCGGTGCTCGCGCCGCTGACACCCGCGGCGATCTTCCTGGTCCTCACCATCGACGCCAGTGGCGAGCAAATTGTGCACGACGCGCTGCCGGATATCTCAGGATTGGTGCGCGCCATCGGCTTCCGCGACCCGAGCAAGCATCTTTCGGTCGTCGCGTCCGTGGGATCGGAGGCATGGGACCGGCTGTTCTCGGGTCCGCGGCCCGCCGAGCTGCATCCCTTCGTCGAGCTCACCGGCGCCCGGCATCACGCGCCTGCCACCCCGGGGGATCTACTCTTCCACGTCCGCGCCGAGTCGCTGGACTTCTGTTGGGAGTTGGCCAGCCGCCTGCTCAAAGCCATGGCGGGCGCGGTCACCGTCGTCGACGAGGTGCACGGATTCCGGTTCTTCGACAACCGCGACCTGCTGGGCTTCGTCGACGGGACGGAGAATCCGAACGGTCAAGTGGCGGTGCGGGCTTCGACGATCGGCTCCGAAGACCCCGATTTTGCGGGCGGCTGTTATGTGCACGTGCAGAAGTACCTGCACAACACGTCGGGCTGGGAGGCGCTGACGGTCACCGAACAGGAACGCGTCATCGGGCGCACCAAACTGGAAGACATCGAACTCGACGACGACGTCAAACCCGCCGACTCACATCTGGCGCTCAACGTGATCGAAGACGAGGACGGCAACGAACTTAAGATCATCCGGCACAACATGCCGTTCGGAGACCTCGGCAGGCAGGAGGCCGGCACGTACTACATCGGCTACTCGCGCACCCCGGCCGTCACCGAGCGCATGTTGACCAACATGTTCATCGGCGATCCGCCCGGTAACACCGACCGCATCCTCGACTTCTCCACCGCCGTCACCGGTGGTCTGTTCTTCTCCCCCACCATCGGCTTCCTCGACGACCCGCCACCGCTGCCCGGCGACGCGCAATCGCAGGAAGCCGAACCGGAAACGGTCACCCCACCCGTGCAGTACTCCGGCGCTTTGTCGATCGGCAGCCTGAAAGGAACGTCTCCGTGAACAACCTCTACCGCGAGCTCGCCCCCGTCACCGAAGAAGCTTGGGGCGAAATCGAATTGGAGGCCACCCGCACCTTCAAGCGGCATATCGCCGGCCGCCGCGTCGTCGACGTCAGCGAACCCAGTGGTCCGGTGACCGCCGCCGTCAGCACCGGTCATTTGGTCGACGTCGCTCCTCCCGGCGAGGGTGTGGTGGCCCATCTGCGAGACAGCAAGCCGCTGGTCCGGCTGCGGGTTCCGTTCACGCTGAACCGGATCGACATCGACGACGTCGAGCGTGGCTCGCAGGACTCGGACTGGGATCCGGTCAAGGAAGCCGCACGCAAGCTGGCGTTCGCCGAAGACCGTGCGATCTTCGAAGGGTATCCGTCGGCGGCCATCGACGGTATCCGCAAGACGAGCTCCAACCCCGAGTTGGCGCTGCCGGAGGATCCGCGCGGCTACCCCGACGTCATCACCCAGGCGCTCACCGAACTGCGACTGGCCGGCGTCGACGGCCCGTACTCGGTGCTGCTGAGCGCCGACGCCTACACCGCTGTCAGCGAGACGACCGAGCACGGTTACCCCATCCGCGAACATCTCAACAGGCTGGTCGACGGCGACATCATCTGGGCGCCCGCGATCGACGGCGGCTTCGTGTTG
The DNA here is from genome assembly GCA_051306175.1 of Mycobacterium sp. Classification (GTDB taxonomy): domain Bacteria; phylum Actinomycetota; class Actinomycetes; order Mycobacteriales; family Mycobacteriaceae; genus Mycobacterium. The sequence goes on along the minus strand of JBPPMS010000117.1, from coordinate 25,029 downwards.
ACCACCCGGGGTGGCGACTTCGACCTGCAGCTGGGCACCGACGTCTGCATCGGCTACATCGGTCACGACGCCGACACCGTGCAGTTGTACCTGCAGGAGACGCTGACCTTCCTCAGCTACACCGCCGAAGCATCGGTGGCGCTGCGGCCCTAGGTCGATCCGGGTGCAGATCTCATAGGGCGGGCGGGCCTGAACTACCCCGCGAGCACCGCGTCCAGCGCCGAGTAGAAGATGCCGAGCCCGTCGTCAGAAGGTCCGGTGAGCGGTTCGGTGGCGTGTTCGGGGTGAGGCATCAGGCCGACCACGCGTCCGTTCGCGGAGCTGACGCCTGCGATGTCGCGCATCGAGCCGTTCGGGTTGTCGCGGTAGCGGAACACCACCCGGCCGTCGCCTTCGAGCTCGTCGAGCACCGCCTCTGAGGCCACATAGCGGCCTTCGCCGGATTTCAACGGGACCAGCAGATCGGCGCCTGGCTCGAACCGCGACGTCCATGCCGACGACGTCGACGCGACCTGCAGCCAGATGTCACGACACACGAAGTGCAGTCCTTCATTTCGCGTCAGCGCGCCGGGCAGCAGGCCCGCCTCGCACAGCACCTGGAATCCGTTGCAGATGCCGAGCACCGGCATGCCCTTCTCGGCGGCAGCGACGACCTCGCCCATCACCGGAGCGAATCGCGCGATCGCCCCGGCGCGCAGGTAGTCGCCGTAGGAGAAGCCGCCCGGTACCACCACCGCGTCGACGCTCTTGAGGTCGACGTCGGCGTGCCATAGGTTGACGGCTTCGGCGCCGGACAGGCGCACCGCCCGGGCTGCGTCGACGTCGTCGAGGGTGCCGGGGAAGGTGATGACCCCGACGCGGGCGCTCACCGGGCAGACTCCGCGGCAGGTACCTCCCGAACCACCGACCATTCCTCGATGACGGTGTTCGCCAGCAGCGATTCGGCGATCTGCGCCAGCGCCTCGTCGTCGATGGTGGCGTCCACCTCGATCTCAAAACGCTTGCCCTGCCGCACATCTGACACTCCGGAGAAGCCCAGCCGCCCCAGCGCACCGACGATCGCCTGGCCCTGCGGGTCGAGAATCTCCGTCTTGGGCATCACGTTGACCACAACCCGGGGCATGCCGGCACTCCTTCACATCGAGTTTGCGCTTCGATGCTACCCACAGGACGACACGTAGGCCGTGCACAACGGCGCCGTCATGCGGTCGAGAACCTCGCTGTCGACCAGCGTGGGCCAACCGACGGGCGGCGGCGAGGGCGCCCATAACGCCAGTTCGCTGATGGTGCTGCTCTCCGGGTGAGCGACCAGGTACTGGTGCAGCACCACCGAACCACCGGTCACGACGGCCAGCCTGCCGGGTTCGTCGGTGGTGACTGACGGCGACAACCCGGGCGCCTGACAGGCGCGCACCGTGTCGGATGCGGCCTGCACCACTGCCCGTGCGGTGGACCCACCGGTGAGGGTGTCACCGCGCCAGTGCATGACCTGTGCGTGCAGTTGCCAGTGCCCGGTGTCGACCACGGCCCTGCTGTGTACCGAGTAAGCGCGCGGATCGCCTGGCACGTCCGGGCTGCCGCAGATCTCCTCGAACCGGAATCGCGGCGCGCTCATCTCGTCGACCGCATGCAGCGCAGGCCAGCCGTACACGTCGTACAACGGAATATCTGCGGGCTCGATCCAGGCCGACGCGGGAATCGAATTGCAGACAGGCGGACAGGATTCAGGGGCCGCGCGGGCCGGACCCGGCGCGAGCACCGCCGCCAGGCCAGTGACGACACCGACCAGCAACCGCAGCATGCACCCCCCCATCGATCTCTCCCCCCGGCTAGAGATGTAGGCGCACAATCGTAATCATGGAACTGACCCATTTCGGACATTCGTGCCTGCTTGCGACGTTTCCCGCCGCCGGCGACGCCTCCGACACCTCGATTCTGTTCGACCCGGGCACCTTCTCGCACGGATTCGAAGGCATCACCGGGCTGTCGGCGATTCTGATCACCCACCAGCATCCCGATCACGCCGACGTCGACCGCCTGCCCGCGCTGTTGGCGGCCAATCCAGGTGCCACGCTCTACGCAGACCCTCAGACCGCGGAACAGCTCGGCGCACCTTGGCAGGCGGTGCAGGTCGGTGACCAGCTGACGGTGGGCCATCTGACGATTCGCGGTGCGGGGGGCACACACGCCGTGATCCACCCCGAAATCCCGCTCATCGACAACATCTCGTATCTCGTTTCCGACGGAGTGCATGCGGCGCGGCTGATGCATCCCGGCGACGCGCTCTACGTGCCCGGCGAGCCCGTCGACGTCCTCGCCACGCCCGCCGCAGCGCCGTGGATGAAAGTCTCTGAGGCGGTGGAGTACCTACGCGCCGTCGCGCCGCAACAGGCGGTACCCATCCACCAGGCGATCGTCGCGGAAGAGGCGCGTGGGATCTACTACGGCAGGCTGAGCGAGATGAGCAAGGCCGATTTCCAGGTGCTCAAACCCGAGCACGCAACTCAATTCTGAGGTAGCTCAGCCACTCTCAACGCGCCGCGGCCAGCCCCGCACCTATCACGATGGCGTCGGCGACATCAGTCGTGGGCACACGGTAGCGCCGCTACGCCGCCTACCCGGGTCAGGCCGCGTCGACCAGCGCAGGACCCGGCTGCCACTGGTACACGGTCGGCGCGCAGCGGTGCATCAGGGCCAGGTCCACGGCGTCCAGGACGGCCTGGCGCGGCCCCGGGCGTCGCAGTTGGGGCGCTGAGACGGCGACCCGGACGATGCCGCCGCGGCGCGCGGTACGTTCTGCTGCCAGCACCAGAGCACGGCACCACCACGGCTCGGTGAGAAACCCCTCGCCGATGCCGAGCACCCTCCCGCGCAACGTGACGTCATGCACCAGGTCGGTGATGGCGTCTAGTCCGGCGAGCAGCCGGAAGCCGTTGTGCGGCAACACCGCGACGACCCCGGGCGACACGTTCCAGCCGGGGGCGGCGAACAGTCGGGTGCGCAGACCGAGGTGCTCGAGCACCCGGTCGGCGCCCATCAGGCGCAGGTTGGCCTCATGGGCCTGCAGCGAGGCGAATTCGCCCTTGCGCTTTTTGGTGGCGGCCTCGTCGTAGCCGTGCAGCACGATCGCGTCACCGAAGCTGCGTTGCCGCTGCAGCCACTCCACGGTGGGCGCGTCGCGGGAAAGCTGATAACCGCCCCTGAGCCGGGGCGCCACCAGATAGGACGCGGGCACGTGACGGTCGGCGAGTTGATCGCGGAACGCCTCGACCTCGGCGATGGTGCGTTCCCCGATCCCCGACACAGAGACGATCAGTTGTCCAGCCACATCCGCAGTGTGGCAATCCCAGGTGTCGAGATGGTGACAGACACCCGGACAGGAGTTGTCGTGATCAGCGAGGCAGCGCGGCCTCGATGGCGACCTCCTCTGGGGTGCCCGGCGCCTGGCCCAGGAACTGATTGCACGGCACACCGATCACCGTCAGGCCGCGGTCGCGGTAGTCGGCGGCCAACTTCTCCAGCCCGCTGCACTGGGGCGTCAGTCCGCCCCGGAAGAGCCTCGACGCGATCCGCGCGACGGTGTTCATCGGACTGGACGCGACGTCGGGGGCCACCGCTCCGTTGAGGTAGAGCATCACCAACCCGTGCACCACCGACCAGGCCGCGTAGTGGCCGAGATGATCGAGGGCATGATCACCGACCGCAGGTGCCCGTGGTGGTAGCTGTCCCTGGCCATGGTCACCCGAGCGGGATGTCCGCCTGCCCGCAGCCGTAGTGCTCGGGATCGGCGGTTGCCAGCAACCAGGCGTACTGGAAGGCCGCTTCCTTCCACCGCTCGTACCGCCCGCTGATCCCGCCGTGGCCCGCACTCATCTCGGTCTTCAACAGTACCGGATGCGCGTCGGTCTTGATATAGCGCAGTGCGGCAATCCATTTCGCCGGTTCGACATACAGCACGCGGGTGTCGTGCAGCGACGTCATCGCCAGGATCGCCGGGTAGTCCTTGGCCTCGACGTTCTCATACGGCGAGTAGGACTTCATGTAGTGATAGACGTCGCTGTCGCGCAACGGGTTTCCCCACTCATCCCATTCGGTGACCGTCAGTGGCAGCGTCGGGTCGAGAATCGTCGTCAGCGGATCGACGAACGGCACCTGCGCCAGGATCCCCGCAAACAGTTCAGGTGCCAGGTTGCTGACGGCCCCAACAAGCAGCCCACCCGCACTACCCCCCAGAGCGACCACGTTGCGCGAGCCGGCTACCCCGATATCCACCAGATGCTGTGCCACGGCCACGAAATCGGTGAAGGTGTTGCGCTTGAAGAGCAGCTTGCCGTAGTCGTACCAGAGCCTGCCCATCTCGCCGCCACCACGAACGTGTGCGACAGCGAACACCATCCCACGGTCGAGCAGCGACAGTCGGGCGATGGAGAACCGCGGGTCCTCACACGACTCGTACGAGCCGTAGCCGTACACCAGCGTCGGCGCGGACGGTGCGACGCCGACCCGGTGCACGATCGACACCGGAATTTTGGTGCCGTCCCCGGCGGTCGCCCAGTCGCGCCGTTCGACGTACTCCTCTGGGCGGTAGCCACCGAGCACCGGTTGCTCGCGCAACAGGGTCCGTTCGCCGGTGATCAGGTCGAGATCGTAGATGCGCACCGGGGTCACGAACGACGTCACGCCCACCCGCAGCTTGGGTGAATCCCAGTTGGGGTTGCCACCCAATCCCGCAGAGGCCAACTCGGAATCGAACTGGACCTCTTCGGCGTGACCGTAGACTCCGGTCGCGAGGATGGGCCACAGCTGGATCTTCGGCAACGCGTCGCTGCGGTAGGACACGACGAAGTGGCCGACGAAAGCGTCGACACCCTCGATCCGCACGTCGTCGCGGTGGGCGATCAGCGTGCGCTGCTCGGTCGGGCGGGCCACCGGCGCTTCCACCAGCGTGAAGTTCACCGCGCCGTCGTTGTGGATGATGAGGAATCTGTCCTCACCACCGACCACCGCGTGCTCGACGCTGTATTCGACATCCTCGCGCCGCCCGAGAATGGACGTGAACTCGGTTTGGGCATCCGTTGCGTCGCCGTAGAACACCTCCGAGGTGGTGGCCGAGGCGGACGCGATGATCACGTATTTGTTGCTGCGGGTGCGCCCCACCCCGAGCCAGAATCGTTCGTCCGGTTCGTGATACACCCGCTCGGCTGACAGGCCGGACGCGAGCCGGTGCCGCCAGATGGTGTCGGTGCGGAAGGCGGAGTCGAGCGTGACGTAGTAAACGGTGGCATTGTCGGCTCCCCACGTCACGCCCGCACCGATCCGGGTGATCTCGTCGTCGTAGCGCTGCCCTGTGGTCAAGTTCTTGAACCGCAGTGTGTACCGCTCGTCGCCGACGACGTCGACGGAGTAGGCCAGGATGTTGCCGTCGAGGCTGACGCTCGCGGCGCCCAGCGCGAAGAACCCGTGCCCTTCGGCTTCCTCGTTCTCGTCCAGCAGGATCTGCTCACCTGCGATCTCGGTGGACTCGTCCAGCACTGGAGGAGCCCAGTCATCGGGATCGGTTGCGGGGCAGCGACATTGCACACCGTACTGCTTGCCCTCGAAGCTGCGCGCGTAGTACCACCAACCACCGCGGCGCATCGGCACCGACAGGTCTGTTTCCTTGGTCCGAGCCTTGATCTCGTCGAAGATCTTGAGGCGCAACGGTTCCAGGTGAGTCAGAACGCGGTCGGTGTAGTCGTTCTCGGCGGTGAGGTGCTCGACCACCTCCGGGTTCTCCGTGTCGCGCAGCCATTCGTACGGGTCGACGAATATGTCGCCGTGATGCGTGCGGTGATGATCCACTCGCTTGGCGACCGGAGGGACAAGCTCTGCACTCATGTGGTCGGACCAATCCATTCGTCGAACTTGAGCCCCGAAATGCGTTCGTAGGCTTCGATATATCTCGCTCTGGTGGCCGCAACGATGTCCGGCGGCAACGGCGGCGGCGGTTCGGTACCAGCGCGATCCCAGCCGGACTCCGGCCCGGTCAGCCAGTTGCGCACGAATTGCTTGTCGAAGCTGGGCTGCACCACACCCTGTCGGTAGCTGTCAGCGGGCCAGTACCGCGACGAGTCAGGTGTGAAGATCTCGTCGGCGAGCACCAGGTTGCCGTCGGCGTCCACGCCGAACTCGAACTTGGTGTCGGCGATGATGATGCCCCGGGTGAGCGCGTGCTGCGCCGCCTGGTTGTAGATCCGCAGCGTTTCGTCGCGCAACTGGTTGGCGCGTTCGGTGCCGACCAACTCGACGACGTCGGAAAATGAGATGTTCACGTCGTGGTCGCCGAGCGCGGCCTTGGTGGCCGGTGTGAACAGCGGCGTGTCGAACCTGCTGGCCTCGACCAGGCCCGGTGCCGGCGTGATGCCGCACACCGAGCCCGACGCCTGGTAGTCCAGCAACCCCGAACCGGTGAGGTAGCCGCGGGCCACACATTCCACCGGCAGCATGTCGAGCTCACGCACCACCAGCGCGCTGCCCAGCACATCCGCCGGGATGCGCGGATCATCAGGCGGTCCCGCCAGGTGGTTTTCCGCGTCGCCGAAGGCGAAGAAGAACACACTCATCGCGGTCAGGATGCGACCCTTGTCAGGGATCTGCGACGAGAGCACATAATCGAACGCCGAGATGCGGTCGGTGGCGACCAGCAACAGGTGCGCGTCGTCGATTCGGTGAATTTCGCGGACCTTGCCGCTGGCCACATGCTGATAGTCGGACAGACTGGGGCGCATCGGGCCAGCCTATCGGGCAGCATCAGCGCCATGAGATTTCTCCCCTACGCCAGCCGCCCCTGGCGGCTGCTGCTGCAGTTGATCAGCGATCTCACCGCCGTCCTCTGGATCGCCATCTGGGTCCTTGTCGGGCTGGCGGTCCATGCCGCCATCTCAACGATCGCCGAGGTCGGCAGGCAGGTGGAAAGCGGAGCCAACGGCATCTCGGACAACCTCGGCAGCGCGGGCGAAAGCGCGAATTCGGTGCCGTGGGTCGGCGATACGCTCAGCGCACCGCTGCGCGCCGCTAGCGAAGCCGCGCTCGACATCGCAGGCGCGGGAGCAGAACTCAACGCCACCGCGTCCTGGTTGTCCGTCGTGCTCGGCCTCGCCGTTGCCGCGCCGCCCATCCTCGCGTTCGCCATGCCGTGGCTGTACATGCGGGTCCGCTTCCTGCGCCGCAAGTTGATGGTGCTCGGGTTGGCGGGCACAGCCGCTGGCGAGCAACTGCTGGCATTACGCGCGTTGGCGAACCGCCCGCTGCGCCGCCTGATCGCGGTCAGCGCCGATCCCATCGCCGCCTGGCGGATGGCGGACGCCACGGCCATCCGTGGAATGGCCGCGTTGGAATTGCGCTCAGCGGGGGTCTCAACGCCGCGCGCCTGGCGCTAGCGCTAGCCTGACGTCAGCGCGCCCGGTCACAGCGCCTACAGGATGGCCCCGGGGGCATACTTGGCCGCCTCGGGATACTGGCGCACGAGGTCCTCGACCGCGGCGACGACGTCATCCACCTGTGCGCCTGCGGCCCCGGTGAACGCCCCGGTGTCGGCCAGCGCCGCGTCGAGCGCCGCGGAGTCCAACGGCAGCCGCGGATCGGCCGACAGCCGCTCCAGCAGGTCCGGCTCCTTGCCTTCCTCCCGCATCGCCAACGCCACCGCGACGGCGTGTTCCTTGATCGCCTCGTGGGCGGTTTCCCGGCCCACCCCGGCGCGCACGGCCGCGATCAGGATTCGAGTGGTGGCCAGGAACGGCAGGTAGCGGTCGAGCTCCCGTTGGATCACTGCTGGGTAGGCGCCGAATTCGTCGAGCACAGTCAGGAACGTCTCGATTTGGCCGTCGACGGCGAAGAACGCGTCGGGCAGCGCGACGCGGCGCACCACCGAGCAGAACACGTCGCCCTCGTTACACTGCGAGCCGGCCTGTTCGGCGGCCATCGACGCGTAGCCGCGCAGGACGACCTGCAACCCGTTGATCCGTTCGCAGCTGCGGGTGTTCATCTTGTGCGGCATCGCCGACGAGCCCACCTGGCCCCGCGCGAAGCCCTCGGTGACCAGTTCGTGGCCTGCCATGAGGCGGATCGTGTGCGCCAGGGACGACGGGCCGGCCCCCATCTGCACCAGTGCCGACACCACGTCGTGGTCGAGCGAGCGCGGGTACACCTGGCCGACGCTGGTGAGCACCGAGCTGAATCCAAGGAAGGTCGCCACGCGCTGCTCCAGCCCGGCGAGCTTGCCGGTGTCGCCGCCGAACAGGTCGAGCATGTCTTGCGCTGTGCCCATCGGTCCCTTAATGCCGCGCAGCGGGTAGCGGTCGATCAGCTCATTGACCCTGCTCAGCGCGAGCACGGTTTCCTCTGCGGCAGAAGCGAACCGCTTGCCCAACGTGGTGGCCTGCGCGGCGACGTTGTGGCTGCGCCCGGCCATCGCCAGGTCACGATAGGTGACGGCCCGGTCGGCCAGTCGTGCCGCGACCGCGACGCCGTGGCTGTGCACGAGCTCCAAAGAACGCCGGATCTGCAGTTGCTCGACGTTCTCGGTGAGGTCTCGGCTCGTCATGCCTTTGTGCACGTGTTCGTGCCCGGCGAGCGCGTTGAACTCTTCGATGCGGGCCTTGACGTCATGGCGGGTGACGCGCTCGCGTGCGGCGATCGAGCCCAGATCGACGTCGTCGAGCACCCGCTGATAGTCGCTCAGTACCGTTTCGGGCACGTCGGCACCGTCGATGCCGATCTCGATCTGCGCCTGCAGGACCGCCAGCCACAGGTGACGTTCGGCGACGATCTTGGCCTCCGGTGACCAGATCGCCACCATCGCCTCGCTGGCGTAGCGACCGGCCAAAACGTTCGGGATGCTCACGAATGCCCAGCCTAGGCGAGGCGATGCGGCAGAGTGGTCGCCGTGTACTTCGTCGGACTCGACCTCGCCTGGGGCGAACGCCGCCCATCGGGGATCGCCGTCGTCGACGACGACGGTCGGCTAGTCGAGGTGAGCGCCGCCACCGATGACGTCAGCATCGCCGCCGTGCTGCGTGCCTACCTCGACGACCAGTGTCTGGTGGCGATCGACGCCCCGCTGATCGTCACCAATTCGAGCGGGCAGCGGCCCGCCGAGACAGCGCTGAACCGCGACTTCCACCGCTTCGAGGCGGGGGCGCACCCCGCCAACACCGGTAAGCCCGAGTTCGCGGGCACGCCGCGGGCCGCCCGGATCTGCCGCATGTTGGGCCTGGACATGGATCCGTCGTCATCCGAACCGCGGCGGGCCATCGAGGTGTACCCGCACCCCGCGACGGTGGTGTTGTTCCGGCTTGGCCGCACCGTGAAGTACAAGCAGAAGCAAGGCAGGCGATTCGACGTGCTGCGCGCCGAGCTGGTCCGGCTGATGGACGAGGTCGAGGGCCTGGCCACCGCTGATCCGCCCCTGCTGGTCGGCTGCGACGATTGGTTCGCCCTGCGGCACAACGTCGAGACCGCCGAACGCAAGTCGGACCTGCGCCGCGCGGAAGACCCCGTCGACGCTGTGGTGTGCGCCTACGTCGCGCTGTTCGCGACCCGGCGGCCGGAGTCCGTGACCACCTACGGCGATTTCGCCACCGGCTACATCGTGACGCCGACGCTGCCCCGTGACCTCCTGCCCGCCCCTCCCGAACCGACCCCAGGGGTGGTCAACGACGACATCGCGGCATACACGGCCAGGCGGCCTACGCTGGCCGCCAGCACGGAAACGTATCTGCGCCTGGTCACTGCGCTGCTCGACGAGGCGGGCATCAACTATTTGAGCGTCACCTCCAGGACCAAGTCGGTGACGTCGTTCGCCGAGAAGGCCGACCGCAGCGTCGGGGGGCGCCGCCTCTACACCAACCCGCTCTCGCAGATCACCGATCAGATCGGGCTGCGCATCATCACCTATCTACGCGACGATGTCGCCGCCGTAGCCAACCTGCTCGGCGACGAAATGCAACTGCTCGACGACCGCGACATGGGCCAGGAAACGGCCAGCGAGGGGCGCTGGGGATACGCCAGCCGCCACCTGCTGGTCGCAGTGGCCGGAGAGCAGCAGCCGGCGTCAGTGCAGATCCGCACTGTGCTGCAACACGCGTGGGCCGAGTTCGAGCACGAAATCCGTTACAAGGGTTCGATTCCCGAGGGGGATGCACCCGATCTGGACCGCAGGTTCACCCTGGCGGCAGGTCTCCTGGAACTCGCAGACCGAGAATTCTCGGCGATCCGCGAACGCCTGAAAGTGTCGGCACCGACCTCGGGCGCCGCGCAGTCGGAAGGTCCGCGGATCAACACGCCGGAGCTAGCGACTTATCTGGGCAACCTGTTTCCCGACGCAGAATGGTCACGCACAGAACACTATTGGTGGATGTCGGGTCTTCTGGTCGAACTGGGTGTCACGTCGCTCGACAAGCTCGACGCCCTGCTCGACGGCATCGACACCGATGGCATCAATGCCGCCATGGGCTACCGGTTTCCGGCAGGCGCGGTGCGTCGCCTGGACGACGCACTATTGGCGCACCTCGGTGAGCGGTATCTTGGGCTGTCCGGAAATGCCCACCGCACAGCGCTTCTCGTGACGCGCGTAGAGCGTGTGCGCGGCGCGTCGGACGCGTCGGATTAGTGCGGGTCCTCCAGATCGGCCGGATCCTCGATGACGCCACGCTCGGAGATGCCCAGCTGCCTGTTGATCAACATCGTCACCCCGTAGAGCACCACACCGAGCACCAGCAGTCCGCCGCCGACGACGTACTGTTGCGGGTTGCGACCTGACAAGGGCGTGACCAGGTAGAGCGAGCACACGAAGGCGACTATCGGCAAAACCGTCGGTGTCTTGAAATGGCTACCTGACTCGCGGGTGTCGCGACGCAACACCAGCACTGCGACGTTGACGACCGCGAACACGGCCAGTAGCAGCAGCGACGTGGTGCCACCGAGGACCGAGATGGCGTCGCTACTGGCGAAAATGGTGACGTAGGTGATCAGACCGAACGCGATCACGGTGGTGAAGATGATCGCGACCCAGGGACTACGACGCGTCGGATGCACCGTGCCAAGCACCGGCGGCAGCACATGCTGCTTGGCCATCCCGTAGATCAGGCGGCTTGCCATCAGCATGTTGATCAATGCCGTGTTGGACACCGCGAACATCGTGATGAACGGCAGGATGTTCTCGATCGGCAGTCCGGGCGCACCCGCCTTGACCACCTCGACCAGCGGGGTGTCGCTGGCCTCCAGATCGCCGACCGGAACCAGCGCGACCGCGATAACCGACACCAGGACGTACACCACACCCGCAATGGATAAGCCCGTCAACAGCATTCGCGGGAAGATCGTGATCGGGTCCTTGACCTCTTCGGCCATGTTCACCGAATCCTCGAAGCCCACCATCGCGAAGAAGGCCAGCGAAGTTGCCGCTGTGACGGCAACGAAGGCGTTCTTCTCCTCGGTGGTGTCGAAGGCGACGACCCGGGAGAAGTCGATGTTCTCGCCGCCCTGGGTGAAGGCCCAGAGCCCGACGAAGATCACCATGAGTAGACCGGAGATCTCGATGATGGTCAAGAAGACATTGAGCTTCACGCTCTCCCCGACGCCGCGGAAGTTGATGGCGGCCAGTGCTGCCATGAAGAACAAAGCCAGGCCCGCGACCAGAACCTTGCTCGGCCCTTCGATGCCGACACCCGTGAAGAAGTTCACCGAGAACACCCGCGCAGCCGTCGACGCCGAAGTGATGCCCGAACACATCACCACGAACGCGACGATGAACGTCACGAAATGGATGCCAAAAGCCTTGTGCGCGTACAGCGCTGCGCCCGCGGCCTGTGGATACTTGGTCACGAGTTCCAGATAGGAAAAGGCAGTCATCATCGCGATCAGGAACGCGACGATGAAGGGCAGCCAAGCGGCCCCACCGACCTCGGCGGCGACATCGCCCACCAGCGCATACACGCCCGTGCCGAGGATGTCGCCGACGATGAACAGCAGCAGCAAACCGGGCCCCATCACCCGCTTGAGTTCAGGCTCTTTCTCCACGGTATCCGGATGGGTCACGTCGCCTCCTGGAGTCGGGATGTCCAATTCTTGAACAGCGAACGCGAATCCGCAGCTTCGTACCCACAAATTCATCGCCGCAAACGAGACCAATCGTCTGGTGTGTCGGTCATTTCTGAGATCTGCCGCAAGAAGTGGGCAACTTTCTGCGGCTCCTCGTCGCGCGGCCGGCCGGAGGTGGTCGGACGTTGGGCACGGTCGTGCCAGAAATGGCCATCGCAGACCTGAGCCGATCTTCGTGTAATCCAGAACCACTGCGCGATCGAGGGATTTAGCCCGCACCACGAGTGACTAAACGCGGACCCGAACCGATCCAGCAAAGGGAGCGAGGATGTCGATCACATCAACCAAGGTGGCGCGAGCCGAATCACGTGGACCATCGCCGTCGGCGACCAGCGCGGCGACCACCGCGCCGTCCACCGCGTAAACGAGCGCCGCCAACAAGTCGCGTCGCACCGCGCGCCCGGAGCGGTCGACCGCTACGGCCACCGCGTCAACGCGCTGCGAGAGGATGCGGCGCTGGATGTCGCGCAACGCGGGTTGCCGAGCACACGCGATGTAGCGCTCGTAGCGCGAGATGAGCTGTTCGCTGACCGGCACGCCGGATACGTCACCCACCAGCAGGTCCGCGAGGATGTTGGCCAGCGCCTCGGCACCGCGGCGTCGCCGTGACAACGTATCGACGCGGGCCCGGAGCTGGGCGGCTTCGAGCATGCCGACATGGTCGACGGCGTTGATGATGAGCTCGTCCAAGGACGAGAAGTAGTACGTCGTGGACGCCAACGGCAGCCCCGCCCGGCGCGCGACGGCACGGTGGCGCACCGCGTCGAAGCCCCCTTCGCACAGCAGCTCGGCGGCGGCGCTGACCAGCGCATACCGTCGACGTTCTCCCTTGGGAGTGACCGCTGCCGTCACGCCTAGTCATGCTGCCAGCCACCCCGCTGCCACATCGCCCTTTCGAAGAATCGGCCGTCTGATCTGGCAAGATGGCCGGCATGGGACAGCTGAGCCGACGAGCGCTGCTGCGCGTGAGCGCCGCCGCGGCGGTGGGTGGAGCGGTCGCCTGCGCGTCGGGATCGCTGCTCGAACCCTCGGCTGCGAGCCCGTCTGTCGCGATGACGGGCACGCACGCCCCGCTCGCCCCCCAGCTGCCGCCTGCACCGTTGCAGCCGCCGGCGGTCGCGGCGCCGACGATGGTGACGGGATCCTTCGATTCGGCTGCGCGAGGTGGGCTGACCACCAACTGGGCGATCGCGCGACCGCCCGGTCAGACGTCCGCGCTGCGGCCGGTGATCGCCCTGCACGGAAAGGGCGGCGACGCGGAAAGCGTCATGGCGGGTGGCGTCGAACGGGGCCTGGCGCAGGCTGTCGACGCGGGCTTGCCGCCGGTCGCGGTGGTCAGCGTCGACGGGGGCGGGAGTTACTGGCATCAACGCGCGTCGGGCGAGGACTCCGGTTTGATGGTGCTCGACGAGTTGATCCCGCTATTGGCCGATCAGGGCCTTGACACGTCCCGGGTGGCGTTTCTGGGCTGGTCGATGGGGGGCTACGGCGCGCTGCTGCTGGGTGCCCGGCTCGGTGCAGAGAGAACCGCGGCGATCACCGCGGTGAGTCCGGCGCTATGGTTGTCCTCGGGCGCGACGGCTCCCGGGGCATTCGACGGTGCCGAGGACTTCGCCGCCAACACCGTCTTCGGCTTGCCGGAACTGGGCGCTATCCCGATCCGCATCGACTGCGGCGACAGCGACCCGTTCTATTCGGCGACGCAGGAGTTCATCGCTCAGCTGCCGACTCCGCCCGCAGGCGGGTTCTCTCCCGGTGGGCATGACGGCGCGTACTGGAGTTCGCAGCTGCCCGGCGAACTGACGTGGATGGCACCACTGCTCACCGCCTAGACCGAGATCCTGCCCTCCGCGGCAGCCAGCCCGATATCGGTGCGAAAGTGACTGCCCGGCAGCCGAATTCCGGCAATCGTCGCGTACGCGGCAGCGCGGGCTGCCGCCAGGTCGGCACCGGTGCCGACCACCGACAGCACCCGTCCACCTGACGACACGGTGGCGCCGTCGTCGCGACGCGCAGTTCCCGCATGCAGCACAACCTCGGCGTCCGACCCGACGATCACGTCGCCGACGCGCGGCCTGCCCGGATAGTGCTCGGCGGCCACCACCACCGTCACCGCGGCACCGTCGCTCCATCGCAACGGGCCGAAATCGGCGAGGCCTCCGGTAGCCGCGGATCGCAACAGTTGGCCAAGCGGGCTCTCCAGCAGCGCCAGCACTGCCTGGGTCTCCGGGTCACCGAACCGGCAGTTGAATTCGACGACAGCAGGGCCTGACGACGTAACAGCGAGGCCGGCATAGAGCAGACCCGAGAAAGAGCTGTCCCGTCGAACGAGCTCTGCGGCGACCGGCTCGACGACGTCACGCACGATCGCCGCGGTGACGTCGTCGGACAGCCACGGCAGCGGCGCGTAGGCACCCATCCCGCCGGTGTTCGGACCCATGTCCCCGTCGCCGACGCGCTTGAAATCCTGGGCGGGCAGCAGCGGCACCACTGTCTCGCCGTCCACCACACAGAACAGCGACACCTCGGGACCGTCCAGGAACGATTCCAAAAGCACCGGGTGACCTGAATCCAGCAGCCCGGCGGCGTGCGCGCGGGCGACGTCACGATCGTCGGTGACCACGACGCCTTTGCCCGCCGCCAACCCGTCATCCTTGACCACCCACGCCCGTTGTCCAGCGGGCGGCCCGAACCGGTCGAGCGCCGCATCCAGGCGGGCGGGGTAGTCGACGATCTCGCTGGCGGCGGTACGCACTTTTGCGGCGGCCATGACGTCCTTGGCGAATGCCTTCGATCCTTCGATCCTCGCCGCGTCCTTCCCGGGTCCGAAACACGCGACCCCGGCCGCGCGGACGGCGTCGGCCACACCGAGCACCAACGGCACCTCGGGGCCGATCACCACGAGATCCGCCGCGACCCGGCATGCCAGCGCCACCACTTCGTCGCTGGAGGTGATGTCGACGTCGTGCTGGTCGGCGATCAGGGCGGTACCCGCATTTCCAGGCGCTATCGCCAGATGCTCCACCTCGGGATCCCGGCGCAGCGCCAGCAGCAGAGCATGTTCCCGGGCACCCGAACCGATCACGAGGACGCGCACGCCACAAACCATAATCCACCCGCTTGGCATTCAGCTTTAGTCACAGTGCCTTCTTGTTGCGGAGTCACGCCGTCACCGGTGGGCAGGAGCGAAGCGACCCGGGGAGTGTCACCGGTGGCGCGCTTCTAAGCTCGTGGCATGCCGACCATCTTCAGCAAGATCATCAACGGCGAAATACCCGGCCGCTTCGTCCACCGCGACGACGAGTTCGTCGCGTTCCTGACCATCGCGCCGATCAAGCAGGGCCACACCCTGGTGGTGCCCCGCGCCGAGATCGACCAGTGGCAGGACGTCGACCCGGCAGTGTTCGGCCGCGCCATCGCGCTGTCGCAGCGGATCGGCAAGGCCGTGGTGAAGGCGTTCGACGCCCCGCGGGCCGGTTTCCTGATCGCCGGACTGGAGGTGCCGCACCTTCACATCCATGTCTTCCCGGCCTACGATCTGTCTGGCTTCGACATCTCCAGCGCCGACCCCAACCCGTCACCGGAATCTCTCGACGAATCGCAAGCGAAGATCAAGGCCGCGCTCGCCGAGCTCAGCTGAGTTTAGTTTTAGTTGAGTCGACCACGACGGCACACATTGGTACAGAAAACCCCGGCGCGGCGCGCACAAAAGTGTGCTTTCGCGGGGGATCGCAGTTCACGGTGGTCCCTCACACGGTCGCAGGCACGTCGGCCAGGGTGTTCTCCACGTCGCTGCGCTCGCCCATGATGCGGGGCAGGCGCACCTGGAACCGGCACCCCTTCCCGGGCGCGGTCGTCACGGAGACCGTGCCGCGGTGAGCGTGCACCAACGAATCCACGATCGACAACCCCAGTCCCGTCCCTCCACTGGAACGGGTGCGCGACGAGTCGGTGCGGTAGAACCGCTCGAACACCCGCCTCGCGTCCTCGGCCGTCATCCCTGGGCCCTCGTCGGCGACCTCGAGGACCGCACAGTCGCCGTCTGTGCCCACCCGGACGGTGATGCCCGCGGACTCCGGCGTGTGCTGCAGCGCGTTCACCATCAGGTTGGACAGCACCTGACGCAGCCGAGCCTCGTCGCCAAGCACCTCGGGGGTGCCCGGACCGTCGACCACATTGATAGTGATCACCCGCCGGGTGGCCACGGATTGCGCGTCGTGCACGGCATCGGTGGTGAGCGCCAACAGATCGACTCGGCGATGCTCCAGCGGTCGTTGAGCGTCCAACCGCGCCAACATCAGCAGGTCTTCGACCAGCAAACCCATCCGCCGTGCTTCACTCTCGACGCGCGACATGATCATCTCGACATCACGGGCCGCACCCTGCCGGTACAGTTCGGCAAACCCGCGGATGGTGGTCAGCGGCGTGCGCAGCTCGTGGCTGGCGTCGGTGATGAACCGACGCATTCGCTCTTCGGAGGTACGGGCCTGGTCAGCGGATGCCTCGGACGCCGCCACCGCCTTCTGAATCTGCGCGAGCATGCCGTTTAGCGCCTGCGACAGCCGTCCCACCTCGGTGCGCGGATCCCGTTCCGGCACCCGGCTGTCGAGCCGTCCAGCGGCGATCGCCGCGGCGGTCTTCTCCACTTCGACCAACGGCCTCAGGCTGCGGTGCACCACCACGAAGCCCGCGATCGCGATCACCAGCAGCACTGCGCCGCCGATGCTGAGCTGCGACCAGGTCAGCGCCTCTACCGTCGACTCGACGTCGGACATGTCGATCGCGACGGTAATGAGTTCGTCGTGGCTGCCGTGCACCGAGACTGCTCTCCACGTCAGGCCCGAGCCGTCTGCCGACCCGACGGTGACCGGCAGCGGACCGACGTCGTTGTTGGCGGGCAGCAACGGCTGGCCGTCGAAGTCGTTCACCGCCACCCAGTCGCGGCCGTCAGTACCGAGGGCGCGCACGAAGAAGTTCGAGGGCGGCCTGCTGGGGTTGGGATTCTCCATCGGCGACGGGATGGGCCGCGGCTCCTGGGCCCAGCCTGTTGAGGCGTCCAGCAGCGTCTGGTCGACGCGGTCGATCAGGGTGTGCCTGATGATCGAAGTCACCGCTATACCCGAGGCCAGCAGTCCGCACGCCACCAGCACGAGGGTCGCGGCCACCAGCGAGACACGAAGCGGAATGCCTCGGCGCGGGGAATGCTTTTCCGGTCGCTTCGCAGGGCCCGGCGGATTCGACATACCTAGATTCTGAGCTTTCCGGCGCTACCGCGGTTCTCGAAGTACGTAACCGACTCCGCGCAGCGTGTGCAACAGCCGTTTGTCGCCGGTGTCGACCTTGCGACGTAGGTAGGACACGTAGGACTCGACGACGTTGACGTCGCCGCCGAAGTCATAGCGCCACACGTGGTCGAGGATCTTGGGCTTGCTCAACACGGTGCCGGCGTTGATCACGAAATACCGCAGCAGCGTGAATTCGGTGGGAGACAGCGAAACCGGCTCCCCGGCCTTCCACACCTCGTGGGTCTCCTCATCCAGTTCGATGTCTGCGAATGACAACCGCGCCGAACGGGTCTCCTCGACGGATCTCCCGGTACGACGCAGGATCACCCGTAGCCGCGCCACCACCTCTTCGAGGCTGAACGGCTTGGTCACGTAGTCGTCGCCGCCGAGGGTCAGGCCCGCGATCTTGTCCTGGAGCGAGTCGCGCGCGGTGAGGAACAGCGCAGGCGCATCGATGCCGTCGGCGCGCAGTCTGCGCAGCACCCCGAAACCGTCCATACCCGGCATCATCACGTCGAGGATCACCGCGTCCGGGCGCACCTCACGTGCTCTGTCGAGGGCGTCCGCGCCGTTGTCTGCGGTGTAGACCTCGAAGCCTTGGAACTTCAAGCTGACAGATAACAGTTCGACGATATTGACCTCATCGTCGACGACGAGGACGCGCGCTTCCGGTTTGACCTGCGGTGCCGCTACGACCATCTCAGTACTGTCCCTCACTTGACTGCGACATTGCTCCGCACCACCTGTGCACTTCCTGTGAGTTAGTCCGCAGGCCTGCGCGTGCGATTTGCTCAGGTGAGCGCCGGTGCCGAATACACTTACCGGATGAGTCTCGGCAGGAATGTGAAGGACTTGGCTCTTGCCCCTGCGCGCCTGGGGCTCGCGGCCGCGGACGCGGGCATCGAAGTCGCCACCGGGACTCTGACCATGGTGCGCCGCACCCTTGGCGACGCCGGAACCGCGGGGTCGTCCTCGGTGACGCACATACTCGGACTGGACGACACGATCCAGCGCGCCAACCGGGTGGCCAGAATGATCGACGACGACGCCCCGCTGGGGCGCGCCCTGGCGCCGGGTGGCCCGATCGACCGGCTACTGGAACCGGGCGGTCTGGTGGACCGCCTGCTGGCACCCGATGGCGTCCTCGACCGCCTGACTGCCCCCGGCGGCGGGCTCGAACGGGCCATCGCACCTGGCGGACTGGTCGACCGGCTGCTCGACGAGGATGGTCTGCTAGAGCGCCTGCTGGCTGAAGACGGCCTGGCCGACCGGCTGCTCGCCGAGGGCGGCCTAGTGGAGAAGTTGACCTCGCGCAACGGCCCGCTTGAGCAGCTGGCCGATGTCGCCGACACGCTCAACCGGCTGGCTCCCGGGCTGGAGGCCCTCGCGCCGACCATCGACATGCTGCGTGACGCCGTGACAGCTCTGGTCGGCGTGGTCAATCCGCTGAGCAATATCGCCGACCGGATTCCGCTGCCGCGCCGGACGGCACGCCGAACGACACCGCGCACTGTGACCTCTACGCGCATCATCGAACGCGATGAATGACCTAGGTGATTTCGGCGCCGCTCGAGTCGGCCTGCTGCCATACTTGACTCCAGGTGTGGAACAGCGAGGGAGTGGACATGAAGAAGCTGGCGGCAGTGCTCGCGATGGGTTTTGGGATGGCTCTCGCGCCGATGGCGGTGCCGCCGGTGGCAGCGGCGGAGATCTGCGCAAGCGCGGGCGGACGCCATTTCGCGGTGGGCGGCTGCACCCACGTCGCAGGTGACATCGCGGCCGTGGCGATCGCATCGTCGCACGTGGCATACTTCCCCGGCGAGATTCCTTGCTACACAGTCGAAGGCGTGCCGTACTACACGCCTGCGGGCCAGCCCTGCTAGGAGTCCTGGCTCACGGGCGCTGCTTGCGGGCGGGCGGGTCGGTCGTAGAACGTCGGCACCGCCGGAACGATTGAGACACCCATCCGCGCCGTTATCTGCTGATCATCCTCAGCTGCTCATCCCTCCCGGCTCGCGATACGGTGCTCGCCCTGCCACGCACACGGCCGCCATAGTCTGGTCACAGCACCGAAGACGATATCGGCCACGTGTCGATGGTCACCCGCAGCCGTCTCGATCGGGTTCGTGTCGGTGACCAGCTCGTCCGCGTGATGCTGCAGTCGATCCCGCGAGCCTGACCACCGAGACTCACAACTCCTCAGCTTGAGCCGGTCGTTCGACGGCCGGATAGCCGAGGCCTTATAATTTCACCGGCTCGTAGAGCCTCTGGCCGCGTTAGCTCAGTTGGTAGAGCGTCGCTCTTGTAAAGCGGATGTCGAGAGTTCGAGTCTCTCACGTGGCTCACTGTTTGTCGGACCTCGCGGCTACCGTCGTCGCTCTGTCGACCACGTGTCCCGGTGTGCTCTTGGACTCTTGGCTAGCTGCACGTTCCGGCGATCTGCGGTCGATCTACCACTCACCTTGGACCCGTTCGTGACGATCGCCGCGGTCGCAGCGGGGACGACGAAAATTGAGCTCACATATCCAATCCACTCCCGGTCGAGGCATTGAGCAAACGCATCAATCAAATCCGGGACAGTGTGGTCAGGTGGCGATAGTGTTGCCCACTCGGCCACCAGCCGAATCGTGCAATTGCTGGACGACTTCGCCGCACAGTCAGCCGATACCGCGCCGAACTAACAGCGGCCAAACGAAGGAAGAAGCGATGGAACTCTACGACGTCATGCGCAGCACCTTCGCGGTCCGCGAATTCACCGACGACCCTCTTCCTGATTCGGTTCTCTACCGGATTCTCGACAACGCCCGGTTCGCACCCAGTGGAGGCAACAGGCAGGGAACCCATGTCGTGGTGGTGCGCGACGGCGCTGTGCGTAGGGGACTCGTTGAGCTCGCCGACCCCGGAGCGCGACGCTACTTCGCCCAGTCGGCCGCGGGCGAAAGCCCATGGAACCCAGTCGAACCGACGGGTGTTTTGGCCGAGACTATCGCGAACACGGTGGCACCCGCCTCATTGACCGCACCGTTGCGTAAAGCACCAGTGCTCCTGGTGGTCACCGTCGACCTGAGTTTCGTGGCCGCCACCGACCAGGACCTGGACCGCGTGGGCGTAATCAGCGGCGCGTCGGTCTATCCGTTCGCGTGGAACATTCTGCTAGCCGCCAGGAACGAAGGGTTCGGAGGCACGTTCAATACGATTGTCATTCCCGAAGAGGCGCGAGTCCGCGAGCTGCTCGGCATGCCCGACAGCCATGCGGTGGCCGCCCTGCTTCCGTTGGGTAGGCCCGTAAAGCAACTGACCAAGCTCCGACGCAGGGGCGTCGAGGAATTCACCAGCGAGGATCGGTTCGACGGCCCGTCTTTTGGTCATCCCATTCCCGAGGCGACATAGCGAACTCCGCACGGAACATCCGCGAGAAACTCGAGGCGGTCGTAGACCCCGACGAGCCGTCCTCCCGATTCCCAAATTCCGTCGGCCACCACCTTCATGGCTGAACTGTATGGACGTCGTAGCGGTGGTAGGTGCCAGACATCAATCCATCCGGGTCGAGTCGGCCCAGGATCGCCTCGGTGATGTTTACGAGTTGGCCCACCTGCTTTGCGGTCAGAGTGTCGATGACGTTGTGCCTGACGGTAGCGACGTGCCCAGGCGCTGCGTCGCGGACCTTGCGCCACCCTGCCGCGGTGAGGTGCGCGTTGGTGGCGCGGGCGTCATCAGGACAAGGGAATCGCCCGACCAGGCCTCTGTCTTCGAGTCGCTTGACCACGTGGGACAGCCGCGGCGCGGTGGCGTTGGTCTGCGCGGCCAGTGCACTCATCCTCAAAGTCCGTTTCGGCGCCTCCGACAACATTGCCAGGACAAAGTATTCGAAGTGCATGAGCTCGGAGTCGCGGCGCAGTTGAGTGTCGAGGGCGCCGGGCAGCAGTTCCAAAACCGACGCCAGTCGGACCCAAGCCGCCATCTCGTTCTCGGCCAGGCCCTCGGTACTCATCACGCCATCATCGCACCACATGGTTGTAGCTACAACTATATTCTGCTACCTTCTTCATTGTAGCTACAACAAAACTCGCACGGAGGAGGTCGATTCCCTTGGCCGTGTCGCCAGTCCGGCTGAACCACGCAGTGCTGTTCGTCTCCGACGTAGAACGCTCGGTTCGCTTCTACACCAACGTATTCGGCATGGACATCGTCAGTGTCGAGGCTGGCATGAGCGCCGCGTTCCTGCGCCTTTTCCGTTCGGGCAATCACCACGATCTCGGCCTCTTCGGCGTCAGTGGCGCAATCCCTCAGCCGCGCCGGTCGGTCGGCCTCTACCACTTGGCCTGGCAACTCGAGACCATCGACGAGCTGGCTGAGTTCCGCAGGGTTCTGCTCGATGCGGGCGCCTACACCGGCGAATCGAGCCACGGTGCCACCAAGAGCGTCTACGGCGCGGACCCCGACGGCAACCAGTTCGAGGTCATGTGGATGCTGCCCCGCGACCAGTGGGGCATCTACGAAAACTCGGCGGTCGTCGAAAGACTCGATCTTGCAGCTGAATTGAAAAACTGGTCGGGCACCGGCACGGCGGGTGAGCTAGTAGTCGCAACAAAGGAAAAGTGACCGATAGCCCTCGTGCCAAGATCCACGCCGGAGTGGCGCCCCAAGCCCGGTCGACGCTCCCGCGGTGCCCGGAATCGATGATCTCCGAGCATCCGGTGACCACAGACTGGCCGACCGAGCTGACCCTGGGGCGTATGGATACCTGGTCGGTTCGTGGCCGTCGTCTAATCGTGGCCGTCGTCGAATCGTGGCCGAGGTGCCCGCCGTGGCGGCGTTCACCACGACGGTCTTTCAGCATCAACGACACCCAGCAGCGCGTCGCCAAGGCCTACATCGCCCAGCTGGATGGGTTACCTGAGAGACGGGTTTACCTGCGGCGCAGCGCCATCACCGATCTCACGACGTACCAGAGCGCGCTGAGGAGATAAAAGACGGCGGTAAGAATCAGCCACCGGTGCAGGTACGGCTCCTGGGTTAAGCCGGTAGCGTTGACGTAGGTCTGAGCCCCCTGCTGGATTATGCCGGGGGAGAACATCAGAAACACCAGGCCGGTGGCCAGCGTCGGCATCCGCACGTAGTTGGTCAACGAGATCCGCCGCGAGCCTGACCGCACGCCGTCGCGGCTTAACCTGGGTGTTCTCGACAACAGCCGATCGGCCAAGGCATACAGCGGGAACAGGACGAGGTCGTGAGCGATCACCGCGACCCCAAACCAGACGACGATCGACTGCCACCACACGTTCGGGTTGTACAGACTCTGGATGCCGAGGACCGAGATTGTGTACACGACCAACGCCAGCGCCGCCAGCAGGACGATAAAATGTAGGAGTCGCTCGCCGTACAGGTGTCTGAACATCTCCGGGAGTCTCCGCATCAGCTTTCCCGAAACTCAATGGAAGCAACCCATTTGGTGCAGTGCACCCCTGGCAGCGCTGGGACGATGATCCGTGCCGGATACCCGTGATCCATCGAGATGTCGACGCCGTTGACTTGAAAAGCTAACAGGGAGTCGGGATCGAGGATCTGATTGCTTTGCAGGTTCGCACGTCTGAAGGCCCCGAAGCGCTCGATCGACGAGACCAGCGCGGAGGCTGGTTTTCCTCGACCTGCGGCAGCGGCGAGGTCGCTGAGTCGGATGCCAGTCCACGTCTGAGTGGTCGACCAGCCTTCGACGCAGGCAATGGGGAGATCCACTGTGTGGTGCGGCATTTCGGCTAGCGCCGCGCGATCCAGTTCGACCGGCCGGGGTCCACCGAAAAGTTTCAATCGCCACTGATCACCGGTGAGCGCCGGATCGATGCGCGCAGACACCGCAGTGCGGTTGACCTGAAAGTCGTTGGGCCCGGTGCCGTAGCTGCGTCCTCGGGGCAACAGCCACGCCAGCGGTCGGGTGAAGCCACCGATGGTCTGGCCCGCAGTGAGCACCGCGACCAATAACGTCCCACCACCCACGACTGCCAACGCGCCGCGCCGGCTCAGCGTCGGAGCGTCGGGGTCGGGGGCCACCAACCCATCGGGGTCCAGCGGCTCTGGCCGCGTGTCAGCGCGTGAAGTCGTCAGTACGCTTCGCATCGAACGCGAGCGCAGGCCGCGGGTCATCGTCGGAAGTTTGATGCAGACGTGCGCAACGAAACCGGCGATGAACACCCACGCCCCGAAGTAGTGCGCGGTGTAGAAGCTGAATCCAAAGATGTAGTCGTATTGGATGTTCAGGACTCCGGTGACGATCTCGAACAACACCCCGCCGACTATCATCAGTAGCGAAATCCGCTCCAGGACCCCTGCGGCCGATCGAGCGGGAGGCCAGGTGAACAGCCGAGGGATCACCGACCACAGCTTGGCCAGCACCAGCGGAACCATCACGAGTCCCAGTCCGACATGCAGACCCTGAGTCAGCCGGTACAGCCAACTCGGATTTGTCGGCCAATCAAACGTCGGCAGTTTCAGCCAGCCGACATCGCGGGGGATGGCTGCGCCGAACTGAGGTCCGTATGCGATGTAGGACAGCAGACCGGTGACGATGACAATGGGCAGCACCACCAGCAGTGCGGCCCCGAAGACCGACGTCAACCACGGCCCACGTAAGGGACTGCGCCAGCGGATTCGGGACAGACCTGGCGGAGGATGGTTCTCCAATGTCCGCCACAGAACGGCGGGAAACCCGTGGACGTGTTCCGGTTCGACGTCCTTCGCTGGCTCGCTGTGCGGGAATTGATGTTCGGCAGTCACAGTGCGGCTCCCATTCCGAGGTGCATCGAGGATCGTCCTATCCGGCTCTAGACACGCGGTCCGTACGGTTGCAGTGCAGAGAAGTCGCTCGGCGTTACACCGAACGTTGCCGCCGCCTCCCGATGTCACAATCGTGTCAGAAAGGGAGGTTGGCCCGATCATGCGAGGTTTCGCTTTCCGGCGCTGCAGCGCCATGGCGATGACCGCTGTGAGCCGCGAGGTCCGGACTCGCGTTCGGCTTCGGCGGACCAATACTCCGATGAGGTTGCGTCCGCCTGAAACAGCACGAGCACGATGGCAACACACCAGCGTTGCCGCGCACTTCGTCGTCAACTACCGGTGTCCTGAGACCCTCGGTTTTCACCCGACCGCCTTGCGAGCCCCCAGTCGGACCCGCATCGAGCACCATCTGGTCGAGAGCCCGGACTCACCCGAAACTACCGCCCGAACGGTGGACCGAGCAGACGCCGATGCCGGGGTGGCCGACCCGATCGGGGCGCTGTCCATCGGCCAGCCCGTCAACGCCGTTGTTGCAGAACCGGGCCCGCCACTTACGGGCCGTGTCGAGACAGACCCCGAGTTCCTCGGCGAGGGTCGCATGGGTGGTGCCGGCGCGCACCCACGCTTGGAGCAGTGCCCGGTCGGTATCGGACAACTCCGATGATCACACCCATGCCGTCCCGACCCGCTTCCGCAGCGCCTTCGCCTACATCGCCGTCACCCTCGACGACGACACCACAATGACGCTGATGCGACTGCGCTACGGCGGATCGGCCAACCGGTGGGGATTCGCGATCTACCTCACCGGCACCGGCACGTACGAAGACTCGATCCT
>JBPPMS010000116.1:0-37853 GCA_051306175.1 Mycobacterium sp. | reverse complement strand
TAGAACCAGATCAACTTCGGCACCGGCAGGCCGGATTTGGCGACGGTGGTGAGCCACCCGTAGTGGTCGGATGTGAGCCGACCGGCTACCTCATCACTCAGTTCAGCTGTCATGGAACCGACGGTAGTCTCCGGCTATGACCCAAGGCCCAGAGACGCTGATCCTGTCCGCCGATGACGTTCTGACCACCACCCGCTCGGTGCGCAAACGCCTCGACTTCGATAAGCCCGTCGACCGCGACATCCTGACCGAGTGCCTCGAGATCGCGTTGCAGGCTCCGACCGGCTCCAATACTCAGGGCTGGCAGTGGGTGTTCGTCTCCGACGCCGAGAAGAAGAAGGCGATCGGCGAGATCTACCGCGCGAACTTCGCGGACTACCGCACGATGCCCAAGCCTGAGTTTGCCGCCGACGATCCCCGCACCGCCCAGCGCGACAAGGTGGCCGACTCGGCGCAGTACCTCGCCGACACCATGTACAAAGCGCCGTGGCTGCTGGTGCCCTGCATCGAAGGCAGCGTGGAGTCCGCCAAGAACGGCGGTGCCGCGTTCTGGGGCTCGCTGCTACCCGCCGTGTGGAGCTACCTGTTGGCGCTGCGCGTCCGTGGCCTCGGTTCGGCGTGGACGACGCTGCACCTGCTCGGCGACGGCGAGAAGCAGGTGGCCGAGATCCTCGGCATCCCCTATGAGAAATATCGCCAGGGCGGGCTGTTCCCGATCGCCTACACAATCGGCACCGAGTTCAAGAAAGCCAAACGACTCCCGGCCGAGCAGCTCACCCATTGGGACAGCTGGTGAGCGCCATGCTGCTGCACTAACCACCGGCGCCGCACTGACCACGTTGGCCCCGCAAACCCCGTCGGCCTCACTCACCCCGCCGGCCCCACTAGTGTCGTGCCACTAACGCCCGCCGGAGAACCCGTTCTGCCGCCACGCTTCGTAGACGGCGACGGCGGCCGCGTTCGACAGGTTCAACGACCGTCGGCCCGCCAGCATCGGAATGCGCAACTGATGCGTGATGTGCGGGTCGGCCAGCGTCTCTGCGTCCAGTCCGGTGGGCTCGGGGCCGAACATCAGCACGTCGCCGGGTTGGTAGGCGATCGCTGCGAAGGACGTCGACGCGTGCGCGGTGAACGCGAAGACCCGCTCGGGACGAAGCGCCTCCCACGCCGCATCGAGCGACGCGTGCACCGTCACCGACGCCAGATCGTGGTAATCCAAGCCGGCTCTGCGCAGTTTCGGCTCGGACAGATCGAAGCCCAACGGCTCGACGAGATGTAGCTCACATCCCGTCGCAGCAACCATTCGGATGGCGTTGCCGGTATTCGGGGCAATGCGCGGGGAAGAGAACATGAGCCGGAACACCAGACGATGATCTCAGCACCGCACCAGGGGGTTTGCCGAGGTCCCGGGAGCGAATCTGAGCGATCTCTGGCACTCATTGCCAGAGGTAACCTGTAGAAACCGCCGTCGATCGCTGTCATACTCGTGAAATTGCGAAAAATTCGCCAACCGGCACATGTTCCCAGCCGGTATGAATCTGCAGGAAGACTCATGGACAAGCGGGCATCAGCAAACGTCACATCGGCGGCCGGCAACCCGGCCGAAGACCGGTGACGATGTTCGCCCACCCAACCGGGGTGGGGGACCAGGGCGCCGGTTTCGCACCGGCCGAGCCCCCTGCTGAGCTCGCCCCTGCCAAGCGGCCGTCCCGGCTGTCTCCGGCCAACTGGCCGGTGCGCTGGCGGGTGTTCGCCATCGCGCTGGTGCCGCTGCTCCTGGCCGCCGTTTTCGGCGGACTTCGGGTGTACGCCAGCGCCAATGAGGCCAGTGACCTGCGCTTGGCCGCTCAACGCGTGCAGTTGGTGCCCGCCGTCGACAAATACATGGCCGCGCTGGAGACCGCCCTGGTCACCCTGACGGCAGGCGGCGACGGCGCCGGTGTGATGGAGGAGTACAACACCGAGCGTGACGCGCTGGAACAGCGGCTCAACAGTACGAGCGTAGTGGACGACGTCCGCTTGTCTGTCAACACCCTGCTGAACTACGGGCAGGAGTTGCTCACCAAGGTCCAGGACAACTCCATCGACCTTCGGCAACGTGTCACCACATACACCCCGCTGCTGCTCACCGCTGAGACCGCCATCACCGGATCCGTCGGCGGTAGCGACGCCGAGGACATCCGGGTCGACGCCGAGGGCCTGGCCCGCGCCGTCGGGGCCAGAGGTCAGATGGCGTTGGAGCAGATGCTCGTGGACCGTGGCGGCGACGTTCCCGAACCCGAACTGCGGGCGGCGCTGACGGCCATCATCGGCACCGAGCCGTCGACCGTCACCGGCATGAGCAAGGTGTTGGGCGCCGCGTCCGACGAGGCGACCACGTTGCGCTCCCAGACCGTGCAACGCATCTCGATCCTGTCCGACCCCACCAGCGTGCTGATCGACAATCCGGATTTCGAGCAGTCCATCCAGACCACGGACGGCATCGCGCGCGGCCTGATCGACGACCTGTCGGGCACCATCACCGCCGGCGTCCAGAACGACGCAGCGGCGCAGCGCAATGCGGCCATCCGCGACTCCGCCCTGGTGCTGGCGGCGTTCGCCATCGCGCTGCTGGTCGTCTTCCTGGTGGCGCGGTCGTTGACGCGTCCCCTGCGCCGTCTGCGCGATTCGGCGCTCAAGGTCGCCCACGAGGATCTGGAACGCGAGATCGCCGAGGTACGTGCGGGTCACGAGCCGGGGCCGGTGGTGCCGATCCCGGTGCAGACCACCGAGGAGGTCGGCCAGGTCGCCCACGCCGTCGACGAACTGCACACCCAGGCACTTCTGCTGGCCGGGGACGAGGCTCGACTGCGCCTGCAGGTCAACGACATGTTCGAGACGTTGTCGCGGCGCAACAGGTCCTTGGTGGATCAGCAGCTGTCGCTGATCGACCGTTTGGAACGCAACGAAGACGATCCCGACCGTCTGCACAGCTTGTTCCGCCTCGACCATCTGGCCGCCCGGATGCGCCGAAACGGTGCCAACCTGCTGGTTCTGGCAGGCGCCAAGGTGGCACGAGAGCTAAACGATTCCGTGTCGGTGGCGACGGCGGTAAGCGCGGCGGCATCCGAGGTCGAGGACTACCAGCGTGTCGAACAGAGCATGATTCCCGAGACGACGTTGACGGCGTCGGTCACCGGTGACGTCATCCATCTCTTGGCAGAGCTGATCGACAACGCTCTGCGCTATTCACCGCCCACCGAGCCGGTGCGCGTGACGGCGGTGCACACCAGTAACGGCGGGCTCGTCGTCGAGATCGTGGACTCCGGTATCGGGATGACCGACACCGATCTGCGCATCGCGAACATGCGCCTGGCCTCCGGCGTCGAAGTGACACCCGACAACACCAGGCACATGGGCCTGTTCGTGGTCGGTCGGCTGGCTCAGCAGCACGGAATCACGGTGCGGCTCAAGGGTTCTGACGCGTCAAGCGCAGTCGCAGGCCCTAGTGGTCCAGGCCGAGCAGGTGGCACCACCGTTGAGGTCTACCTGCCGACCGAGCTGCAGGCATCGGGCCCCGCGCACGCCCGCGGGTTGCCGAAGGAGGCGGAGGAGACTCCGGCGCAGCCCATCCCGGTCATCTCCGAGGATCCGCGCCCCGTCGCGCCCGTCGCCCCGGTGCCTTCGATCGCCCAGCCGGAATTCACCCCGCAGGTCGCGCACACCAACGGGGTGCCCGCCGATGGCGCTACGCCGCTGCTACCGCGGCGCAGTCCGGGGGCCAGCGGCATCGCCGAAGGCGCCGGGGAGGACGAGCAGCCCGGCGTCTTCCCGGAGGAGACCGAGAATGAGGGCCGCGCCGATGCGTCCGCGTTCTTTTCGGCGCGCACACCCCGCGCCACACCCGAGCCCAGGCTGGCGCCGGTGCCCGACGTCGTCGACCCGGAACTCGACGATGACGGGTCCGACTTCGAGCCGGAGGATCTCGCGCCCGACTTCGAGCCCGAATTCGAGCCAGCTTCCGAGCCGAGCGTCGGCGACCTCGCGCCGCCCGACGCCTTCGCCCTGCCGTTCGACCAACCTGACGATTCCGACCACGATCCGATCTATCAGAAGATGCTGTCCGAATGGCTCGTTGACCCCGTCTCATTGGCCAGCAGTGACCGGGACTGGAAGTCGGTGTGGGACTCGGGCTGGACGGCTGCCGAATATGCCGACGACGCCGCCGTCAACACTCATACCGACCACGGCCTGCCCGTTCGTGAACCGGGTCTGCGCCTGGTGCCGGGCACGGTCCGGCCCGTCGAGGCCGAGCCTGCCATCGCGTCGCGGCCCGCGAACGGTGTCAGACACGCAGCGAATGGGTCCGACCGGTTAATATCCGACGACCGACTGGAAACTCTCCGGCCGCAAGGAACAACCGGAGAGCACGAGCGCAACCCTGAGGCGGTCCGCGCGTCTATCAGTAATCACTTCGGGGGGGTGCGCGCAGGCCGGTCGCATGCTCGTGACACCGACGAGGGAGTGGACGCCGAATGAGCCAACCAATGCGGTCGACGCAGGATGTCTCGCTCGACTGGCTGGTGACGAAGTTCGCCCGCGAGGTGCCAGGTGTCGCGCATGCGGTCCTGGTGTCTGTGGACGGCCTGCTGATCGCCGCCAGCGAGCACATGCCGCCGGAACGAGCTGATCAGCTGGCCGCGGTGTCATCCGGTCTGGCCAGTCTGGCCTCGGGTGCCGCGGAGCTGTTCCGGGGCGGGCCGGTGCTGCAGTCGATCGTCGAGATGCAGAACGGCTATCTGCTGCTGATGCGCGTCGGCGACGGCTCACAGCTGGCCACCCTGGCGTCCCACAACTGCGATATCGGCCAGATCGGCTATGAGATGGCGCTGTTGGTCGAGCGCGTCGGAGCTGTCGTGCAGTCAACACGACGGGCCAACGGGAACTCTTGAGTCATCCGAATGGACAGACCCGAGTCGCAGGCACCCGGACGCCCGCCCAGCCTGGTCCGGCCCTATACCCTGACGGCCGGACGCACTGACACAGACGTCGACCTTCCGCTGGAGGCGCCGATTCAGACGCTACGATCGGCCTTGTTCCACCGATGGGTGCCAGGTGACCTGCGCGGCGAGATCGTCGACATGTGCGTCAACAGTCCGTCGGTGGCGGAGATCTCGGCCCACCTCGATGTGCCGTTGGGGGTGGCCAGGGTTCTCGTCGGCGACCTGGTCACCTCGGGATACCTTCGGGTGCAGTCGACCCTGAAGGAAGAGTCGACGGTAGACGAACGCCTGGAACTGATAGGAAGGACGCTCCGTGGCCTACGGGCACTCTGACAAGCGCAGCTCCGCCTCGACGAAGATCGTCATCGCCGGCGGATTCGGTGTCGGCAAAACCACCTTCGTCGGAGCCGTGTCGGAGATCATGCCGCTGCGCACCGAGGCCATCCTCACCGATGCCTCGGTGGGCATCGACGAGCTCAGCGCCACGCCGGCCAAGAACACCACCACCGTCGCGATGGACTTCGGCAGGATCACCCTCGACGAGGACCTGGTCCTGTACCTGTTCGGCACGCCCGGGCAGCGCCGGTTCTGGTTCATGTGGGACGACCTCGTGCGTGGCGCGATCGGCGCGGTGATCCTCGTCGACGTCCGGCGCCTGCAGGACAGTTTCGCGGCCATCGATTTCTTCGAGGCGCGCAAGCTGCCGTTCCTGGTGGCGGTCAACCAGTTTGACGGCGCGCCGCTCTTCGACGCCGACGAGATCCGCAAGGCGCTCACCCTGGCCGAAGAGGTGCCACTGATCACCGTCGATGCCCGCGAAAGTCGTTCGGCCACAGATGCGTTGATCGCCCTGACCGAGTATGCGCTGCAGAGTCTGACCACGTCGCAATCGGGATGAGCAGCGCCGGCTTGTCCTGGGAGGACCAGGAATTCATCGGCCACGACTTCCGCGACGACGACCTCGCCGACCTGCACACCGAACGGGTGGTCTTCGACGGATGCGATTTCAGTGGCACGGACCTGTCCGGCGCGCGCCACTCGGGTACCGCATTCCGTAATTGCACCTTCCGGCGGACCTCGTTCCTGCGCAGCACGTTTCGGTACTGCAGCATGCTCGGTTCGGTGTTCACCGACTGCCGGCTGCGGCCCGCCACGTTCGTCGAGGTGGATTTCACGCTCGCGGTGCTCGCAGGCGCTGACCTGCGTGGCGCCGATCTCACCGACTGCCGATTACGCGAAGCCAGCCTGGTGGGCGCTGATCTGCGCAAGGCGGTGCTGCGCGGCGCCGACCTGCGCGGCACCAAGACCACCGAGGCTCGCCTGGACGAGGCCGATCTGCGCGGCGCGCTGACCGACCCCACGTTCTGGACGACGGCCAAACTGCGCGGAGCGCGCGTGGACCTCGTGCAGGCGCTGTCCTTCGCGGGCGCCCACGGCCTAGACGTGCACGGCGACTAAACCGCCCGCCCGCCCGCGCCCCGCCCAATCTCACGTTTGGGCGGGAAAGTGCGAGTGAATCCGAACATTTCGTCGATCTCGGCGCGGCGATCGCGGCCGGATCCCCAGGTGCGGCATCGTTGCGCCCCACTTAGACGCGCCGAAACCAACGTGCTGGTCACGCCACCCTGGGGCTTCTCCGCCCAAAAGTGAGTTTCGGCGGAACGGGTGCTACTTCAGGCGGATCTTCCACCGCACGAAGCCGAGGTAGAACACACTGAGCGCGGCGAGCATCGCCATGTTGAACAACCACGTACCGCCGCCGTGCTTCCACAACGAGTCGTCCGGGACAATGGGCGGTTTCACCAGCTCGGTCAATCCGACCGTCGACGCCGTCACCGCGAAACCCCAACGGGCGGGTGTGATCCACGACAGCTGGTCCAGCCCGACTCGGCCGGTCACCGGGATCATGCCGCCGGAGAACACCAGCTGCGACATGATCGCGACCACCAGTAGTGGCATGATCTGATCGCTGGTGCGGGCCAAGGCCGACAGCGCCAATCCCACCGTGGCCGCGCAGACCGTACATGCCGCCATGCCGACGAACAGTTCCAGCGACGCGTTGCCAAGCACGTTCGCGCCCTTTTGCGGCGGTCCGACACCGATAAGGGTGATCAGCGTGACGATGCCGGACTGCACGATCGCGAACACGCTGTAGATGCAGATTTTGGCCAGCAGGTACGCCGTCGTGGACAGCCCGACAGCCTGCTCGCGGAGGAAGATCGCGCGTTCACCGATGAGGTCACGGATAGTCAGTGCGGTGCCCATGAAGATGGCGCCGACGTTGAGGAGCACGAGTATCTGGCCGGGCTGATTGGGCGCTTCACCCCTCGGGTCAGGCTGCCCGAAGCCGGTATCTCCGGGCACCGACAGAGACAACGCGCCCATGATGAAGGGCAGTAGCGCCAGGAAGATGAAATAGCCGCGGTCGGAGACGATCAGCCGGATCTGGCGACGCGAGATGGTGGAGAACTGTCGCACCAGGCTGGTGTGCGTCGGATCGCCGGCCTCCGAGGGTGTCTCGGTTTTGGGCGGCGGTGGGGGTGGGCCGTTCTTGGCCAGCCAGCGGGCCTTGGCACCGTCGGGATCTGCCGCGACGCTGGAGAAGATGTCGGCCCAGTTGGTGGTGCCCAGCGCGGCGCCGATCTGGGCCGGCGCCCCCGAGAAAGCGGTCTTGCCGCCCGGCCCGAGCAGCAGTACCTGGTCGCAGACGTCGAGGTAGCTCAGCGAGTGCGTGACGACGAGCACCACGCGGCCCGCGTCGGCGAGGTTGCGCAGCATCGTCATGACCTGGCGGTCGAGCGCCGGGTCAAGGCCGGATGTCGGTTCGTCGAGGATCAGCAGCGACGGGCCGGTGAGCAGCTCGAGTGCCACCGAGGCGCGCTTGCGTTGGCCGCCCGACAACTTGTCGACGCGAGTGTCGAGATGCTTGATCATCTCGAGCTCTTCGAGCACCTGCATGACGACTTGTTCGCGGTCGGCCTTGTTGGTATCGGGCGGCAGCCGAAGCTCTGCGGCGTACATCAACGCCTGTCGGACGGTCAGCTGGCCGTGCACCACGTCGTCCTGCGGGACCATGCCGATACGACTGCGGAGCGAGGCGTATTCGGCGTGGATGTTGTGACCCTCGAAGGTCACCGCGCCCGCGCTGGGCTGGGTGTAGCCGGCGATCAGCTTGGCCAGCGTGCTCTTGCCTGCGCCGGACGGACCGATCAGGGCGGTCAGGGTGCCCGGCCGTGCCGAGAAGGAGACGCTGTCCAGCAGCACCTTGCCGTGGTCGACCGTGAACACCACGCCATGGACCTCGAGGCCGCCGGTCTTGGTGGCTGCCTCGGTCTCGGTGCGGCGGGACAGAGAGGTGCCGTCGAACACCAGGTCGACGTTGCCGATGGTGACCACGTCACCGGGCTTGAGCAGCTCGGAGTCCACCCGGCGTCCGTTGACGAACGTGCCGTTGATCGACCGGTTGTCCTGGATCGAGGTGCCGCCGGGGCCTGAGACGAGGGTGGCGTGGTGGCGCGACGCCAGCACGTCGGGGATGACGACGTCGTTGTCGGTGGCGCGACCGATCTTGAGGCCCACGGCCGGAGGCCGTTTGAATAACCCGGTCTTGCCGGCACTTGGGTCCGGGCGTTGTGCGGCGGGGCCCATCTGGGTGGCGTCGGGGCTGTACTGCGGCTGGTTATGGACCGACTTGGGCGGGTACGGTGGCTGCCCACCTGCCGGATATCCAGGCTGGCGCACCGGACCGCTGGGCGGATAGCCGCGCTGCTGCGGGCCGGAAGGCTGCGGCGGGAACCCTTGCCGCGGAATGGGTTGAGACGGCGGTTGAGGCGGGCCGCCCCCGCGTAACCGTTGCGACGGCGGTGCCGACGTGTTCTGGGGTGGGCGACCCACGGCGCCTTGCTTGCGGCCCACCTCGAACCGTAGCTGGGGCCCGTCGGGGTTACCGATGTTCAGCGACTGTCCGTCGTAGATGTCGACCGTCGGCACGCGGCGGCCGTTCTGGTACATGCCATTGAGGCTGCCGTTGTCGATCGCCACCCATCGGCCCTGGTCAAAGCGCACCACAACATGCGCGCGGGAGACCAGCGGGTGACCTATGCGGATGTCGGCGCGCAGATCGCGGCCGATCACGGCGTCATTGCCCGCGGCTAAGTCGCGCGCGGTTCCCTCGTACCGGACAGTCAGCACGGGGGCAGCGGTTGGTGCAGGTCGGCTCATCGCGACCAACTCTAACGGTACTGAGGCTAAATTCGCGTGCGGTCTAACCGATCCGGCGCGCCGGTCAACACACAGTGTGTGGCTGTAGATGGTCGGTATGCACCGGGTGCGGTGAGTGCAGGCCGAGGTCACGGTGTGTTGGGCGTCCGTCGGCCGCAATCCGGTTGATGCGGTCGGGCTTGGCCAGCAGCGCCCGCACCATGGCTACGAAATGGAAGCCTTCGGCCAAGGCGGGTCCATCATATCGCGGATTGGTGATGCCGCCCAGCCACGGTGCCGAGGAAGTGGTGACCGGGACTGATGCCAGAATGGCTCCCGTGGGTGCGATCAAGCTGGACGGCAAGGCCACACGCGACGAGATATTCGTCGACCTCAAGGAGCGGGTGGCTTCGCTGACCGCCGATGGTCGCTCCCCGGGGCTCGGCACCATCCTCGTCGGCGACGACCCCGGTTCCCAGGCCTATGTGCGCGGCAAGCACGCCGACTGCGCCAAGGTGGGCATCACCTCGATCCGTCGCGACCTGCCCGCCGACATCAGCCAGGCCACGCTCGAGGAGACCATCGACGAATTCAACGTCAACCCCGCTTGCACGGGTTACATCGTGCAGCTGCCCCTGCCGAAGCATCTCGACGAGAACGCTGCGCTGGAACGCGTCGACCCCGACAAGGACGCCGACGGCCTGCACCCGACCAACCTGGGCAGGCTCGTACTCAACGAGCCCGCGGCCTTACCGTGCACCCCGCGCGGCATCGTGCATCTGTTGCGCCGCTACGAGGTGCCTATCGCCGGGGCTCATGTGGTGGTGATCGGGCGCGGGGTGACGGTCGGTCGGCCGCTGGGTCTGCTGCTCACCCGCAGGTCGGAGAATGCCACGGTGACGTTGTGCCACACCGCAACTCAGGACCTGTCGGCGTTCACCAGGCAAGCCGACATCGTCGTCGCCGCCGTCGGGGTGCCGCATCTGGTGACCGCGGACATGGTGCGCCGCGGTGCCGCTGTGGTCGACGTGGGCGTCAGCCGAACCGACGCAGGCCTGGTCGGTGACGTCGCTCCCGACGTGTGGGACGTCGCGGGTCACGTCTCGCCCAACCCCGGGGGTGTCGGCCCGCTGACGCGCGCGTTCCTGCTGACGAACGTGGTCGAAAGGGCCGAACTACGCCCGTGAACGCACGCCGACTGACGCGCAAGGTCGTAGTGGGCCAGTGGCCCATCCTGCTGGTGATGGCGATCTTCTCCACGGCATTTGCGTTGGTGGTCAACGACTTCTGGCGCCGTGGTGCGCTCACGATCGGCATCGGGGTGTGTATCGCCGCGGTCCTGAGGCTGGCGCTGCCCGCCGAGCGTGCCGGTCTGCTCGTGGTGCGCAGCAAGGCCATCGACGTGGTGACTATGGCCCTGGTCGGCGTGGCGATGCTCTACATCGCCGGCACCGTCGACCCGCTCGGCACCAAGTAGCCCCTCGCGCCGAGACCAACGGAATGGCGAAGCGCACCAGGGCCTTTTCCGCCCAAAAGTGAGTTTCGGCGCTCAGCTGTCGCCCAGCGTTGCGCGGATGCACACCGTGACGTACGGCAGCGCCAGGCCGGTGGACTGCGCCAGCGCGGGGTGGGTGGCCAGCAGTTCGCGGACCGCGTGCAAAGTCTTGGTGCGCGCGTCGGCGGGGGCGGTGATGCAATAGCTGCGCGACGCGACGAGATCGATAAGCGCTTGCGGTGTAAGGTAACTGGTCCACTCGACGGTGTGGTGCTCTACCTCGGTGAACGGCTCCGGCAACGGCACCGAGTAGGTGAATGGGTCGTTCTCGTGCCCGATGATATCGCCGAGATCCTTGACCCAACCCAGCCTTTCGTCACGGGTGTTCCACACCAGCCCGAGCCCGCCGCCGGCCCGCAGGACACGCGCCACCTCGGGGACGGCGCGCTGCGGATCCACCCAGTGCCACGCCTGCGCCACCAGCACGGCGTCGACGCTGTTGTCGGGCAACGGAATCTGTTCGGCGGTGCCGAGCAGTGCCGGGGTGTCGGGCAGGGCGTGGGTGAGCACCTCGAGCATCTCCGCCAACGGGTCGACGGCGACCACGTCCAGGCCGCGCTCGGCCAGTCGCGTGGTCAGTTTGCCTGTGCCCGCGCCCAGGTCGAGAACGTCACGGGCACCCGTCGGCAGCAACCAGTCGATGGCTTCGGGCGGGTAGGACGGCCGCCCGCGTTCATAGGCCGCGGCTTGCGAGCCGAAAGACAGTGAGCGCTGCGTTCGTGCGTCTGTCATCCCTTATCCCCGGCGGCGGCGAGCTTCAGCGTCTGCCGGATCAGCGCGCCGACCGCGTCCTCCTCGACGAGGAAACCGTCGTGGCCATAGCCCGATTCGACGACGTTGAGACCGGGGCAACCGGGCAACAGCTGGGCGAGTTCCTCCTGCAATCGCAACGGGTAGAGCCGATCGGACGTGATACCCCCGACCACCACGGGTACCGGGCAGCTCTGCAGCGCCGCTGGCACCCCGCCACGTCCGCGGCCTACGTCGTGGTGCGACAGCGCATCGGACAGGAGGACGTAACTTCCCGCGTCGAACCGTGCTACCAGCTTGGCTCCTTGGTGTTCCAGGTAGCTCTGGACGGCGTACCGTCCGCCTGTCAACGTGTTCTCGTCGCCTTGTGCCTCGGCGCCGAAACGGTCGTCGAGCTCCTGTTCGCCGCGGTACGTCAGGTGGGCGAACCGGCGGGCGATCTCCAAACCGACCACTGGCGCGCGGCCCGTGTCGTGGTAGTCGCCGCCCTGCCAGTGCGGGTCAGATTTGATGGTGGCCACCTGGGTGCTCTGCGTGCCGATCTGATCGGCTGTCGCCCGTGCGCCCACTGCCAGCACCAGGCCGGCGTTGACGGTCTCGGGATGGCCGACGATCCACTCGAGAGCGCGAGCACCACCCATGGAGCCGCCGACCACCGCGGCCACCCGCGTGATGCCGAGCGCCGCGAGCGCGGCCACGTCAGCTTCGACCTGATCACGCACGGTGATGGAGGGAAACCTCGAACCCCAAGGCTTTCCGTCGCGGGCCAGCGAGCTGGGGCCGGTGGACCCCCGGCATCCACCGAGCACGTTGGTGGCCACCGCACACCAGCGATCGGTGTCGATCGGCCGCCCTGGGCCGACCACACTGTCCCACCAACCGGGGGTGGGATGGCCGGGCCCAGCCGGGCCGCTGACATGCGAGTCACCGGTGAGCGCGTGCAGAACCATCACCACGTTGTCCCGGGTGGGCGAAATCTCGCCCCACCGCTGGACGGCGATCGAGACGTCGTCGATCAACGCCCCGGTCTCCGTGGTGAACGGGCCGATGTCGACGATTCCGACCTCGCCTTCGGCGGGTAGCGTCACGGTTGAGACGTCAGAAATGGTCACCTCCAGCACCCTCAGAAGGCGGCGACGGACCGCGGGTCCGCCGCCGCACCGTGCAGGGCCGCCGCGGCGAAGCCCTGTTCGAGGTCGGCGATGATGTCGTCGATACCCTCGATGCCGACCGCCAGGCGCACCAGGCCCGGCGTCACTCCTGTGGCCAGCTGTTCTTCGGCCGTCAGTTGCGCATGGGTGGTCGAGGCGGGGTGGATCACCAGGGACCGGACGTCGCCGATGTTGGCGACGTGGCTGTGCAGCGTCAACCCGTCGACGAAGGCCTTGCCCGCGACCACTCCGCCCGCCAGCTCGAAGGCCAGCACCGCGCCGGTTCCCTTGGGGGCCAACTCCTTTGCGCGGTCGTGCCACGGAGAGCTTCGCAGTCCGGCGTAGTTCACCGACAGCACGTCGGCACGCGCGTCGAGGAATTCGGCGACCTTCTGGGCATTGGACACGTGCCGTTCGATGCGCAGGCTGAGCGTCTCCAGCCCCTGGGCCACCAGGAAGGCGTTGAACGGTGACGCCGCCGAGCCGTAGTCGCGCAGCAGTTGCACGCGCGCCTTGAGGGCGAACGCGGGCGGCCCCAGCTCGGCGAAGACCACGCCGTGGTAGCTCGGGTCGGGTGTGGTGAAGCCGGGGAACCGGCCGCTGGTCCAGTCGAAGGTGCCGCCGTCGACGATCACACCCGCAATGGCCGAACCGTGCCCGCCGAGATACTTGGTGGCCGAATGCACCACGATGTCGGCGCCCTGTGTCAACGGCTGGATCAGGTAGGGGGTGGCGATGGTGTTGTCGACGATCAGCGGTACTCCCGCCTCGTGCGCCACCCCGGACACCCCTGGGGTGTCGAGGATGTCGATCTGCGGGTTGGAGATCGTCTCGCCGAAGAACGCCTTCGTGTTGGGCTGCACAGCCCTGCGCCAGGAGTCGAGGTCGTCGGGATCGTCGACGAACGTGACCGTGATACCCAGCTTGGGCAGCGAGTAGTGGAACAGGTTGTAGGTGCCGCCGTACAGCCGTGGGCTGGAGACGATGTGGTCGCCCGCGGCGGCCAGGTTCAGGATCGAGAACGTTTCCGCAGCCTGGCCCGAGGCCAGGAACAGGGCGGCCACGCCACCCTCGAGGGCGGCGATGCGCTGCTCGACCACGTCCTGGGTGGGATTCATGATCCGGGTGTAGATGTTGCCCGGCTCAGCGAGCCCGAACAGTGCCGCAGCGTGGTCGGTGCTGTTGAACGTGTACGACGTGGTCTGGTAGATCGGAAGGGCGCGGGCGTTGGTCGCGACATCGGGTGTCTGGCCGGCGTGCACCTGCTTGGTCTCGAAAGACCAGGCCGCTTTCGGGTCGAGGATTTCGTCTGTGGTCATCGAAGTTCTCCTGGAGAAGTTCTACGGGTGGGGCCATCGGGCCCTGGGGGATCAGAGAATGGGAACAGTCAGCAACTGCTACACATACTGGGCCTCCGCATCAGGTTTCCCTGTCTACTCGGGGGGCCCGGGTGGGCCCGCGCTTGCCGTGTAGCCGCATCCGGCTACTCAACCTGGTCATCACCCGGGGCACCCCACCGCGGTTGGAGGGTTGCCGGCCAGCGAGCCGGGGCTTGACGCTGGCGCTCATGACCGACGCAAAGCCTATCTCACGACGGGCAGTGGTTGCCAGCGGGTTGTGACCGGTGGCAGGCACGAAGTGATCGTCGTCCTTGCACCCCCGGCGGCTAGGGCAGACGCCCCTATTTCGGGCTACCGCGACCGTCCGGGTGCTGGTGACGGTGCCGGTCTCCACGCGTAGCGTCGTGTCCGACGTAATACTTGTATCCGCCGCAACAACGCACGCCGCCCTCACCACGCGAAGCCG
This sequence comes from Mycobacterium sp., assembly GCA_051306175.1. GTDB lineage: Bacteria > Actinomycetota > Actinomycetes > Mycobacteriales > Mycobacteriaceae > Mycobacterium. Next base: position 23,409 of record JBPPMS010000116.1, on the reverse strand, counting down.
GGAGAACACACATATGAGCGCCGAGCAGCCGACCATCATCTACACGCTGACCGACGAGGCGCCACTCTTGGCGACCTACGCGTTCCTGCCGGTAATACGTACCTTCGCCGAGGCGGCGGGGATCGACATCAAGACCTGCGACATCTCCGTGGCGGCTCGCATCCTGGCCGAGTTCTCCGATGACCTCCCCGAAGAGCAGCGCGTGCCGGACAACCTGGGTGAGCTGAGCAGGCTGACGCAGCTGCCCGAGACCAACATCATCAAGCTGCCGAACATCAGCGCGTCGGTTCCACAGCTGTTGGCTGCCATCAAGGAACTCAAATCCAAGGGCTACGACCTCCCCGACTACCCCGGCGAGGCGAAGACCGATGAGCAGAAGGCGATCAAGGAGCGCTACTCCAAGGTGCTCGGAAGCGCCGTCAATCCGGTGCTGCGCGAAGGTAACTCCGATCGCCGCGCGCCCAACGCCGTCAAGGAGTATGCCCGCAAACATCCGCACAGCATGAGCCCGTGGAGCCAGGCGTCGCGCACGCATGTGGCGACCATGAAGCACGGTGACTTCTACCACGGCGAGAAATCGATGACGGTGAACAAGGCGGGCACCGTGAAGATGGTGCTGGAGACCAACTCTGGCGCGACGATCGTCCTCAAGCCCGAGGTCAAGCTGGACGCGGGCGACGTCATCGACAGCATGTTCATGAGCAAGAAGGCGCTCTGTGAGTTCTACGAAGCTGAGATGGAAGACGCGTACAAGACCGGCGTGATGTTCTCGTTGCACGTGAAGGCGACGATGATGAAGGTGAGCCACCCCATCGTCTTCGGCCACGCCATCAAGGTGTTCTACAAGGACGCTTTCGCCAAGCACCAGGCGTTGTTCGACGAGCTTGGCGTCAACGTCAACAACGGCATGTCCGATCTGTACAGCAAGATCGAGTCGCTGCCTGCGACGCAGCATGAAGAGGTCATCCGCGACCTGCACGCCTGTCACGAGCACCGTCCCGAGCTGGCGATGGTGGATTCGGCACGCGGTATCACCAACTTCCATTCGCCCAGCGATGTCATCGTCGACGCGTCGATGCCCGCGATGATCCGCCTCGGCGGCAAGATGTACGGCGCCGACGGGCGCACCAAGGACACCAAGGCGGTCAACCCCGAGTCGACGTTCTCGCGCATCTACCAGGAGATCATCAACTTCTGCAAGACTCACGGCCAGTTCGACCCGACGACCATGGGCACGGTCCCCAACGTCGGCCTGATGGCGCAGAAGGCCGAGGAGTACGGCTCCCACGACAAGACCTTCGAGATCCCGGAGGACGGCGTCGCCAACATCGTCGACGTGGACAGCGGCGAGGTGCTGCTGTCCCAGAACGTCGAAGAGGGCGACATCTGGCGGATGCCGGTCGTCAAGGACGCGCCGATCCGCGACTGGGTCAAGCTCGCTGTGAACCGCTCGCGCCTGTCGGGCATGCCGGTGGTGTTCTGGCTGGACACCGAGCGCCCGCACGAGGCCGAACTGCGCAAGAAGGTGAAGACCTACCTCAAGGACCACGACACCGAAGGCCTGACCATCCAGATCATGCCGCAGGTGTGGGCCATGCGGTACACGATCGAGCGGGTGATCCGCGGCGAGGACACCATCGCCGCCACCGGCAACATTCTGCGTGACTACCTCACCGACCTGTTCCCCATCCTGGAGCTGGGTACCAGCGCCAAAATGCTGTCGATCGTGCCGCTGATGGCAGGGGGCGGGCTGTACGAGACCGGCGCAGGCGGCTCGGCCCCCAAGCACGTCCATCAGCTCGTCGAGGAGAACCACCTGCGGTGGGATTCGCTGGGTGAATTCCTCGCGATCGGCGCCAGCCTGGAGGACCTCGGCGACAAGACGGACAACGAGAAGGCGAAGCTCCTCGCCACGACGCTCGACACCGCTGTTGGAAAGTTGTTGGACAACAACAAGAATCCGTCACGGAAGACCGGCGAGCTCGACAACCGGGGCAGCCAGTACTACCTGGCGACGTACTGGGCCGAAGCGCTCGCCGAGCAGACCGAGGACAAGGAGCTGGCCGACCACTTCGCTCCGCTCGCCAAGGCGCTCGCGGAGAAGGAAGAGGCGATAATCTCCGAACTTGCTGAGGTGCAGGGCGGTTCGGTGGACATCGGCGGCTACTACTATCTGGACGCCGACAAGACCACGGCGGTGATGCGGCCCAGCAAGACGTTCAATTCCGTACTGGAGTCGGCGCCGGGCGCCTAGCCTAGCCCGCGGGCGGCGCCGCCCGCATCGGACCGGTGTGCTCGTCGACGAAGTCGGCGAGCAGTTCGGTGATCTTGCCCGGTGCCTCCAGCATCGGGACATGGCCCAACCCGTCCAGCCGGGTCACGCTGGTGCTGGGCGGCAGGTTGTCGGTGAAGAAGCGATTGCCTCGCGGCGTGGGGAACACCCGGTCCTTCTCGCAGAGCACCAACTGGGTCGGTGTGAGCGTGTCGGCTAGGTCGTGCACGCCGGGCGCCATCAGCGTCTTGCCCAGCAGCGCGATGTAGGCGTGGCAGTGGGTGGCGTCTTCGGCGGCCAGCACCAGGTCGGGTTTCGACACCCCGTCAGCGGGCCCGCTGAGCGGCAGCGTCGCCAACCGGCGCGCGAACGGCAGATCGAGGACGCGAGGGCCGAGCAACCTGGCGGCCAGCAAGGCCGGCCCGCCGAGGATGAACTTCGCGATCGTCTCGAACTTCGTCGGCGAGTACCTCGTCCAGCCGCCTGCCGGGCCGATCGCGGTGAGGCTGCGCGCCCGACCGCGTCGTTCCAACTCGAAAGCCACCCAGCCGCCCAATGAGTTGCCCACGATATGCGCTGTGCGCCAACCGAGAGCGTTCATCTGCTGTTCGACGAAGTCGGCCAGCAGCGTGCCGTCCATGAACCAGGTATCGACGTGCGGGCCGCCGTGGTGGCCCGGCATCGTCGGTGCGAACACCTCGTACTTCCCGGTTTCGGCGAGCTGATCGGCCACCGTCTGCCAGACGTTCTGAGAGAGCAGGAACGGATGTAGCAGAACGATCGGCTCTCCGTTGCCGACGTGGATCGGCGGGCGCGTCGGAGCAGCAGCGGTCATGGTGCCGACCATAAAGGCGATACCGCCGGTACCGCAAGCTACCCGGTGACCGTCGAATACGACTAGTAGTCCGGCGCGCTCGGGTTGTTTGCTTGCCTCACAACGCGGTTGGCGTGTGTGTGAGGTTTGCCGTAACACACCGTAATAAGATAGAAACAATCAGATGGTTCGGCACACACCGGCGTGCGCCGACCACCCTAGGAGTCGTTATGGACAACAATCCGCCTGTCAAGGCGCGGTGGTGGGTCTTGCGTGCATTCGGGCGCAATCCACTGGTCCGCTCCAGCGATCGAACCGAAGCGGGCATGCTGGCCTTCCTGCTCGCTGTCGTCTTTCTTGCGATCCCGATCTCGCTGGCCTTCGCCACCGGGGTGCATGACGACAGGACTAGAGCGCTGGCCGCGCAGACCGTGGTCAGCCGAGAAGTGTCGGCGACCGTCGTCGATCAGACCGTCACCGCGGTCAAGCCGTACGCGCTGGATGTCACCGCCAACGTGACGTGGCGGGCCAACGGCATCGAGCACACCGGTTCCGTGGACGTGCCCAAGCCCATGGACCCGGGCGAGCAGGTCCAGATCTGGGTGGATCGCACCGGCCGCATGGCCGCTCCGCCTGCCACGCAGGGCACCGCCACCCGCGATGCGGTGCTGGCGGGCGTAGGGGCCTGGACGATTGTCATCGCCTCTGCAGCCATGCTTTTCGCGATCATTCGGGGGCACCTCAACCGCATCCGGTCGCTTGGTTGGGACCGGGACATCAGACATCTGGTGGACGACGACGGAGGCCGCGCCGACTGGCGGTCGTGACCGCGTGAAAAGATCGACCGACCATGAGTACCTCGACACCGGATCTGCTGCCGGTCTGCTTCTCCGGCGTCCAGCCCACCTCCGATTCGCTGCATCTGGGCAACGCGCTGGGGGCGGTGCGACGGTGGGCCCCGCTGCAGGAGTCCTACGATGCGTTTTTCTGCGTCGTGGACCTGCACGCCATCACCGTCGCGCAGGACCCGGCCGTGCTGCGCGAGCGCACCCTGCGCACCGCCGCGCAATACCTGGCGCTTGGCATCGACCCGGCGCGCGCCACGATCTTCGTCCAGAGCCACGTCCCGGCCCATACCGAACTCGCCTGGGTGCTGGGCTGCTTCACCGGGTTCGGCCAGGCGTCGCGCATGACGCAGTTCAAAGACAAATCGCAGAAGCAGGGCACCGATTCCACGACGGTGGGCCTGTTCACCTATCCGGTGCTGCAGGCCGCCGACGTGCTGCTCTACGACACCGCCGTGGTCCCGGTCGGCGAGGATCAGCGTCAGCACCTGGAGTTGGCCCGCGACGTCGCCCAACGCTTCAACAGCAGGTTCGCCGGTACGTTCCTCGTCCCCGAGACGCTGATCGCCAAGGAGACGGCGAAGATATTCGACCTGCAGGAACCGTCGGCGAAGATGAGTAAGTCGGCCTCGACGGACGCCGGCATCATCAACCTGCTCGACGACCCGAAGCGGACGGCGAAGAAGATCCGCTCGGCGGTCACCGACAGCGAGCGTGAGATCAGGTTCGACCCCGATGCGAAGCCGGGGGTGTCCAATCTGCTCGCGATCCAGGCTGCGGTGACAGACACCGACGTGGCCAAGCTCGTCGAGGGCTACGCCGGTCGCGGCTACGGAGACCTCAAGGGCGATACTGCCGATGCCGTCGTGGAGTTCGTCACTCCCATCAAAGCCAGGGTGGACGAACTGCTGGCAGATCCGGCTGAGTTGCTTGCGATTCTTGGTGCAGGCGCCGAACGTGCCCGGGACGTGTCTGGCACCACCCTCGCGCGGGTATATGAGCGGATAGGGTTTCTGCAGCAACCCTCGTAGCTCTTGGAGGCCAGGCAGTGACCGAACCAGACAAGCCTGGCATCCTCGACCGTCTACGGATGCGCTTTGGATGGTTCGACCATGTGATGCGAGCCCAGGAGCGCTACCAGAACAGCAAGGGCGACTTCTTCGCGGCAGGCATCACCTATTTCACGGTGTTCGCGCTCTTCCCGTTGCTGATGGTCGGTTTCGCCGTCGCCGGGTTCACGCTGGCACGCATGCCGGAGGTGCTCGACCAGATCGAGCGTTGGATCAAGTCCACGGTGTCGGGCCAGTTCGGCGACCAGTTGGTGACGCTGATGAACAACGCGATCGACGCGCGCACCTCGCTGGGCGTCATCGGTTTGGCGACGGCGGCGTGGGCGGGGTTGGGCTTCATCGCCAACCTGCGTGAGGCGCTCTCGGAGATGTGGGGCGATCAGCGTCGCGAGCCTGCGGGCTTCGTCAAGAGCAAGTTGTCGGATCTGGTGGCGCTGTTGTCGGCTTTCGGTGCCTTGTTGGTCACCATCGCGTTGACGGCGTTGGCGGATCCGTCGCTGATGGGCCGGGTTTTGGATTGGGTTGGCATCGGCGAACTTCCGGGCCTGGGGCTGGCGCTGGGCGGGGTGTCGCTGCTGTTGAGTCTCGGCGTCTCGTGGCTGCTGTTCACGTGGATGATCGCGCGCCTGCCCCGCGAAACGGTGAGTCTGCGCAGTGCGGCACGCGCCGGTCTGCTCGCCGCTGTAGCGTTCGAGATCTTCAAACAAGTAGCGGCACTGTATCTGTCATCGGTGATGGGTGGCCCCGCCGGCTCGACTTTCGGGCCGGTGCTTGGTCTGATGGTGTTCGCCTATGTCACGGCGCGGTTGATTCTGTTCGCCACATCATGGGCTGCGACGTCGGAGGAGAACATGCGAAACGCGCCAGTTCCGGTGCCGGGGCCAGCCGAGATCACCACCCGCGTCCAGGTTCGCGGAGGGCTCGGTATCGGCGCAGGAATCACCGCGGCGGCGCTGGGTTTGGTTGCGGCCCTTGGCTTGTCGCGCAGCCGCCGGGACTAGTCACTAGTTCCGCGCCCTGCGGTTCATGGCGCGCGCCGCCAGGATCAAGCCCAGCACGATGATGCTGCCCCCCACAGCCACCCCCACCCGGATCGGAACCGGGTCGGCGGTTGTCGATGCGGTGACGTCCACTTGGGCGGCGGCGGCGGCCTGCACAGCCTGCGGCGCCATCAATGAGGTATCGGGCTCGACGAGGTTTCCGATGGTTGTGCCGGGTGGTGTCGCGAATCCGTAGTCGAGGAGGCGCGCCGCCTGCTGCCAGGGCGGAATCGGTTCCCGCGTGCCGCGCAACAGGATCGCCACCAGGCGGCGGCCGTCGCGTTCGGCGGCACCGACGAAAGTCTGACCCGCGTCGTCGGTGAAACCCGTCTTCCCGCCCAGTGCACCGGGATAGTTGTAGAGCAACTGGTTGTCGTTCTCCAGGACGTACCCGGGACTGTCGCCGGTGCCGGGGAAGTCGAACGTCTCAGTGGAGACGATGTCGGTGAAAACTGGATCCTGCCAAGCGAATCGGTAGAAGAGGCCGAGGTCGTAGGCCGACGTGCTCATACCGGGACCGTCGAGTCCGGATGGGGTGGCCACCCGGGTGTCGGTGGCGCCGAGTTTGCCCGCGAGCGCGTTGAGCTTGTGCAATGTGGTCGGCATACCGCCGAGCTGCATCGCCAGGGCGTGGGCCGCGTCGTTACCCGAGTGCATCAGCAACCCGTGCAGCAGCTGGTTGATCGAATACACCCCGCCTGCGCCGACCCCCACCTGGGTGCCTTCGGCGCTGGCGTCCTCGACGGTGCCGGGCACCGTCTTGTTCAGGTTGAGCTCGTCGATGGCGGCCATGGCGACGAGCACCTTGATCACGCTGGCCGGACGATGACGCCCGTGCGGGTCCCTGGCGGCGATGATGGCACCGGTATCCAGGTCGGCAACCAACCATGCCTCCGCGGAGATGTCGGTGGGTACCGGCGCAGTGCCCGGCGCTGCGATGATTCCGCAGCTGGCGAGCAGGTCGCCGCCCACCGGCTCGTCCGGCACTGGGATCGGGCCGGGCGCCGGCCCCGCGGTAGGTACCTCGGAGGCGTCGACGGCAGGCGGAGTGGTCTCGCGGAATGCGCACGTGTCGGCTGCTGCGACCGGCATGGCGATCAGCGCGGGAGCCGCCACGGCGGCGACGATCGCCGTCAGGCAGGCAAGTCTCAGTGATTTGGCCATCGTTCCGAGACTATGAGACATGCGACGGAATTCCGCGCAGCCACGCTGTGATTGCTGTGATCGGCGACACGACAGTGGGTAGATGCGCGGTGGCTATTACAGGCGTGACCACGCCTCGGTAAGCACACTGCGCAGGATCGATTCGATCTGGTCGAATTCCGCGGGCCCGCTGATCAGCGGGGGAGCGAGCTGCACCACCGGGTCGCCACGGTCGTCGGCGCGGCAGTACAGGCCAGCGTCCCACAGTGCGCCGGAGAGGAATCCGCGCAGCAGACGTTCGCTCTCGTCGGCGTTGAACGTCTCCTTGGTGGCTTTGTCCTTGACCAGCTCGATGCCGTAGAAGTAGCCTTCGCCGCGCACGTCACCGACGATCGGCAGGTCCAGCAGTTTCTCCAGGGTGGCGCGGAACACCGGCGCGTTCTGCTTGACGCGGTCGTTGAGGCCTTCGCGCTCGAAGATGTCCAGGTTGGCCAGCGCCACGGCCGACGACACCGGATGGCCACCGAAGGTGTAGCCGTGGCTGAACACCGTCTGACCGTCATTGAACGGCTCGAACAGCCGGTCGGTGGCGATCATCGCACCGATCGGGGAGTACCCCGATGTCAAGCCCTTTGCGCACGTGATGATATCGGGCACATAGTCGAAGTCGCTGCAGGCGAACATCGATCCGATCCGGCCGTAGGCGCAGATCACCTCATCGGACACCAGCAGAACGTCGTATTCGTCGCAGATCTCCCGAACGCGTTCGAAATAGCCTGGGGGTGGCGGGAAACAGCCGCCGGCATTCTGCACGGGTTCCAGGAAGACGGCCGCGACGGTGTCGGGTCCCTCGAACTCGATGGCTTCGGCGATCCTGTTGGCGCAGTACCGGCTGAATGCCTTGGCATCGGTACCGTAGGGCTCGGGCGCACGGTAGAAGTTGGTATTCGGGACGCGGAATCCCCCCGGTACCAGCGGCTCGAACGGCTCTTTGAAGGCCGGGATTCCTGTGATCGACAGGGCGCCCTGCGGCGTGCCGTGATAAGCGATTGCCCGCGAAACCACCTTGTGCTTACCGGGTTTGCCGGTCAGCTTGAAGTACTGCTTGGCCAGTTTCCATGCGCTTTCGACGGCCTCTCCGCCGCCGGTGGTGAAGAAGACCCGGTTCAAGTCGCCGGGGGCATATCCGGCGATCCGCTGCGACAGCTCGATCGCGGTGGGGGTGGCGTAGGACCACAACGGGAAGAAGGCAAGCTGCTCAGCCTGTTTGGCGGCAGCCTCGGCCAGTTCGGCGCGACCGTGCCCCACCTGGACGACGAACAGACCCGAAAGGCCGTCGAGGTAGCTGCGTCCCGTGCTGTCCCAGATCCGTACACCGTCGCCCTTGGTGATGATCGGCGGTGTGATCCCAGCGCCGTGGCGGGAGAAATGGCCCCAGAGGTGCCGATCCGCCGTGGCTGAAAGATCAGCGGAAAGCTCAACTCGCCCTTGTGTTGTCGTCATCGTGTACCCCAATTATATTGTTGTTTAACGAGTTTGAGATATACCAGCGTCTCGGTCGAGATAACTCCAGGCAGTGAGCGGATCTTCGTGTTGAGCAGGTTCAACAGGTCATCGTCGTCCTCGCACACCACCTCGACGATCGCATCGAAGGAACCCGCGGTGAGAACCACGTAGTCGATGGAGTCGATGTTGGAGAGCTTCTCGGCGATCTCGGTGGTGTCGCCGGTGCACTTGATGCCGATCAGCGCTTGGCGGGCGAAACCGAGCTGCATCGGATCGGTGACAGCCACAATCTGCATGACGCCAGCGTCGACCATGCGCTGCACCCGCTGCCGGACCGCCGCTTCGGACAGGCCGACGGCCTTGCCGATGCCCGCATAGGATCGGCGACCATCCTGTTGGAGCTTCTCGATAATGGCCTTCGAGAGGTCGTCGAGTTGCATGACGGGTCCCGAGGGATTGCTGGGGCCGCGGAACGTGACCGGGTGGACAGCGCCAGGGACAACCGAGTTGGACATCACCCGATTGTGCACGGAATCAGTCGCGTCTGGCAAACAATGCGATGAATTCAATGGCGAATCCCTCCTTGGACCTCAGGATTGCGTAGCAGCCGTTGCATGGGACCCCAATTACCGTGGGAAGCATGCACGTCAGCGTTGAACGCAACTTCGCCGCGGAGAATCGGGTCCGACCTGCAGCTATCCCCGGGGCACCACAATCACGGGTACGTCGACGCCCGCCAGGATGCGGGCGGCCGTCGAACCCAGGAAGACCCGTCGCGGCGCAGCGAAGCGCCCCGAGCCCACGAGCAGTATGTCGCCGTCGCCCCAGTTCAGCTTTTTGAGAGCCGACTCCAGCGTCGAGCCGTCGGCCACTAGCGACTCGATGTCGGGGGATTCCGGCACCGACCGCGCGGCGACCAGGAGGTTCTCCTCGGCGGCCATCACCTGGGTGGCGCGCACCTCCTTGCTGGACAGTTCGGCGTCGACGTGCTCCAACGACACCAGCGACAGCAGGCGGATCGGCAGCGCCGCGGCGCTGGCCAGGGTGAGACCGAAGGGCAGCGGATTGTCGGCCCCCGGCTTAGTGGGCACCGCGACGGTGACCTCGGTGATGGATTCGTCCGGGTCGTCCGCGTAGCCGCGGGGTGCCAGCGCGACCGGGATCGGTGAGCAGTGCAGCAATTCGCCTGCCACTGCTCCGATCACGTGACCACCGAAGAAGCCATCACGCGCGCCGCCGACGACGATGAGGTCGGATGTCAGCTGCTCGGCGAACTCGATCAGGGTCTCGGAGAACGACTCGCCCACCAGGACCGTCGAGCTGGCGCGGATGCCGCTCTCGGCGAGGGTCGCAACGGCTTTCGACACCCACTCGGTGCCCTTGTTGACCAGCAGTTGCTGGTACTCGGCGCGTCCGGGATGTCCGTCCGGCAGTTCCTGGCGTACCACGAGTAAGACGTCGACGTCAGCTCGGAAGGTCTTCGCCAGCGCCGCAGCCAGTGCGACGCCGTCGTCACCGGTCGGGGTTGCCAGATAACCGACTGTCAGATGCATTACTAGACCTGTACTTTCGTGATCAGAAGGTGTCGGGGACCTTGACTTCGGTGCCAGCATTCAGCGTCTCGCCCTTGAAGAAGCGCTTCGTGCCGAACGCGAAGCACGCCAGCATCAACGGGATGCCGAGCACCAGCATCCCGACGCCGAGCACGAACACACCGCCCAACTCGCCGAACGGGGTGACGAATGCGGTGTAGCCGTAATCCGGCGCGATCATGTCCTTGGCGCTGATCCCGAACGCCGCCGCCATGGCCAAACCTCCGAGCAGCGGGAAGATGCCGCGGAAGAACAGGTTGCGCGCCGACTGGAACAGCGTTGTGCGGAAATACCACACGCAGGCGAACGCGGTGATGCCGTAGTAGAACGCGACGGCCAAGCCCAACGAGGCGACGGAGTCGGCCAGCGCGTTCTCGGACGCGAACGTCAGCACCAGGTAGAAGAACAGTGCGGCGCAACCCATCACGATGGTACCGAAGGCGGGGGTCATGTACTTCGGGTGCACGCTGGCGAACCGCTTCGGGATGGCTTCGTAGACCGCCATCGACAGCGTGCCGCGGGCAGTGGGCAGGATCGTGGTCTGCGTGGACGACAGCGCCGACACCGACACCGTCAACAGCAACAACGAGGCGGCGATGGTGCCTGCCACGGGTTTACCGAGCACGGTCAGCACGTCGTCGGTGTTCATGGCGTTGTTCAAGCCAATGCCGACGTCACCGAAGCCGGCGAACGACTGCACCGCGTAGGCGACCAGGACGTAGGTGCACACCAGGATCAGCGTGGTGATCACGGCGGCGATACCGGGCGTCTTGCCGGGGTCCTTGGTTTCCTCGCCGACGGCGAGGCACGCGTCCCAACCCCAATAGATGAAGATGCACAAGATGATTGCCGCCGCGATCGAGGAGACGTCGAGGCCGCTGGGCCACAGCCACGCCAGTGACGGCATCTCCGCCTGGGCGCCGGCGGTGCCGGTGAACACGCGGATCAGCGCGATGATGCTGACGATGATCAGCACGCCGAACTGGATGGCGATCAGCACGTTCTGGATGCGCTCGGACACCACCACGCCGCGGGCGCTCACGAGCGTCATGGCGACGATGAAGAACGAGCCGAGTAGCACCTTAGCGAGGAGGTTCTCGGCGAGGTCGTCCAGGCCGAGGAACTTGAACAGGTAGATCGCGGCGACTTCGGCGACGTTCGCCAGCACGATGATCGCCGACACCGCAAGGCCCCAGCCGCCGATCCAGCCGATCCACGGCCCGAAGGCCTTCGTGCTCCAGGTGAAGGTGGTGCCGCAGTCGGGGGTGTCCTGCGACAGCTCCTTGTATGCGAACGCCACCAGCAGCATCGGGATGAATGCGAGGACGAACATCGACGGCGCCTTGTCGCCCACGGCGAGCACCACATAGCCGAGGGTGGCGGCCAGACTGTAAGCCGGCGCGACGGCGGCGAGACCGATCACGACATTGCCGACGAGGCCGAGCGCACCGGCCTGCAGGCCCTTGTCTGTGACCATAGGTGCGGGCGGTTCCGAAATTGCCATACGCAGGAATATACGGATTCGTTTGTTTCCGGGGGTGTATACCGCGGATTAGTTTTCGCGCGAGTAACACAGCAACGAAATCCGTGGTAGCTGACAGTGGGTCGCGACTCCTACACTCGCAGAGAGTGCCCGTCCAGGCCAGGGCTGACGAATTCCAGGAACTGCGGCCTTATCTTCTCTCCGTGGCGTATCGACCTCCCAGGACGAGACAGCCCACGAAAGTGTGACAGCCCGCAGCCGCCTTCCTCCGCGAGCGCCCGGCCCTCCGCGAGCGCCCGGCCCTCCGCGAACGCACACTTTTGTACGCGACACGCCGGGCGTCGGCGTACAAAGGTGTGCGCTGGCGATATGGAACTAGCTCAAACAGGCTCCGATGCGCCGCACCGTCTTTTCCGGGGTGCCTCGGACATCAGCTGCGAGCAGGATGATGACTGTCCAGTTCATTTCCTGTAGCGCTGCCCATTTCTGCCGATCGCGACGGAAGTCCTCAGTGTCGCTGTGGAACTCGACGCTGTCGTACTCGACGACAAGCATTGCGTCGGGCCAGGCGAAATCGACCCGCCAACGGCGCCCGTCGAGGTCGAGTATCCGGTGCTGCAGCAACGGCGCGGGGAGCCTGCCGTCGTGCATGACGAGCCTCGCCTCGCTTTCCATTGGTGATTCTGACCTGCCGTCGGCGAGCGGAATCAGCTCACGCGCGTGCGCAATACCGCGTCGGCCGCGCTGTTGATCAGCGGCGATCACCAATTCTTCTCGGTCACACGTCCGAGTTCGTAGTGCCGCATCGAGTGTGGCCAACGCCCGCGGACGAGGCAGCGTGCGGGCCACTTCCACGGCCGTCCATGCCGGGGCGGTGGCGCGACGTCCCCTTACGGCCGAAAGCGGTGCGCCGTTGCGGCGATGGACCACCAACCCGTTGGTGTTTCGTAGCCGATGATCGATCGTGGTCAGCACATGCAGCTCGGCAACGTCTTCGGTGTCGAAGCCATACGCTCGCGCGGCGGTGCTGAGGCAGATGGCGATGTGATCGCCGGTGCGTAGGTCCAGTCCGCGAAGTTGGGTCATCAGGCCGGGAGGCCGATCGCTATAGATTCCCTGCCATACCGCGAAGAGTTGGCCGGTTGCCAGCTGAGACTGCGATTCTCGTCGAGTGAGCACGGAATGCACCTGGGCTGATGTGGCCACACCACCTTGCGCGCGGAAGACCTCTCGAAGTTCAGCTGACATACCCACATAGTGTGCCGCCGCCTCGAGGAGCGGTATTCACCATTCGTGCCCTGTGGAGGGCCCGCGACAGCACACCTATGTACGCGACACGCCGAGCCCGGGTGTACAAAAGTGTGCGCTCGCGCGAGTGGCTAGAGGGGAGTGGGGAGAGCGAGTGGGAGTGCTAGCGCGCGAACATCAACGCGCGCTTGACCTCCTGGATCGCTTTCGTCACCTGGATGCCGCGCGGGCAGGCCTCGGTGCAGTTGAACGTTGTGCGGCAGCGCCACACCCCGTCGACTTCGTTGAGGATGTCGAGCCGCTCGGCGGCGGCCTCGTCACGCGAATCGAAGATGAACCGGTGCGCGTTGACGATCGCAGCGGGCCCGAAATACGAACCCTCGCTCCAATAGACGGGGCAACTGGTGGTGCAGCACGCGCACAGAATGCACTTGGTGGTGTCGTCGTAGCGGGCGCGGTCGGTCTGGCTTTGGATGCGCTCGCGGGTGGGCGCGTTGCCTGACGTGATCAGGAATGGCTTCACCGCACGGAACGCGTCGAAGAACGGCTCCATGTCGACCACCAGATCCTTCTCCACGGGCAGGCCGCGGATGGGTTCGATGGTGATGGTCAGCTGCTTGCCGGGCGCCCCGTTCTTCTTCTTGGCGGGAAGCAGGTCGCGCATGAGCACCTTGCACGCCAACCGGTTGACGCCGTTGATCCGCATGGCATCCGAGCCGCACACGCCGTGCGCGCAGGACCGTCGGAACGTCAGCGTGCCGTCGAGGTAGCCCTTGACGTACAGCAGCAGGTTGAGCAATCGGTCCGACGGCAGGCAGGGCACGCGGAAGCTCTGGAAGCCCGCAGCGTCAGGGTCTTCGGGGTTGAACCGCGAGATCTTGAGCGTGACCATGACGGCGCCGTCGGGCACCGGAGGCAGTGGCGGATCGCCCGCGTCTGGCTTATCGAGGACGGGTGCGCTCATCAGTATTTCCGTTCCATCGGCTCGTATCGGGTCTGGACCACGGGCTTGTAGTCCAGCCGGATGTCACTGAGGAGGTCGGGACCCTCCTTGTAGGCCATGGTGTGACGCATGTAGTTCGTGTCGTCGCGGTTGGGGTAGTCCTCGCGCGCGTGCCCACCGCGGGACTCCTTGCGGTTCAGCGCGCCGACGACGGTCACCTCGGCCAGCTCGAGCAGGAAGCCGAGTTCGATGGCCTCCAACAGGTCACTGTTGAAGCGTTTACCCTTGTCTTGCACCGTGATTCGCGAGTAGCGCTCCTTGAGGGCATGGATGTCGGTCAACGCCTGCTTGAGGGTTTCCTCGGTACGGAATACCGCGGCGTTGTTGTCCATCGACTGCTGCAGGTCGGTGCGGATATCGGCGACGCGTTCGTGTCCGTGCTCGGAGAGGATGTCGCCCACCCAGCGGACCACCATGTCGGCCGGGGCCTCCGGCAGGTCGACGAAATCGTGCGTCAGGGCGTACTCTGCGGCGGCGATGCCGGCCCGTCGGCCGAACACGTTGATGTCCAGCAGCGAGTTGGTGCCAAGGCGGTTGGCTCCGTGCACCGAGACGCAGGCGCACTCCCCGGCGGCGTACAGGCCGGGGACGGCGTTCTTGTTGTCGCGCAGCACCTGGCCGGTGATGGTGGTGGGGATGCCGCCCATCACGTAGTGGCAGGTGGGGTAGACGGGCACCAGTTCGGTGACCGGGTCGACGCCCAGGTAGGTGCGGGCGAACTCGGTGATGTCGGGCAGCTTGGCTTCCAGCACATCAGCGCCGAGGTGGCGGACGTCGATGTAGACGTAGTCCTTGTTGGGTCCGGCGCCGCGGCCCTCAAGCACCTCGAGAACCATTGAGCGGGCGACGATGTCGCGCGGAGCAAGGTCGACGATCGTGGGTGCATAGCGCTCCATGAACCGTTCGCCGTCGGCGTTGAGCAGTCGCCCGCCCTCGCCGCGCACCGCTTCGGAGATCAAGATGCCCAGACCTGCCAGGCCGGTGGGGTGGAACTGGTGAAACTCCATGTCTTCCAAGGGAAGTCCCTTACGGAAGATGATGCCGATCCCGTCGCCGGTCAGCGTGTGCGCATTCGAGGTGGTCTTGTACATCCGGCCGGAGCCACCCGTGGCGAAGACGATCGACTTGGCGTGGAAGACGTGGATGTCGCCCGTCGCCAACTCGTAGGCGATCACGCCGGTGGCGACAGGGCCCGACGGCGTGTCGGTCAGCGCGATATCGAGTGCGTAGAACTCGTTGAAGAACTCGACGTCGTGCTTGACGCAGTTCTGGTACAGGGTCTGCAGGATCATGTGGCCGGTGCGGTCGGCCGCGTAGCACGCGCGGCGTACCGGGGCCTTGCCGTGATCGCGGGTGTGGCCACCGAAGCGGCGCTGGTCGATGCGTCCTTCGGGGGTCCGGTTGAACGGCATCCCCATCTTCTCCAGGTCGAGCACGGCGTCGATGGCCTCTTTGGCCATGATCTCCACGGCATCCTGGTCGGCGAGGTAGTCGCCACCCTTAACCGTGTCGAAGGTGTGCCACTCCCAGTTGTCCTCTTCGACGTTGGCCAGTGCCGCACACATACCGCCCTGCGCGGCGCCGGTGTGGCTGCGCGTCGGGTAGAGCTTGGTCAGTACCGCGGTACGCGCGCGTGGGCCAGCCTCGACAGCCGCGCGCATACCCGCGCCACCTGCGCCGACGATGACGACGTCGTAGCGATGTTCCTGAATCAATGTCGTGGTCCCCTCGAGATGGTCAAGAAATACTGGCGTCGAACGTGACCAGCACGTAGCTACCCAGCACCAAGGTGAATCCCGTCGCCAGCAGCAGCAGCGAGTTCAGATAGAACTTGGTGGTGTTCTTGCGCGCGTAGTCGCCGATGATGGTGCGCATGCCGTTGGCGCCGTGGATCAGTGCCAGCCACAGCAGGGCCATGTCCCAGATCTGCCAGAACGGCGAGGCCCAGCGCTCCGCGACGTAGCTGAAGTCGATGCGGTACACCCCGTCCTGCCACATCAGCATGATGAACAGGTGCCCGAGCGCTAGAAAAACTAGAGCGACACCAGAAAAACGCATGAACAGCCAGGCGTACTTCTCGAAGTACGGGATGCCGCGGGGACGCCGCGGCGCGCGCGGGTGGTCAAGGCTGGCCGGCCGGTCGTATTCCTTCGCCTGCACCGGCGCGATACGGCCTTCGCGGTGGTGCGGAGTCCACGGCGCGGTCACAGGAATCGCTCCACCATGTGGCTGCCGATGATGGTCAGCGATCCGAGCATCACCGCGAACCAGATCACGGCGATGGCCCACAGCATCGTGCGTTGGTGCCGCGGGCCCTGCGACCAGAAGTCGATGAGGATGACGCGGATGCCGTTGAGGGCGTGGTAGAGGACGGCGGCCACCAGGCCGATCTCCATCAGCCCGATGATCGGCGTCTTGTAGGTGTCGATCACCTCGTTGTAGGACTGCGGGCTGACTCGCACCAGCGCCGTGTCGAGCACGTGGACCAGCAGGAAGAAGTAGATGGTGGCACCGGTGATGCGGTGCAGTACCCACGACCACATTCCGGGATCCCCGCGATAGAGGGTGCGCCTGGGCGCCCTCTCGCGCGGCGCGGGGAGCGCCGAGTTTGCGGATGTCGTAGTTGCCATACGAGGCCTCCAACGCCGTCGGTGGACGCTTGGTACATCGGACTGTCGATCCCGACGAGGGGAACCCACCGATATCCCAATTGTGTTACGGGGAACCGTCGGTTGGACTCTAAACCCATTTGTACTGTTGAACGAACCTGCTTGCGCGGGCGTTGCTGGAAGATGCCCAGAAGTTAGGGTGGCCTTGCCGATATTGGCTGTGGAGAGTGGGAGTTTCAGAATGGATTCAGAGCGCGGCCGAGATTTACTGATATGACAGCCGATGTCGACTGGAGTCGGTTGCGGCACAAGGCGATAGGTGTCTGCAACCTCGCGTATGCGCCATATTCGCGATTCAACGTCGGAGCGGCGGCTCTGGTCGACGATGGCCGGATCGTCCTCGGATGCAATGTGGAGAATGTCTCATATGGCTTAGGTCTGTGTGCCGAGTGTTCGGTGGCGTGCGCCCTCGTTTCGTCGGGCGGTGGACGGCTGGTCGCGCTGTCGTGCGTCGACGCCGGCGGCACTCTGTTGATGCCGTGCGGACGGTGCAGGCAGGTGTTGCTCGAGCACGGTGGTCCCGGGCTGCTGATCGATCACACCCAGGGCCCGCGTCGGCTCGACGCCCTGCTGCCCGACGCGTTCGGCCCACACGATCTGGAGCGAGAGAAAAGGCGGAGCGAAAAGCCGTGACCCAGTTCACATTCGATGCGCCCACCGTCATCAGGACCAAGCGCGACGGCGGGCGGTTGTCCGATCCTGCGATCGACTGGGTGATCGACGCCTACACCACTGGCTCGGTCGGCGACGAGCAGATGGCCGCGCTACTGATGGCGATCTTCCTGCGCGGAATGGATCGTGCAGAGATCGCCCGTTGGACCGCGGCGATGATCGCCTCCGGCGAGCGTCTGGACTTCTCGGACCTTCGGCGAGGCGGCAAACCGTTGGCGTTGGTGGACAAGCACTCCACCGGCGGCGTCGGGGACAAGATAACGATTCCGCTGGTTCCGATCGTCGCCGCGTGCGGAGCGACCATCCCGCAGGCGGCCGGCCGTGGCCTCGGGCATACCGGCGGCACGCTCGACAAGCTCGAGGCCATCCCGGGGTTCAGCGCCGAGATCTCGAAAAGCCAAGTGCGCGAACAGCTGTGCTCGGTCGGCGCGGCGATCTTCGCGGCAGGTCAGCTGGCCCCGGCCGACCGCAAGATCTACGCGCTGCGCGACGTCACGGCCACCACCGAGTCGCTGCCGTTGATCGCCAGCTCGATCATGAGCAAGAAACTCGCCGAGGGCGCCGACGCGTTGGTACTGGACGTCAAGGTCGGCTCGGGGGCCTTTCTCAAGCGGGTTGAGGAGTCGTGGGAGCTGGCGCGCACCATGGTCGAGCTGGGGACCGCGCACGGCATCCCGACCCGCGCGGTGCTCACCGACATGGCAGTGCCGCTGGGGCGTGCGGTGGGCAACGCCGTCGAGGTCCAGGAGTCGCTGGAGGTGCTTGCTGGCGGAGGCCCACCGGACGTCATCGAGCTGACCCTCGTGCTCGCCGCCGAGATGCTCGAATTGGCCGGACTCGACGCCCGCGATCCCGCCGATACCCTGCGCGACGGGAGCGCCATGGACAGCTTCCGTGCGATCGTCGCGGCGCAGGGCGGCGACGCGTCAGCAGCGTTGCCGATCGGTGCCCATTCCGAGACCGTCATCGCGCCTCGAAGCGGCACAATGGGCGACATCGATGCATTGGCGGTAGGGCTGGCGGTGTGGCGGCTGGGCGCGGGCCGTGCGCTTCCCGGTGAGCGGGTGCAGGCAGGTGCCGGGTTGGAGATCCTGCGGCGCCCCGGCGAGCCCGTCGCGGCGGGCGAAACGGTGTTTGTGTTACGCACCGACACTCCTGAGCGTCTGGCGCCGGCTACGGCCGAGCTCGACGGGGCGTGGGACGTGCTCGACTCGCCACCGCCGCGCCGATCCTTGATCATCGACCGCATCGGGGCGGGACTGGGACTGGAGGGGACATGACGACACCGCTGGAACTGGAGATGATCCGGCAGGCGCCCAAGGCGTTGCTGCACGACCACCTGGACGGCGGGCTGCGTCCGGCCACGGTCGTCGAGCTCGCCGAACAGGGCGGGTATGACGAGCTGCCTGCCACCGACGTCGACGAGCTCGCGACGTGGTTCCGCACGGCGGCGCACAGCGGATCGCTGGTGCGCTACCTGGAGCCGTTCGCCCACACCGTCGGGGTTATGCAGACGCGGGACGCGCTGTATCGGGTGGCCCACGAATGCGTCGAGGATCTGGCCGCTGATTCGGTGGTGTACGCCGAGGTACGGTTCGCTCCCGAGTTGCACATCGACCGTGGGCTGTCGCTCGACGACGTGGTCGACGCGGTCCTGGCCGGGTTTGCCGACGGGGAGAAGGCAGCGTCGGCCGAGGGTAAGACCACCACTGTGCGTTGCCTGGTCACCGCGATGCGGCACGCCGCGCGCTCGCGTGAGATCGCCGAACTGGCGGTCCGTTTCCGCGACCGCGGGGTGGTGGGATTCGACATCGCCGGCGCCGAGGCCGGTTACCCGCCCACCCGCCACCTCGACGCGTTCGAGTACATGCGCAGCAGCATCGCCCGCTTCACCATCCACGCCGGTGAGGCGTTCGGGCTGCCGTCGATTCACGAGGCCATCGCGTTCTGCGGTGCCGACCGGCTGGGGCACGGGGTGCGCATCGTCGACGACGTCGAGATGCTCGACGACGGCACCGCCAAGTTGGGTCGCCTGGCCACATTGCTGCGTGACAAACGCGTCCCGCTGGAACTGTGCCCCAGCTCGAATGTGCAGACCGGTGCGGTGCAGAGCATCGCCGATCATCCCTTCGACCGATTGGCGCGGCTGCGTTTCCGGGTGACGGTGAACACCGACAATCGGTTGATGAGCGACACCACCATGAGCCAGGAGATGCTGCGCCTCGTCGAGGCCTTCGGCTACGGCTGGAGCGACCTCGAGCGGTTCACGATCAACGCGATGAAATCGGCATTCATCGCCTTCCCCGAGCGCCTGGCGATCATCGACGAGGTGATCAAACCGCGCTTCGCCGTCCTCATCGGCTAATCTCGCCGAAACGAACGAATGGGCGTTTTTGTGCGAGTGAAATCCGTCATTTCGTTGGTCTCGGCGACCGCGCGCCCCGTCCCTCAGAGGACGCTCCGCAACGTCGCCGCGAAGGCTGCTGCGTCCCCCAGGAATCCGGCGTGGTCACCGGGGAAGATGACGGGGTCGACGCCCAGCTCGCAGGCCAGGATCGCGCTCGTCTGGTACATGAGCAGGGGGGTCGAATCGGCGCCGACACCGATCACCACCCGGACCTTCTTGAGCGCGTCGACGTCCGGGAGATGGCGCGTCGTACCCCGTAGTTCGTGGTCGAAGAAACGCGCCGACGCGGCGATTCCTGTTGCGGCGGACCCATCTCCGGATCGCTCATATCGAAACCCGCATTGGAGAGAAATTTGAACCAGGCCGCCGCAGGCCCGTCGCGGTGGAACGTCTCGATCAGGTCCTCGGTGTCGGCGCGCTGCTGTTCGGCGTCGTGGCAGCAGCTCCAACAGGGGCGGCTCGTGCGCGACGATGGTGCGCACTTTCCCGGGGTACCGGGTGGCCAGGGCAAGGCAGGTCGCAGGTCCGCCGCTGGAACCGAAGACGTCGGCGTCCGCAGCGCCGAGTCGGTCCGTAGTCGAATTCGACCTGCCGCGACGCCGAAACTCATCGCGCTACTCGCGACGCAACCGCGATTCGACGAAGCGCTCCAACGCCTCCCACTTCTTAACGGCGTCGGCGTACGGGCCCTTGGGCTTGCTGACGGACTTCGGTTCCAGGATGTAGGCCACCAACCTGCCCAACGGCTGCTTGGGGTCGAGCGCCTTGTCGACGACGTCGTCCTCGGAGTAGTCGCCGACGTCGCGCAACAGTTCCACCGCGAGATCGAGTTGGTCCTGGTCGACCACGTCGGGCCCGTCGGTGAGGTCGTCGGCAAGGCCGGTCAGCACGTAGACGTTCTCGTCAGTGACCTCGACCTCCAACGAGCCGTCGGTGGCCGCGGTGTGGACGTCGGAGTAAGTGCTCAGCGTCGAAAGGTCGTGGTCGTGCTCGTCGGCCAGGTAGCGGGCCAGCGATCGCTCAGAAGTGAACACGCTGATCCTGCCGTTGCGGCCGAGGAAGATCGGTGCGTCGTCGAAGTAGCAGCGCAGAGTGTAGAAGGTGCCCGTGCCGGTGATGACGCGGATGGGATCGATGCCGACCCGGTGCCAGAAGTCTTCGTCCGTGCCCAGGACGACGTCGTCGCGCTCGTCGTCCTCGTCCTCGTCCTCGTCCTCGTCGTCCTCGTCGCCGTCCTCGTCGCCGTCCTCGTCGTCCTCGCCGGATTCAGCGTCGTCCTCGGATTCTGTGTCGGTGTCCTCCTCGTCGGTCTCCTCGACCTCGAGTTCCTCGGCCAGCTCCTCTTCGGCCAGACCTGCGGCCTTCTCGTCCACGTCAGGAGTCGAGATCACCTCTTCGACGGCGTCGATGACCTTGTCCCAGCTCTTGCCGACGATGGTGGCGATCTCGTCCCACCGCTTGAGGCCTGGCTTGCCCTCGAAATGCTCGATGCCTGCGGAGAGCCCACTCAGTCGCGGGTTGCCGTTGAAGAACTTGGTGATCGCGGGCAATTCGCACACCGATCCGATGGAAGAGACGATCGCCAGCGCGTTCTTCACCGACTCCACTGACTCTTTAGTGGGCTTCTCCGCGAGCGCCTCCAGCACGCCGATGATGTCGAACTGATGGCTGTCGTCCGGGTCCAGGGAGTGCGCGTTGGCCGTCGTCAGTTCCTCCCACGCGGGGTGGTCGGTCAGGTCGTTCTCGTTGTTGGTGCGGACGAACCCCACCAGGTCAGGTACCGATTCGAAAGCGTAGAGGTCCTCGTCATCGCCGAGGAACGCCTCCCATTCGTCGGCGCCCTCCTTCCAGCGGGGTGCCCACAGGGTGAACAGGTCGCCTTCGGTCAACACGAGCTTGATCGGCACGATCTCAGCAGCCATGGCGCACAGCCTAACCAGGCGGCCCGGACGGTTTGCACAGGCTCTTGAGGTTTTTGTCCGTGCGGTGTTTCCGGCCCTATCTCTGACGAGCTCAACACGCAATTGTTGCCGTCATCGGTGACGTGGACGGTGCCCAGCGCGTCGACTGCCACACCGCGCGGGTTCTGCAGACCCGCAAACGGGAGCACTGTCGACGCGGCCCAGCAACTCCACAAGGCGGTACCGCCCGAATGGAGTTCCCTCCGCAGCACGCTCGCGCGATGTGTTCGAACGTCACCCTAAGGCGCGCTGTGCACGCAGGATCACGCGACGCTCCGGTGGCACCGCTGAGAAAAATCGACGCATCGCCAGTGAGCTGCGCGTCGGTCTGAGAGACTTCGATCCGAGGGACGCAGGGTCGGAGGGTCGCAGGGTCGGAGGGGCAGATGGCAGCAGCGTCGGGGGTAACACCCGAGCGGTTGTGGATTCCGACGCCGGAGCGGGTGGAACGGGCTGCAATCACCAGGTACCTGCGCTGGCTGCGCGACGAGCGGGGTCTGGATTTCGACTCCTACGAACACCTGTGGCGTTGGTCCGTCGACGATCTGGAAGCGTTCTGGGCGTCGATGTGGGAGTTCTGTGGGGTCATTGCGCATCGACCCTATGGCCACGTGCTCGATCGTCGCGTGATGCCTGGGGCTCGCTGGTTCGACGGAGCTCTGATCAATTACGCCGAGCAGTCGCTGTGGCGGTCGAGTGGGCAGCTCATGCCGCCGTGGTCTGCGAGTCCGAGCCGCGTGCGCGCATGGAGCTGACGTGGGGTGAGTTGGGCGCCGAGGTCGCTGCGTTGGCAGCCACGCTCGGTAACCTCGGGGTGCGGCCGGGGGATCGCGTGGCCGCCTACCTGCCGAACGTGCCTGAGGCCGTCGTCGCGATGCTTGCCACCACGAGCCTCGGCGCGACCTGGTCGAGCGCTGCCCCGGACATGGGTGCGCTCGGCGTGCTCGATCGGTTCCGCCAGATCAAGCCGAAGGTCATAGTTGCAGTCGACGGATATCGCTATGGAGGCAAGGCCTTTGACCGTCGAGACGTCCTGCGTGACATCGTGAGCGGACTGCCCGAGCTGGAGGCGTTGATCCTGGTACGCCACCTCGATGCCGGAGCAGACTTCCAAGCGCCGGTCAGTGTGTCGACGATGTCGTTCGACGAAGCGGTGGCAAAGCAGGCGCCGCTGGAGTTCGAACCAGTGCCCTTCGGCCACCCGCTCTGGGTCGTCTACTCGTCAGGTACCAGCGGCAAACCGAAACCCATCGTGCACGGACACGGCGGGTTCCTGCTGGAAAACATGAAGGCCGCTGCGCTGCACATGGAGGTCGGCGACGGTGACCGTTTCCTCTGGTTCTCGTCGACCGGTTGGATCATGTGGAATCTCTCGGTGGTGACACTCGCTGCCGGATGCACGATTCTGCAGCTGGACGCGAACCCGGGACACCCACACCCCGGAGCGTTGTTCGAGTTCGCGGCCCGTGAACGTGCCACCTTCCTCGGCACCAGCCCGGCGTACTTGGCGTCCTGTATCAAGGCCGGTATTGCGCCCGGCAGCGAGTACGACCTCTCCGCGATCCGCACGCTCGGGTCGACGGGCTCACCGTTGACGCAGGAGGCCTACCGCTGGGCGTATGACAATGTGAAGCAGGACATGATGCTCGCCGGCATCTCTGGTGGCACCGATCCGGGGGCCGCC
>JBPPMS010000115.1:0-42305 GCA_051306175.1 Mycobacterium sp. | reverse complement strand
GTTCGGGGACGGCGTCGCGGGGGTGGTGGATGGTGCGGAAGCGGACGCGGATGTTGCGGGTCATGTCGTGCAGGACATCGGCGCGCAGCGGCCCGAAGCCGGGCAGGATCGCGGGTTTGGAGCCGGTGCCGTTGACGGTGGCTTCGTCGGCGATCATGTTGATCACGATCGGTGCCAGGGTGTCTTGGGGTGTGGTGGTTTGGGGGCAGTCGGGGGTTCGGCATTCACATTGCAGGCGGGTGTGGCCGGCGGCCAGGGCGGCGGCGGCATCGGCGCGGCGGTTGTCTTTGGTGCGGGGGTCGCGGGGGCAGACGGTGTCGGCCAACTGGTCGAGGCGGGCGTCGAGCAGGGCGGCGTCGGGGGTGCGCATGGTGCCGATGAGGTCGGTCATGCCGTCTTCGCGGACATCGAAGTCGATGCCGCGTTCGGTGTCGACGTTTCGTTTGGCGCGTACGGCCAGGTAGTCGATTTCCATCACCCAGTAGTCGATCTGTTCGGCCAGTTTCTTGTCCGAGAGCCGGCCTAAGCGGCCCAATGCTTTGAGGATTTCGCGTTCGACCAACGCGATCATGGAGTCGTCGATCAGTCGGGTGCGGGCGATGATCGCGGTCAGGACCCGGTAGGAGATGGTGCCGGCCAGGAATTTGGCGTTGAGCAGGGGGAAGCGTCGGCGCAGGGTCAGGGCGGTGTCGAGCATCGTTTCGGCCCGGCCCCGGGTAGTGCGTTGTTCGGCGGCGATCTCGGTGATCACCGAGGCGGTGCAGTCCACGGCCCATAGTTCGGTGTTGGCGGCGGTGGCCGCGGCTTGGCGGCGGTCATAGAGTTCGACCATCGCCCACATCCGGCGGGCCAGGGTGGCGTTCTCGAACTCGCATGCGTCGCCGATGGCGGCGAGGAGTTCGGCGTCGTCACCGCTGACGACGTCGAGTACCTGCGGCAACGACGACACTTCGAACATGCATTCGACTGTAGAACATGCCTACGACACGCACACTTCAGCCAGTCAGCCGCGACAACGAGGGATCTAGATGTCGGGCTTCCACAATGTGAGCACCCGCAGCAGCGGCTTCTTCTTGTACGTGTGCGCACTCATGCGCTGCAGGATGCTGTCCAGCGCCTGCAGCGCATCGGTGATATGCGGCCCGTGTTGCGCATGACGCACTCGGCGCGACCGCTCATCGCGGCGTCGCTGACTTCGGCGCGGCCTCACGCAACCACAGGATCTCCTCTTGCAACTCTGCCATACGTTCGTAGCCAACCTCGACGGCCAGGTCGCCGCGCGCGATCATCACGCCCACCTTGGGACGGGCCATCGCTGCCATCAGAATCTGCGGCAGACGCTCGAACGCAGGTTGGGTCTCGATCTTGAGTACCAGCCCGATCCGCTCAGCGCCCAGCCGATCGAGGGAGACCGGAAGATCGGTATCCGGGACGTTGATTCCCTTGCCCGGCTTGAGCTTTGCGCTGCCATTTGCTGGATGTGTGATTTGGACGACGATCTCGTCGTCGTCGAAGTACACCCGCTGACTCTCCTGGACGCGGTCGAAGACCTCCGGCAGTGTGCAGCCGATGCGTGGCGGCTGCGCATCCGCACGGGCCGCCGCGGTCCATCGCGATCGAGCATGGACGGTCAGCCGAGTGCGCGGCAGCGCAGACGTTTTTCGCCATCGCATGCCACGCGTCGGCGTCATCGTGAGCGCAGTTGATCCGGGCGACGTCCATCCCCGCGTCCACCAGGTCGGCCACCAACTGACCGTCGGTGCGATGGACGTCGTCGATTTCGCTGTGCATTCCATGGCAGTTGCCTGTGAACCGCCGACGCAAACGTCAACGGCCGTCAGCGATGAGTTTCAGCAGGAACGGGAGTCGGTACTCATGAAGGAGCCACGGCAACCGTGAAGGAGAATCTGATGACCGCACCATCTACTTCGACGACGGCGAAGCCGCCGGTGGTCGACGCGGCCACCTGGCGCGCCGAGCTTGACGAGCTGCGCCGCAGGGAGAAAGCCGCCACCAGGGAGCTGGACGCGATCGCCGCTTCGCGCCGCAAACTGCCCATGGTGGAGTTGCCCGAATACACGCTGATCGGCGCCGACGGCCCCGTCCGCCTTGCCGAGGTCTTCGACGGTAAGTCCCAGTTGATCGTCTACAACCACATGTGGTCCGACGGCGCCGAATGGCAGTGCGGGGGCTGCACGGGTTTCACCTCGCAGTTCACCCGCCTGGAATTCCTCGACAACTACGACGCCCGCTTCGTCATCGTGACCAACGGGCCGATCGACGAGGCGCTGGCCTACAAGGCCAAGGTCGGAAACCAGATGGACTGGTATTCCTCAGCGGACAGCTCATTCAGCGCCGACGTGGACGCGGCGCCCGGCGAGGGCTTCGGCGTCAACGTCTTCCTGCGCGACGGCGACACGGTCTACCGCACCTGGCATACCAACGGTCGAGGCACCGAACAGCTCAGCCACACCTTCCCGTTGATCGACCTGCTGCCCTACGGTCGCCAGGAGGAATGGCTGGACTCCCCGGAGGGGTGGCCGTCGCGGCCGACCTACTCCGGGTGGCTGGATAGCCCGGATATCGCGCGCGCGTACGGGTAGGACGTCACCCGGCGCCAGCCGAAATCGTGTGCTGAATCTCGCCGACGCCCTCGAGCGTCAACTGCAGTTCGTCGCCCGGGCGCAGCCACCTGCCCAGATCCATTCCGCTCCCTCCGGGCAGGGTGCCGGTGGCGAACAGCTCCCCTGGATAGAGCTGTTCGCTGCGCGACGCGTGTGCCAGCACGTCGCCCAGACCCCAGTGCATCCCTGCGCTCGAGACCTCGCTGACGATCTCGCCGTTGATGAGCACCGTGCCGCGCAGAGCGTCGATGCGCGGCAGGATCTCGTCGGCGGTGACCGCGGTGGCCGACATCGAGTTGGTGAAGTGCTTGGACTTCTGCGGGCCGAACCCGCTCGCCATCTCGGTCCGTTGGACGTCGCGCGCGCTGAAATCGTTGACCAGGACAAATGCGCCGATGGCGTCCAGAGCCTCCTGTGGACTTGCATCCAACAGCGGCTTGGCCAGGACGAAGCCGATCTCCAGCTCGAAGTCCAATGCGTCGGAGTACCGCGGAAAAGCCACAGGAGTGCCGCTTGGCACGAACGTCAGGTGGTTCGACATGTAGTAGATCGGCTGCTTGTAGAACAGCGCGTGGGGCTTGAACAGCGGGAACGGCTTCCGGGTGACCGCCTCGACCGCCGAGGTCACGCGCCGCTGGGCCGGATGGAAGCGTCGCATCATGCCGCTGGCGGCCTCGATGTGGTGACGTTCGGACAACAGAAAATCGCGGAACGACAGCGGCTGGAACGGCAGCAGATGCTCGGAATGCTCAAGCTGGCGGCGAGCCGTCGTCAGCTGCCAATCCGGGCTGAACGGTTGCGCACCAAAGAGATTCGGATCCTCGACGGCTGCCCACTGTCCGCCGTCGTCCTGCATCTGCAGTTGCACGATATCGTTGACGACCGCCCGTCGTATCCCCCGCATGCCACCACCGTACGGTCGGTGTGGCAGCATCGCGGTGGTGACGGGTTCACCAGGGGAGGGACAACGCCTGCGCGACCTCAAGCTGCTACGACGCGTCCGCGATCGGATGGACAGGGAGTATGCGCAGCCGCTGAACGTCGAGGCACTGGCCCGGGTGTGAACATGTCGGCCGGACACCTGTCGCGTCAGTTCAAACTCGCGTACGGCGAATCGCCCTATTCGTACTTGATGACGCGACGGATCGAGCGGGCGATGGTGCTGCTCCGAGGCGGCGACATGTCGGTCACCGACGTATGTTTCGCCGTCGGCTGCTCGTCGCTCGGGACATTCAGCACCCGGTTTACCGAGTTGGTCGGCCTGGCGCCCAGCGTGTACCGGCGCGAGGCCTCTCGCGACGCGGTCGGGATACCGCCGTGCGTCGCCAAACAGGTGACCAGACCGATCAGGAATCGAGAAGCATCGGGTTCGTCGCCGCAGTTAGCGTGACCGACATGGACATCAGCGTCAACGCGAGCTTCCTGCCACACGAAGACCCCGAGCAATCTCTGGCGTTCTACCGCGACGCCCTGGGTTTCGAGGTCCGCAAGGACGTCGGATACGAGAATATGCGGTGGATCACCATCGGTCCCGTGGGCCGACCCGACATGAACATCGTCCTCACGCCGCCCGCGGCCGACCCCGGCGTCACGGACGACGAGCGCCGCACCATCGCCGAGATGATGGCCAAGGGCACCTACGCCAGCATCATGTTGGCCACCACCGACCTCGACGCCGTCTTCGAACGAGTGGCTGCCAGCGGCGCCGACGTCATGCAGGAGCCCACCGACCAACCGTGGGGCTCCCGAGACTGCGCGTTCCGCGATCCGGCAGGCAACACCGTCCGAATCCAGGAGCTCAGCTGATCGATGACCAAAGCGACGAAACCCCAGACGGCGCCGGCGGACAGCCACGATCTGATCCGGGTGACCGGCGCCCGCGAGAACAATCTCAAGAACATCGACATCGAGTTGCCCAAACGCAGATTGACGGTGTTCACCGGGGTATCCGGATCGGGCAAGAGTTCGTTGGTGTTCGGCACGATCGCCGCTGAGTCGCAGCGGCTGATCAACGAGACCTACAGCGCGTTCGTGCAGGGCTTCATGCCGACACTCGCGCGCCCTGATGTCGACGTGCTCGACGGGCTGACCACCGCGATCATCGTCGACCAGGAGCGAATGGGGGCCGACCCGCGCTCGACTGTCGGAACCGCCACCGACACCGGGGCGATGCTGCGCATCCTGTTCAGCCGCCTGGGCAAGCCGAATATCGGTTCGCCCCAAGCATTCTCGTTCAACGTCGCCTCGATCAGCGGTGCGGGTGCGGTGACGATGGTGCGCGGCGGCAGAGAAGTCAGAGAGCGCAGGGAGTTCAGCGTCACCGGCGGTATGTGCCCGCGGTGCGAGGGCAGGGGCTCGGTCAACGACATCGACCTGACGGCCCTGTACGACGACAGCAAGTCGCTCAACGAGGGTGCGTTGACCATCCCCGGCTTCTCCATGGAGGGCTGGTACGGGCGGATCTTCAACGGCTGCGGCTTCTTCGATCCCGACAAGCCCATCAACAAGTTCACCAAGAACGAACTGGACGCCCTGCTACACAAGGAGGCGACCAAGATCAAGATCGACGGCATCAACCTCACCTACCTCGGGCTGATCCCCCAGATCAAGAAGTCGTTTTTGGCCAAGGACGTCGACGCGATGCAGCCGCACATCCGCGCGTTCGTGGAGCGGGCGGTCACGTTCACCACCTGCCCCGACTGCGACGGCACTCGGTTATCCGACATCGCGCGCTCGTCGAAGATCGACGGCATCGACATCGCGCAGGTGTGCGCGATGCAGATCGGCGATCTGGCCGAATGGGTCAAGGGCGTGAACGACAAGTCCGTCGCGCCGCTGCTCGGCGCGCTCACCCACACGCTGGACTCGTTCGTCGAGATCGGGCTTGGTTACTTGTCGCTGGACCGGCCGTCGGGCACGTTGTCAGGAGGAGAGGCGCAGCGCGTCAAGATGATTCGGCATCTCGGCTCGTCGTTGACAGACGTCACCTACGTCTTCGACGAACCGACGATCGGCCTGCACCCGTCCTGGTCGTCGAGCACAAGCCGGAGGCCATCGCGATCGCCGATCACGTCGTCGACCTGGGGCCGGGAGCCGGCACCGCGGGCGGTGAGGTGGTGTTCGAAGGCACCGTCGAAGCGCTCCGCAAGTGCGAAACCCTGACCGGCCGCCACCTCGACGACCGGGCCACCCTCAAAGACGAAGTCCGGGTCGCCGACGAGGTGCTGCAGGTGCGCGGTGCTGACACCCACAACCTGAGCAGCGTCGACGTCGACATCCCGCTCGGGGTACTGGTGGTCGTCACGGGGGTGGCCGGGTCGGGTAAGAGTTCGCTGATCCACGGTTCGGTGGCGGGGCGGGACGGGGTGATCGCCGTCGACCAGACCCCGATCCGCGGCTCACGACGCAGCAACCCGGCGACGTACACCGGGCTACTGGAGCCGATCCGCAAAGCGTTCGCCAAGGCCAACGGCGTGAAACCGGCACTCTTTAGCGCCAATTCGGAAGGCGCCTGCCCCAACTGCAAGGGCGCGGGGGTGATCTACACGGATTTGGCGATCATGGCGGGAGTGGCCACTCCCTGTGACGTGTGCGAGGGCAAGCGGTTCGACGCCTCGGTGCTCGAGTACACCTTCGGTGGCAGGGACATCGGTGAGGTGTTGGCGATGTCGGTCACGGAGGCGGACCAGTTCTTCCGAACCGCCGAGGCCAAAACGCCTGCAGCTCAAAAGATCCTGGAACGGCTGGCCGATGTGGGACTGGGCTACATCACCCTGGGGCAGCCGCTGACCACTCTGTCCGGTGGGGAGCGTCAACGGCTCAAGTTGGCGACCAACATGGGTGACAAGGGCGCCGTCTACGTGCTGGACGAGCCCACCTCCGGGCTGCACCTCGCCGACGTAGAGCAACTCCTCGCGCTACTCGACCGCCTGGTGGATTCGGGCAAGTCGGTGATCGTCATCGAACACCATCAGGCGGTGATGGCACATGCCGACTGGATCATCGATCTGGGGCCTGGCGCGGGCCACGACGGCGGCCGGATCGTCTTCGAGGGAACGCCTGCCGATCTGGTGGCCGACCGCTCGACCCTCACCGGCGAGCACCTGGCGGCCTACGTAGGCGGGTGGTGCGCTGGCTACCTACCCGACGAGGCGACCAGGGTTCCGTAGCACGACGGGTGATCGCAGCGCGATTGATGAGCGCCGCGCCTTCGTTTCTTGGTGATTACTCCGACAAGCTCTCGGGTAAAGGCGTACGGCCGTGCGCTCAGGCCGCCACGCTAGCTGGCTGATGTTGCGAATCACGTTGCCGGCGACGCCGGTTGACACTCGCGACCCGCCAGATGAACGACGGGCTAAATAGGCGGGAAGGCGGGTCGACGAGGCCGATCACCTTGGTGAACTGGGCATGGACCACTGCGTCTGTCTCGCAGGCGGTCAGCACCCAGTCGGCGAACCGGTTGGTGAGCCGCATCGCGGCCGTTCGTCGTCCTTGCACCTCTGGGAATGCAAGGTCAGAACCTGCCGCGAGTCCCCAGGCCACCCCAATCGATTTCGCCGCAGCTCGAAAGTAGCGTCGCGGCAGGCCGGTAACGCCGCGGCGCAATGACTCCTGCAATGCCACAGCGTCCATCGCCGCTACCGACATTCCTTGGCCGTAGACCGGATTGAAGCTACACATCGCATCACCGGTGACGAGCAGACCTTCGGGGAATCGCCGCATCTTGTCGTAGCGTCGCCACTGGCTCGACGGCAGCCGGTGTTGCACCACCGGCGCCAGAGGTTCACCGGCCCGCACCGCCGCCAATACGTGCGCCGGGGCGTAGTCCTGGGCGAAAGACAGCATGCCGACCAAATCGCGGGGCGGCTCGTGTCCCACCATCCCGCAGACCGTGAAGATCCAGGTGTCGTTTTCATAGCCGAACAGAAACGCCCCGGTTGGCCGGCCGGGGGCGGCGCTTATGAGGGTCAGCATCTCCTTCAGGGTGCCCGACGGAATCCGCAGCAGTTGGCTGACATAGGTCGTGTGCGTGACGATGTGGTCCTCGACCGGTCGCCCATACCCGAGGCTTTCCAGTAAGGCCGGGGTATGGGCAGCGCGGCCCATCGCGTCCACGACGAGATCGGCGGTCAGCTCCTTGTCCGCGCCGCCGTCGCGCTCGACCACCCGTACGCCGGTAACGCGCTTGCGATCCGCCGTCGATGTCAGCTCCGCCACGTCGTGGCCGTCGAGCATCGTGACGTTCTCGATGGCCTGCAACCGCCGCCGGACATGGCACTCCAAGAGCGGCCTACTCGGCTGATACATCGCGTCTGCCTTGGGATCTTCGACGGCTGCCTTGCCGGATCGCGGCATCAAGTGCCCGCCGAAGGAGACGTAAAGCCGCGAGTATTCGGCGTCGTCCCACACGGGGGCGCCGTCGGCGACCAGCTCATCGAGAATTCCGGGGAACAGCTCACCCAAGGTCCGCGCGCCGCGCGCCAGCAACGCATGGACATGGCGGCCCTGCGGCACACCCCGCCGGCTCTCCGGTTCGTCGGACAACACGTCACGCTCGACTACCGTGACCGTCCGGTAGAAGTCGGCGAGCACTCTGGCGGCGAGCAGTCCACTCATGCTCGCTCCCAGAACGATCGCGCGCTCACCAAGTACCGGCATTGCAATCTCCTAACCTCATCGTCGCCGGTGTCACAGCGGATGGCGGAAATGCGGACATCGGTGCCACCTTCCTTCCCTCGCCGCGCAACTAGACCGGTCGACAGAAGTATTGGGCTGCACCAATGGGGGTGCCTAGAGTAGGTGGCTACTCGAAAATTTGCGGCGGCAGCCTGGGCGTTTTCTGCAACCCGACGCCCTACGCCAGCGTAAAGTCAGCGCATGCGCGTTGCCGGCAGGGTGTGCCCGTGAACTGAGGAGTGGGGTGGGTTGTCCGATTGGCCTCTGGTCGGGCGCGCCGCGGAGCTTCGTCGGGCGATCGATGCTGTGCGGCCGGGCTCGGGGTTTCGTGGTGTTGTGTTGGCGGGTGACCCTGGGGTGGGCAAGACAACGCTGGCGCGGGTGATCGCCGAGACACTCGGATCGGAAGGGTTGACGGCACGGTTCGTGCTGGGCACGGACACCGGGCGGGCGGTGCCGCTGGGTGCGTTCCACCGCACGTTGGCGATCGAGGGTCCGCACGAGCCGGCTGTGCTGCTGGCCGCCGCCCATCGCGCCTTGGCCTGTGAACACGACGTGGTACTTGTCGTCGATGATGCACATTTGCTTGATCCGTTGTCGGCGTTGCTGGTTCAGCAGCTTGCGGCCAGCAGGACGGCACCGTTGATCGTGACATTCAGGTCTGGAGAGGTTGTTCCTGACGCGGTGACCGCGCTGTGGAAGGAGCAATTGCTACTGCGCGTCGACCTCGATGCGTTCGACCGCACGCAGACTCAGGAGCTGGTTGGCGCAGTGCTCGACGGTGACGTCGACAGCAGCATGGTTGACCGCCTGCATCATCTGGCTGGCGGGAGCCCGCTTGTGCTGCGAGGTCTGATCAACGCCGCGCGTGAAGATGGGGTGTTGGTCCGTCAGGGTGGACGCTGGCGGCTCCACGGTCTGTTACGAGTGAGCGCGGATGTGTATGAGCTTGTGCAGACCCGACTGGCCGGTCTCGCCGCAGATGAGTTCGAGGTTCTCGAGTTCGTTTCTGCAGCCGAGGTATTGGACTGGGATGCGCTTCGCACGCTGTGCGATACCGGGGCGATCGCACGGACCGAACGCCGCGGTGCGATCCAATTCGTCGATGACGGATCGCACACGCTGATCAGGCCGGGCCATCCAATCTTCGGGGAAGTGGTCCGTGACCGCTGCGGGGTGGCCCGCACACGGCAACTGAACACGCTGCTGGCGCACAGCCTCTCCGATTTCCTGCGCACACACGCAACGCAACGCCACCCCGTCGGCGCCGACGTACGCCACCGGATCCAGCTGGCTCGGTTCATGATGCTCAGCGACACGGCACCGGACCTGGATTTGATCACCGATGCGGCGGCTGGTGCACTGACGATGTCGAATCTGGTTCTTGCTGAACAACTTGCACGCTTCGCCTTTGACCGCGGCGGCGGCTTGCCGTCAGCAATCGTGCTCACCGACGCCATCAGCTGGCAGGGCAGAGGAAAAGAAGCCGAGGCGATACTCGCCACCTTCGATCCCGACGGCGCTGATGCGTCGACGACGGTTCGCTGGGGATGCTTGCGTGCGGCGAATCTGTTCTTCGGCTGCGGGCATGCTGCTGCGGCGAGAGCGGTACTGAACACGGTGCGCGAGCGTGTCGCATCAGTAGAGCTGCTGAGCTTCGTCACCGCAATGGAGGTCTCGCTCGCCTTCTTCAGCGGTGATGTGCCGGCAGCGATCGACCTTGGGCGCGCCGCGCTCGCCACGGAAATGTTGCCGATGGCCACAGTGTGGGCGGCGATGGCCACCGCCGGGGCACTGTCGTTGTCGGGACGCCTCGATGAGGTCGGCCCGATCGCACAGCAAGGCCTGCAAGCCGCCCACAATTGCGAATCGGGACCGCAGCGCTACTCCATCGGATTAGCCGAAGTGCTCGCCTTCATCGCGTCGGGCAACCTGGAGGGCGCCGAGCACGCGTGCGAGCGTTATTCGGCCATGACGGGCGGCGTGCCACAAGCAGAAGCGATCGTCAACGCGTTGGTTGGCCGGGTGAATTTCGCCCGGGGGCGGCTTCTGGCGGCATGCGACGCGCTGCAGAGGTCGCTGTGGACAATGACGGAGTCACTGCCGGCGGGCTGGGTGATGCTGGTTGCCGCGTGGCTGGCCCAGGCTGAGGCGGCCCGCGGCAACGACGAAGGTGCCGCTGTCGCATTGGCCAGAGCCGAAGAAGCCACCGGACCGCAGTTCGCTGTGTTCCTGCCGGAGTTAGAGCTGGCGCGCTCATGGCATCGTGCCTGTGTGGGACAGACCACCACCGCACGAGAGCACGCGCTGCGCGCCGCCCACATCGCGCGCATGAATGGTATGCACGCGGTGGAGATGTGCGCCCTGCATACCGCCGTCCGCTTCGGCGACAGGTCGCAGTCCGCGCGGCTTCGCCAACTCGCTGCCCAACTGGATGGTCCCTTGGCTGCCGCCATCGTGGCGCACAGTTGCGGGCTGTCAAATAACGACGGAGACCGTCTCGACGGTGCCGCCGACAGGTTCGATGAAATCGGAGCTGCGGCGATGGCCGCGGACGCCTCAGCACACGCCGCACGCGAACACGCCCGGTCCGGCGCTCGCGTCAAGGAACTGGAGTCCACCACACGGGCACACTGGCTGGCCAGCCGCAATCGCCTCCGAACCCCGGCCGCTACCTCGATCCGGGGCCCGCTGCCGATTACTGACCGCGAACGTGAAATCGCCACCCTGCTCGGTGAGGATCTGACCAATCGCGAGATCGCCGAACGGCTCGGGGTGTCGGTGCGCACCATTGATGGCCATCTTTATCGGATCTTTTCCAAGCTGCGCATCGAGGACCGCGACCAGCTCGCGCGGCTTGTTCGGATCCGCCCCGCGACCTGACCACCCACTGCGTCTACATCACAACGGTGCTGGGGCAGCGCCTTGCAGCCAGGTGACCAGCTCGTCACGAGTGGTCATCCCGGTGCGTTGGGAAGCGCGAAACAGGTGTCCCTCCACGGTCCGCACCGACGTGACGAGTCGGCCTGCAATCTCCCGATTCGAAAGCCCGCTCGCGGCAAGCGATATGACTTCACGCTGGCGACGGGTCAACACCGCCGAGCATGTCATCGCACGGAAGGTCATTGTGTTCGCACCGGATTCGGCGGCTAACCGGCGAGCGGTCGAGGCAGCGGCGGTCGACGCTTCGTGTTGTCCCCGTTTGTCCAACGCAACTGCCGCCTGCGCGGCCGCATCGACCGCCGCGACGCGGTCGCCGAAGTCTTCGTAGCAGCCCGCCGCCGTCAGTAGACCTGCCCCGTCGCCTTTCCGTAGTGCTCTGGCATGGGCATACGCGGCACCGGCGCGCGGACCCCGCACCACCGACGACAGCTCGTGCAGGCGATCGGCGGTACCGGTGCTGCCAAACTGGGTCGCGGCCTGAAGGCAGACAACTTCGTGCGCCGGCCGACCGTGTTTACGAGCGGAGCGGGCGGCGTCGATTGCCGACGCCATTGCCAGACTGGCCGATCCGTTCACCGTGTGAAGCCATGCTTCGGCCAGCCGCGCCTCTGATTGCCAGAGCACGACTTCGCCGTCGAACATCTTCCGTGTCTTGTCGAAGGCGTCCTGCGCGGCCACACGATTCCCGCACATGGCCGAGGCGGTGGTAAGCCACAGACCGGACAATTCGCATATCGACACAGACAGATCCGGAAACTTGGCCGCACGGGCCAGCGATTCCCGCAACCACCGCTGCGCGGAAACCAAGTCCCCGCAGGACAATTCGGCTATTCCCATCAGCATGGCCGTAACCGCGTGGGAAACATCGACATCCTGAGATTGCCCGCGCAGTCGCGCGGCGACCGTTCGCATCGACTCGGG
This sequence comes from Mycobacterium sp., assembly GCA_051306175.1. Classification (GTDB taxonomy): domain Bacteria; phylum Actinomycetota; class Actinomycetes; order Mycobacteriales; family Mycobacteriaceae; genus Mycobacterium. The sequence continues at coordinate 30,141 of JBPPMS010000115.1, read as the reverse complement.
TGCGCCCGCCAAGCGGAGTCCAGCTATCTCCATCATGCCAAGAGAGAATCGCAGGTGTGAAGCCTCGGGGGCCGACAGTGCGAGTTCGTAGCCTCTGGAGGCGGCTTCGCGCAGCTGATCGACATTGCCCAGGTCGCCATGCCCGATGACCAACGCCCAGATTCCGAACATCGCCGCCAGCGGCTGCAGAGGGCTGACCGACAACGCTGTCGTGGCAAGCTCCACCGCCGCCGACGGTCGTCCCAGCTGAGCCCAAATCGAGGCGCGAAGCGCCCCGCAGGACGGCGCCAGTCCACACGCCGACGCGGCCTCTGATGCGTTGTCGAGCACGGCTTCAGCCGTTCGGGGCTGTCCCATGTTCCACGTCAGGATCGCCGCCCTCATCAGCGCGATCTGCGCGAGCTCGCCGCCTTCGGCGGTGGCCATCAGCGCGGCCAGCATCTCGTCGCAGCCACTTCCACCACCAGCCATGCCCAACGCCACGGCGTGGGTGAGCTGCACGGCTCTACCACCACCAACCCGCACCGCGCATCGCGATAGTCGTATTGCCAGGTCGAGGTCGAGCAGCTGCATCGCGGCCTCGGCGGCTGACCGCAACAGCTCCGGATCTCGGGTGCCGTCGGCGTCCATCACCAAAACCCCACGACGAACCAGCTGCACTGGCGACTGTATGGGCAGCGCCCCGATCGCATCGGCGACCTGGCCTCGCAACTGCCTCAGGCGTGCTTTGCTGGCCTGGTCGCGCCGGACCGCACCAAACAGAGGGTGGGCAAGATGAACCACCCCGGCCACGCGATCCACGGTGACGAGCCCCTGCGCGACCGCTGCATCCACGCCGGACAAGCCCGCAAGGCCATGCAGCACAGGCAATTCCACCGGATCGCAGACCGCTAGTACATCGAGCACGTCGATGAGCGAATCATCCAGGCGTCCGATGCCTAACCCGATCAGTTCGACCAGCGACGGGGACAGACGTGGCTCACCGTCCCATATCCACACGCCGGAGCGTTGGGTCAACCGGCTAGCGGCGACCTCATCAGTGATCAACTGGCGAAGATAGAGCGCGTTCCCGCGCGTGTATGACCACAATCGTTGTGCACTTGTCGATTCCAGCGGTCCGTCCAGCGCATGCTCAATCAGTGAAGTCACGGCATTGGCGGTGAGTGCCGCTATCTCGATATGTGACAACCTTTCGTCCGCGCATAATGACGCGATCGCGGCGGGGACGGCTTCGCCGTCACGAACGGTCATGAGAACCGGTGCGATCCGGCGCTGCACCAACTGACTCACCACGGCGGCGGATTGCTCGTCGAGCAAGTGAGCGTCGTCGACGCAGACCAACACCGACATCGGCGGCTCGTCACCGATGAGCGCCGCTATGACCTCCTGCACCCGGCGTAACGGATCGGGCCCGCAGTCCCCCGCGAATCGTGCGAATGCCCCCAACGGGACAAGTCGACCCGTCTGCGTGGCGACGGTCCATCGTGTGATCCGGTACTGGGTACGCTCCATGACTTCGCGGGCGACGCGGCTCTTGCCGACGCCTGCCGCACCGGTCAGCACCACCGCGCCAGATTCCGCGATCGTGGCATGCGTCAGGGCGAGTTCGTCATGTCGCCCGATCAGCGGCCATGCGGTTGCCACAACCGCATCATAGTTCGAGTGGCCGGGACTCGAGGTCGCAACGTCGTCCGGGGCTGAGAACTAGCTGGCGCTAGCGGGCGTGTTGACGTGCCGCGCGTGAACGCCTGCCTGCGCCATCGCCACCGCGATTGCCCCCACCGCGGGTCGGGTTGGACCCGGCGATAGATTGCCGACGACTGCCGCCGCCGTTGCTAGGGCCACCACGACGACGCTGGCCGCCGCCGTTGCCGCCGGAGCGTGCAGGCGCTGCAGCCGACACCGCGGGCGGTGCCTGATGCGGTGCCACTTCGCCGACGAGTGCGCGTACTTCGTCCGACTGCGCTGTCACCAGTTGGGGTTTGACGGTGATCCCCGCGCGGCGGAGCAGCGCGTTGGTGTCGCGCCGTTGCTCGGGAAGCACCACGGTGACGACGTCACCCGAGCTGCCCGCGCGTGCGGTGCGGCCCGAACGGTGCAGGTACGCCTTGTGTTCCATCGGCGGATCGACGTGGACGACCAACTCGACGTCGTCGACGTGCACGCCGCGGGCGGCGATGTCGGTAGCCACCAGCACCCGTGCATGTCCCGCGGTGAACGCAGCGAGGTTGCGATCACGGGCGGGCTGAGAGAGGTTGCCGTGCAGGTCCACCGACGGCACGCCGGATTCCGTGAGCTGCTTGGCCAGCTTGCGCGCCTGGTGCTTGGTGCGCATGAACAGGATGCGACGGCCGGTGCCGGATGCCAAGTGGTGGACGAGGTCCTTCTTCGCGTCGTTGCCGGAGACGTGGAAGACATGGTGGGTCATCGCGGCTACCGGCGTGTTGGCTTCGTCCACGGAGTGCGAGATCGGGTCCTTGAGGAACCGGTGCACCAACTTGTCGACGCCGTTGTCGAGGGTCGCCGAGAACAGCAGGCGCTGACCACCGGCGGGGGTGGCGGCGAGGATGCGGGTGACGCCGGGAAGGAAGCCCAGGTCAGCCATGTGATCAGCTTCGTCGATGACGGTGATCTCGACCTTGTCCAGGCTCACCAGGCGCTGCTTCATCAGGTCCTCGAGGCGACCGGGGCACGCGACGACGATGTGGACGCCCGAGCGCAGTGCGGCGGCCTGCTTACCTTGCGAAACGCCGCCGAAGACGGTGGTGACCGACAACCCGTAGGACGCCGCCAACGGTTCCAGTGTGGCGGCGATCTGGGTGGCGAGTTCGCGGGTGGGTGCCAGCACCAGGCCCGACGGGTGGGCAGGCCTGCGTGGTGCGTCGGCGAGGCGACTGATCAACGGTAATGCGAAGGCAAGGGTCTTTCCGCTGCCGGTCTTGCCGCGTCCGAGGACGTCGCGCCCGGCGAGGGTGTCGGGGAGGGTCTGCACCTGGATGGGGAAGGGGGAGGTGATACCGCGGGCGGTCAGGGCCCGTACGAGTGGTTCGCGAACGCCGAGGTCCGCGAAAGTGAGAACAGACATGCTTGGGTGGTGCCTTTCAGGCATCGAGTTCCGGTGTGTGACAGCGATATTGGCTGCCGAAATGGGAACGTGTGGCGAGATTGCCGGTGGGCAAAATCGATCGCCGCGAGAAGACTGTGCCGGATGGCCCGGATCATCTGCGACGACCAATAGCGGTCGATGCGATGAAGAGCGTTTCCACGACGTGCCGACATCATGTGATGCAGGCGTTACCGGAGAGTCTACATGGTCAGCGGCTGATCCGACCGTGTCGCTTGTCACTATTGACCCGTGTGTGCGACAGGCCCAGACGCAACGTGCGGTCTCATGCCCCGACGCCGTCATGGTCAGGTGCCGATTCTGCCGAAATTGCCTGCAAACATACGGTGTGGCCACATCGGCGCAGCTATGGTGTGTCTGCCCGGCGAGATGGCTCGGGGCCTTTCAGCAGCGAGGGGAAGATTGTGACTGACAAGCCCAACATCCTGATCATCTGGGGCGATGACATCGGGCAGAGCAACCTCAGTTGTTACAGCGACGGTCTGATGGGCTACCGGACGACGAATATCGATCGACTCGCCAGCGAGGGAATCCGTTTCACCGACTATTACGGCGAGCAGAGCTGTACCGCGGGGCGTGCCGCGTTCATCACCGGTCAGAACCCGTACCGCTCCGGCATGACCAAGGTGGGGATGCCCGGTGCGACCCTGGGCCTGCAGGCCCAGGACCCGACCATTGCGACCGCGCTCAAGGCGGAGGGTTACGCCACCGGCCAGTTTGGCAAGAACCACCTTGGCGACCGCGACGAACACCTGCCCACCGCACACGGCTTCGACGAGTTCTTCGGCAACCTATACCACCTCAATGCCGAGGAGGAACCCGAGAATGTCGACTACCCGAAGGATCCGGAGTTCCGGAAGAAGTTCGGGCCCCGCGGTGTGCTGCACACGTGGGCCAATGGCGACGGCACCCAACGCATCGAGGACACCGGCCCGCTGACCAAGAAACGGATGGAAACCTGCGACGAGGAGTTCCGCGACGCGGCCATCGACTTCATCAAACGCCAGAATGATGCGGACACACCATTTTTCGTCTGGTTCAACTCCACCCACATGCACTTCCGCACCCACCCCAAGCCGGAGAGCATCGGGCGTGCCGGACGGTGGCAGTCGGAGTACCACGACACGATGCTCGACCACGACGAGGTAGTGGGGGATCTGCTCACCACCCTCGACGAACTCGGCATCGCCGACAACACCATCGTCATGTACTCCACCGACAACGGCCCGCACATGAACAGCTGGCCCGACGCGGGCATGACACCGTTCCGCAACGAGAAGAACTCGAACTGGGAAGGCGCCTACCGCGTTCCGGCCCTGGTGCGGTGGCCCGAGCAGTTCCCGGCGGGCAAGGTGCTCAACGGAATAGTCAGCCATAACGACTGGTTCGTGACACTGCTGGCGGCCGCCGGCGTGCCCGATATCGCCGAGAAGCTGCGCGCCGGCCACGACCTCAACGGGACGACCTACAAAGTCCATCTCGACGGGCACAATCATCTGCCCTATCTGAGGGGCGAAGTCGACGAATGTCCACGCGATCACTTCTTCTACGTCTCCGACGACGGCGACCTGACCGCCTTGCGGTTCAACAACTGGAAGATCGTCTTCATGGAGCAGCGCATGGCGGGCACCCTGGCGATCTGGCTGGAGCCGTACGTGGTGCTGCGTGGACCCAAGCTGTTCAACCTGCGGACCGACCCCTACGAGCGCGCCGACCTCACGTCGAACACCTACTTCGACTGGATGCTGGACCGCGTCTGGCTGTTCACGCCGGCGCAGGCGTACGTGTCGGAGATGCTGACCACACTCGTGGAGTTCCCGCGACGGCAGAAACCGGCCAGCTTCAACCTCGAACAGGTGCTGGAGAAGCTCGAGGCGGGCATGGCAGGTATCGGGTAGCACGATGGCAGAACGGCGCGCCCACGGTCGCCATCCGCTGCACCTACTGACGATGATCGCGGGATCCACGCCCACGGCGCTCTGGAACCCAGGACCCGGTCGGTCGGGATTAAAGCAGCGTCAGCGAACGTTAGACCCACCACAGTCGACGGTATCGGTCGTCGCAACCGATTATTCAACCGCGAACGACACGCTGTGCCAGCCGGTTGCGCCGTCGGGCAGGGTACTGGTCTGTTCGGAGGGCTGGGTGGCGCCGGTGTTGTCGGTTGCGCGCACCGTCACCTTGTGGGCGCCTGGTTCAGCGGCCTCCCAGTCGTAGCTCCACAGCCGCCACGTGTCGTCGGCATAGCTGTCGCCCAATTGCGCCTGCTCCCAGGGCCCGTCGTCGATCTGTACCTCGACCGCGCGGACCCCGCGGTCCTGGGCCCACGCGACCCCACCGAGCCGGGAGCGTCCCACGCCAAACCGCTGGCCACTGCGGGGCATGTCGATGCGTGACTGCGTTTTGACCGGCCCGCGCGCGGCCCAGCCCAGTTGGGTCCAGTAGGCCTCGGCGCGATCGAATCGGGTCAACTCAAGGTCCACCACCCATTTCGTGGCAGACACGTAGCCGTACAAGCCCGGCACCACGAGGCGCGCGGGATAGCCGTGTTCGACCGGAAGCGGCTCGCCGTTCATGGAGATCGCCAGCAGAGAATCCCGGTCGTCGGTGAGCGCCTCGACGGGAGTGCCCGCCGTGAACCCGTCGATCGACTTGGACAGCACCATGTCTGCGTCAGGGTGAATTCCCGCTGCTGCCAACAGTTCGGAGACCCGGTAGCCGGTCCAGGTGGCATTGGAGATCAGGTTGCCGCCGACCGGGTTGGACACGCAGGTCAGCGTCACCACCTTCTCGATCACCTCGAACCGTGCGAGATCGGCGAAGGTGAAGGTGACCTCCCGATCCACCATGCCGTGGATGCGCAGCTGCCAGTTCTTTTGTGCCAGTTGGGGCACCGAAAGCGCGGTGTCGATCCGATAGAAGTCGTCGTTGGAGGTGACGAAGCTGGATATGGCAACGTCTTTCGGCTGGACGCCCGCGGGAATCGGCGGGGCGGGGACGGCGACGCGCGGCAGTGCGAACGTCGCGCGGTCGGCCGTCACCGAGCTGCGTTGCCGACCCAGCGTCACCCCCGCCACCCCCGCCAGCGCGCCCGCGGCGAGCACACCGAACGCGACCAGGGACCTCCGTCGTCCCGAATCGGCGGGTGCGTCGGTGTCCGCGTCAGCGATGTCGGTCGATGGTATGGAGGTCAGATACCGCAACACCGCGACTCCGCACACGGTGCCGACGATCGTCGGGATCGTGTCGAGCGGGCCGCCTCCCTCCCGCGACAGCACCGCCGCGCAGCCCAGCAACCCAGCTACCGTGATGGTGATGCTGCCGACCGGCACCCGGCTGCGTTCCCACTGGGCGGTGACTGCCGCGATCGCCACGATGACAGCTACCACCGCAACTGTCAGGAACAGTTTGTCGGCGGTCCCGAACAGGGTGATCGCCCATTCCTTGACCGGCCCTGGCGTCAGGTCGATAACGGCGGACCCGACGGCCGTGCGCGCGTCGGAGGCCGGGCCGACCGCCGCCGCGAGCAATTGCGTGACACCCAGCGAAGCTGCGGCCGCGGCGATGCCGGCCAACATGGAGCCGGTATCGGCGGATCGACCCATACCTGCCACGCTACCTGCGGATCTGGCGCGTAAACCTGACGAAGCTGTGACCGTCGGGGCGAGCCATGATCCGCGTCGGCACCCGTACAGTTTCTGGTGCAGACCGGGACAGAGACGGAGTCGCCGCCATGGCAGCCAGCACCGCGGGTCGCCCGCCGGAGCGCGGCGTCGCCACCGGGAGCGACGGCGCCTGGTTCCTCGAATCCGCGTCGGCATCCGCGGGCAAAGCCACGCACACGAGGGCTGCCCGCATCGCCCGGCAGATCGAAGCGGACGTGATCGCCAGGGGCTGGCCGGTCGGTGAGCTGCTCGGCTCGGAGCAGGCACTTCAGGACCGCTTCGGTGTCAGTCGCGCCGTCCTGCGCGAAGCGGTGCGCCTGGTGGAACATCACCAGGTCGCCCGCACCCGCCGCGGACCCAACGGTGGATTGTTCGTCACGGCACCCGATGCACTGCCTGCCACCCGTGCGCTGGTGGTGTATCTGGAGTACATCGGTGCCACCTTCGACGATCTGCTCGACGCCCGGTCGCTGCTCGACCCGTTGGCTGCCGCGCTGGCCGCCGAGCACATCGACGAGGCGGGCAGGCGGCAGCTGAGGGGCATCCTCGACGTCGAGAATGGCCACGCCGCTGCATCATCGGCGGTGTCCGACGACCTGCACCTCGCCGTCGGCGCGTTGTCGTGCAACCCGGTGGTCCAGCTCTTCGTCGACGTCCTGAGTCGGCTGACCGGCGGGTGTGTCGATCTGTCGAGGATCGGGGCAACCGATGTTACGAGCGCGCTGCTGCGTCGCGTGCGCGGCGATCACCGGCAGCTCTTCGAGGCTGTCAGTGCCGGGGATGCCGAGGCGGCGCGCGGGATCGGCCAGGGGCATGCCGAGTCCGTCATCGCGTGGCTGCACGAGAATCACGGGCCTGTGGGGGCCAAAGTGGCGGTGAGCCGCCCGCAGGGATCCGACGGCCACGGGAAGCTGGCCGAGCGTGTCGCAGCGGCCATCCGCGCCGACATCGTGGCCAGCGGTTGGCGAGTGGGATCGGTGATTGGCACCGAGGTGCAACTGCTGGAGCGGTACGGTGTGAGCCGATCGACCTTCCGTGAGGCGGTGCGGCTGCTCGAGCATCACTGCGTTGCCCGGATGCGACGCGGGCCCGGCGGGGGGCTTGTGGTCGCGGCGCCGGAAGCCAAGGCCAGCGTGGACACGATTGCGCTCTATCTGGAGTACCGCCGACCGACGCGCGCCGACCTCACCGTCGTGCGCGACGCCATCGAGGTCGAGCACCTGACGCGGGTGATCACGCGGCGCGACGACGTCGCCGTCCAGTGTTTCCTGGACACAGGACGGCACGCCGTCACGCAGGCCCACGGCAGTGACGTCGGCCGGGCAGGCGTCGCGGAGTTCGGTTTCCACCGGGCGCTGGCCGAACTGGCGGGCAACCGGGTGCTGGAACTGTTCCTGGGGATCCTGGTGGAGCTGTTTCGTCGCCAGTGGACCAGCCGCGGCAATGCGTTTGCGGAGGGCGACGACGTGACGGGCGTCCACCGGGCGCACGGGCGGATTCTCGACGCCATCGCCGCGGGCGACGACGCCCTGGCGCGCCAGCTGATGTGCCGCCATCTCGACGCGCTCATCTCGTGGTGGTTCTGACGCCGCGGTCCGGGCAATACGGATCTGATCAACGGCCGTCGACGTCTTCGGGGTGGACCCGTAGGTCTCGACAACGAGGGCGCAGTGAGCCTGATTCACCTGCCGCGCAGGTCGTTGACCAGGTCGATGGTGGTGCGGGTCGCGGCGTACAGTGCGTCGACGTCGTGTTCGCCGAGAGTGCCGCAGATCCAACCCCAGTGGGCTGCGACGGTGTCACCCGGCGACGGCTGCTCGACGAGGACGACGCCGTTCTTGCGCCAGAGCACCGTCTCGATCGACGGTGCGCCCAGACTGAGGTGGCCGTCGTCGAGCCGCAGTTGTCGTGACCTCAACTGCACTTCGTCGTCGTGCACGGATTCCACTGTGCCCCAACGGATACGGCACGCCTGGAGGATCCGCAGCGGCGTCGCCGGGTCGGTGTCGAGGAAGCGCGCCCAGGGGTAGACGACGCACACGTGGAAGCTGTGGTGCGTCACGGCGGCGAGGTGCTGCAAGGCTTGCTCAAACCCAATCAGTGCCCCGCGTTCGGGACCTCCTGCACGCCGCGTACCCCGCTGGGGGCGACGATGGTGTCCAGCGAAGGAGCGTGTGCGGCGTACTACCAGTTCCGCCGCCTCGAGCTGACCGCGCCTGCGCATGTCCGAGGAGGGCCGTCCGGTCCTGCCAGAGACTCGGCGCTGCTCGTGGTGCCAGCGGGCAGAATCGCCGTTACCACCCACTCCTAGGTGGTGCAGCCGCTGTTCTTTCCCGGCGGCAACATCGGCGATATCGCGGTCAACGGCAGGTTCAACGACCTCGCCTGCAGCGGCGCCAGGCCGATCGGGCTCACCGCGTGCTCCTTCCTCGGCCTCGACCCTCTGCAGGTAGCGAATGAGGGCAAGCTGGTTGTCTTCGTCGATCCCGCCCACACCGACGCCGTCGTCGCCGCGATGCGCGCTACGCCGGAGGGCGCGGCAGCGACGGTGATCGGCCGCGTGGTCGCCGCATATCCCGGGATGGCGGTCGGCAGAACCCCGTTCGGCACGATGCGCGTGATCGAACGCGAACTCGGGGAACAGCTTCCGCGGATCTGCTGACTCGTACTCAAGACCGCGCGTTTGGTGTTGCGGATGAATTCCCGCAGCTCAGGAGCTAGCCGACCCTGACTATCGAACGTTCATTCGATTATCACACCCGGGTCTGACAAGTCGTTACGGCCCCCAGGCAGGTCGATCGAGGCTGGCGGATTTCTTGCCGAGCTTGCCCGAGCTTATCTGAGCAGCAAGGCTGTCCAGGATCACCCGTGAGCTCAGCAGCGCGGTCTGCTCAGCCCAGTCATACGGCGGCGAGCATTCAACGACCTCGATGCCTGCCAGCCCGGGTGCGGAGACCATCTTGACCAGGTTCAGCGCCTCGCGCGGGAGCAGACCACCGGGCTCGGGCCAGCCGGTGCCCGGCACGAAACCGGCGTCGATGACATCGATGTCGAACGATAGGTAGACCGCCTTCGCGTCCTTCCAGGCGACCTCGAGAGCGATCTCCGCTATTTTCTCGATGCCGACGCGTTCGACGTCACCGACGGTGATCACCGTCGAGTTGCGCTCACGGCCGACCTTGACACCCTCGCGGGGGCTCTGCCACCCTCCGATGCCGATCTGGACAAGGTTGGTGGCAGGCGCGTTCTTGATGTTGGTGGCGTGGAACCACGGGGTGGTGTGCATCCGCTCGTCGAGGTCGGTTTCCTGGGTGTCGACGTGGCGATCGAAGTGGATGATTCCGATGTTGCCGTCCAGGTACGGGGCCAACCCACGGATCGTCGGAAAGCCGATCGAGTGGTCGCCGCCGAGCACGATCGGCATGACGCCCTTCTGCGCGACGAACGCCATCGCCTGGCTGATCTGGTCGAAGGACTTCTCCAGATTGCCAGGGATGGTGAACACGTCACCGATATCCACCATGTTGAGTTGCTCGCGCAGATCGACGCCGGATTCGTAGTTATAGGTGCCGAATAGGTTCGTCGAGCGGCGGATGCCCTGCGGGCCGAACCTCGTGCCAGGCCGGTAGGTGGCACCCGCGTCCAGCGGCACACCGAAGATGGCGACCTCGGCGTCGTCGACCTGGTGGACGTCCTCGATGAACGGGCACTTGAGGAACGTGCCGCGCTCTCCCGCGAAGTGCGGCTTCTCGCCGCGGACGAAGGTCGAAATGGTGCGGTCGTTGATGGTGGGGGCGGCTTCGAGGCCGAAGGTCAGACCGCGGTCGATCTCTTCGCGTAGGCGCCGGTCGCTCAGTCTGGCTTCGGCCTGCTGAGCCCAAGCGCCTTGCGCGTTCGCAAGATTGGGATCGAGTTCGTCGCTCACAAAAAGCTCCTTACGCGCCGTCTTGTCGCAAGCCGGGTACGACGCACCTCGTCCGGGGAGCCTGTTCGCGCGGCCCCTGCGGCCATTGTTGGCACAGCAGCGAATTCCTGTCCAGCGCTAACGGAAACGCTGCCGTAACACCGGGCGCGCACTGACGTAACGAAATGGGTTTTTCCTGACGGGGACTCACATCAACGTGTGGGGCGCGTCTAGGGTTCCGCCGTTCGTGGGTCTGGTCCGAGAGACGCAGGCGGGCAGGCATAGTTGCATGGCCGTTCCACGGCGGGATAAAAGCCCGGGAGACTCCAGCGCTCTTTCAGGAGGCTCCACATGATTCTTCTAGGCGTAGGCATCAGCATCGCCGTCGTCGTCCTCGTCGGCTTCTATGTATCCAAGAAGGTCGAAGGCGACAGTTCCAATTTCCTCGTCGGCGGTCGAATGCTGCCGTTCTGGCTGGTCGGCGGTGCGCTGATGGGCGCCTCCGTCGACACCAACGCCACCCTCGGCAACACCGACCTCGCGTACGAGTTCGGCTTCTGGGCCGGTGCATGTCTGCCGCTGGGTTTGGCGCTGTGCCTGCTGCTTACCGGCCTCTTCTTCGCCAGGCCGATGAACCGGATGGGCCTGACGTCCTTCCCGGACTATTACCGCCTGCGGTTCGGCAGGCAGGTGGAGGTCGGCGCCTCGGTGATGCTGGTGGTCGCTTTCTGCATGCTGGTCGCGGGCAACCTGGTGGCAGGCGGGCTCCTGTTCAACTACTTCCTCGGGATGCCGTACTGGCTGGGCGTCATGCTGATCGCGGTGATCGCGGTCGCGTACACCGGGACCGGCGGCCTCATCGCCGATGCCTACACCGCGATCATCCAGATGGCGTTGATCCTCATCGGCGCGGTCGGACTGCTGATCTGGATGATCACCACTCACGGCCTGGCCATCGCCGAGGGCACCGGTCCGCTCGCGCTGGGTCAATTGTCCGATCCGGCGCAGGGTGCGGTGATCAACTGGGCCACCCTGATCGCCCTCGGCATCGGAGACGTGGTGGCCATCGATTTCATGCAACGCGTCTTCGCGGCCAAGTCGCCTGACGCCGCCCGCATGGCCTGCTTCAGCGCCTCGGCGGGCACCGCCGCGATCTGCGTGCCCTTCGGCCTCGTGGTGCTGGCCGCGCACTCGTTCCTGCCCGAAGAACTCGACGGTCCGGTGCTGTTCGTGCTGCTCGACCAGTACGCACCGCTGGCTCTGACGGTCGTGGTGCTGTGCGGCCTGGTCGGGGCTTCGATGAGTACCGCCAACGGCGCCATCCTGGCGATCTCGAACGTATGCGTACGCAATCTCGGCGGGGTACGCCGGGTGCATGTCTCCGGCCAGGGTGACCCGCTGCTGCGCGCCACCCGCATCGCGATGGTCCCGATGACGCTGTTGTCCATCGTGATCGCGATCTACGTTCAGCAGACAGGCATTCTGCTCACCCTGGCGTTCGACCTGATGCTGGCCTGCCTGGTTGTACCGTTTATCCTGGGTCTGTTCTGGCGTCGGGGTACGACGACGGCGGCCTTGGTCGCTATGGTCGTCGGTGGAGTGATCAGGCTCGGACTGTTCGTGCTGACCCCGACGATGTACGGGCTCGACAACACCATCCTCTACTTCGACAACGGTTGGATCAGCGCCGCTTTCGACGGCTGGCCGACGTTCATCGCCTTCGCCGCCGCGATCATCACCTATGTGGCGGTGTCGCTCCTGACCCCACCTGCGCACCTGCGCGGCGTGGACATCCAGGTGGCGCAGGACCTCGACGACGCTCTCGACGGAGCCGAATCCGTCGAGCACGGCGAACCGGCGCTGGCCGGCAAGTCCGATCCGGAACCCGTCTGACCTTCTGCTTTCCCGCACCGGAATCCAATCGCCTTGCTTAGGCGACCGCAGACCCGCTAGTGTCGTCGATCGTGCGTCATCTTCTCGTAGTAGCCAGCGCCCGCAGCGGGGTCTGATCCAGACCGACCCCCCGTTGTGGGTCGGAAGCTACTACTTGTCGGTCATTCCATTTCGGAAGAAAAGACCGGCACATGACCAGCCCTTCGATCGCCACCACTTCACTCGCCGGCGAGCACGCCACGGCGCATTTCGGTGCATCGCTGCCCCGTGGACTACGTGAGGAGGCCGATGACATGGCGTGGGACAGCTTCATCGCCAGCTACAGCCCGGGCAACGGGCCGGTGCGCCTGGGCCACTGGGAATGCATGGACGCCAAGCGACCCGCGTCACGGCTTGGTCCGCAAGCCCGCCATTTCCGGGCCACCATTGCGATCGGAGACCGCATCAACACCTCGACCGCCAGCGCCAGCGGCCCCATCGCAGCGCTGACCGCCATGTTGCACGATCATGGCATCGCCGTGGAGATGCTGCGTTTTCACCAGCTCGAAACCGAAGGCCACACAGCCACTTTCATCAAGGGCAGCGACGGCGCCCGGCAGGTGTGGGCGATGGGCTCCGACGCCGACTCCACCCAGTCGGCATTGCGCGCGGTGATCGCCTGCGCGAACCGCCTGGTCGGCTGAGTAGCGCGGGCTGCGCGACGGTGGTAACCATTGGCGGTGGAGAAGCAATATCTCTCTAGAGTGCCTGTAAACGACCTGGAGGACGATTGCCCGTGCCTGATAGACGTGCTCCGCGCATAGCCATGGCGATCGCAGCGGTGTTCGCCGGTGCCGGTGCATTCCTGGGAGTGAGCCCCTCGGGTGATTCACTGCCCACGGTCGCCACCGCCGCGGCGATACCCTGCCCGGACATCCAGGTGGTGTTCGCACGCGGCCGTGACGAGCCTCCTGGGCTCGGTACCGTCGGCAGCGCCTTCGTGACGGCTCTTCGTCCGCTCATCGGCGAACAGACGATGAATGCGTATGCGGTCGACTATCCCGCGGCCGGGGTGGGCGATTATGGCGTCGGGGCCAATGATCTGAGCCTCGCGCTGCAGCAGCACACTGGCGCATGTCCCGACAGCAGACTGGTGGTCGGCGGGTGGTCGGTGGGCGCTGCGTCGGTCGACCTCGTGCTCGGCGTGAATCTCCCCGCGTTCGGGTTCAACCAGCCGCTGCCGCCGGAGGTGGGCTCGAAGATCGCCGCGGTGGCGGTGTTCGGCAACGGGTCCCAACGACTACTCGGCCCGCTGCCCGAGCTTGTCCCGGCGTACGCGAGCAGGTCCATCGAGCTCTGCAACACCGGCGACCCGACCTGCTCGAACGGCAACGACACAGAGGCGCACTTCAACTACGCATCGACTCAGCTGCCCATCCAGGCAGCCCAGTTCGTCGCCGGGCTGCTGACGCCGCCGCCTACCGCCTAGCGCAGCGGTCGCAGCACGATCGGCAGCCCGTCCTTCGGGACGGGCATGCCGCCATAGTCCCAGGACGTGGTGTATCCGGCCCTCGGCAGCTCCAGGCGGTATGTGCGCAACAAACGGTGCAGGATCGTCTTGACTTCCAGCTGACCGAACGTCATGCCGATGCACTTGTGCGCCCCGCCGCCGAACGGCGAGAACGCGTAACGGTGCTTCTTGTGCTCGTTGCGTGGCTCGGCGAACCGCTCTGGGACAAACGTCATCGGCTCGGGATAGATCTCCTCGAGGCGGTGATTCATCCCAGGGTAGGCGATGACGTTGGTGCCCTTGGGCAGGTAGTAGCCCAGCAGGTCGGTATCCTGCACTGTCTGACGCATCGCCCACTGCACGGGTGTGACCAGTCGAATGGATTCGTTCATCACCAGATCGAGCGATTCCAGCTTCTCCAGAGATTCGATGTCCACCGGACTGTCGCCAAGCCGGTCGGACTCGTCGCGGCAGCGTTCCTGCCACTCGGGGTTGCCGGCCAGGTGGTAGATCATCGTGGTGGCCGTCGACGTCGAGGTGTCGTGGGCGGCCATCATGAGGAAGATCATGTGGTTGACGATGTCCGCGTCGGTGAACTTGTTGCCGTCCTCGTCGGCGGTCTGGCACAGCACGGTCAGCAGGTCGGAGCCCTCCTCGCCACGGCGTTCCTTGACTCGGGCTTCGAAGTAGTTCTCCAGCACCTTGCGGGCCTGCAGGCCGCGCCACCAGGTAAACGGCGGAACGCCGGTCCGGATGATCGCGTTGCCCGCCCGCGTGGTGGTGGTGAACGCCTTGTTCACCTTGGTGACCAACTCACGGTCGGAACCGGGCTCGTGCCCCATGAACACCAGGGAGGCGACGTCGAGCGTCAGCTCCTTCATCGCCGGATACATTAGGAAGCGAGCGTCGTTGACCACCCAGTCTTTGGCGATCACCTTCGATACCACCTGGTCCACCTGCTCGGTGTAGCCGACCAGGCGGGTGCGGACGAACGCCTCCTGCATGATCCGCCGGTGGAACATGTGCTCTTCGAAGTCCAGTAGCATGAGCCCGCGGTGGAAGAATGGCCCGATCACCGGCACCCAGCCCTGCTGGGAGAAGTCTTTGTTGCGGTTGGAGTAGACGACCTGCGCGGCGTCGGGCCCCAACGCCGCCACCGCGGGCAGCGCGGGCGAGTCGGCGAATACGACGGGCCCCTTGGTGCGGTACAGGTGCAGCAGGTAATCCGGTCCACCGCGGAACATCTCGATCATGTGGCCGAGGATCGGCAACCCCGCGTCGCCCAGCACCGGTTTGAGGTCGCTGCCCTCGGGCGGCGCCGCCATCACCGTCTGGGGGAATTCGGTGCGCAGCAGCTTACGCTCCAGCGCACCGAGACCAGGGAAGTTGGTGATGGAGGGGGTGAACCGGCGCTTGGCCTGGTCCAGCAGGTATTCGGGGGTGCTGATCGTCGCCATCGACACTCCTGACTCTCGCGAACGGGCTGTGGCAGATGTCACTGCACTCATCCTCTCTGGCCGACTTGACGGGTGTCAAGTTTCGATCGCGGGCCCCTGTGGTGCATGGTTTAGAGGTGAGTGTTCCCCAGCCGCCGCCGGAATCCGAGCCAGCGCCCCGGCGCAGGGGTGACAAGCAGCGGCAGGCGATTCTGCAGGCCGTGCGCGAACTGATCGTCGAGCAGCCGTTCGCCGACCTGTCCGTGAGCGCTATCAGCGACCGGGCAGGCGTCGCGCGCTCCGGCTTCTACTTCTATTTCGACTCCAAGTACGCGGCACTCGCGCAGGTCTTCGCCGAGGCCACCGAAGAACTGGAAGAGCTCACCCACTACTTCGCCCCACGGGGAGCCCACGAGACCCCCGCGGCCTTCGCCCGCCGGATGGTGGGTAGCGCGGCCCAGGTGTTCGCTCATAACGACCCCGTGATGCACGCGTGCAATGTGGCGCGCAACACCGACGCCGAGATCCGCAAGATCCAGGACGCGCAGATCGCCACGGTCGTCGACCAGATCGTGACGATCATGAGAGCCGAGGCCGACGCAGGCACCGCGCACCCGATCACCGATGACCTTCCCGCCCTGATCCAGACGCTGGGCGCCACCACGGTAATGGTGCTGTCGGCAGATCCGACCTTTCTGGTCGGTGGCGAGCCGCAGCGCGCAGTGCACATGTTGGAGAAGATGTGGCTCTACAACCTCTGGGGCGGAAACGCACCGATCGAATGAGCGCGCTCGCCCGGTAGGGTCGGGCTCATGGGGCAGACGTTCGCCGGGAAGCGTTGTTTGGTGACGGGAGCGGCCAGCGGGATCGGGCGCGCGACAGCGCTGCGGCTGGCCGTGCATGGCGCAGAGCTGTTCCTGACCGACCGCAACGCCGACGGCCTAGCGCTCACCGCCGCCGACGTGCGCGCGCTGGGCGGCACCGTCGGTGCGTGTCGGGCGCTTGATATCTCCGACTACAACGAGGTCGTCGCCTTCGCCGCCGATGTCCACGCCGCGCACCCGGCGATGGACGTGGTGATGAACATCGCAGGCGTCTCGGCGTGGGGGACGGTCGACCAGATGTCGCACCAGCAATGGTCTTCGATGATCAACGTCAACCTGATGGGGCCGATCCACGTAATCGAGACGTTCATTCCGCCGATGGTGGCCGCGCGCCGCGGCGGTTCGCTGGTCAACGTCTCCTCGGCGGCCGGCATCGTGGCGCTGCCGTGGCACGCCGCCTACAGCGCCAGCAAGTACGGCCTGCGCGGGCTGTCGGAGGTGCTGCGATTCGACCTGGCGCACGCGAAGATCGGCGTTTCCGTGGTGGTGCCGGGCGCGGTGAAGACACCGCTGGTGCAGACGCTCGAGATCGCAGGCGTCGACCAGGACGATCCGACGGTCCAGAAGTGGGTCGACCGGTTCAGTAGGCACGCCGTGTCGCCGGAGAAGGCAGCCGACGACATTTTGGCCGGCGTCGCCAAGAACCGCTTCCTGATCTACACCTCGAACGACATCCGCGCTCTCTATCTGTTCAAGCGGTTGGCGTGGTGGCCCTACAGCGTGGCGATGGTCCGGGTGAACGCGATTTTCACCCGCGTCTTGCGTCCCCGCTGACGATTTAACGCGAGCCCCAGTCCCAGGGTGGGGCCGTCAGCTTTCCGAGGCCCGCGACCAGCGTCTCACCCAGGTCTTTCTCCAACTGGACTTCTACGCACCGGTGGTCTGCGGGCGCATCGCGCGTGTCGGCCACCGGGACGGTGTCGAGATGACGCAGCAGCACGCCGGAGTGGGTGACCACCAGCACCTGCGTCACGCGGGCGGCCGCCTGGATCAGGCCGGCGAGTGCTGGAACCAGATCGGGATGCAGCGACGTCTCGGGCTCGTTGAGCACCATCAGCGAAGGCGGTTGGGGACTGAGCAGCGCCGCCGCCCAGAGTAGGAAACGCATTGTGCCGTCGGATAATTCGGCGCCGCGTAGCGGGCGCAACATCCCAGGCTGGTGTAGCTGGAGATCGAAGCGGCCGTCGTGCACGGCGACCGACACGGTGGCGCCGCCGAACGCGTCAGACACTGCGCGGGCCAGATCCTCGAACCCGGCTTCGAGGATGGTCTGCACCGCCGCGGCCACGTCGGCGCCGTCATCGGAGAGCACCGGCGTACGCGTCCCCACCTGCGGATGCCGGGACGGCGCTCCCGCGTCGACCCGGAATCCGTCGTAGAACCGCCACGCCCGCAACCGGTCGCGTACCGCGGCAAGCTCGGGCAACTCGCCAGGGTGGGCGAATTCGGCGAGCACACTGCGGTAGGCGGGCAGCGACCGCGACAGCTCGTCGAACCCGCGACCCGACGCCGACCGTGCCTCGGCGAACTTCCTGGTGCGGCGCACGAGTGCCGAACTGGTACGCAACACCGGACCGGCGAACACGGCCTCGCGCTTGAGTTCGGGATCGCGGCCGAACAGCGATTCGTGGCCCGGCTGCTGCGGCAAGCCAAGATCCACCAGATAGCCGAAATCGTCTGAGGCGAAACCGAGTTCGAGCGACACGGGACGAGTTCTGATGGTGCCCTCTGTCTTTCCGGAGCGGCGGGCGCCGTCGAGGTGCTCGGGACCGGCCCACAGCACCGACTGCAGGCCGCCCTCGCGGGCCAGCGACCCGATCACGTCGCCACGGCCGCAGTCGGCGAGCAGGCGCAACGCCCGGTACAGCGATGACTTGCCCGCCCCGTTGGCCCCGGTGACGACGGTGAGTTGATGAAGCGGCAGTACCACGTCGCGCAGAGACCGATACCCGCGGACGGCGACCGTGGAGAGCATGGCGACGACATTATCGCTGCTGTCTGACAGGTTCTGGTTCCGGCATGGCGAACTCCAGTCGTACTCCGAGCAAACCGGCCGGGCCAGTCGAGTTCGGCTCAGTTAACGGCCACAGAGCTTGCGCGCCACCGTTTCCCATGCGTGGGCCAACTCGTCGAAGCTGAGCCCCTCGTCCTGGATGCGGTGCTGGACGTAGTCGGCCTCGAGCAGCCCCGAGAGGGCGTCGGCCTGGGTGTCGAGGTCGCCCGTCGTGCCTGCGGAATCGAGCAAATGCCGGACGTGCGTGCGGTGCAACATGGCGGGCGCGTTGAATCGGGTCTGCGGGTCGCGGAAGGCGTCGGAGAGCAGTGCGTGGTGGTCACGGGCGAAGCGAAGTCGCTCGCGCCCGTAGGCGAGCAACCGGTCCAGCGGGGGCGCACCGGGCCCCAGCGGCGGCGGCCCGAACAGGAACGACTGCTGCAACGCCTTCTCGTCCTCGTCGAGCAGCACGATCATCAGACCGGACCGGCTGCCGAAGCGGCGGAACAAGGTGCCCTTCCCGACGCCCGCCGCGGCGGCGATATCGTCCATCGTGACGGCGTCGGCACCACGCTCGCCGATCAGCCGGCGGGCGGCGTCGAGCAACAGGGCGCGATTTCGGGCGGCGTCGCTGCGCTCGGCCGGCGCGGCGCTCACCGGCAACACACCGAAGTGTTCGGGGGCACCCATACCGGCACTTTAACTCAGACGGAATAAATCGGACTACAGTCCGGTTAGGCGGGTGCGAAGATCGTGACAACCGAGAGAGGGGCTGCGACGTGTCTGACGTAGTGGTATTGACGTTGATTGGAAGTTTGCGGGCCGCGTCGGTCAACCGGCAGCTGGCCGAGTTGGCCACCGAGGTGGCCCCCGACGGGGTATCGGTGCAGGTGTTCGACCGGCTCGGAGAGCTTCCGTTCTACAACGAGGACATCGACAACACCGACGTCCCCGAACCCGTCGTGGCGCTGCGCGCCGCCGCCGCAGCCGCGGATGCCGCGCTGGTGGTGACGCCGGAATACAACGGAAGCATTCCGGGCGTGCTCAAGAATGCGATCGACTGGTTGTCGCGCCCGTTCGGCAACAGCGCGTTGAAAGCCAAGCCGCTGGCCGTGATCGGCACGTCGATCGGGCAATACGGCGGAGTGTGGGCGCATGACGAGACCCGCAAGTCATTCGGGATCGCGGGCCCGCGAGTGGTCGAGGACATCACGCTGTCGCTGCCGGGAAAGGCTCTCAACGGCAAGCATCCGCGGGAGAGTGCGGACGTGGTCGAACAGGTTCGTGAGGCGCTGGGAAAACTGGTCGCCGAGGTCAGTTGACCAACTGCTTGGCCACTTCTTTCGGCCGCGCCGGGTGAGCGCCGCCAGTCCATCAGTCCGTCGCCGCAACCTGTGCAGGCCGGAATCTGCGACAAGGTGGTGCACGGCGCCCACACATGGCAACAACCACGGCCGATTCGGCAGCGTCGATCAGACCTATATCGCCGCAGCGTTGGCGACCGGCAAGGTCACGTTGCGGCCGCTCACGGAGCTGACGGGGATGCACGACGCGCCGGGAGAACCTGCAGGAGGCGGCCTTTGCTGGCGGTGGCCGCTGTGCGCGGTGCCGGTGACGTGTCGGACCCCGGTGGTAGATCTAGTGGGCGATACGTCCGGTTGGCGTGTCGTCGCCCGCGACACGCCGACATGACACCTACGACCTGGCTTACCACCTGGGAATTTCATCAATGTCGTTCAGAACATCTTGTATCTCTTCTGATTGTCGTACACCAGGTGTAGTGTTTTGCAAGCCGACAGACCCCACTCCCGACAGGGCGGCCGGGTGCCGAGTTTCGACACGAAAGTGTTGGTTCGAAGCTCCTGGTCGAGGAATTTCGGGGATCAATGGCGTACTGAAGAGTAGTGAACTTCGTCCCGTTCCTCCGTCGTCAAGTTTCGCTGAGCCCCATTCTCGAGGAGTTGAAGAGCATGACTGTCACCGTGTACACCAAGCCCGCCTGTGTGCAGTGCAACGCCACCTACAAGGCGCTGGACAACCAGGGCATCGACTACGACATCGTCGATATCTCGCTCGACGATGACGCGCGCGACTACGTGATGGCGCTGGGCCATCTGCAGGCGCCGGTCGTCGTGGCAGGTTCCGAGCACTGGTCGGGATTCCGGCCCGACCGCATCCGGTCGCTCGCCGGCGTCGTCGCCGCCTCCGCGTAACCCGGTACTCCAGCAGTCGTCGTCAATCGGAAGGGAGAGGGATGAGCAACATCGTCTATTTCTCCAGTGTGTCGGAGAACACCCACCGCTTCATCGAGAAGCTGGGTCTTCCCGCCACCAGGATTCCGCTGCACGAGCGCATCGATGGCCCAGAGTTCATCAACGAGCCGTACGTGCTGGTTTTGCCCACATACGGCGGAGGCCACGCGAACGGCCCCGACCCCGCTGCGGGCGGCTACGTCCCCAAGCAGGTCATCGCGTTTCTGAACAACGAGCACAATCGATCCTTGCTCCGCGGCGTCATCGCCGCGGGCAACACCAACTTCGGCGCCGAATTCGGCTACGCCGGCGACGTCGTCAGCCGCAAGTGCGGCGTGCCCTATCTCTACCGCTTTGAACTGATGGGGACGACGGATGACGTCTTCGCCGTCCAGGCGGGATTAGCAGACTTCTGGAAGGAACAGGCGTGTCACCAACCGTCGCAGCTGCAGAGTCAGTGACCACCGGCGCGCATACCCGCGCGTCATCGGAACCGGCCGAACTGGACTATCACGCGCTCAACGCGATGCTGAATCTGTATGACGCCGACGGCAAGATTCAATTCGACAAAGACCGGGAAGCCGCCAACCAGTACTTCCTGCAGCATGTCAACCAGAACACGGTCTTCTTCCACAACCAGGACGAGAAACTCGACTACCTGGTGCAGAAGAACTACTACGAGCGCGAGGTGCTCGACCAATACTCGCGCAACTTCGTCAAGACGCTGCTGGATCGCGCGTATGCGAAGAAGTTCCGGTTCCCGACGTTCCTCGGCGCGTTCAAGTACTACACCAGCTACACGCTGAAGACGTTCGACGGCAAGCGCTACCTGGAGCGCTTCGAGGACCGAATCGTCATGGTGTCGTTGACGCTGGCGGCCGGCGACACCGCGCTTGCCGAGAAGCTGGTCGACGAGATCATCGACGGCCGATTCCAGCCTGCCACACCGACTTTTCTGAATTCGGGCAAGAAGCAGCGCGGTGAGCCAGTTAGCTGTTTTCTGTTGAGAATAGAAGACAACATGGAGTCCATTGGGCGCTCCATCAACTCGGCGCTGCAGCTGTCCAAGCGTGGTGGCGGTGTTGCTTTGCTGCTCAGCAACATTCGTGAACACGGCGCTCCGATCAAGAACATCGAGAACCAGAGCTCGGGCGTCATCCCCATCATGAAGCTGCTGGAGGATTCGTTCTCCTACGCCAACCAGCTGGGTGCCCGCCAGGGTGCGGGCGCGGTGTACCTGCACGCGCACCATCCCGACATCTACCGGTTCCTCGACACCAAACGCGAGAATGCCGACGAGAAGATCCGCATCAAGACGTTGTCGTTGGGCGTCGTGATCCCGGACATCACGTTCGAACTGGCGAAGAAGAACGAGGACATGTACCTGTTCTCGCCGTACGACGTCGAGCGTGTTTACGGTGTTCCGTTCGCCGACATCTCGGTCACCGAGAAGTACTACGAGATGGTCGACGACGGGCGGATCCGTAAGACCAAGATCAAGGCACGCGAGTTTTTCCAGACGCTGGCCGAGTTGCAGTTCGAGTCGGGCTACCCGTACATCATGTACGAGGACACCGTGAACCGGGCCAACCCCATCGAGGGCAAGATCACCCACAGCAACCTGTGCTCGGAGATCCTGCAGGTGTCGACGCCGTCGGAGTTCAACGACGATCTGTCGTATGCCAAAGTGGGCAAGGACATTTCGTGCAACCTGGGTTCGCTGAACATCGCTAAGGCGATGGATTCACCGGACTTCGCGCAGACCATCGAGGTGTCCATCCGGGCGCTCACCGCGGTGAGCGATCAGACGCACATCACGTCGGTGCCGTCGATCGAGCAGGGCAACAACAGCTCTCATGCCATCGGTTTGGGGCAGATGAACCTGCACGGCTACCTGGCGCGCGAGCGGATTCTCTACGGGTCCGAAGAGGGCGTCGACTTCACCAACATCTACTTCTACACGGTCCTCTATCACGCGCTGCGGGCGTCGAATCGCATTGCGATAGAAAGGGGAACGCGCTTCGGCGGGTTCGAGAGGTCGAAGTACGCGTCGGGGGAGTTCTTCGACAAGTACACCGAGCAGGCGTGGGGGCCTAAGACGGACGTTGTTCGCAACCTCTTCTCGAATGCGGGCATTCGCATTCCGACCCAAGAGGATTGGACGCGGCTGAAGGCCTCGGTGCAGGAGCACGGGATCTACAACCAAAACCTGCAGGCCGTACCGCCGACGGGCTCGATCAGCTACATCAACCACTCGACGAGCTCGATCCACCCGGTGGCGTCGAAAATCGAGATTCGCAAGGAAGGCAAGATCGGCCGCGCCTACTACCCGGCGCCGTACCTCACCAACGACAACCTGGAGTACTACCAGGACGCGTACGAGATCGGCTACGAGAAGATCATCGACACCTATGCCGCGGCCACTCAGCATGTGGACCAAGGGCTTTCGCTGACGCTGTTCTTCAAGGACACCGCCACCACGCGCGATGTGAACAAGGCGCAGATCTACGCCTGGCGTAAGGGCATCAAGACGCTGTATTACATCCGGCTGCGGCAGATGGCGCTTCAAGGCACTGAGGTGGAAAATTGCGTCAGCTGTGTGTTGTGATGGGTGTCTCGTTCAGCCCTCGCGGGACTGTTCCGCGTGCAGCGATCTCAACCGACGCTCCTCGCGCAACACGCTCTGGTAGCCCTCGCGTTCAGCGAGAAGCCACTGCGGCTTCTCCTCGAGCAGCCGATTGATCTGCTCGGTGGTCAGCGCGTCACCGACGCCGCTGCGGGTGAGACCGGAAAGCGAGATGCCCAGCCTGGCTGCCACCAGGTTCTTCGGGTGCGGCCCACTTTTGCGGAGGTCCTTGAGCCACTGCGGCGGATCCGCCTGCAGGGCGGCGAGCTCGGCGCGGGTGATCGGGTTCTCTTGGAACTCCGCAGGAGTCGCGGGCAAGTACACGTCCAGCTTCTTCGCCGCCGTGGCGGGCTTCATAGACTGCGCGTTCGGCCTGCTCATGGCTTGAGCTTAGCTACGGGGCGCAACGGTAGCCTGATGCGGTGACCCTGCCCTGCCTCACCGTCGGGTACGTCCCCGGTGTGACGCCGGCGAAGTGGGCTCGCACCTGGGCGCAGCGCCACCCCGAGATGCCGCTGGAGTTGCAAGCCGTCGCCGCGGCAGACGCGGCCGACGCATTGCGGGCCGGCGCTATCGACGTCGCGCTGCTGCGGCCGTCGGTCGACACGTCCGGGCTGGCCGTCGTCACCCTCTACCAAGAGACGACGGTGGTCGTGGTGCCGACCGATCACCTGCTCAGCGCCGTCGACGAAGTCGGCGTCGCGGACCTCGACGACGAACCAATCCTGATCCCACTCGACGACGTCGTGCCCTGGGCAGCCGCGCCCGGTGTCCATGTCGATCACCGACCCGAGACCACTAAGGACGCAACAGAACTCGCCGCTGCGGGAGTCGGCGCGCTCATCGTTCCGCAGTCGCTGGCGCGGCTGCATCACCGCAAAGACCTCACCTACCGCCCGATCGCCGACGCGCCCACCTGCTCGGTGGGGCTCGCGGTGCCCGAGGGGCACCAGTCGGAGTGGGTCGAGGAGTTCATCGGGATCGTGCGGGGTCGCACACCCAGCTCGTCGCGAGGATGGTCCGAGCCTGCGCCGAAACGCACCGCGCGGGAGAAGACCCTCGCGAAGCAGGCCGCCCGCGCCGCCGCAGGCAAGGTCGCCCGCAAACCTGGCCGGACCGAGCGCGGGCCGCGCTGAGCGTTCGCCATTCTCAAATGTGCAACGAACCAGATCGCAGGTCGCAGCCGGCACCCGCGGAAACGGGTTACCCGACCGGCGTGTGCTGCGGGCCCTGCGCCTTCCTGTACAGCGCCTTGAGCATCCGCTCGCGGAACGCGGTGTTGTCGATCAGCTTCATGCCTGCACCGGCCAGCTTCGGGTTGCCGATCAGTTTGTGCATGTAGCGCCCGCGCTTGTACTCACGACCCCACGCCGCTTCCATCTTGAGGGCGTAGTTGGTGAAGTCGTCGGGTCCGCCGTTCTGCAGCGCGGCGATTGCACACTCGCCGGCGGCCAGGCCGGATTCCAGCGCCTTGGAGATACCCGCGCCGGATGCCGGCTTGCCCGCACCCAGTGAGTCGCCGGTGAAGATCACGCCGCGACGCCATGGCGGCCACGCCGTGAAGCCCATCGGCAGGCGCCACGCCCGCACGCTCTTGTTCTTCTTCAGCTCCTCGATGGGCGGAAGTTCCCACTCGGGGGGCAGTGTCCGCAGGAACTCGCCGAGGAACTGCGTCGCATTGATCGACTGCCAGTTCTTGTAGCTGTTCACGTAGCCGAGGCCGATGTTGAACACGCCGCCGCCCATCGGGAACACCCAGCCGTAACCCGGCAGCTGCTCGCCCTGGAACAGCAGCTTGAGGTAAATGTCCAGCGAGTCGGAGTCGGGCCGATTGGCGTGCATCTCCGAGCGGATCGCGATCGCGGAGTAGCCGTTGTACTCGGAGTCGATTTTCAAAGCCCGCTTGATGGGGGAGTAGGCGCCGTCGGCCGCGATCACCGCGTCGCCGAGCACCTTCTGGCCACTCTTGAGCACCACGCCGACGACGCGGCCGCTGGCGTCGAGCTCCGGACCCGCCACCTCAGCTCCCTGCCGCACCTCTGCGCCTGCGGACTCGGCGTGCTTGAGCAGGACCGTGTCGAGGTGCTCTCGGCTGACGGTGTGGCCGTGGTCGGGCATCCCAGGGCGGCGAGGGAACGACAGCTCCCACTTACTCGGGCTGAACACGGTCACCCGGTTGACCCGATGGAAGGTCGCGACCTCGTCGGCCAGGCCCATCTTCTGGAGATAGCTCACCGCCCGCGCCGTCAGGCCGTCACCGCACGGCTTGGCGCGGGGGAACTCTGCCTTGTCCAGGACGACGACCTTCGCGCCGGTCTGTGCGGCTTGCCACGCGGCGGCAGCACCCGAAGGTCCTCCGCCCGCGATGACCAAGTCGTATCGCTGCCTCACTGCACGCCTCGTCTCACCGATGATGCTTGGGCCCCCGGTCGGAGCCCAGCGGCCCCTCGAATGTACCGGTGGCTCCCGCGGAAGGCCTAACGGGCAAAAATCGCACTAGGTGAGCGGTGCACCAATTGTGTTCCCAGCCAGCACCGTTGCCCTCAAATGACTGAAATGTGACCCGTGCAACACCGCCACACTCGGGTGCCTACGCGTCGGTAACCGCAGGTCAGCGGGCGGCAGCCGGGTACAGTATCCCGGGTGCGTAGACCGGTGACACCCAGAGTCTCCCGCCAGACGGGGGGCAAGGTAGACGCGCGCAGCGAACGGTGGAAAGAACACCGCAAGAAAGTGCGCGCCGAAATAGTGGACGCGGCCTTCCGTGCCATCGACAAGCTGGGCCCCGAGTTGAGCCTGCGCGAGATCGCCGAGGAAGCGGGCACCGCGAAGCCGAAGATCTACCGGCACTTCAACGACAAGTCCGATCTGTTCCAGGCCATCGGTGAGCGCATGCGCGACATGTTGTGGACGGCGATCTTCCCCGCCATCGACTTCGGTGCCGATCCGGCGCGCAGCGTCATCGCCACCAGCGTTGAGCAGTTCGTCGACCTCGTCGACCAGCATCCCAACGTATTGCGGTTCCTCATCCAGGGGCGGTTCGCCGAGCAGTCCGCTTCGGCGATGCGCACCTTGAACGAAGGTCGCGAGATCACCCTGGCCATCGCCGAGATGTTCCACCAGGAACTACAGGGGATGGAGATCGACGGGGCGGCGTTCGAGCTGGCCGCCTTCACCACCTTCGGCATGGCCACGTCGGCGGCGGATTGGTGGCTCGGCACAGAAGCCGACAGCCCGCGCCGCATGCCGCGCGACCAGTTCGTTCAGCACCTCACCACGATCATGCTCGGCTCCATTAACGGCATTGCGGCGCTGATCGGCATCAAAATCAACCCGGAACTGCCCATTCACGACGCGGTACGGCGCACCCCAGTGGCCTGACGGCTGCACTTCGTTACCACGACGTAAGAATTTCGGCCGCGACACAACGTGTTGTGTGCCGCGTGTTGTCCGACACCAGTTGTAGTGTTCTCGTCAGTCCACTCGCCGCGTCTGAATGGGGTTCTGGTGTCTGACAGAATGAAGCTGATCGACCGCGTTTCAGCCATCAATTGGAACCGCCTGCAAGACGACAAGGACGCCGAGGTTTGGGATCGTCTTACCGGCAATTTCTGGCTACCGGAGAAAGTGCCCGTGTCCAATGACATCCCGTCGTGGAACACGCTGAACGCTCACGAGAAGCAGCTGACCATGCGGGTGTTCACCGGGCTCACGCTGCTCGACACCATCCAGGGCACCGTCGGCGCGGTTAGCCTGATCCCCGATGCGCTGACGCCGCACGAGGAGGCCGTCTACACCAACATCGCGTTCATGGAGTCGGTGCACGCCAAGAGTTACAGCAACATCTTCTCCACGTTGTGTTCCACCGTCGAGATCGACGAGGCGTTCCGCTGGTCGGAGGAGAACCCCAACCTGCAGCGCAAGGCCGAGATCGTCATGGAGTACTACAAAGGTGACGAGCCGCTGAAGCGCAAGGTGGCCTCCACTTTGCTGGAGAGCTTCCTCTTCTACTCCGGCTTCTACTTGCCGATGTACTGGAGCAGTCGGGCCAAGCTGACCAACACCGCAGACATGATCCGGCTGATCATCCGCGACGAGGCCGTCCACGGTTACTACATCGGCTACAAGTTCCAGAAAGGTCTGGCGCTGGAGAGCGAGGCGCGCAAGGCCGAGCTCAAGGACTACACCTACGAGCTACTGTTCGAGCTTTATGACAATGAGGTCGAGTACACCCAGGACCTCTACGACGGCGTCGGCCTTACCGAGGACGTCAAGAAGTTCCTGCGCTACAACGCTAACAAGGCGCTGATGAACCTCGGGTACGAGGCGCTGTTCCCGCGCGACGAGACCGACGTCAACCCCGCGATCCTGTCGGCGTTGTCACCGAACGCCGACGAGAACCACGACTTCTTCTCGGGTTCGGGGTCCAGCTACGTCATCGGCAAGGCCGTCAACACAGAAGACGAGGACTGGAACTTCTAAAAGTCCAGCTCAACAGCCTGGGAGTTGCGTTAGGGTGTCGACGTAGCAAACGGTCCGAAGGCAACGGGTCACGCCTCGTGCCCACTCCGTGCCCACAATCTCCACCAGGACCGACCGCAATGACAGCAACGTTCCACCAGCCCTGAGGACCAGGCACGAATGCTGGGGAAGCTCGAAGAGATTCGCGAGGCAGCGCAGACACGGTACAATCGCGCGATATTGCTGGGGTACCACGAAGCTGCTGGCATCGGTAACACGCTCGCTGGCGGAATGGTGCTACCGCAGCCCGGGATGGACATCACCTGGCATGTGTGGAGCATCGATCAGCCATCGGACACCGCCAAAATTTTCAGATCTGTTGCTGCAGTTGATGAACACGTGGCGAACGTATCGACGCTGCCTCGCTATTACCTGACGTTGGAGGGAAACCCGCGGATGGTTGTCGAGGCCGCGAGGGATAGCAAGAACGTGCGCATTACCGACACGGAGTCGGGCGAGCACTTCGCCATCCGAGGGGCAGACCTAGACGGCTTCAAAATCCGATCTGCCGGCCCGGCTCGGCTCTGCGTGCACACCGCACCCACTATCGGGGACTGGATTCAGGAGTAACTGACTATCCCGACGACCGGATGCGCGCGTCGTGCAACGCGGTCGCTACGGCCTCTAGATCGTCGTCGAACAGGTCAAATGGTGACGTCCGGTGTCATGGACGCGGACGCGTGTCATGCATCTTCTGGACGTCCTTGACGTTTGCCCCCGCCGACTCCGCGAGGCTGGCGGCCGTGTGTCGCAGATCGTGGGGAGTCGCATGCGGAATACCTGCTGCCTTTACCGCTTTCGCGAACCACCCGGAGACCGGATGCGGGCGGCGCAGGTGCGTTCCGTCCTCACCGGGCGACAGCAGACCATCGCGACCCTTGCCATAACACTGACGCGCCAGATAGGGCACCAGAAACGCAGGCAACGGCACGGTGCGTTGCTTGTGTGCTTTCGGACTGCCCACGTGAATCGCTGTTCCCGACTGCACGGCGTTCTCCGTGATGCTGGCGCGCCTGCGGAGGAGGTCCAGATCGTGGACCCGCAGACCGATGGCCTCACCCCAGCGCAGGCCCGTATATGACAAGAGCAATATCAGGCCGTCATGGGCATCGGCGGCCACTAGCGGGCAGGGTCATGTGACAATGCGCGCGTGGGGATATTTGGCAGAAGCGATCAATCGGACGAGGGAACCGCACCGCACCAGCGGCACGGAGGGGAATTCCTTGAACACATGCCGGATTACCGAGCCGCTCAAGGCCTTGACCAGCAGTTTGAGGAAGCGCCGTCGCCTGTCGACCGCGCTGCCGAAGCATTCGCCCGAGGTGATCGGTTCTTACAGGTGGAACTCACCTACGCATCTGTGTCGGCCGAAGCGGGAAGGTGGTTCTACCCGGTGAGTGCTGGAGACGTCACCCTCGAGGCGATGTCCGCGCAGGTGCTTGCTGTAATCGAAGACAGTGGCTGGCGACTGGAGCACGCGAATTGGGTGTTCATGGAAACGGGCCAGAGCAGCCGAAACAAGTTCCTTACCACTGGTCAACACACAGTCACTAATGGCGAGGTGGTCGGTATGTATCTCTTCCGGCGGGAGGACACTAACCGACTGAGCTGAGGTGCCTATCTATCGAAATACGTTGTATAACAACACGTTTGGTATCTAGCGCGCACTAGCTATTGGGGGTGGGGGATCCCCCTGTGCCCACTCGAGACCGAGCGGGTAAGTCCCTTGGCGTGGTGGGGTTTCGGTGAGGCAGCGTAGCCGCAGCTCGGGCGTGTCGTTCCGGGGTTGTGGGTGGGCCATCGCGTAGTGATGGGCGAGTTACCACCAAAGTGACTCGATCAAAGGAACCACGCGATGACCCATGACCATTCTGCCCTGCTCACCCAGCTCGACGCGTTGAAGAGCGCTGATCCGGGGAGTGTGTTCGCTGAGCTGATCGGAGCTGGCTTGCAGGCGTTGATCGAGGCCGAGGCCACCGCGGCCCTCGGTGCCGGCCGCTATGAGCGCACCCAGGAGCGCATCAATTACCGCAACGGGACCCGGCCCAAGACGGTTGCCACGACCAGCGGCGACGTCGAAGGGCCCTGCGCAAGGCCGTGGTCGACGTGCTCGATCACCCGGTCATCCAACGCTGCCAACTGCATAAGATTCGGAACGTGAAAGACCATCTGCCACAACGCCTTCGGTCCAGTGTCGGCCGCAAGATGACCGACGCCTACCACGCCGGATCGGCGCTGGAGGCCGAAGCCGCGCTGCTGGCCCTTGCCAAAGAGCTCGACCGCACCCACCCCAGCGCGGCGGCGAGTCTGCGTGAGGGCCTCGATGAGACGCTCACGGTCTTGCGTTTGGGTGT
>JBPPMS010000114.1:0-5646 GCA_051306175.1 Mycobacterium sp. | reverse complement strand
ACTCAGGCCGCGTTTGCGGGCCCGGTCGGCATCGGAGAACTCCCCATCCGGGTTCAGATACCCGGCCAATGTGTCGGCGCATTCCTGCAGA
Source organism: Mycobacterium sp. (assembly GCA_051306175.1). Classification (GTDB taxonomy): domain Bacteria; phylum Actinomycetota; class Actinomycetes; order Mycobacteriales; family Mycobacteriaceae; genus Mycobacterium. The sequence goes on along the minus strand of JBPPMS010000114.1, from coordinate 5,555 downwards.
CTCTTGGGGCCGCGGATCCCGGCGGCCAACGCCAAGGCCTTCTCGGCCAGTTCGCGTTCTTCATGGCCCACCGCATCGGGTAGGTGCTTGAAGAACTTCCGGATGATGCTCAGATGCTCGTCGCCGATCAGCCCGTCGGCCTGGGCTGCGGCGGTGCCCGGCCACAACGGCGGCAACGGTTCACCGGTGAGGCTGGTCCGCGGCCCCAGTACCGCGGCATCCTGGATGCGTTGGTGGGCCGCTCCCGGGGCGATCCGCAACCGGCGCGCCAGCACATCTTTCAGGCTCGTGCCCCCCAACTCCACCGGGCAGATCTCATTCTGGAGCCGCAGGGTCATCGGATGCGCCAATGCTGGCAAGCTGCGGGTGAAGGTTTCCTGCTCCCCGAGCACTTCGAGCAGAGCCGGGTGATCGAGCACCTCGCCGGCCTGGGTCATCGCCGCGCGGTACGCGGTGCGGGCAGCGTCCAACTGCTCCCGCACCACCACCGCCGCGTCCGAACTCATGTTCGAATTCTATGCCCGCTGGCCGACACGAATCCCGGTTGTCCACAAATTCGCACGCCATCAATTTCTATCCACAGATCCACCAAACTGACTGGCACACAACGCATGAACGTGCTAGCTAGCCCACCGCTATCAGCGATGCCCTCACATCCCGGCGCAAAGCCTGGATCAGACCGAGTCCTCAGCGTGCTCGATGAAATCGGCCAGCAGCTTGCTGACCAGGGATTCGATGGTGGTCTCGATGGAGTGCGCCAACGTCGCGGTGACCGACGCGACGGCCTGGGTACGGAATCGGACCAGCATCGTGATCAGCTCGGCGACTTCGGTATCGCCCGGCAACGATTCGCCTGGCTTGATCTGTTGCAGAACATGTTCGGCGCCCGCACGCACCAGGATCTCGCTGATTTGATCGACCAGCGGATACACGTGTTCGTGGACGTCGATCAACGTGTCGATGCCGACGCCGAAGCTGCAGAGCTCGTTGAACGCTTCGATCAGCTTGGGCCGCACATTGACCACGGTGTCGTCGTCGCCGGGCTTGAGCAGTCCTGAGGCGAGCAGGTGGTCGAAGGCCGCGGGGTCGTCGATGAGCCGCCTGGCCTCGTCCCGGGACAAGGTCTTCGGCTTCTCCGCGGCCCACGTCCCGACGATCGCCGACTCCAGTCCGAGGACGTCGCCGAGATTCTTGCCCTCCTCCCAGGCGCTGAGCATCTCGTGCACGTGCGCGATGTTGTAGCCGCGGTCGAGCATCGAGGTCACCAGACGCAGCCGTGTCAGGTGGGTGTCGTTGAACAGGGCGACGCGGCCCACCCGCAGCGGCGGATGCAGCAGGCCGCGATCGCGGTAGACGCGGATGTTGCGGGTGGTGGTGCCGCCCAGGCGGGCCAATTCCTCGATGCGGTACTCGCCGGAGGCATCGGGGTTGTCCGACAGTCGTGCGGCCGCATCGAACAGTTGCGAGACTGCGGTATCGATAACATCGCAGGACTGCCGTCGCACCCGCCGTGGCGCGCGACGCAGGTTGGCCAGGATGGCGCCGATGGGACCGACGGGCGGTCGGGGATGCTTAGCTGACGACATCGAATAATCAGGCTCGGGAGCGGGCCAGGGCTGGTACCTCGGCTGGGCGCTCGGCGGCGTCGTAGTCGTCGAGCTGGAAATCGCGCATCTGTCGAAGATACTGCGTCGCGAAGCCCGGATACATCGACGCGTTGAACCCGTCGGCGGTGAGATACCAGCTGCGGCAGCCCGACATCCAGGTCGTCGATTTGAGACGCTTCTGGATGCTGCGGTTGTAACGCTGCTGGACCTCGGCGCGGACGTCGAGGTAGCGCAGGTCGTTATCGAGGATCGCGCGAATGCCCGCCACCGCGTAGTCCAGTTGGCCTTCGACGTAGACCAGCAGCGAGTTGTGGCCGGGCCCCGAATTGGGACCTGTCATGAAGAACAGGTTGGGGTAGCCGTGGGCGTTGATGCTCTTGTAGGCCTGTGCGCCGCGCTCCCACTCCTCGGACAGGGAGCGTCCGCCCCGCCCGGTGACGGGGAACGGCGGCCCGGTCAGATGCACGTCGTAACCGGTGGCGAATACGACGCAGTCCAGGTGGTGCTCGATGCCGTCGCTGGTACGGATGCCCGCGGGGCTCATCGTGGCGATCGGCCAGTCGATCAGTTTGCAGTTGTCGCGTTGCAACGCCGGGTAGTAGTCGCTGGAGACCAGCATGCGCTTGCAGCCGGGAGTGAAGTCCGGGGTGAGCTGGCGGCGCAGCCACGGATCCTTGACCTGGGCTCGCAGGTGCGCCTTCGCCAACCGACCCAACAGCGCGGTCAGCGGCGTGTTCCACACCAGGGCGGTCGCGCTGACCTCGTGCGCCCAGAACAGCGCACCGCGGACCAGTTGTTGGGCCGCGGGCACTTTGGCGAACACCTGCTGTGCGGCTTGCGGGGTCGCGACGTCCAACCGTGGGACCATCCAGCCCGGTGTGCGCTGGAACACCTTGACGAACCCGGCCTGCTTCACCAGTTCGGGGACGATCTGCACAGCGCTGGCTCCGGTGCCGATCACGGCGACCCGCTTGCCGGTGAAGTCGTAGTCGTGATCCCAACGCGCACTGTGGATCTTGTGGCCCTCGTAGGTGTCGATACCTCGGATGTCGGGGAACTTGTGGTCGGGCAGCGGCCCACCGGCGAACACCACGGTGCGGGCACGGAAGGTCTTGCGCTGAGTCGTCTTCGCGGTCCAGACTCCCGCGCCCTCGTCGAAGGTCAAGCCGTTCAGTTCGATCCCGAACCGGATGTGCTCGCGGATGCCGAACCTGTCGACCATGTCCTCGATGTGGTTGCGGATCTCGCCGGCGGGGGAGTAGGCGCGCGACCACGTGGGGTTGGGGACGAACGAGAACGAGTACAGCAGCGACGGTACGTCGCAGGCAGCGCCGGGATAGGTGTTGTCACGCCAGGTTCCGCCGACGCGGTCGCTGCGCTCGAGGATCACCATGTCGTCGACGCCCGCCTGGCGCAGTTTGATCGCCGCGCCGATCCCGGTGAAGCCGGCACCGACGATGAGGGTGTCGTAGACCCTGTCTGCCATGTCAGGCAGCCGGCTGGTAAGTGATTTCCTTGAACCAGGTCGGTATCGGTTTGAGCAACTGCCTGGGGTAGCGGTCGCTGGCCCAGACGGCGGGATTGGCCACCCAGTGATACGGGTTGCGGGGGTTGACCACCATCCGGGCGTGGAGCTTGAGGATCTGATAGGTCGGTACCCGCCAGGTGTATTCGCCGCGTCCACCGAGTTCCTTGAAGCGTGTCATCGCCTTGTAGAGCCGTTCGGGTTCCAGGCCCATGTCCACGATGTTGTTGCGCATCCGGTTGAGCAGTGGGACGTACATGAGCGCGCCGATGATGAGGCCCGGCGTGGCGACGTTGCCGACGAACTGGACAGCCAGCCGCAGCGCCGTGGCGTGGCCGATTAGGTTGAGGACTTCGAAATCGACGGCGATGTGGCGTGATTCGTCGTTGTTGATCTTCTCGAACACCTGATGGCAGACCGGATCCTCGACCTCGTCGAGCAAGAACTTGAGCAACGCTCCGTCCAGCGCCACCTCGAGCATCGGGATCACGGTGCCCAGGATCGACAGCGACATGTCGTCGGAGTAGCGGTCCAGCCACTCGATGGCCAGCCTGATGTTGACGTTGGGTTCGGGGATCTCGCCGTCGTCGAGCATGCCCCAGCGCTTCATCAGTGCGAGTTCGGCGTTGGCGTGGCGCTGCTCCTCGGCGTGGAAGTAGCGGTAGATTTCGGCGAGCGTCGGGGTGGGCGCCTTCGTGGCCAGGGCGGCGAACCCACGGGCGCCGACGTTCTCGATCCAGCACAGGTCAGCCATGAAAGCCTGGAGTTTGGGTCGGAATTCGTCGCTGATGGTTTCTGCGCCCGGTGCGTCCCAGTCGATGTCGGCCAGCGCCCACTGCCGGTCCTTGATCTTGGCGAGCATCACGTCCATGTCGATGGCCATGTGCGTGTCCTCCTAGTTATTGGGTGGCTCCGCCGAGCCTGGAGACCAGGCCGACGGTGCGGGTGTAAGTTTGCGGGGCGAAACGTTTCGCACCCCAGCCGATTCGGGCGTCCGGCTGGGGCAGGCAGTAGAGGCCGCCGCGGTCGTGGGTGTTCAGGCACATGGTGGCGACGCGGGCGGGTGAGAATCCCGTCCAGCGCATCAACTTGGCTGCGAACTCCCCTGAGTGGGCGGTGATGCGGCCGGAGGCGACGATGTTGGTCTTGACGAAAGTGGGGCACAGCACCGTGACTCCGATTCCGGTGCCGGACAATTCGGCGGCCAGTGTCTCCGACAGTGACAGCACCGCCGCCTTGCTCACGTTGTAGGCGGCCATGCCGGGAGCGGCGCCGAAGGACGCCGCCGAGGCGACATTGATTATTCCTGAGCTCGTGCCGCCACGTTCTGCTGCCTCCCGCAGAATCGGGGTGAAGACGTGGCAACCGTGAATCGGGCCCCACATGTTGACGCCGAGGGTCCAAACCCAGTCGTCGAGCGGGATGTCGCCGATCGGTCGCCCGCCCGCGCCGACGCCTGCGTTGTTGATCACCAGGGTGGGGGCGGCACTGAAGTACGCCTGAGCCTGGTGCGCGAGGCTTTCGACCTGGTCGCACTCCGACACGTCGCAGTGCATTGCGACGGCGTCGCCACCGTTGTCGGTGATGACGTCGACGGTGCGCTGGGCGGCCGCGTCGTCGATATCGCTGCACACCACGGTGTTTCCACGGTTGGCGAGTTCGACTGCGAAGGCCGCGCCGATACCGCTTCCCGCTCCGGTTACGACGGCACGGCCGTCGCGGGTTCGTCGACTTCCGGATCCGAGCATGCTATGGTCCCCGCTTTCGCATCGGTGATGAACTGCGCGGCACTGCACATCGCCTGTGCCGCTTCGGGTGAAGCCCGCGGTAAGGCTTGGAACACGTGCACCTGGTCCGGCCACACCTGCAGCGTGCACTCACCGCCCGCGGTGCGGATCGCGGTGGCGAGGTGGTGCGCGTCGGCCGCGAGCATCTCGGCACCGCCTGCCTGGATCAGTGTCGGCGGCAGCGGAGCGCAGGAAGCGAGGTCGTGTACCAGTCGCGGATGTGCGGGATCTATTGTGCCGCAATACAGCCGAACCAGTCGTGCCGCGTCGGTAGCGCGGACGGCTGGGTCGGGGCGCAGCCGCTCGCGCTGTCCGGCCAGGGTGAACGTCAGGTCGACTAGTGGGGAGAACAGCACGAGTGCTGCGGGGCGCGGCTGATGTGCGCCGTGCAGGACCAGGTCGATGGCCAGGTGGCAGCCGGCGGAGTCGCCTGCCACGACGATGTCGTGCTGCGCCAGTCCGTTGTGGCGCAACCAATCCCAGCCGGCGTGTACGTCGTCGGCGGCGGCGGGGAACGGATGTTCGGGAGCCAGGCGGTAGCCCACGCAGAACACCGGCAGCCGGGTCAGTCTCGACAACCACGCGGTCAGGCGGCGGTGGGTGCGCGGTGAGCAGATCGCATAGCCGCTGCCGTGC
>JBPPMS010000113.1:0-9353 GCA_051306175.1 Mycobacterium sp. | reverse complement strand
CCCGGTGGCGGTAGTGGCGGTGGCCGCCCCGGCCAGCGTGGCGGAGCTGCAGGCGCGTTCGGTCGTCCCGGCGGCGCGGTCCGTCGTGGCCGCAAGTCGAAGCGGGCGAAACGCGCCGAATACGAGAACATGCAGGCGCCGGTCGTCGGCGGCGTGCGATTGCCGCAGGGCAACGGCGAGACCATCCGATTGGCCCGCGGCGCTTCGTTGGTGGACTTTGCCGACAAGATCAACGCCAATCCGGCCGCGCTGGTGCAGGCGCTGTTCAACCTCGGTGAGATGGTCACCGCCACCCAGTCGGTGGGCGACGAGACTCTCGAGCTCCTGGGCAGCGAGATGAATTACGTCGTTCAGGTCGTCTCGCCCGAGGACGAGGACCGCGAACTGCTGGAGTCTTTCGACCTCACCTACGGCGAGGACGCAGGCGGCGAGGACGAGCTGGAACAGCGTCCGCCGGTCGTCACCGTTATGGGTCACGTCGACCACGGCAAGACCCGACTGCTCGACACCATCCGTCAGGCCAACGTCCGCGAGGGCGAGGCCGGTGGCATCACGCAGCACATCGGCGCTTACCAGGTCACCGTCGAACACGAGGGAGAAGAGCGCGCCGTCACCTTCATCGACACCCCGGGTCACGAAGCGTTCACGGCCATGCGTGCCCGCGGTGCGAAGGCCACCGACATCGCGATCCTTGTGGTGGCGGCCGACGACGGCGTGATGCCGCAGACGGTGGAAGCCATCAACCACGCGCAGGCGGCCGACGTGCCGATTGTCGTGGCGGTCAACAAGATCGACAAGGAAGGCGCCGATCCGGCGAAGATCCGTGGTCAGCTCACCGAATACGGTCTGGTGGCCGAGGATTTCGGTGGCGACACGATGTTCGTCGACATCTCCGCCAAGCAGGGCACCAATATCGAGAACCTTCTCGAGGCGGTGCTCCTGACTGCAGACGCCGCACTCGATCTGCGGGCCAACCCGGATATGGAAGCCCAGGGTGTGGCCATCGAGGCGCACCTGGACCGCGGCCGCGGCCCCGTGGCCACCGTGCTCATCCAGCGCGGCACGCTGCGGGTCGGCGACTCGATCGTCGCCGGCGACGCCTACGGGCGTGTCCGACGCATGGTCGACGAGCACGGCGAGGACATCCACGACGCGCTGCCGTCGCGGCCGGTGCAGGTCATCGGCTTCACGTCGGTGCCTGGCGCGGGTGACAACCTTCTGGTCGTCGACGAGGACCGGATCGCTCGCCAGATCGCCGACCGTCGCAGTGCGCGCAAGCGCAACGCGATGGCCGCCCGCTCCCGCAAGCGCATCAGCCTGGACGATCTCGATGCAGCGTTGAAGGAGACTTCACAGCTCAACCTGATCCTCAAGGGCGACAACTCCGGCACCGTCGAGGCGCTGGAAGAGGCCCTGCTCGGGATCGAGATCGACGACGAGGTGGAGCTGCGCGTCATCGACCGCGGTGTGGGTGGCGTCACCGAGACTAACGTCAACCTGGCGTCGGCTTCGGACGCGATCGTCATCGGTTTCAATGTCCGCGCCGAAGGTAAGGCCACCGAGCTCGCCAACCGCGAGGGCGTCGACATCCGGTACTACTCGGTGATCTACCAGGCCATCGACGAGATCCAGAGCGCGCTCAAGGGGATGCTCAAGCCGATCTTCGAGGAGAAGGAGCTCGGCCGCGCCGAGATCCGCGCGATCTTCCGCAGCTCCAAGGTTGGAAACATCGCAGGCTGCCTGGTCACGTCAGGCATCATGCGGCGCAACGCCAAAGCCCGCCTGCTGCGCGACAACGTGGTAGTCGCCGAGACGGTCACCATCTCGTCGCTCAAGCGCGAGAAGGACGATGCCACCGAGGTCCGCGACGGCTATGAATGTGGTCTCACGCTCACCTACAACGACATCAAAGAGGGCGACATCATCGAGGCGTACGAGCTGGTTGAAAAAGAACGTGTGTAGGAGCGGCGATATTCATGGTTGATGTCGGTAGGGCCCGTCGGCTCTCCAAGCGCATCGGCACCGTCGTCGCCTCGGCGATCGAGTTCGAGATCAAGGATCCCCCGTTGGCCTTCGTGACCATCACGGACACGAAGGTGACGGGCGACCTGCACGACGCGACGGTGTTCTACACGGTTCGCGGCAAGACGTTGCAGGACGAACCGGACTACGACGGCGCCGCCAAAGCCTTGGAGCGCGCCAAGGGGGCGCTGCGCAGCAGGGTCGGTGCCGCCACCGGCGTCCGGTTCACCCCCACATTGGCATTCGTGCTGGACAAGGTGCCCGAGACGTCGGCTTACATGGAAGAACTCCTGGCTCGGGCGCGGGCGGCCGACGCCGATCTCGCGCGAGTTCGGCAGAATGCTGTCCCGGCAGGTGATCCGGACCCCTATCGTGAGAGCAGGGTGGAGGAAACCGACGGGGATCCTGACGTGGAAGGCGCCCGTGACGACGACCGAGACGACAGAGACGATCTGTGACGTGGGCCTGCCCGAAGAGGCTCAGGTAGGCACCCAAGTCGACGCCCGCGGCGCGGCGCAGCTGCTCGACGCGGTCTCGACGGTCGCTGTCGTGTGTCATGTGTATCCCGACGCCGACACCATCGGTGCCGGGCTGGCGCTGGCACAGGTGCTCGACCGCGTGGGCAAGAAGGTCGAAGTCAGTTTCGCCGCGCCCGCTGCGCTGCCGGAATCCCTGTGCACTCTGCCCGGCGGACAGCTGCTGGTGCCTCCCGACGAGTTGCACCACCAGGTCGATCTGGTGGTGACGGTCGACATACCGAGCGTCAACCGTCTGGGCGCGCTGTCTGCGCTCGCCGCCGCAGGACGTCAGGTACTCGTGATCGATCACCATGCGTCCAACCTGATGTTCGGGACCGCGAATTTCGTTGACCCGACCGCAGATTCGACGACCATGCTCGTCGCGGAGCTGCTCGATGCGTGGGGCAAATCGATCAACCTCGATGTCGCGCACTGCCTGTACGCCGGGTTGGCCACCGACACCGGTTCGTTTCGTTGGGCCAGCGCCAGAGCCCATCGCCTGGCGGCCAGGCTGGTGGACCTCGGCGTCGACAACGCAGCCATCAGCCGCAACCTGCTGGACTCCCATCCGTTCGCGTGGTTGCCCATGCTCTCCCGTGTCCTCGAGACGGCCACGCTGCTGCCCGACGCCGTCGGTGGGCGGGGATTCGTGTTCGCGGTCGTCGCGCACGACGAATGGTCCAATGCCCGGCCCGAGGAAGTCGAGAGCGTCGTCGACGTGGTCCGCACTACGCAGCAGGCCGAGGTCGCGGCGGTGTTCAAGGAGATCGAACCGATGCACTGGTCGGTGTCGATGCGGGCAAGGACCACGGTAGACCTGTCCGCGGTGGCATCGGGGTTCGGCGGCGGCGGGCACCGACTGGCTGCGGGTTACTCTGCTACCGGCCCGATCACCGAGGTCGTGGCGGCGCTGCGCGCGGCGCTTGACTGACGATCCCCGACCCGCGGACCCGGCACCTGGCACCGGACGGCGCATCGCGCGCCTGGCGCTACCCGCCCTGGGCGTGTTGGCGGCCGAGCCGCTGTATCTGCTGTTCGACATCGCGGTGGTCGGACGCCTCGGCGCGGTGAGCCTTGCTGGCCTGGCCATCGGCGGTCTGATGCTGAGCCTGGTCGCGACTCAGCTGACGTTTCTGTCCTACGGGACGACGGCACGGGCTGCGCGTTTCTACGGCGCTGGTGATCGCGGCGCCGCGGTCGGCGAAGGTGTTCAGGCCACCTGGTTGGGGGTCGGTCTCGGCCTCGCCGTCGTCGTGGCGATGCAAGCGCTTGCAGTCCCGGTGGTAACGGTGATCGCCGGGACAGGCGCTGGTGCTGAGATTGCCAACGCCGCCTTGTCGTGGCTACGGATCGCCATTCTCGGTGCGCCCGCAATCCTGGTGTCCCTCGCCGGGAACGGCTGGATGCGTGGTGTTCAGGACACCGTAAGGCCCGTGCGGTACGTGGTGACGGGTTTCGCGGTGTCCGCGGTGCTCTGTCCGCCGCTGGTGTACGGCTGGGTGGGATTGCCGCGGCTGGAGGTGGAAGGCTCGGCGATCGCGAATCTCGTGGGCCAGTGGTTGGCGGCGGTGTTGTTCCTCCGGGCGCTCCTGTCGGAACATGTTGGGCTGCAACTTAATTGGTCAATCCTACGCGGCCAGGTGTTGATGGGCCGCGACCTCCTTGTGCGCAACCTGGCTTTCCAGGCGTGCTTTATCTCGGCCGCAGCTGTGGCAGCCCGGTTCGGCGCGGCGGCGGTGGCGGCGCACCAGGTGGTGTTGCAGCTGTGGAGTTTTCTTGCGCTGGTGCTGGATTCGTTGGCGATCGCCGCGCAGTCGCTGGTGGGAGCCGCGTTGGGCGGCGGCCTCCTCTCGCAAGCCAAGTTCGTGGCATGGCGGGTGACAGCCTATTCGGCGGTAGCGGCGATAATACTCGCTGCGGTTCTCGGGCTGGGTGCCCACGTGTTACCCGGTGTGTTCACCCACGATCAGGCGGTGCTCGACGCGATCGACGTGCCGTGGTGGTTCCTGGTGGCTCAGTTGCCGGTCGCGGGAATCGTTTTCGCGCTCGACGGTGTGCTGCTCGGCGCCGGTGACGCCCCGTTCATGCGCAATGCGACGCTGGCCAGCGCGCTGATCGGGTTTCTGCCGCCGATCTGGCTGTCGCTCGTCTACGGCTGGGGGCTGGTGGGGATCTGGTCGGGCCTGACGCTGTTCATGGTGTTGCGGCTGGCATTCGTCGGTGGGCGCGCGTGCTCAGGGCGTTGGCTGGTGACCGGAAGCGGTTGACGATGGTCGGGTGTCCCGCCGCCGAGCCGGCCAATCGCTGGCGAACGGCCGTCGTTGTAGTCCAGCTTCGCAACGACTTCGGTGTGGACCTCGACGGACGTCACTTCTCCGGTGACGGCGCGCGCACCTGGGCACGCCCTCGCTCCAGCACTGCCGACCGGTTGGTGGCGATGTCGTCGCCGGTGGCCCGGCTCATCCACGCGGTCGCGGAGCGCGCCTCGATCCACAACCCGGCGCTGGTCTGCTCCTCGTCGATGCGGTGATACGAATCCAGCAGTGCGCGAACCGCTTTCTGATTGTTTCCGACGATGCCAGCGGCCACCCGTCGCGCTGCAGGGAGCAGTTCTTCGTGGGGCACCACTTCGGTGACCAGACCGGCGCGCAGCGCATCGTTTGCCGACAGGTAGTCCCCCGTGAGGCTCATTCGGCGCGCTATGCCGATACCGACTTTCTGCGGCAGCCGCACCGACAGGCCCCAGGTGGGCAGCAGGCCGACGCGCGCGTGGGTGTCGGCGAAGCGGGCGTGTTCGGATGCGATGAGGATGTCGCAACACAGCGCTAGTTCAAGACCGCCGGTAACGGCGGCACCGTTGACCGCCCCGATCACAGGCTTGGTCATCTCGGGCCACTTGGGGGCGATGTCGGGAAGTTCGGTCTGACCGCCGAGCTCTTTGAGGTCCAGCCCCGCGCAGAACACCGGGTCGGCGCCGGTGACGATGACGACGTCGACATCGTCGGCGGTCTCGGTGGCCGCCAACGCGCCGAAGAACGCTGTGCGCAGCGCCGCCGACAGCGCGTTGCGCGATCCGGGACGGTTCAGTGTCAGCGTGCGCACCCGGTTTTCGGTCTCGATCAGCAGGATGTCCTGTTCGGTCATGGCAGCCACCGTATAAGAGGGAACGTAGCCTGGACCCATGTGCCGGAACATCACCGAGCTGCGAGGCCTGGAACCTGCGGCCACGCCAGACGAGATCGAAGCTGCGTCCCGCCAGTATGTGCGCAAGGTCAGCGGCATCACCCGTCCCTCGGAAGGCAATGTCGACGCGTTCGAGGCGGCTGTGGCCGAGGTCACCGCGACGACCACGCGCCTACTGGCCTCGTTGCCCGCCCGTAGACAGCCGCCAAAGACCGTGCCTCCGCTGCGCAGACCCGAGGTGCGGGCGCGCCTGAACTTGGCATGACCACGCTGGCGCTCAAGGAGTGGAGCGCGGCCGTGCATGCCGCGCTCGACGGCAGGCAGACCGTCCTGCTGCGCAAGGGCGGCATTCACGAGAAGCGCTTCGAGGTCGCCGCTCGCACGTTCGCCCTGTTCCCGACCGTCGCGCACAGCCATGCCGAGCGGGTGCGGCCCGAGCACCACGACCTGCTCGGCCCCTCCGCCGCTGACAGCACCGACGACCAGATCGTGGTGCGTGCCGTCGCCCGGGTGGTGGACTCCATCGATGTGCAGCGGCCCGACGCCCTACCCGAGATCGCTGATCTGCATATCTGGACCGACGAGTCGGTCCGGTGCGATCGCGTCGACTTCCGACCGAAGCACCGACTGACCGTGCTCGTCTTGGCCGCCGAAGAGCTTCCTGAACCTGTTCTGCTGCACCGTGTCCCAGAGTTCAGCGGCTGCAAGAGCTGGGTCGACCTGCCCTTCGCGCCACTCGGACAGCGACGGCAGGTGCACGACGACGCGCTGCTGCGCGACATCGCGGCCACGGTGCGTGCGCTGGTGGGGTCGACGAGCTAGAAGGGTGCAAGTACCCGGCACGAGATCACAGCAAGAACTGGACATCTTTTGGTTGCCGGACTGAGGCGCCGCGGCATCGGCAGTAGGCTGGATCGTTGTGTCAAGCCACCCCGCACCGCGGCCGTCCGCGTCGCCCACGCTATGGGCGATCAGCGATCTGCATACCGGGCACACCGGGAACAAGTCGGTCACCGAGTCGCTGTATCCCGCTAGCCCTGACGACTGGCTGATCGTCGCAGGCGACGTCGCCGAACGCACCGACGAGATCCAATGGGCCCTCGACCTGTTGCGCAAGCGATTCGCCAAGGTGATCTGGGTGCCGGGCAACCACGAGTTGTGGACCACGAGCAGGGACCCCGTCCAGATCTTCGGGCGCGCCCGCTACGACTACCTCGTCGACCTGTGCGATGCCATGGGGATTGTCACGCCCGAGCACCCCTACCCGGTGTGGAACGAGGCAGGCGGCCCGGCCACGATCGTCCCGATGTTCCTGCTGTACGACTACACCTTCCTGCCCGCAGGCGCAGGTACCAAGGCGGAGGGCCTGGCGATCGCCAAGGATCGCAACGTCGTGGCCACCGACGAGTTCCTGCTGTCCCACGAGCCCTACGCCACCAAGGACGCCTGGTGCAGCGACCGTGTCAAACAGACCAAGAAGCGTTTGGAAGAACTCGACTGGATGATGCCGACGGTGCTGGTCAACCACTTCCCGCTTGTCCGTGAACCCTGTGACGTACTGTTCTACCCGGAGTTCTCACTGTGGTGCGGCACCACGGCCACCAAGGATTGGCACACCAGGTACAACGCGGTGTGCGCGGTCTACGGCCATCTGCACATCCCGCGCACCACCTGGTACGACGGCGTGCGGTTCGAAGAGGTCTCGGTCGGTTATCCGCGGGAGTGGCGCAGCCGCAAGCCCTACCGCTGGCTTCGTCAGGTGCTCCCCGACCCCAGGTATGCGCCCGGGTATCTCAACGATTTCGGCGGTCACTTCGAAATCACCCCCGAGTTGAAAGAGCAGTCGGCGAAGTTCCGCGAGCGCGTGCAGAGCAGGCGGGGATGACGGCGCGGCTCCTGACGGCGGTGCTGCCCGGTTCTCCGACGGGCCTTGCGGCCGCCGAGGTGTACGCCGATCCCGACGGCCTCGTGCCCCTGGCCGAGGAGGCGCCGCTGATCGCTAAGGCGGTGGCCAAGCGCCGCAACGAGTTCCTCAGCGCCCGTTACTGTGCCCGGGTGGCCCTCGGTGAGCTGGGGCTGCCCGCCACGCCGATCCTCAAGGGCGACAAGGGCGAACCGCGCTGGCCCGACGGCGTCGTCGGCAGCTTGACTCACTGTCAGGGGTTCCGCGGCGCCGTCGTCGCGCGACGCGACCACGTCCGGTCGGTGGGTATCGACGCCGAACCGCACGAGGTGTTACCCGACGGTGTGTTGGACGCCGTTTCCCTTCCGATCGAACGCCACCAGTTGGCCGCCCTGCCTGGCGGTATGCACTGGGACCGGATCCTGTTCTGCGCCAAAGAGGCAACGTACAAAGCCTGGTTTCCGCTGACCCACCGTTGGCTCGGTTTCGAGGACGCGCACATCACCTTCGGTGTCGACGGCACCTTCACGTCGCGGATCCTGATCGACCCGGCGGCCGAGCACGGGCCGCCGCTGGCGGCGTTGTCCGGACGGTGGTCTGTCGCCGACGGGCTGGCGTTGACCGCGATCGTGCTGTGAGTCCGCGGCCGGGACTGGTGGTCGTCGACAAACCCGGTGGGATGACGAGCCACGACGTGGTGGGGCGGTGCAGGCGCCTGTTCGGCACCCGCAAGGTCGGCCATGCCGGCACCCTCGATCCGATGGCCACCGGCGTGCTCGTGATCGGCATCGAGCGCGCCACCAAGATCCTGGGTCTGCTCACCGCCACGTCGAAGTCGTACTCCGCTACCATCCGCCTCGGTGTCTCCACCACCACTGACGATGCCGAAGGTGATGTGGTGCAACAGGTTTCGGCGAGTGACCTTGCCGATGAGGCGATCGAGAACGCGGTGTCTGCGCTGCGCGGTGAGATCTCCCAGGTCCCTGCCGCCGTCAGCGCGATCAAGATCGCCGGCAAGCGCGCCTATCAGTTGGTGCGGGAGGGTCACGACGTTGAGCTGGCGGGCAGGACCGTGCGCATCGACCGGTTCGACGTGCTGGCTGTGCGGCATGGAGATCTGGTGGATGTGGACGTCGAGGTGGACTGTTCGTCCGGTACCTACATCCGATCACTGGCCCGTGACCTCGGGGTGGCGCTCGGCGTCGGCGGGCACCTGACGGCGTTGCGCCGCACCAGGGTCGGCGCCTACGGGCTGGACCAGGCGCGCACGCTGGACGAGCTCTCGGAAACGCCGACCCTGAGTTACACCCTGGACGAGGCGTGCCTGCTTGCATTCGGCCGTCGCGACCTCGACGAGGACCAGGCCATGGCCGTCAGCCACGGCAAGTCGCTGCCCGCCGCTGGCGTCGAGGGTGTGTACGCGGCCGTGGCGCCCAATGGGCGGGTGATGGCGCTTCTGCAGGACGTCGGCTCGCGCGCCAAATCCGTGGTGGTGGTCAGGCCAGCCACTCTCAGGCAACCACCCAAATAGACTGTGCGGCGGGGCTTCCCAAATCAACTGTGCGCTGCGGCGGGGCGCCGATCCCGATCGAGACGGTGCCGGCGAAGTCGCGTCGCTCCAGCACCGTCAGCTGGGTGTCCAGCGTGATCCCCACCGCGCCGAAGTAGCGCAGCATCTCAGGGTCGGCGTCCGAGATGCGCGCGACGGTGCCCACTTCGCCGTTGGT
>JBPPMS010000112.1:0-5287 GCA_051306175.1 Mycobacterium sp. | reverse complement strand
GGTTGTCCCACTCGGTCTCGATCCAGCGGGTGTGGACCGTGAAGCCGGATTCATCGCCAATGAACGCGGGATCGGAGACGACGGCGCGATGGAACGGGATGACGGTGGCGAGACCTTCGACATGGAATTCTGCAAGTGCACGGCGCGATCTGTCGAGCGCCTCCTCGCGGGTGGCGCCGGTGACGATCAGCTTGGCCAGCATCGAATCGAACTGCCCGCCGATCACCGATCCGGCCTGCACGCCGGAGTCCAGCCGCACGCCCGGACCGGTGGGCGGCTCGAATTTGCTGACCGGGCCGGGGGCGGGCAGGAACCCGCGGCCGGCGTCCTCGCCGTTGATGCGGAACTCGAACGAGTGCCCGCGCGGCGTCGGATCCTCGGTGATGTCGAGGGCGTCGCCGTTGGCGATGCGGAACTGCTGACGCACCAGGTCGATACCCGCGGTCTCTTCGGTGACCGGGTGTTCGACCTGCAGACGGGTGTTGACCTCGAGGAACGAGATGAGCCCGTCCTGGCCCACCAGGTACTCCACGGTGCCCGCGCCGTAGTAGCCGGCTTCCTTGCAGATGCGCTTGGCCGACTCGTGGATCCCTTTGCGCTGGGCGTCGGTCAGGAACGGGGCAGGCGCTTCCTCGACCAGCTTCTGGAACCGGCGCTGCAGCGAGCAGTCGCGAGTGCCCGCGACGATGACGTTGCCGTGCGTATCGGCGATCACCTGCGCCTCGACGTGGCGCGGCTTGTCGAGGTAGCGCTCGACGAAGCATTCGCCGCGACCGAACGCGGCGACGGCCTCGCGGGTGGCCGATTCGAACAGCTCGGGAATCTCCTCGAGGGTGCGGGCCACCTTCATGCCGCGGCCGCCGCCACCGAACGCGGCTTTGATCGCGACCGGAACGCCGTACTCCTGCGCGAACGCGACAACCTCGTCGGCGTTCTTGACGGGGTCGGGGGTGCCGGGCACCAGCGGGGCGTCGGCCTTGGCGGCGATGTGGCGTGCGGTGACCTTGTCGCCGAGGTCGCGGATGGACTGCGGGCTGGGTCCGATCCAGATCAGCCCCGCGTCGATGACGGCCTGGGCGAAGTCGGCGTTCTCGGAGAGGAAGCCGTAGCCCGGGTGGATGGCGTTGGCGCCGGACTTCTCGGCGGCCTCCAGCAGCTTGTCGAACACGAGGTAAGACTCGGCCGAGGTCTGCCCGCCGAGCGCGAAGGCCTCGTCGGCAAGGCGGACGTGGGGGGCGTCGGCGTCAGGCTCGGCGTAGACCGCCACACTGGCCAGCCCGGCGTCTTTGGCGGCTCGGATCACTCGGACCGCGATCTCGCCACGATTGGCTACGAGGACCTTTGTGATGGCCGAGCTGGCGTGACTGGGCACTGCGCCTCCTGATAAGCAGGTGTCTAAGAAACGTCTTTAAGAATCTATCCCGGGCAGTCTAGGCGTCGAACCTCGGCACCCACACAACCGGACTCGCTTTGCAAACCCGTTGCGGCGGACGACCACGATGGGTGACCGCCCCGGCGGCGCGGAACCGAGCGAACCAGTCCCGTGTCGGCAACGGTATGCCTTACGGGTTCGCCTCGCGGAGGCGGCGCTTGATCCGGGCGAGCATGGCCGACATGCCGCGCAGACGCAGCGGGCTGATCAGCTGGGCCAGACCGAGTTCGGAGTAGAAGTCGTCGGGCACCGCGAGAATGTCCGCCGCCGACTGGCCGTCCAGACCGGCGGCGAGGATCGAGGCGAATCCCCGGGTGGTGGGCGCTTCGGCGGGCGCGCTGAAATACAGTCGCACGGTGTCGGGATTCTCGGCCTCGACATGCAGGAACAGCGGCGACTGGCATTCCGGCACCGGTTCCATCGCCGCCTGCTCGAGTCCCTCGGGCAGCGGTGGGAGGTCGTTGGCGAACTCCAGCAGCAGGGTCAGTTTGTCCTGGCCGGCCATGTCCGCGAAGTCGGCGACCACTTCGGCCAGGGCCGCGGGCATGCTCATCTGGTGGCGGGGGCTTCTCCCGGTTCGGCGCCGGTGGCGATCGGCACCCGCACCGTGTTACCCCACTCGGTCCACGAGCCGTCGTAGTTCCGCACCCCCTCGATGCCGCGCAGATAGGTGAGCACGAACCAGGTGTGGCTGGAGCGCTCGCCGATCCGGCAGTAGGCGGTGACCTTGTCGCCGGGTTGGACGAAGCCGTACACCTCGTCGAGCTCGGCGCGGCTGCGGAAGCGCCCGCTGTCGTCCGCGGCCTTGGCCCACGGCACAGAGATGGCGGTGGGGATGTGGCCGCCGCGCAGCGCACCCTCTTCGGGATAGTCCGGCATGTGGGTGCGCTCGCCGGTGTACTCCTGCGGTGAACGCACGTCGATCAGCGTCTGAGATCCCAACTGCGCCAACACATCGTCTTTGAAGGCGCGGATTGGCGATGAGCCGCTTGCGCGAAGAGAATCGGGGATGAGGTCGTTGCGCTCGACCACCGGATAACCGGTGGTGGCCTTGCTCGGCACGTCGAGGGTGGTGTCGCGGCCCTGCGAGACCCATTGGTCGCGACCGCCGTTGAGCAGGCGGACGTCCGGGTGCCCGAAGAGAGTGAACACCCACAGCGCGTATGCCGCCCACCAGTTGCTCTTGTCGCCGTAGATCACCACGGTGTCATCGCGGGTGATGCCCTTTCGGTCCATCAGGGCCGCGAACCTCTCGCCGTCGATGTAATCGCGGACTGCGGGATCGTTGAGATCGGTGTGCCAGTCGATCTTCACTGCGCCGGGCACATGTCCGACGTCGTAAAGCAGGACGTCCTCGTCGGATTCGACGATCGCGAGACCTTTGGTACCCAGCCGCGCGGACAGCCAGTCGGCGGTGACGAGGCGTTCGGGGTGGGCGTAGGCGGCAAGGGACCGGTCAAGGTCGACGGGGAGCGGCACAGCGTCGAGCCTACAGTCGCTCGGCGCTCCACAGATCGGCCACCGACAGCCCCACCCGCTGCAGCAGCGTGCGCGTCAGCGCCAGCCCGATCCCGATGACGGTCGACGGGTCTCCTTCGATCTGGTCGATGAACCACCCGCCGAGCCCGTCGATGGTGAAACCGCCTGCGACCCCGGTCGGTTCCCCACTCGCGAGATAGGCCTCCAGGTCGGCTGGCTGCGGATTGCCGAACCACACCGTCGCCGCGTCGTGCGCGGATTGGCGATGGGTGGCGACGCCGTCGCGCAGCCGGATCACGCAGTGCCCGGTGTACAGATCACCTGCCCTACCGGCCATCTCCTGCCAGGCGATCCGCGCAGCGTCCGCCGAGCCCGGCTTACCGCGCAACTGTCCGTCGAACAGCAGCATCGAGTCGCAGCCGATCACGACACAGTCGGCCGCGACACCGGCTTCGACACCGGCTTCGACACCGGAGGCGAGCACGGAGACCACCTGCTCGGCCTTCGCTTCGGCAAGGGCGCACACCACCGCACCCGGCTCGGCGTCGCGCGGCAAGCCGGCGGTGACGGCGTCCTCGTCGACACCGGAGACGATGACTAACGGGTCAATTCCGGCTTGCTGCAGCACCTTCAAGCGTCCACTCGACGCCGACCCGAGAATGACTCGGGTCACGCTAGCGCCGCATGTGTGACCGTTCCAGCAGCGTCACACGCTGCCAGCTGAAGACCGAGTACCGCAGTTTGTGGATCGGGTGGCCCCACGGGTTCAACTCCTGCGGGCCGGGGTCGTGGGACCCGCCGCCCGCCGCGGACAGCACCGCCGCCAACGCGGCGATCTCCTCGTCGTTGGGGTTGCCCTTGAGGATCGTGATCTCGGGTGGCGACGAGTCGACGGGAGCGTCGATCGTCATGGCACGCGGGTCGCTGACCTCGGTGATGTCGACGTGTTCCATGGGGTGTCCGTTCGTCAGGCGTGCAGGAAGATCGCAGCGGATCAGAGCGGGATGTTGCCGTGTTTCTTCGGCGGCACCTGGACCACCTTGCGTTCCAGCAGACGCAGCGACGCGGCGATGTAGCCACGGGTGTGTGACGGCGGGATGACGGCGTCGACGTAGCCCCGTTCGGCCGCGACGTAGGGGTTGACGAGGGTGTCCTCATAGTCCTGCTGCAGCTGCAGGCGCAGGGCGTCGACGTCCATACCGTCGTTGGCCGCCTGCTTGAGCTGGTTGCGATAGACGAAGCCCACCGCGCCGGAGGCACCCATCACCGCGATCTGCGCCGTCGGCCAGGCCACGTTGACGTCGCAGCCCATGTCCTTGGAACCCATCACGCAGTACGCGCCGCCGTAGGCCTTGCGGGTGATGACGGTGATCTTGGCGACGGTGGCCTCGCCGTAGGCGTACAGCAGCTTGGCGCCGCGGCGGATGATGCCGTTGTATTCCTGATCGGTGCCGGGCAGAAAGCCGGGCACGTCGACCAGCATGATGATCGGGATGTTGAAGCAGTCGCAGGTACGGACGAACCGCGCTGCCTTCTCCGAGGCGTTGATGTCCAGGCAACCCGCGAACTGGGTGGGCTGATTGGCGACGATTCCCACCGGGCGGCCGTCAACGCGGCCGAAGCCGATGACGATGTTGCCGGCATAACCGGCCTGGACCTCCAGGAATTCGTCGTCGTCGAGGATGCGCGTGATGACCTCGTGCATGTCGTACGGCTGGTTCGGCGAGTCGGGGATGAGCGTGTCGAGCTCGAGGTCCTCGTCGGTGAGGTTGTCTTCGACCGCGCCTGGGTGCGGTGGTGCCGGGTAGCGGGGCGGCTCTGCCGCGCTGTTGGGCGGCAGGTAGCTCAACAGGTCGCGGACGTAGTCGAACGCGTCCTGTTCGCCGGAGGCGACGTAATGCGCGGTGCCCGACTTGGCCATGTGCGTGTGCGCGCCACCGAGCTCTTCCATCGTCACCTCTTCACCGGTGACGGTCTTGATCACGTCGGGCCCGGTGATGAACATCTGGCTGGTCTGATCGACCATGATCACGAAGTCGGTGAGGGCGGGGGAGTAGACGTGACCTCCCGCTGCCGCACCCATGATCAACGAGATTTGCGGGATCACGCCCGAGGCCAGGATGTTGTTGCGGAAGATTCGGCTGTAGAGGCCCAGTGACACCACACCCTCCTGGATGCGTGCGCCCGCGCCGTCGTTGATGCCGATCAGCGGCCGGCCCGACTTGATGGCGAGTTCTTGGACCTTGACGATCTTCTCGCCGTACACCTCGCCGAGGCTGCCGCCGAACACGGTGGCGTCCTGGCTGAAGATGCAGACGTCGCGGCCGTCGATGGTGCCGTAGCCGGTCACCACGCCGTCGCCGGTGGGGCGATTGG
>JBPPMS010000111.1:0-25975 GCA_051306175.1 Mycobacterium sp. | reverse complement strand
CCGCCGTCACGGCCACGATGACGTCGTCCACCCGCGCCACGGCCGGCGTCCAGGCGGACGACGACGAGGCGTCCCCGGCGTGCACGCACCAGACACGCTGCGCCTCGGCGTCAGCGGCCACCCGGGCGTCGACGGCGGCGTCCCCGGTGGCGGTGTGCACGAGCCACGCGCCGGCCAGGTCGCCGGTGGCGTAGTCGCGCGCCACCCAGGACACCGCGCCGGCGTCGGCTGCGTCGCGAAGGTCCTCGCACACCCACGGCGCGACGACGGTGACCTGGGCGCCGGAGTCCACCAGCGACGTCGTTCTGCGGGCGGCCACCGGCCCGCCCCCCACGACCACGACGCGACGCCCGGCGACGCGCAGCGTGAGGGGGTAGGCGCCCCCGGGATCCGACGCACCCGCTGTGGTGTCCATCAGATCGCGTAGGCGCCGGGGCGCTGCTCGGGGTGACGGACGGCCGCGAGCGGGTCCCCGACCATGCCCGCCGCCAAGGTGCCGCCGTCGGCGGGGTCGATCAGCAGGAACGCCCCCGTCCGGCGCGCGTCGACGTACTCCTCCGCCGCGACCTCGGCGGCGAGGCGCAGCCTGACGCGGCCGATGTCGTTCAGCCCCAACGACTCCGCCGGAACGAGCTCGATGGCGTCGAGGTCGAGCCGCCCGACGACGTCGCGGACGACGGCCTGCACGGTGCGCGTCGTGTGCTTGAGCAGCACCCGCGCACCGGGCCGCAGCGCCACGTCACTGAGCCAGCAGACGGTCCCCTCGACATCGCGAGTCGGCACGGGGGCGTCGACGGCCGCGGCGATCAGGTCGCCTCGCGCCACGTCGACGTCGTCGGCGAGCCGGAGGGTCACGGACTGCGGCGCGAAGGCCTCCTCCAGCTCCTCGACCACGCCGCCGGGCCGTGGCCCGTCGATGCCGGCGACGGACGTCCGCGTGCCCGACGGCAGGACGACGACCTCGTCGCCGACCCGCACGACGCCGGAGACCACCTGCCCGGCGTAGCCGCGGTAGTCGCGGGACCGCTCGTCGCGGGCGCCCGACTGCGGACGCAGGACCACCTGCACCGGCAACCGGAACGGCTCGTGCGTCGGGTCGTCCGCAGGCGGGAGAGCCTCGAGCAGCTCGAGCAGGCTCGGCCCGTGGTACCAAGGCGTCCGCGCCGAGCGCTCCACGACGTTGTCGCCGTCCAGGGCCGAGACCGGGACAGTCACCAGGTCGGGGACGCCGAGGTCGTCCGCGACCTCCGCGAGCTCCTTCACGATCCCGGCGTAGACCGCCTCGTCGAAGCCGACCAGGTCGACCTTGTTGACGGCGACCAGCACGTGCGGCACCCGCAGCAGCGCGGTGACGGCCAGGTGCCTACGCGTCTGCTCCAGCACGCCGCGGCGGGCGTCGACCAGCAGCACGACCACGTCGGCGGTGCTGGCTCCGGTGACGGTGTTGCGCGTGTACTGCACGTGACCGGGGCAGTCCGCCAGCACGAACGACCGGTTCGCCGTCGCGAAGTACCGGTAGGCGACGTCGATGGTGATGCCCTGCTCGCGCTCGGCGCGCAGGCCGTCCGACAGCGCGGCGAGGTCGGCGACGCCGTCAGCGTCTGTGACGGCTTCCAGGTGATCGAGGGGAAGGCTGTCGGTGTCGTGCAGCAGCCTCCCGATCAGCGTGCTCTTGCCGTCGTCGACCGAACCCGCGGTGGCCAGCCGAAGTAGCTGTCGGGCAGCGATTTTAGTGGTTGCGGTCGTCATCAGAAGTAGCCTTCGCGCTTGCGGTCTTCCATGGCCGCGACCGATGTGCGGTCGTCGGCCCGGGTCTCGCCTCGTTCGGACACCGTGGCGGCCGAGATCTCGGCGATCACGCCGTCGATGCCGGTGGCGCGGGACCGCACGGCGCCGGTGATGGTGAGATCGCCGACGGTGCGGTAGCGCACCCACTCGACGGCCGAGGTCTCGTCGCCAGCGGGTTGGACGTACTCCGACACCGCGAGCAGGATGCCGTCCCTGGCCACCACCTCGCGCTCGTGGGCGAAGTAAATCGAGGGCAGCTCAAGGTTCTCCAGGTCGATGTAGCGCCAGATGTCCAGTTCGGTCCAGTTGGACAGCGGGAACACCCTGACCTGTTCACCCTTCTTGATGCGCCCGTTGTACAGCGACCACGGTTCTGGGCGCTGCGCGCGGGGATCCCACTGACCGAACTCGTCGCGGAAGCTCAGGATGCGTTCCTTGGCGCGGGCACGTTCCTCGTCGCGCCTAGCACCGCCGAATGCCGCGTCGAAACCGCCCTTCTCCAACGCGTCGAGCAGCGTGCGGGTCTGCTGGCGGTTGCGCGACGCGGTGGGTCCCGGGTCGGGCACCCGCCCCGAATCGATGGACTCCTGTACCGAGCCGACGATGAGCTGATGGCCGCGTTCGCCCAGCCGGCGGTCCCTGAACTCGATCACCTCGGGGAAGTTGTGTCCGGTGTCGACATGTAGCACCGGGAACGGCAGTGGCGAAGGGCGGAAGGCCTTTTCGGCCAACCGCAGCAGCACGATCGAGTCCTTGCCTGCTGAGAACAACAGCACCGGACGCTGCAGTTCCGCGACCACCTCACGGATGATGTGCACACTTTCGGCCTCCAGCAGCCGCAGTTCGTCGACGTGGGTGGTGTCGATGGTGATTGTCATACCGGCAGTCCTTCCTTCTCGGCATCTGCGCGGTACCGCTCCACCCACTCGTCAGAGCGGTGGTCGGCCTGGCGCTCCAGGACGGGGTCGGGTGCCAGGCGCGGGTCGAGGCCGAGCGCCTGCAGCACCGTGCCGACCACCTCGGTGAGGTTGCGCCAGAGCACCGGGTATGAAACGTCGATGGGTTCGATGTTCTCTTCCGAGAACCATTTTCGCCAGCCTGCTTCCTGAGCGCGCAGCATCGCGACGACGTGCGCGATGGCGCCAGCGTGATACTCGGCGCGCGCGTCCCGGACGGGATCGGGCCGACCGCGCCAGACCCGGGTCTGCACGGCCCGCCAAAACGAGACCGCCTGGGACACCACATCGGGGCGGTAGACGTGCACCAGAACCGGATCAGACCCGACGACGTCGCGGATTGCCGAATACAGGCCGGTTCCCGACCGGTCGGACAGTCCCTCGGCGCGTCCCAGCAGCAGCGGTGTCTGATTCCACATCAGCTTGCCGCCCCACACCCCGTTCGGGGTGCGTCCCACGGTACGGATGTAGTCGCGCCAGATGTCGGCCGAGGCCAGATCGGGCTTGCCGTCGTCGAGCGGGTCCAGCAGGCGCAGGATCGACGGGTCCTCGACGCCTGCGAACCACTCGCGCGGCTGCGGCGACTGACTTGTGGTGGGCAGGTACTGGAAGAACTCCTGCGGCTCGCCCGCGACACCCGTGGCGCGCAGCGATTCGACCAGCAACGTGCTGCCGCTGCGTTGCGACGCGAGTACTAGGTACGGCGTTGGTGGCACGGAGCTGTCAGCCATGCGGGTGAGCCTAGTCGCAACGGATTTAGCATGCATAAGGCGGTTTAAACTCACGCCGAATATAACTATTGCCCAGTCTGCTTTACTTTGTCTATCCCGCGCTCGACGGCCAGCGCTGACCGGCTCGGATAGGACAATTTCTTGATGGCAGCATACGTCTGCGTATAACGTTCCGAAATGCGGGTACCCGCGAATTCTGAGGGAATGACGTCGTTGGTCTTCTGGCGCCATTCGTTCAATCGCAGCGACAGATCGTCCGCAATGGCCTCGGCTGGCTCCGTTGCCTCAGTTCCGAGCAAGTTATGTTGCTCGGTGGGGTCTCGTCCCAGATCGTATAGCTCGCGCTCTGGCCGCGGTGATCGCGAGGCAGCGGCAACCGCCTTTCCAGACGGGCTCGCCTCAATGTCCCACGGCAGATCGAGTAACGGGCGTTGTGCATAATTCTCGATGTAACTGTATTCTTTGGTTCGAATGGCTCGAATGGGATCGAAAGAATCGTGATACGTCTTCGTCGTATATATTTCGCTACGCGCAGGACGGGCGCCATTAATGCAGCCCAGCAAATTCTCGGAATGGGAAACGCCGTCGACGTCATCGGCAGCGGGCAGCCCGAGCAGGCCCAGCAGCGTCGGCACCAGGTCGACGCCACTGAACAGCTCGTCGTACACCTGTGCAGCGGCGGCGAGGCGAAGCGGCGGCCTGACAATCATCGCGATTCCAGTTCCCGCGTCATACAACGTGGACTTGGCGCGCGGCAATGCCGGGCCGTGGTCGGTCATGAACACCACCCAGGTGGTCTGGTCGAGCCCAGTCACGGACAGCGTCTCGAGCAGCTGGCCCACCGCGGCGTCCGCCACTGTGATCGACCCGTAGAAATCCGCGAGGTCCTGCCGGACGTCGGTGGTGTCGGGAAGAAAATCGGGTACGACGACGCGGTCGGTGGGGGCCGGCTCATACCGGTCGTGCGGGTAGGGGCGGTGAGTCTCGAAGAAGCCCGCCGTCAGCAGAAAGGGCTTCCCGGGCGCGTCGGTCAGCCAGGCGCTGGCGTTGGCGGCCACGTACCCGCAGTACGAATTGGACACGTCGAATTCGTCGAAGCCGAGCCGAGCGGGAAAGGACGTCTCGTGCTGCATCCCGAACAGCGCTGTGTACCAGCCTGATTCGCCGAGGATCTGGGGGAGGGTGCGTACACCGGAGCGATATTCCCAGCCGTGGTGCGCCAGCCCGACCAGACCGTTGCTGTGCGGATAGCGCCCGGTGAACAGCGAACCGCGCGACGGCGAGCACAACGGCGCGGTGGCATGCGCGCGGGTGAACAGAATCGCTTCGGTGGCCAGACGGTCCAGGTGGGGGCTGTCCACGTCGGAGTGGCCGTACGCACCGAGATAGCGGCCCAGGTCGTGCCAGTGCACGATCAACACATTGTCTTGTGACGCCATGGCACCAGCTTGCCCGCTCGCCGCCGGGGTTTCAGTCCCAGGGTCGCTTAGGGTCGACCGCGCGGAGCAAACAGCTCCTGGGAATTTGCTGTGCTGGTGTTCGGCAACCAGCTGGGTGAGGCCGTTTGGTACCTCCTCGAACCGTCAGGGGGACCAAACAGGCCGATGCCGGCTGATGCACCTGCATCAGCCGGCATCGACATTGGTTGCTCTACACCTGCGGGGGCAGCACGTGGTCACCGGTCTTGTCGGTGGACAGGCACAGTGAGCAGATGAAGCCTTCGTGAGCGGCCGATTTGATCATGTCGGGGCGCTCGTACTCGTGATGGCAGACATGGCAGCGTAGGTGATCGTCGGCCGGGTTGCCGTACTCGTCGAACATCGGCAGGTCGATGCCGTCGTCCGTGCGACGCAGGTAGTACTTGCCCTTCGTCGCGACGGCGATGGCCGGCGGCAGCACCAGAGCCAAGCCGATCGCCACCAGCGGCGAGTACGGCCGGATAGCCTCGCCGAGTCCTCCGAAGAACGCGAGCACCGACACGCCAGCGGCGATCAACATCGAGCCGAAGCCGACCGGGTTGAACGAGTAGAGCATGCCGCGACGGAATTCCGGCACCTTGGGCGACAGCTTGAGCAGGTACTTGTTGAACACGATGTCGGAGGCCACCACCACGACCCAGGCCATACCGCAGTTGGCATAGAAGCCCAGGATGGTGTTGAGGAAGTCGAACATGTTGGCTTCCATCAGGATCAGCGCGATCAACAGGTTGAAGCCGAGGAACACCAGACGACCGGGGTAGGTCTTGGTGACCCTGGTGAACGAGTTGGTCCAGGCCAGCGATCCCGAGTACGCGTTGGTGACATTGATCTTCACCTGGCTGATCACCACGAGCACGACGGCCAGCGTCATGGCCACCCAGCCGGGCAGGAAGTTTTGGTAGATCTCCAGGAACTGATGCACGGGCTGGTTCGCGATGCCGAGGTTGTCGGCGGTGAGTCCGATCAGGTACACGGCGAGGAACAGCCCGACGATCTGCTTGATGGCACCGAAGATCACCCAGCCGGGCCCGGCGAGGAACATCCAGGTCCACCAACTGCGCTTGTTCTCAGGGGTTTTGGGAGGCATGAAGCGCAGATAGTCGTTCTGCTCGGCGATCTGGGCGATCAGCGACAGACAGACGCCCGCGGCCAGCAGCGTCGAACCGAGGTTGAAGCCGCC
Source organism: Mycobacterium sp. (assembly GCA_051306175.1). Lineage (GTDB taxonomy): Bacteria > Actinomycetota > Actinomycetes > Mycobacteriales > Mycobacteriaceae > Mycobacterium. Next base: position 19,842 of record JBPPMS010000111.1, on the reverse strand, counting down.
GTGCTCGCCGTCAGCGCCTGCGTAGGCGAAGAACTCGCCGACGGACTCGGGGTGACTCACGACGAGGTAGACGAACGGCGCGACCATCAGGACCAGCCACAGCGGCGTGGTCCAAACCTGGAGTGTCGATAGAACTTTCATCCCATAGATGACCAGCGGGAAGATGATCAGCGTGGACGCCGCGTAACCCAGCCAGAGTGGGATACCGAGCCCGAGTTCCAGGCCTTGAGCCATGATCGAGCCCTCGAGGGCGAAGAAGATGAACGTGAACGTTGCGAAGATGACGTTGGTGACCACCGAGCCGTAGTAGCCGAAACCGCTACCGCGAGTGACCAGGTCGAGGTCGATGTTGTACCGCGCCGAGTAGTAGGCCACGGGGAAACCGGTGGCCATCACGACCACGGCGAAGATCAGGATGCCCCACAGCGCGTTGGTGGTGCCGTAGGCGATACCGATGTTGGCGCCGATGGCGAAGTCCGCCAGGTAGGCGATGCCGCCGAGCGCGGAGATGCCGACGACGCCCGTCGACCATTTGCGGTAGCTGCGGGGCGCGAACCGCAGCGTGTAGTCCTCCAAGGTCTCCTTGGTGGCGGTCATCTGATCGAGGCTGGCCTCGTCAACCTCCACCCCAGGTTCCTTACTGACTTCCGTCATTGAGCGTCCTCCAGGTTCTGGGCGATCACCCCGATCGCTGCGGTGAACGTAGAGTTCAGTTGTTTCAGGATCGTGTCGATTATGTTCCCGCCGCAAGGCATACCGCTGACACAGACGTTAATATGGTGATCGGCCAATTCCGTTATGCGCGTGAATGATGACCGATGCTGCAGGCGCTGGAAATAGGTCGTGCCCCCGCCGGTCGAGTCGATGAACTGATTCTTGAGCGCCGACCGTGCGATGGCGGCACGGTGCATGATGCTCCGATGCAGCTGCGCGGCGCTCCGATGCTCGCGGCGTTCGTCGCGATGTGGATCGGCTAGTCGGCGCTGGGCGTGGTTGGACGCGGTCGATGCCCGGGCGCTTGCAGGCACCTACGACATCGCCGCCGCCCACCCGGCCTGGGTGGCGGTCTGGGACCTGCTGTGCACCGTGTTCGGGCCGACCGCGTTCCGGTTGGTGGGCCTCGTCGTGACTATCCTGGCGCTGATGCGGCGCAACAGGCGCGCGGTGGTACTGGTGCTCACCGCTGATGTTCGGCTGGGCTGCGGGCGACGCTGACGGTGCTGCGGGTGGTGGTGGTCGTCGGGTTCGGTCGCGTGGCGCTCAGCGTGCACCGGCGCCGATCACCGCGTCCGAACGGTTCAAGGCAGGTGCCGAAACACCTGCAGGGCCCGATAGCGCACGCTGAAACTGGCTGTGTCGTATCGCTCGCCGACCTCACCGTCGTGGGCAATGACCGTCGGCCCGTCGAGCGCCTCGAAGCTGAACTCCGGCACCTGCAGCTCGTGGTATAGCGGGCTGCGGGGCAGCCGGCCCAGCGCGATCGCGAACAGAATGCGCAGTATCGCCAGCCGCTTGCCAGTCTCGAGGATGCGGACGTCGATCAGCCCATCGTCCATCCGCGCGCGCAACGACGGCGCGAATCCCGTCGGCAGATAGATGGAGTTGCCGATGAAGAACAGCGCCGTCTCGATGGTCTTGTTGTCGTAGCGGATGCGCACCGACTGTCTGCGCCGCAGCACCCGGAACATGGCGTAGACGCCAGCCACCGGCTTGCTGATCTTGTGTTCCAGCTTCTCCCGAATGCGGACGAACAGCGGATAGGCGCCGATGCTCGCGGTGTTCACCACGATCTGTGTGTCGTTGAGGCACACCAGATCCACGCACGAGACGAGACCTTCGCGGATCGCGGCGACGGTCTTCGCGGTGGTGTCGCAGCCGATGTCCTTCGCGAAGTGGTTAAAGGTGCCCGCGGGGAAGACCGCAAGCGGGACACCCGCTTCCACTGCGACGGCCGCCGCAGCCGAGACGGTGCCGTCACCGCCGCCCACGCCGAGTACGTCGGCACGCTCGGCTGCGTCCATGAGCACCTGCGCCGAGTCGTCCTCGGGTGTCAGCTCGACGATCTCGGCGCGCGGGAGCGCCTCACGTACCTCGTCGAGCACCCTGGCGCCGGTACCGCTCCCGGAGGCGGGGTTGATGACGACCACAACGCCCTCTCCCTCTGGTCGTGGTGGCGTGTCGATCAGGAGTGGCTCGGTGATCGGCAACCTGGCGGGGGCGATGGGCGGTACCAACTTGCCGCCGAGCACCGCGATCGACGCGCCGAGGCCGAAGCCGGCCAGCACGTCGCCCGGGTAGTGCACGCCGGTGGCGATGCGCGAGATGCCGACCATGCTGGCCAGCAATGCCAGCGACAACCCGATCGGCGGACTCTCCAGGCCGACGCCCACGGCGAACGCGGCCGCGCTGGCGGAATGGCCGGACGGCAGCGAATTCGACGTCGGAATCCGGCGGGACCTGCGAGCCAGCGGAACCAGATAGGTGGGGCGGGCCCGCTTCCACAGTCGTTTGGCCACCTGGTTGGCGATCAGGCTGGTGACCGCCAGGCTCAGCACACCACGGGCGGCTGCCCGCTGTGCGGTCGATTTCTTGGTAGCGATCATTCCTGCGGCGATGACGAACCACAGCTTCGAATGGTCGGCAGCCCGCGTCAACGGCGGCATGACGATGTCGAGCAGCGGGCTCGGGGAGTCGGCGATCGCCTCGAAGACCTCGCGGTCGAGTGTGCCGAGGCCCCGACCGATCTGGGTGATACCGCGCGGGCGTTGCCAAGGGAGTCGGCTCATCTGCACCTAACCCAGCGTAGAGGGCCCGCGACCGACCACTGCGTCGATCGTGGCTAAACCTTTACTTGACCGTGAGTGTCCGGGTGTCGACTATGGATGGCGTGCGCCGAATCCTGGCAGTCCTGGGTGCTGTCCTCGTTGCGGCTACGACCGCGATAGCGATCGCGCCCCCCGGCCTGGCGGTCACGCCCTGGTTTGCTGACGGCGTCGGCGGCGCCACCCAGGTGATATCTGTTGTCGGAGTGGGTGGTTCGCAGGCAAAGATGGACGTCTACGAACGCGCCGCCGCGGGCTGGCAGCCCGTCGCCGCAGGCATCGACGCCTGGATCGGGGATGCCGGGATAGCGGCGCAGACCACCGACGGGTCGATGAAGACGCCGATGGGTGCGTTCACCCTCGACTTCGCGTTCGGCACCGATCCCAACCCCGGCGGAGGACTGCAGTACGTGCAGGTCGGCCCCAACCATTGGTGGGACGGCGACATGGAAAGCCCCACGTACAACACGATGCAGGTGTGCGAGGAGGACCAGTGTCCGTTCAATACGGCGCTGAGTTCAGGCACCGAGAACCTCGAGATCCCGCAGTACAAGCACGCCGTGGTGATGGGCGTCAACAAGGAGCGCATCCCTGGGCGTGGCGGTGCCTTCTTCGTGCACAGCACCGACGGTGGCCCCACAGCGGGTTGCATCGCGATCGACGACGCGACCCTGGTGCAGATCATGCAGTGGCTGCGACCAGGCGCGGTGATCGCCGTCTCGCAGTAGCGATCAGATGTGCAGCGCCTGGCCCGATGTGGCGTTGGAGTTGGGGCGAGCCCACGCCACCGTCGTGGTCGGTTCGGTGGGCTCAGGGGCCATCGCAAGTTCTTCGGTGAACCGAAGCCCGTCGACGCGGGCTGACGCTCTGCACAGCTTTGCGGCACCCAGCCGTTAGGGTGGGTGCGGTCGCGGGGGACTGTCGTCAACACAAGGTGTGCGTTATGAGCAACCCGCTGGGGTTGTCGATCGGATCAAACAACCTGGTTGCGGCGCGTGTCGGTGGACCGCCGGTGACGCGCCGCTCCGTGTTGACCCTGTACTCCCACCGCCCGCCCGGGGTGGGTGTGCCTGCCGAGAACCCCGAACTCCGCGAGCCGGGATTGGTCATGACGGGATTCGTCGAACGGGTCGGCGACCGGGTACCGCTTGTCGCGAACGACGGATCGTCCTATCTAGCCGAGCGCCTCCTCGTCGACGCACTCGAGGCGATGCTCTGCACCGTTGGGGAGCCGAACCCCGAGCAGGGTGTGGCGATCGCCGTGCCCGCTTACTGGGGGCAGCCGCATTTGCGTGCGCTGCGGGGTGCCCTGGCAACGAGTCCGAGCCTGTCGGTGGACGGCATACCGCCGCGGCTGGTGTCCGACGCCGTCGGCGCGCTGACCGCGTTGTCCGCCAACCCCGGGCTGGCGTCGGCTGGGTTGATCGCCCTGCTCGACTTCGGTGCAGGCGGTACCAGCATCACCCTGGCTGACGCGGGCGCCGACTTCGCTCCCGTCGCCGAGACGGTGCGGCATACCGAGTTCTCGGGTGACCAGATCGACCAGGCACTCATGACCCACGTACTCGACGGGGTCGCAGCCGCAGGCGGGGTCGACCCTGCCGCCACCGCGGCGGTGGGTGCGCTGGCTGCGCTGCGCGATGCCTGCCGGTCGGCCAAGGAAACGCTGTCGGCCGAAACCTCGGCGGAAGTGATGGCCAAGCTTCCGGGACTTCGATCGAGCGTGCGAGTGACGCGGCCCGAGCTGGAGCACCTGATCGCCGGTCCGTTCGGCGGTGTGCTCGGTGCACTCGACGATCTGTTGCGCCGCAACAAGATCGGCTGGGCCGAAGTGGCTTCGGTGACGACAGTCGGTGGCGGTGCCAGCATTCCGCTCGTCACACAGAGGCTTTCAGAGCACACGCGCGTGCCTGTCGTGACGACGCCGCGCCCCGCGCTCGACCCCGCTGTCGGTGCCGCGCTGATAGCAGCACGCAACGCCGACGGTGCTGCGCCGACCGGTATCAACACCGCGTTGGGCGCGGCAGCCACTGCAAGCATCGCTGCCCAGGCGCCCCCGCTCGATCCAGCCGACGATCCCGGGTCCTCGACTTTCCGGGCACTCGCCTGGTCGCAGGACGATGACATGGGCGACGAGCCCGTCCCCTACGTCGGCCCGGACTACAGCGGCGGCGACTATGGCGTCGGCGAATACGGCGGCAGCAACGTTGAGGCGCGGCCGCAGGTTCAGTACGTCCCTCCCGCCGGTCCGATCCGCCCGCCTGAGCCCGCACGGGGGTCGGGTCGGATGTCGGCTGTGGTCGGCGGTGTCGCTGCCGTGGTGGCGCTCGTCGCCGCAGGCGGTGTGGCGTACACGCTGACCTCCGACACCACCGACAGCGGTCCGACGACCCAGCCCAGCAGCGTCGCCGTTCCAGGCCCCGCGACGCAGGAATTGCAACCCACCCAGCCTGCTCCCGCTCCGCCGCCCGAGACGGTCACGGTGACCAACCCGGTGGAGCCGCCTCCAGAGCAGCCGGTGATCCCCGAGCCACCGCCGCCCGTGACGGAGACAGTCACTGCGCCGCCGCCGACCACGACCACCACGACAACCACAACCACGACCACGACCACGACCACTTCGCCGACCACGACAACCACGACCACTTCGCCGACCACGACGACCACGACCACTTCGCCGACCACGACTTCGCTTACCACGACCACCATGGCCACGCCAACCACGACCACCATGACGACGTTGTCGACGACGTACCTCACGATTCCGTTCGTGCCGGTGCCGATTCCCGTGCCGGTGCCCGACAACAATGCGCCGCAGCGGCCGAACTCGCGGGTACCGCACCTCCCGTGATCTCGTGGCTGCCGTAATCGGCCGAGTCACCCAGCTCTTCCCCGCCTCGTGGCGCCTTGGCGACGGCACACGGCACACTGGTGGGAACCGCACCGTGCGGCAAGCTGACAAGGAGGACTGCGATGGCACCCAATGGGCCGTTCGGATTCGATCCCGACGATCTCGATCGTCTCGTCCGTGAAGCCGGCGAAGGACTGCGAAGCGCGTTGGGTCAGGTGTTCGAACAAGGCGGTGCGCGCCCCGGCTGGAACATGTTCTTCGACGAGTTCGGCGGTCGGCGTGCCCGTCCCGAGCCGGAGACCGCGGGCGAAGCAGGCGAGGGCGTGTGGGCAATCTACGCCGTCAACGAAACGGGGGCCGCGACGGTCGAGCAGGTGTACGCCACTGAACTCGAGGCGCTGCGCGCCAACAAGCACAACACCGACGCCAAGCGCAAAGTTCGGTTCCTGCCCTACGGCATCGCTGTCAGTGCGCTCGATTCGTTGGACGAATCCGCGACAGACTGATCAGCGACGTCGCGGTACGCCCGTCGACCACAGCGGCCCGCGCGATCAGCGCCGGTTAAAGGCAACCGGATGAAGCGCTTCCGGTCAGGCGTGCAACGCTTTCTCGTTGCGGTGTTCGCCGTGGCGTGTTGTGCTGCGGGCGTGGGAACTCCGACCGCTTCCGCCGATATCCCACCGGTGTCTGCGCAGGCCTCCGCGGCCGGCTTGGTGGACGTGCGCTCCTTCGTGCCCGATGCGGTGATCGACCTGCGCTACGCCACCGCAGACAACTTCGTCGGACGGCCGCTGTACCCGAGCGCTGCGCGGTGCCTGGTGCACGAGTCTCTGGCGCAGGGCCTCAAGGTGGCCGCCGAGATGTTGCGCGGCGATGGTGACCGGCTGGTGTTCTGGGACTGCTACCGCCCCCATGAGGTGCAGGTCGAGATGTTCGAGGCGGTGCCCGACCCCGCGTGGGTCGCGCCGCCGGGCTCCTATGCGCGCAGCCATACCGCCGGGCGCTCGGTGGACGTGACGCTGGCCCGAGGCGGCGCATTGGTCGATATGGGCACCGGGTTCGACGATTTCTCGACGCTCAGCCTCGCCTACGCCACTGAGGGCGTCAGTGCCGCCGCGCGGGCCAACCGTGCCCGGCTGCGCGCCGCAATGGAAGCAGGCGGCCTCACCGTGTACTCGGGCGAGTGGTGGCACTTCGACGGCCCTGGCGCAGGGGAGCAGCGCCCGGTGCTCGACGTGCCGGTCGCCTGACGCGCGTGCGTCGAGACCGGGCCTGCGGACAATTTGCCCGACCGTGCCGACGTTCGGCTGATACAAGCTGGCCGAGCCGCCGACGGAAGTTTAGTCGGGTTTAGCCGTACTCCCACCACCAGTCGTGCAGAGTGTCGAGGTTGTTGCCGACGACGTAGCCCATGGTGAGGTCTCGGTACTTGCTCCACGTCACCTGCGGGGTGTTGTCAGCGGAGAAGCCACAGGCGACGTATCCGGCTGTGACATCCGGGTCGGAGCTGTATGTCCAAGTGCCCGGCGATGTAGAGCCGTCAGGGCAGTCGCGGAGCTGTTCGGTCATGGCGATCGGATCTGACGCGTTGAACGCGCGGTCGAGGCTCGGCTGATCAGCGAATATCGTGAACACCGCGGCGGTGGGGCCATCGGTGATGGTGCTCGCGTCACACACCAGCCTCGCTAACGCTCCCGCCGGATCGGCCGATCGACAATTACTGCTGCTGTAGCCATTCGGCAGCGCACTGATCAACCGGGACTCCGCGGCAGGATCGCCGGCCGATGTCGGCGACGGGGTGGTGGTGCGTGTGGTTGTGCGCGTGGTGGTGGTCCTACTGCTGCTGGTCCTGGTCCGGCTCGTTGTGGTCCGGCTCGACGACGAGTCGGAGGCCGACGGCTTGTCCGTCGAGTCACCGTCAGGTCGGATGACCAACCACACCCCGACACCGGACAGCACCAGCACCGCGACGACGATGGCCGCAATGATCGGCACTTTATTGCCGCCGCCGCTGGGAGGCTGGCCGTACTGGCCGTACTGGCCGGGCTGCTGATAGGGCTGAGCTCCATAGGAAGGCGGAGGCGTCGGCTGCTGGTACCCCCCGCCGTAGGCGGGGTATTGCCCACCTTGCTGCGGGTATTGCCCGCCGCCTTGCTGCGGGTATTGCCCGCCGCCTTGCTGCGGGTATTGCTCACCGTACTGCGGATAATGTCCGCCGTAAGGCCCGTTGGGGGGGTCCCCATATTGCATGTTCATGCCCCCTAAATCTCGCTCGTCAAACAATACGCCCCACAGCCGAGCCGCGACGTCGTCAAGATCGCCCTTTCATCTTGGCTGACGCCAAAGCGGTTGTCGCATCGGATTGCAACCTAGGGTCGGGTGACTCTCAGGGTAGGGCAAACGCCGAATGTGTTAGGAATCCGACTCTGACTCTTGCGCTGCGAGCTCATCACCCCGCAGCAACCTCCTCAACGGTAAGGTGCGCAGGTGCGGTCGCGTCGATTCGGCAAGTCGCTATCTGTCCTGCTCACTACCACGCTGCTGATGGCAAGCTGCGGAAGCGACGAGCAGGCCGCGCCGCCTTCCGAGTCCGATTCCTCCTCCACCGCCGCGTCATCGGATGCGCTGGCATCAGCGACGGATCTGCAAACCACCGCGTCTCCGCCGGTGCCGCAGGCTGGCGATCTCTTCACTGCACCGCAGCCATGGACCACTGACGTATCGGCATTGCCCGCCTCCGAGCGCAGCGAAGCGATCATCGCAGCACTGAGCGGTCTGGGGGGCTGGGGCACCAACGACAGGTTCACGGTGGATTTCTCGCTTCCACTGTTCTTCGCCAACGGCAGTACGCCCCGCTTGCAGGTGATCGGCAACGACGACTACTGCTTCGGTGGTATCTCCTGCGACGCAGTCCCCGCCGAGATGCCTGTGCCCGCTGACGCCTATATCGAGGGATCGACGGATCTGACCTGCGATATCACCGGCGACACGGAGGGGCAGGGGGACTGCCACCTGCTGGTGGTCGACCGCGACGAGCAGCAGCTGTACGAGGTCTATCAGGCCAGCAGCGACGGTGACGCCATCACCGCAGGCGCCTTTTTCGTGTGGGACCTCGCCGCCGAGTACCCCCCGTCACTTCGTGGTGAGCAGTGCACCAGCGCCGACTCCGCGGGATTCCCTATCGCGCCGATGCTGGCGACCGCAGACGAGGTCGCCGCGGGCCAGGTGAATCACGCACTGCGGTTCATCCTGCCCAACGACCGGATCAAAGAAGGGGTCTTCGTTGCCCCCGCCACCCATGCAGGCGCTCCGGCGAGCACCGACCCTAACGCCCCACCGGTCGGGGTGCGGTTCCGTTTGAACGCCGACTTCGACGAGTCGGGGTATTCCGAAGGCGAGCAAGTGATCCTGCGCGCCCTCAAGACGTACGGCATGCTGCTCGCCGACGGCGGGCAGGTGCCGCTGACCTTCGCCGGCGACACCACCAGCGCCGTGAAGTGGTCAGACCTCGGGGTCGATTCGCAATCGTTCAGCGGTATCGCGGTGGATCAGTTCGACGTGGTGGATCTGGGTCTCGAGATCGAGCTGACCTACAATTGCGTGCTCAACTGACGTTGCGTGCCAAGGTCCCGCCGAGGGACTGGCGGGAAGGGCGTGCTGGCTTACGGTGGAGTTGGAGGCCTGCACTCTGCGTGGGGCGGTCGCTAAACGCGGCTGTGCACCGAGACCACGTAGTCGCCCCCCTCGTACGGGGCGCGGTCCCACGTCGCCCACCGCTGCACCAACGTCCACCCGGCCGCGATTGCCAGCTCGTCGTAGGTGGGCAGCTGCAGTCGGTGCGGTTTGAGTGCGAAGCCCGCAACGAGCAGGCCGCTGCCAGGCAGCAGGTGCGTCGTGAGCTCGTCGAGGACACGGCGTTCGGTGCCGGTTTCAAGGAAGATCATCACGTTACCTGCGAGCAGCACCAGATCGAACGGCTCGGCGGTGAAACCCCCGGGCTCGGCAAGGTCTGCCTGCACCCAAGTGAGGTCGGGACGCTTGGCGCGGGCCGTCTCGATCATCGCGGGATCGGCGTCCACACCGAGCACCTGGATACCACGGTCAGCGAGTTCGATGGCCACCCTGCCGGTTCCGCACCCGGCGTCGAGTAGCCGTGATCCCCCGCATTGTTTCAGCAGCCCTTCGACCAGGTCGGCCTCGCCATGAATGTGCTGCCCCGACGCGGCCAGCGATCGCCAGCGGGCGTCGTAGTCGTTACCTCGCGGCGCGCCGGAGTCCTGCCAGCGGGTACGCGGACGGTGCTGCTCCATGATCGCGAGCTTGCCACAGGCGCCCCCGCACGTCGGTCCGGCAGAAGGGCGCGTTCCGCGTCGCTAGCTAGGTGAAGTCCAGTGCGGAGACCGTGGCCACCGGCCCCTCGTGGGTCGGGCGGTCAGCACCACCGATCACGTAGACCGTGTTGCCCACAGCGGCGACCGTCTCCCCGTGCAGAGCGACCGGAATCGGTGTCAGCTCGGACCACTCCTCCTCGGCTATGTCGTACATCTCCACGGTGTCCAACACCCGGGTCGGCTCTTCCCCACCGACCGCCACGATCCGCCCGTCGATGAAGGCAGCGCCGTAACTTCCGCGCGGTGTCGGCATGTCGGTCAGCGTCACCCACTCACCTGAGGCGGGATCGAAACGCTCGAATGCCCCGGAGTTCTTATCTGATGACAAGAAGCGCCCGCCTAAGGTGTAGACGTAGGTACCGTCGGTCACCGCGCTCAAATGCTCACGGGGAGTTGGCATGTTGGCGGCATCCGACCAGGATGTTCCGTCGAACACTTCGGTCTGCGGTATAAGTTCCTTCGCGTTCTGTCCGCCGACGACGATGATCTTGTCGCCGACGACGGTCGCCGCAGCGGCGGCGCGGGCGTGGGTGAGGCTAGGCAACTCCGTCCACGTCCCGCCCCGGAACACGAACACCTTGTTGGACGCCTCCGCGAGTTGGTCGGACGTTCCACCGATCACCACGACTTCGCCCCGGAAGACCGCTGCTGTGGCGTGGTGAATCGGAATCGGAATCGGCGGCTGGCTGGTCCACGTACCGGTCTGGGGATCAAAGGTCTCCACAGTTTGCAGTGTCCTGCCGTGGATCATGCCGCCGATGACCCAGATCTTTCCGTCGAGCACGGTCGAAGCCATCATCAGTCGGGCCGTCGGCCCATCAGGCAACGATCGCCACTTGTCGGCAGGTTGCAGTTTGCGCGGGAGCAGCTCGACCGATTCCGCTGTGGACAGCACGTTGTCGTCGCCCGAATCCGAGGACCCACCGATCGCGTACACCTTGGCGTCCACCGAGGCGACGGCCATGCCATGACGAGCAGTGCCCATGTCGGGCAGCTCATCCCACGTCATCCCACTGAGGTCGAAGGCGACGACACTCTTGAGGACCTGGTCGTTGGACAGCCCGCCGACGGCCACCAGGCGGCCGTCGGCGACGGTCACACCGAGGTCGCTGCGCGGTTGCGCGAGATTGGGCAGGGTCGACCACGCGTTGGTGGCAGGGTCGTAGACCTCGACGACGGCGAGGTCGGCATCCGCGCCGCGGCCGCCGACGACGTAAACTCGGTCTCCGTCGCTTGCCGCGCCGAGGAGCTGGCGTGGTGTGGGCAGCTCAGCGGCGAGTCTCCACGTTCCACCGTCAAAGATCTCTGTGGTGTTCAGCAACTCGCCGTCAGCGCCCACACCCCCTGTCACGATGATGTTGTCGCCGACGACTGCCGCCGCCCCTGCTGATCTGGGTTGCAGCAGTTGGGGGAGCTCGACCCAGCGGCTGTTGATCATCCGCCACACCCGATCAGTCGCATCGCCGTTGGTCTCGGATCCGCCGAGCACCACAGGGTTTCCGTTCCATGTCACGGCCATCGCGTGCTGGACGGGTGTGGGAAGGTCGTCGCCACCTTTCCAGTTGTCGATCGCGGGGTCGTAGCCCTCCTGGCGACCGCTTACCGAACCGTCGCTGTTGATACCTCCGACGATCCAGATGGTTCCGTCGGATTGCGTGGTCGCCACCGCTGTTCGGGCGACGCGTGCATTGGTGATCGGTTCCCAGGGCTGCTGCACCAACTCCGTGGGGGGCAGAGCGGTCGCCGTGGTGGAACCGCCGCCGCTTCCGGCGGTGTCATCGCTGCTACGGACGGCGATGAACGTGATGGTCGCGATCACGAGGAGCAGGGCGAGGGCTGCTGCGCCGCCGATGATGAGCAGCCGGTTGCGTCTCTGTGCGGCGTCCGAGTTCGGCGGCGGACCCTGCGGAGGTATCGATTGATTCCACGACTGCTGGCCCTGATATGGAGGAGGCGGCGGGGGCTGGCTCATCGAGCCTGCGCGACTGTTGAACGCGTAGATGTCGTCGGACGCGTGCCCGCTTCCGGTTGCCATGGGCATGACTGAGGGCTGTGTGCCCACGGGTGGGCCTGACATCGGCGCACCCGCTCCTGACGGATGGGAGCTGGGCGGGTAAGGTCCGCTTTGCGGGGGCCCCGACACTTTCGACATCTTCTGCGTGGTCATCGTGGTGGGGGAGTCTTCGTCGTCACCCAGCGTCGGCAGGGCCATCGTGTCGGTCGGCAGCCCGTTCTGCCGCTGTGCGGCCTGCAGCAGGTGCCCGAAATCCTCTGCCGTGGAGGGCCTTTCGTCTGGGTGCAGCGACATTGCCTGCTCGATGACCTTGCACACCGTGTCCGGAATGCCCCTGGGGCGCAGATCCGGGATCGGCGCGGTGGTGATCCGCATATACTGCGCGATCAGCTGTTCGCCGCTGCGATTGTCGTGGGCGGCATTACCGGCGATCAGCGTGTAAAGCGTTGCGGCGAGTGAGTACACGTCGGCGACGACCGACGGTTGTTCCCCGGACAGCACTTCGGCAGCCGTGAAGGCGATCGTGCCGCTGAAGACCCCGGTGACCGTCTCGTATCCGCCGGTGATCCTGGCAATTCCGAAGTCGCTGAGCTGTGGTTCGCCGTAATCGGTCAGCAGGACGTTTCCTGGCTTGATGTCGCGGTGCAGCGTCCCCGATTTGTGCGCAGTTTCCAGTGCGCCGCAAAGCTTCACCCCGATGCGGAGTGCCTCGGGCCAGGACATCGCCCCGAATTGCTGCAGGCGCGACGCCAGGGAATCACCCCGGTGATAAGGCATCACGATGTAGGGGCGACCGCTCGGAGTGACGCCGACCTGCAAGATATTGACGATATTCGGGTGTCCCGACAGCCGGCCCATGGCATAGCCCTCGCGCAGAAACCGTTCGCGGCTCTGCGGATCGAGGTCCGAGGCGAGGACCTTGATTGCGACCGTGCGGCCCAGCGAAACCTGATGACAGCGGTACACCACGCCGGATGCGCCGCGGCCGACCTCCCTGGCTTCGGTGAATCCCGCGGAGATCAATTCCGCGACGACTCCAGTCCGGGCCGCACCGGGACCAACCGGGTATTCACCTGCCATGTGCTCCCGCTCCTCGTGCTGAGTGGGGGAATCGTATATCGAATCGACTCTCCTATCTCGAGTAGACGCCTACCTGTTAGATGGGGATTCGGGAGGTTCCGATTCGACCCCTACGCAGCACGATCCGGCCCCCAGGTGCAGAGGGTGACGTGGATTTTCGGCCGGAACCGGGTGACACCCAGGCGGACCAGCTCTGAAACGCCGGCCTGGCGCGACGCGGGCGGCGGAGTCGGGGCGGTCCACTCACCGGAAGTCTGCAAACCCCCGTGATGGTGCCAACGCCCGGCGGACAGTCCCGCGGCGGCAGCGTGAACACACCCCGAGCCGCACCACTGCGGAGTAGGCCCTGCGTTGCGCAGACGTCACCGGAGGTATTCTGACCAAACGATCGCTTAACCCCTCATTGACGGGCGCTTCCGGTGGGCCTACGCTATGCCCCCCCGCTCAAGCTTTATGAGGACGGTCACATGCAGGTCTCCGGAACCGTTGAATACGAGCTCCGATGGTGCTGACCCTGTCCCCGTTCATCGAGTGCCTGCACACCGCACTCGTAGCACGCAGCCGCAGTGGTGGAAGCACGGTGGGGCAGGCGTGAGTCGATGGATCGTGACGTCGGTGCCGCCGGGGCTGCTGCTGGTAGGGCTGATCGTGCTGGTTGCGGGCGGCGCCATGATGCTTCAGACGTTTCTGCGCCGGCGGTTCCCGGCGCTGACGAAAGACGAGCACAACGACGTCACAAAGTTCACCTATGGGTTCATCGGGTTCGTCTACGCCTTCTTCATCGGTTTCGTCGTCTCAGGGATGTGGGCCCAAACGAACGCAGCGGACGCCAACGCCCACGCCGAAGGCGCAGCGGGCGCTCAAATGGCCAGCAATTCAGTGGTATTCGAAACCTCAGATAGAGACCGCATCCGCAGCGCCCTGCTCTCCTACGAGCAGGCCGCCATCGCTGAGTGGTCCAATGCGGACATCAACCGCTCACCGGAAGCCGACACCGCACTCGCCCGGGTGTACACGGCCTACGGTCAGGTCCTGGCGACCACCGACGCGCAGAAGACGTTGCTCGCGACGTCGTATTCGAACCTGGACAAGATCAGCCAGGCGCGCACCGTCCGCCTACTCACCGCCCATGGCGACGCCGGACTGCCCTGGCCACTGTGGGTGGTCATCTTCCTGACGAGTGCGATGGTGCTGGGCACCGTGGTGATCTACGGCGTCGAACGCTCAGCTCTGCACTATCCGATGGTGGCCATCGTCGGCGTGGTCGTCGCCACCAACCTGTTTCTCGTGCTGGAGTTGTCGCACCCGTTCATCGGGGTGGTGTCGACGCCGTCGTATCCCCTGCAAGACGTGGTTTGGGTGTTGTCGCAACCCGATCCCTGAACTTGGGAACAATCGGGGGAGGCGCTGACTCATAGCCCTGTCAGCCGCCCTCCCGCGCTGTAACCACCTGAAAAAGGATCACGCATGGCACTCAAGCTCGTACCCGCTGTCCTTGCCCTCGGTTTCGCCGCAGCACTGGCCACGGCCCCTCTTGCCGCCGCCGATGCCAGCGACTTCCTCGACGAACTGTCGATCAACGGCGTCTCCGTGCCGGGCATGACATCGGAGCAGATCGTCAGCGCCGGTCAGGGCGTCTGCAGCAACCTGTCGAATGGCGCCTCCATCCTGGACGAGATGGACAGCATCGAGCAGGGACTCGGCCTGGCGCCGGGAATGGGCGCTCTGTTCGTCAGTGCGTCGACCACCAACCTGTGCCCCGGGTTCGCGGGCTGATCTGACCCCTCACACTGTCCGCGCCAGCCGGTCCGCCAGCAACGCGGCGAACCGAGCCGGATCGTCGAGCACCCCGCCTTCGGCGAGAACCGCTGTGCCGTAGAGCAGTTCAGCGGTCTCGACCAGTTTGTCGGAGCCCGGTGTGTCCGTCAGCGCCTGCCGTAGACCGGTGATGAGTGCGTGGTCGGGGTTGAGCTCCAAGATCCGCTTGCCGACGGGTACTTCCTGCCCGGAGGCGCGGTACATCCGCGCGAGTTGCGGTGTGATTCCGAAGGTGTCGGTGATCAAGCATGCTGGTGACGCCGTCAGCCGCGTTGACAGCCGCACCTCTTTGACGTGGTCGTCGAGCGTCTCCTTCAACCAGGTGAGCAGCTCGGCGAAGTCCGCGCCGTCGGTATCCTCGGCGGCCTCGTCGTCGGAGGACCCGAGGTCCACCTCGCCCTTGGCGACGGACTGTAGCGCCTTGCCCTCGAACTCGGGCACCGACTCGACCCAGACCTCGTCGACGGGATCGGTGAGCAGCAGCACCTCGTAGCCCTTGGCCTTGAACGCCTCCAGATGGGGTGAACTCAGCAGCTGCTGGCGAGAATCGCCGGTGGCGTAGAAGATCTGTTCCTGGCCGTCCTTCATGCGTTCGACGTATCCGGCCAGAGTGGTGGATTCGTCGTCGGAAAACGTCGAGGCGAACGACGACACCCGCAGTACCGCGTCGCGGTTGTCGATATCGGAGATCAGGCCCTCCTTGAAGACCCGGCCGAACTCCGTCCAGAATGTGCGGTAGTCGTCGGGCCGCTTGGACTGCAGGTCCTTGATGGCCGACAACACCTTCTTGGTCAGGCTGCGCCGGATCACCTTGATCTGCCGGTCCTGCTGCAAGATCTCGCGAGACACGTTGAGCGACATGTCCTGCGCGTCGACCACACCTTTGACGAAGCGAAGGTACTCGGGCACCAGCTCGTCGCAGTCGCCCATGATGAAGACGCGCTTGACGTAGAGCTGCACGCCGATGCGAGCGTCGCGGTTGAACAGGTCGAACGGTGCGCGCGACGGGATGAAGAGCAGCGCCTGATATTCGAAGGTGCCCTCCGCCTTCATCGCGATGACCTCGAGCGGATCGTCCCAGGCATGCGCGATGTGCTTGTAGAACTGCGCGTACTCCTCCTCGGAGACCTCGCTCTTGGACTTCGCCCACAGCGCCGTCCTGGAGTTGACGGTCTCGGTTTCTGTGGTGACGGTCGCCTCGCCGCCCTCCCCGGCGGGCGGCGTCGTCCGCTCCACCTGCATGCGGATGGGCCAGGCGATGAAGTCCGAATACTTCTTGACCAGCTCCCGGATCTTCCAATCGGCGGTGTAGTCGTGCAGCTCGTCTTCGGTGTCCTCCGGCTTGAGATGCAGCGTCACCGACGTCCCCTGCGGCGCGTCGTCCACCGACTCGATGGTGTAAGTGCCGTCGCCGCTGGATTCCCAACGGGTAGCGGTACTTTCGCCCGCCTTGCGGGTGAGCAGGTCCACCTTGTCGGCCACCATGAACGTGGAGTAGAAGCCGACACCGAACTGGCCGATCAGCTCTTCTGTGTCCTGCTTGGCATCTCGCAGCTGCTGGCGCAATTCCGCGGTGCCGGATTTGGCGAGCGTACCGATCAACTCGACCACCTCGTCGCGCGTCATGCCGATGCCGTTGTCCCGGATCGTGAGCGTGCGGGCGGCCTTGTCGATGTCGATCTCGATGTGGAGATCGGAGGTGTCGACGTCGAGGTCTTTGTTGCGGAACGCTTCGAGTCGAAGTTTGTCCAGTGCGTCGGAGGCGTTCGAGATCAGCTCCCGCAGGAACGAATCTTTATTGGAGTAGATCGAGTGGACCAGCAGTTGCAACAGTTGGCGGGCCTCAGCCTGGAACTCCCGCTGCTCGACATTGGTGCTCATAGTGAATCCGTTCGATGTTTTCTCGTCGGGCGGTATGCCCGCGCAGATCGTACTAACCAGCATCCGACCGGGTGCGTGGGGGGCGACGACGATCACGCGGTCTTCAGAGGCGAGCTCCCGGATCAACCGGAGCACCTCCGTCGACCTGGATGACATCGAGGTGCGCGGTCGTTTCATCGGCCAGGATCAGGGGTGGATCGAGCGTGTTCGAGCGGGCCACCGCGACACGTTGCTGCGGGCCGCTCATCCGGCCGGGGTGGTGGGCCATTCGCGGCGAGAATGCCGCTGCCCGATCGTCTGGTCAAGGTGCTGCGGTCGGCGAAGCGACGGCAGACCGCCGAGCGGCTGGCGCTGGGGGAGCATTACGGATCCGGCGACTACGCGGTGTCCAACGAGATCGGGGAGCCGTACAACCCGGCGGTTCTGTCGCGGTACTGGGCAGAAGCCGTGAAGGCCGCAGGAGTGCGCCACATCAAGCTGCACGGCGGCAGGCACACCGCGGCCACCCTGATGCACCTCGACGGCGTACCCGTCGCGGTCATCGCGGCATGGATCGGACACTCCGACCCGACCCTGACATTGCGGGTATACGCGCACTCGCAGAACGATGCGCTGAAGGCTGCCGGGCCGGTCGCTGGACCGCCCGAACAAGAGTTCCGTCTGACTTGTGACCCTCGGTGACCCTGACGGGTCGGATCGAACGGAATCGAACACCGTTGTGCTGGTCAGACTTGAGCCGATGACGGGAATCGAACCCGCGTATTCAGCTTGGGAAGCTGATGTTCTGCCATTGAACTACATCGGCGGTGCTGGTCACAGAGGTTAGCACCTCAGCCGATACGCTCGGCGAGTGCTGCTTTCAGATCGCGACATCAGGTCCGAGATCGCCGCTGGTCGGCTCGGCCTCGAACCGTTCGACGACGCCCTGGTGCAACCATCGAGCATCGACGTCCGTCTCGACAGCATGTTCCGGGTGTTCAACAACACCCGTTACACCCACATCGACCCGGCGCTGCAGCAGGACGAGCTGACCAGCCTCGTCGAGCCCGCCCAGTGCGAGCCCTTCGTGTTGCATCCCGGCGAGTTCGTCCTGGGGTCGACGCTCGAGCTGTGCACCCTGCCCGACGACCTGGCTGGCCGATTGGAAGGCAAGTCGTCGCTGGGCCGCCTCGGGCTGCTGACGCACTCGACGGCGGGGTTCATCGACCCGGGGTTCAGTGGTCACATCACGCTCGAGCTGTCGAACGTCGCAAACCTGCCGATCACGCTGTGGCCGGGCATGAAGATCGGCCAGCTGTGCCTGTTGCGCCTCACCAGCCCGGCCGAGAACCCGTACGGCAGTGCCAAGGTCGGCTCGAAGTACCAGGGTCAGCGCGGGCCGACGCCGTCGAAGTCGTATCTGAACTTTGTTAAGGCGCCCTAGAGGCCGCGATGTGCGGATCGCCGCGCCGGGCGAGTCGCGAGACATTAGTTCTTGTACGCGGGTCTCGACGTTTGTGTTCACAACTCATGTCTCGGCGATCCGACGCGGGTTGACGGGAGGCTGCGCAGTGGCGACTGAGGCCACCGGGAATGCTGATGCTGCTGTGGCAGCTGTGATTTGAGGGCATCGTCAGGGTGAAGTTCGGGCGGAAATCACGTTCGATTCCGTCGAACACCCGATCTCGAACGTCCTCGCCGGCGTCGCTGCCCCTAGGCCGCGAGAACCCCGAAAACTGCACCTCATCAGTCAGAGGATTCTCACTCCCACACGTGCAAAAAACGCGGGTATCGTTTTTATTACCAAGGGTCAGCGAGCATCATCGTCGACGCGATCGCCACCGGTTTTCGTCGCTCCCGGTCCGCCCTCTGACGGTGTAACACCGCAGGCAGGCGCTAGCGATTAAATGGGCGGGCGAAGACGTTCGGCGCAGGTGCCCGCGGTGCGGGCGGAAGCGCGTAGCGGATAGCGTGGAGGGAAAGTGGACATCGTTCTCGGGGTGTCGATGACATCTTCGGCGGTCCGCATGGTGCTGGTCGAAGGCGACAAGGGCGACGGCATGACCGTTGACCACGATGTCTTCGACGTGAATTCCGGGGAAGGCGGAGAACCTTCGCCTTCCGAGCAGGTGATCGCGGCGATCCTCGGGACCCAGGAAAGTGCCGTCGACGGCGGCCACTCACTCAAGGCGGTCGGCGTCACCTGGACCGACCATGCCGAGGCCGCTCGGCTGCGCGACTCGCTGACCGTTCGCGGCATCGACGACGTCCTGCTGGTGTCCGAATTGCATGCGGCCGGAGCACTGGCCCAGGCAGTCGGAAGGACCGTCGGCTACGACAAGACCGCGGTGCTGCTCATCAATCGCGACACCGCCACCATGTCGGTGGTCGAGACCGACAGCGGCTCCATTGTGAAGGTCGATACGCAGAGCTTGCACAGCGCCGACGCGATGGCGGTGTTCGCCGAGATGGCCGCCGACGTCGACCGTCGCGAGACGTCCGTCGTCCCTCGCGTCGCGCCGCGGCCGGACGGCATCTTCGTCCTCGGCTCCGGCATCGACGTCGCCGCAGTGAAAACCCATATCGAGAACCTGATCTCGCTGCCGGTGCACGCCCCCGACGAGCCCGACATGGCGCTAGCTCGCGGAGCCGCGCTGGCCGCTGCGCAGGCTCCGCAGTACGAGGCATCGACTGCAGGTCTGGCGTACTCCCTGGATCCTGACGGGGCGGAGCCCGGCACTATGTCCGGACTTGCGTTCTCTGCCGCGGCCGCCATGTTGGGCGACGCGGGGGTCGACGACGTACCCGGCGACCTGGAGCTTGACGCCGCCGACTCCGACCTCGCCCCGGCGACACCCACCTCGAGCGCCGGGAAGCCGTTCCTGTTGGTCGGCAGCGCGCTCGGTTCGGTGTTCGTGGTCGGCGTTGTCGCGCTGATGATCTCGCTGGCGGCGAATATCCGTCCCACCGTCGACGAGCGCCCCACCCCCGGGGACAACGTGATTG